>CAJTMC010000014.1 GCA_910577115.1 uncultured Lachnospiraceae bacterium
CCCTCTCTAAGAGCAAATGCCACAGAGGTAAGTAACTGACTTTCCGCATAGCAACCCTCCATTGTTCGGCTAATTTTTCCTGCCCGTTTTCTGTATCTGTTTTGTTTATTCTATCAGAGATATTGCCTTTTATCAATCAAATCTTGACTGTTGACGGTATTTCCTGTTGTTTTGCCAATCATATTTTTGCTACACCTATTTGGGTATGAAGTGAATCGTGCCTCCGGATAATTCTTCCGCAACCTCCTTAAAGGTTTGAAGCCCGAAATGATACGGATTGTCCTGTGAAGTCTGATTTGATGCAATCGTCAGCTGCAGCACCGACTGATTTGTATTCTCATCACTGCCGGAACCGGCTTCTGTAATGGAACCAATGGTTCTTCTCTTAGATGCAGTCTGTCCCCCACAGCCGCACAATGAGCTTGCAAGAAGCCCGACAAGGATTGTCAGAACTAAGATTTTACGAACTTTCATATAAACGGTTCTCCCTCCTGCTTGATTGTATATACAAAATGACTTGTATATCATTCGTCAATTATATTTATTGTATCATTTCTTACAGATTTCTATAACAAAAAAGAACGAATTGCGGGAAAATTATGACAATTGCATAAAATCTTTCTGTTATTTTTCTTCTATCGGCTGAAAATTTCGTACCATTGCAATTTCTTTTGCATAACCTTCATCATCATTTGGCGTCTCCAAAATAAACGGTTTGCCTGTAAGCAGCGGATGGTATGCGACGGCAAGCAGCGCCTCCGCCCCGATTTTTCCTTCCCCGATTTTTTGGTGCCTGTCCTTATGGGAACCGCAATCGTTCATGCTGTCATTAAAATGAACTGCATATAATTTGTCCAATCCGATGATTTCATCAAAGTTTTGGAGCACTCCGTCAAGATCATTGACAATGTCGTAGCCTCCGTCCCACACATGGCAGGTATCAAAACATACACCCACTTTGTCGGAAAGTGTTACGCGGTCAAGGATTGCCTTCAATTCCTCAAAATTTCTCCCAACCTCAGAACCCTTTCCTGCCATCGTCTCAAGAAGAACTATTGTTTGATGTGTTGGCTTTAAGGCAGCATTCAGTGCATCGGCAATCATTTCAATCGCTTTTTCGGATCCCTGTCCTACATGGGAACCCGGATGAAAATTGTAGTAATTCCCTGGAAGGTACTCCATGCGCTCTAAATCGTCGGCAAGTACCTCCCTTGAAAAGTTACGCACATTTTCTTTTTCCGCACATACGTTCATCGTATAGGGGGCATGTGCCACAAGCTTTCCAAAGTTGTGTTCTTCCATAATTGTCCGCAACTTTGCCGCATCATCGGCGGAAATATCCTTTGCCGCTCCGCCTCTTGGATTTCTGGTAAAAAAAGCAAACGTATTTGCTCCAAGTTTGAGTGCGGCTTTTCCCATACTCTCAAACCCTTTTGATGATGATAAATGATTTCCTATATACATGTTTTGTTTCTCCTGTAATTAATTTGGTTTTAGAAGGTTTAATGCACCTTTTCGTTTTTGTTTTTTTCTCTGTCTGCGCGTTTTTGCTATCAAGCGCAAGCTTGCTATTCTTTATTTTGCAGCCAAGCATCAATTTTGCATTGATGTTCTTTCGTGTTGGTATTGTAATTAATCCCTGCCATAAGAATTGTTTCAACCGTTTCTTTTTTCAGTTTTTCGCTGTATTCCTTGTCTTTAATCCGAACAATGGCAGCCTCTGGGGTACTGTCTGCTTTTAATTCAATAATAATGCCCGGCAGATTTTTTCTTTTGGATAAAAAATAAAGTCCGCAAAGCCCTTGCCGCTTTTTTGCCGCGCTCGATTTTGTACTTATTTCTCGAGGAAAGGTACGCAAGCGTTACGACACAGGACAGGCTGTTTTCGTTGTTGTATTTTAGTATGGGAATTTCGCTGTTGTGGATATTGCGCAGATAGGATACAACAACGTTCTCCTTATCCTTCAGTTTCGGGATTGCCATTTTCTATCGCTCTCCATGATTATCCCATATGCCTACCTTATCACAAATCTTTTGTTGTTTCAACGCTTTTTGCAGGCTTTGATAACAGCCACCGGATTCCGGATGCGGTTCTTTGGGCCGTATCCTTGAAATGTCCACCTGCATTCATGCAAAGTATTGTATCAATTCCCTGCCCGCGATAAAATGCCTCAATCGCTTCCGTATGACTCTGTACTGTTTTCAAGTATGGATTTTTTGTTTTACATTCCCTGTCACCCAAAGAAAAAAACAAATGATCGGGTTTTTGCATCGGCTCGTTTGAAAATACATATTCTTTGAAATCCGGAAACCAAAGAGAACCGGACATACTGGCAATTCTCGAAAAAAGGGTTGTCTGATACATGGAATAAACTGCAAATAAGCCGGCAAGAGAATATCCTGCCAGCCCTCTCCACGCAATACTGCCTTGCATGTATTTTTCTGTGTTTGGTATTATTTGCTCAATCATCAATTGCAAATATTCATCTGCGCCTTTTGTATACGGTGCGTCGTTTTTGGAAACAGGCGGGATATCCCACAAAACCATATCATGGTTCCACTCCAGACCGCTTATCACGACAAGCGTAAAATCCGGACAGCTCATATCACACAGCGTTCGGTGCACACAGTCTCCTTCTTCCTCCGCGAACGTGTTCAGATATATGACCGGCGTAGCCGAAGCTGCACTTGGATAAATCGTAACCTTCTTATTTTCTATTTTAATATTTTTTGTTTTAAAGCTTTGTTCTGATAATATTTTCTGTTCCATCTGCTTTTTTGCTTCCTTCGGTATCACTATTTCCCCCGCATTTTTCAACAGCTGCCTTACAGCTTCCAAAAGCATATTTGTGCTTTCCAAATTCCCAATTTTATTTTACTTTGTTTAACAGTTTATCAAACGCTTCCGCATTCATTACAAATTTGTGAAATGCCAGCGCAAACTCTTTTAGCGCTTTCTTCGAGGAGGACTGCATGGAAAACATATCTGCCTCACAATCAAATGTAAATTTTGCTTTTGGATCTGTTTTGAAATTTTCCATGAATGCCAATGCAATTTTTTCCCAATCATATCCGTTTCCTAACCAATTATTTTTCTCAAAGAGCGCTTGATTCAGTATGCCTGCATCAAGGATTAGCGAATATCTGCCACATTCCGAAAGCCAGCGAAACGGAGCAATTGTTTGCTTTAGCTTTCTATCCATATCGCGCGGCTTTGGATATTCATTTTGGCGTTCCTCCACAATTTTTTCATAATTTAGTTCCAATCCCTGCCTGATCAGCAAAGAGCGTATATCATTCTCTATCTCTGCTCCGCCGTTTATAACAGTCCCTTGGACGCCTGCCTGTATCATCTCATCGCGCTGCTGCGGCGTGATACGGATGTCCTTGCCGCCTTTCCATAAGCGCATGGTACACACCGGATACAGAAATAAAATGTTTTCATAATCGGAATCAATCCGTTTGTCATAATACGGATTTCCAAACAAGACACGCCAACGGCTTGTTCGGAATGCCTGCACCACAAAAACCGGCGCAAACAACCTTCCCGAATTTACGATTATTTCGGGAGTGTCGGGAATTTTCCCTACATACTGAAAAACTTCAATCAATTTGCAGTTTCCCATGTCAATGTCGATCAATCGACCAAACGCGTATAGATCGTCTTTGCGAAATTGATATCTTTTATAATCAATCAGATCCTCCCGTTCTCTCCAAGGCAGAAACAGAGGAATCATAAAGATATCACCGATTTCAACTTCTTTTTTTGTATTCTTCAAATATTCCATTTTCGTATCTTTCTCCAATCTGTGAAAGGAATGCAAACGATTTCCCACCCTTTTTGAGATGTAGTATATCAATTTGTTTTTATATATAACATCATATCACAAAACAGGTAAAAAAGGTATGCGCAATTTGAACAGTAAAATTTGCGCATGTGTATTTGACATAGATACCATAAAAAGGCTATAATGAAACAATCTGCGTGTGTTCTATTGATTCATGGAAAAAAGAGAGGAAACCTATGAGATTTTACCTTGCCCCAATGGAGGGTATCACGACTTATATCTATCGAAATGCTTATCATCATTATTTTGGCGGGATTGACAAATATTTCACACCGTTTATCGCCAGCAAGAAAATGAACCGTCGGGAACTGAATGAAATCCTTCCGGAACATAATGAACGTATCAACGTTGTTCCCCAAATTCTGACAAACCGCTCCGAAGAATTTTTGCAAATCACGCGAAAAATTGCGGAATACGGCTACTCTACCGTAAATCTCAATCTTGGCTGTCCCTCCGGCACTGTTACGGCAAGAAAACGCGGCGCCGGTTTTTTGAGTGTTCTTGATGAATTGGAGCGCTTTTTTGATGAGATTTTTGCTCAGTCGCCATTGAAGATTTCCATTAAAACCAGAATCGGTGTTGCATCTGTTGAGGAATGGGAAGCTATTTTAGAGTTGTATAAAAAATACCCGATTGAGGAGCTGATTATCCACCCGCGATTGCAAAAGGAATTTTACAAATTTACACCGCACAAAGAGGCATTTGCTGCTGCCGTTGCTGCCCTGCCTGATATTTTGCTGTGCTACAATGGAGACATCACTTCGCTGCAAAGCTATGAAGCGCTTCTGAATGCGATTCCTCAAACAAACCATCTCATGATAGGACGTGGTATTTTAAGAAATCCTGCACTGATTGCGCAATTAAAGGAACACGAATATGGAGAATTATGTTCAAAAAGCGTGCAATCTTCTCTCTATACAAAAGAAACCCTCAAAGCATTCCATGATGAAATCTTTGAGGGTTATGCCGCACAAATGTCAGGGGAAACGCCAACTCTTTTCAAAATGAAAGACCTGTGGACGTATCTGATTGAAAGCTTTGAGGCATCGGATAAATATCTCAAAAAGATTCGAAAAGCCTCCAATTACAGTGAATACCAGATTGCAGTCAATCATCTGTTTCGGGAATGTGAGCAACGCTTCTAAAATCATATTCTTCTCTTTTAATCCAACTGTTCCTTGAGCCGATTCAGCGCTGCAAGCGCGTTTGTATTGCCCTGTCCGGCAGCGGCAGTGTAGAAGGACGCTGCTAAGTTCAAGTCTTGCTCCACGCCCTGTCCTTTCTCGTAACAGACACCCAGATTATACTGCGCACGAGAATATCCCTGTGTGGCTGCCTTTGCATACCAATAGACGGCTTGCTCATAATCCTGCTCCACACCATTACCAAAATACCAGCACTGTCCCACATTGTACTGTGCACCCGCGTCTCCCTGATTGGCTGCTTTTTCCCACCATATAGCTGCCATCCTCATATCTTTCTCCACGCCGCTGGCTCTGAAATAGCAGTTGCCCAAATTAATTTGTGCAGAGATATAGCCTTGTGTGGCAGCCTCCGTATACCACATAATTGCCTTGTCCCAATTTTGATCCACGCCGGTGCCTTTGGCATAACACACGCCTACATTAAATTGTGCGATTACATGTCCCTGCTCGGCTGCCTCTTTGTACCAATATGCCGCCTGCTCTAAGTCCTTCTCTACTCCTTCTCCGTTTTCGTAGCACATACCCAGCCTGTATTGTGCATCAGCATCACCCTGCCCGGCTGCCTCTTTGTACCAATATGCCGCCTGTTCTAAGTCCTTCTCTACGCCTTCTCCGTTCTCATAACACAACCCGAGATTGCGCTGTCCGACCACATCATCCTGCTTGATTGCTTCTCTAAACCAGTATACCGCCTGCTCATAATCCTGCTCTACACCGTCACCGTTATGATAGCAGCAGCCCAATACACTCTGTGCCCGGGCATACTCCTGCTCAGCGGCTTTGCGGTACCAGTATACCGCCTGCTCTAAGTCCTGCTCTACGCCTTCTCCATCCTCATAGCATATTCCGGTACCTAACTGTCCTACTGCATTCCCCAGCTCTGCTGCTTTCTTGTACCAGAAAAACGCTTTTTCTTCATCCTGTTCTACGCCTTCCCCGTCCTCATAGCACTCCGCAAGGTTTGCCTGTGCAACTGCGTTCCCCTGCTCGGCGGCTTTTGTGTACCAATAAACAGCCTTGCCGTAATCCTGCTCTACGCCTTCTCCACTGTAATAGCAATTTCCTAATGAATTTTGCGCTGCGCTATGACCTTGCTCGGCGGCTTTTGTGTACCAGTATGCCGCTTGCTCTAAATCCTTCTCTACGCCTTCTCCGTCTTCATAGCATATTGCAAGATTGTGCTGTCCGTTACTGTAACCCTGCTCGGCGGCTTTTGTGTACCAGTATGCTGCTTGCTCTAAGTCCTTCTCCACACCTACACCGTTTTCATAGCATATCCCGAGATTGCATTGTGCGGCTCTGCTGCCTTGCTCGGCAGCTTTACGGTACCAGTATGCCGCCTGCTCTAAATCCTTCTCTACACCTTGGCCGTTCTCATAGCACAATCCGAGATTGCATTGTGCGACCTTATCATCTTCATCTGCTGCCTTGCGGTACCAATAAACAGCCTTGCTGTAGTCCCGCGCTACACCCCGCCCCGATTCATAGCAATATCCGACCTGCTGCCATGCCTGCGGATGCCCCTGTTCAGCCGCCTGCAAATACCAGTAAAACGCTTTTTTATCATCGTTTTCCACACCCTCGCCATAGAAATAGCAGCTGCCGATGTTGCGCTGGGCGTCTGCATCGCCGCCCTCTGCACCTTTTGTATACCAATAGGCTGCCTGTTCCTTGTCCTGCTCCACACCCTCGCCGTAATCATAGCAGTACCCAAGACTGCGCTGTGCGGCGGCATTTCCGGCCTCGGCCGCTTCGCGGTAGTATGCGACAGCTTTCGCCCAGTCTTTTTTCACGCCCAATCCATGCTTATAATTGTCTCCCAGTTTGTCCAGTGCGGCAGCTTTGGCAGCGATATCATCGCTTTTCTCCGCTGCCATAAGCCAGCGGTTTAATATACCGTCCTTATAGTATTCGCGTATCCTGTGGCCTGCCAGCCCGCTGCCGTTGTCAGATGCCTCAAGATACCATTCCGACGCCTTTACCAGATTGCGCTCCACGCCGCGCCCTGTCTCATAGCACTGAGCGAGACGATACTGCGCTTGGGCATGATTCTGCGCAGCGGCTTTTGCAAACCATGCAGCGGCAGCATCAAGACTGAAATCTACGCCGCGCCCTGTCTCACACAGCAGGGCAAGCTCATACTGTGCAGATGCATCCCCATGCTCTGCTGCTCTGGTGTACCAGCGAACGGCTTCTTTGTCATCCTGCACTACACCTTCGCCCTGCTCATAGCAGACGGCAAGGCTTCGCTGTGCGGGAGCATATTCCTGCATGGCAGACTTGGTAAACCATGCGACAGCCTGCTCCATGTCCTGTTCTACACCCTCGCCGGTATAGTAACATATTGCAAGCATCGCCTGTGCTACAGCGTCGCCCTGCGCCGCAGCCACCTGCAACGCCTGCATTGTCTCCTCTTCGTCATAGTCTTCGTCATCTTCATAATCTTCATCACTCAAGTCTTCGTCATAATCTTCATCACTCAAGTCTTCGTCGTCATCTTCATAATCGTCGTCATCATCTTCATAGTCTTCATCACCGTCGTCATAGTCATAATCGTCATCATCTTCATCACCCAAGTCTTCGTCTCCATACGCCATCTCTTCCAAGTCCTGCTCTTCCTGCTCGACAGATTGAGCAAGCCAGAATGTTGCCAATGCATCATTCTGCGCAATTCCTATGCCAAGCGCATAGCAGCGCCCCAGCGCGTGCATTGCGTCCGCATTATCCTGAATGGCTGCCTTCGAGTACCATGAAACAGCCTCTTCTGCATCCTGCACAATACCGCGTCCTGTCTCATAACATAAGCCAAGCTCATATTGTGCATCTGCATCGTCCTGTCCGGCGGATTCGGTATACCAATAGACTGCCTTTTCGTCATCCTGTTCCACACCATAACCTTCCTTGTAGCAATAGCCGAGACTACATTGTGCATGAACATTTCCTAGCTTTGCAGCTTTTTCATACCATATGGCAGCCTGCGCCGCATCTTCTTCCACGTTCAGTCCAAACTTGTAGCACAAGCCCAATTCATACTGAGCGTCTGCATCACCTGCTTCCGCCAATGCCTGGAGCCTGTTTATATTAAAAGTATCGTTTGTATCTTCCATGTTATTATTGTTTTCCATAATACGTTTTTCTCCAATATTTATATTATTTATTTTTCATTAAATTCCCGTAATCGTATTCACAGTCAGATATGACTAAGCTCTGTCATAAGCCATATTGTCAAGCTGCATAATTCTTCTCCTTTATATTTCAATGTGAGATTGCGCTAAAAACCGTAAAATTGGGGCAGCCTCCTGCCTTCGATCCAACCGGATCAGGCACAGTGCAGTCAGCCACCGCACCCGAATCAGGTAATATCGCTCCATGCCATCGCCTCCCTCAGGATCCAATGTCAGCAACAGCAATACCGTATCCTTTGACGCTGTCACTGCCTATAGGAACCCTTTTCGTTCCGCAGCGTTTAATCTGGCAGTACTGCCTAAAAACTGCTCTGCCCGCTTTAGCGGCACCAAGGCACGTTCATACTCTTCCAACAAAAAAAGACACAGCCCACAGTTAAATGCCGTTGAAGCTGACAAGTGATCCACCCGCCCCGGTTCCAACAGTCCCCTTTCCATTTCCTAAAAAATCCATATCCATTACCCTTCCGCACCAGACTCGATTAGCAGCTCCACAATCTGCGGCAGTTGTGCCTGAATTGCATAGGATAGCGCGCTGCCCTGCTGGTTGTCCACAGCATTCACATCTGCGCCTTCCAAAATGAGCATTTGGGCAAACTCGCTTTTGCCTTCGATAACTGCATACATCAAAGGAGTGTGTCCTTCCAATGTCTTTGCTTCAATGTCAGCGCCTGCCTCAAGCAGCGCTTTTCCCAAAACTACATTCCCTAATATAGCTGCCAAATGCAACGCCGTAACGCCCTTTACATTCGAACAGCCTGCCGTCGCACCTGCCTCAAGCAACTGCTTTACAATCATCAGATTGGAAGTCCTTGCAGCTATCATAAGCGGCGTTTCTCCTATGTCACTGGCTCTATTGACGCTGCTCCGATTCCTTTCCAAAAGAAGCTTTACAATTTCAGACTGCCCATATTGGCAGGCATAATGAAGCATTGTAAATCCTTCCCTGTCCGCATCATCCATATCGGTTCCCATTAACGGCAGAAATGCCTTTACAAGCTGCTGCTGTTTGGCCACAACAGCATACATAGCCGCTGTCCGTCCGGCATTGTCTTTGATACTGACATCGACCTTCGGATTCTTAATAAAATTGAGCGCGGCAGCCGTTTTCCCGCTCTGTGCCATAAACATGAGCGGCGTATAGCCACTGTCATCCGTACAGTTTACGTCTGCCCCGGCTTTTACAAGCAAATTAATAATGGGAAGGATGCCCAATGCCGCCGAAAAATGCAGCGGCATACGGTTTTTCTGATTTCCGACATTCGGATCGGCGCCATTGTCAAGCAGCATTTTTACAATTTCAAGCGCATTGTTCTGACAGGCATAAATCAGTGGTGTGCTACACTCCTCATCCCGCTCATTGATGTCTATGCCGCCACGCTTTAAAATTACCTGTACCGATCGTTTTTGATTATTTTTGCACGCCTGTAGCAGTGTATCAGCTCCCATGAGTTCCAAGGCGCGGGAATAGCCTTTTTTCGCCGCCATGTCCTCGGCAGTTTTGCCTTCGTTATTTTGGAGCTTATAATCTGCACCCGCCTTCAAAAGCCAAAGTACGGTTTCCTCTTTCGCTTTCATACATGCATACATCAAGGGCGTGTTGCCGTCATTATCCTGTGCATTGATATCCGCTCCGGCTTCCACAAGCGCCCTTGCCACTTCCTCCATATCCACCACAGCCTGATGCAGCGGGCGCTTGCCATCATTGCCTATTGCATTTACATCTGCGCCTTTTTTAATTAGTTCCAGCGCAATCGAACGATTCTTCTTTGGCGAAATCCCGTCTCCAAACGCAGTGTACCAGAATTTCATGGGAAACAGCGACTTCATCAGTACGGTATATCCTTCCGCATTTGTGAGGTCTAACTGTCCCAGTAAAGAAATTATTTCCCGTTTATTCGCAAAAATAGGGTGATCGTCTTTAATGCAGTTGCCATAAAATTCGCGAAAAAAATCAACAGGATAGAGTACCAGTGAAAAAACAGGCGGATTTCCCTCCGCGTCATAGACTGCTTCATCCGCCCCTGCCGCAATCAGCATACGAACCATATCCACATTTCCGAACCGGATTGCAAGCGCAAGCGGAGAAACACCGTCTGTCTTCACCTGCATCTCTTTGTCGGTAACAGGTGCGTTACCGGCTGCATTGACATCAAAGCCCCGTTCAATCAGTATTTTGGCAAGCCTGTTATATCCTCTCATTGCCGCATACATCAAAGGCGTTGCACCATACTTGTCCGTCTTGTCAAGCGGTATCAGATCGCAAAATCCAACCATATAAACCGCAGTTATTTCGTCTCGTCCCGCTAAAAGAGAAAGCACATTGTCACCGTCTAACGTTTCCGAACAAACATCCGCACCAAGCCTAATCAATTGCTTAATCACCTCAAGCTTCAATGCCCTGTTTTCCAGCGCATCATCCACATATCTTAGCAGCAGACAGTCATTTCCTGCCAGCTTATAGTTGATGTCAAAGCCGTTAGATACTAGAAACTCCACAAATTTGATATTGTTTTCATCCATCTTTAACGCACGTAAAATAATATCAATCAAATCATGCATATCGCTGTCATCATCAAAGTTTATCCGTCCAAGATTTTCTTTCATATACGGAAGCGCTTCGTAACAGTCTGTCGGGCTTCTTTCGCGGCTAAAACAATCTTCCAGCTTATTTTTCATTTCTGCATTCATTGTTTTATTCCTCACTTTGGCTCAAATTATAATTTATTTTACCACCTTTGCCAGAACAAAACAATTGTTTATATGGATTTCGTTGTACTAATGCATAAATAGAATATCGTTTTATGAATTAAGCCCTAATTTATTTAAATATTGCAGATTATTAGTGTCCCTTTCAATAAAAACCGATTTCGGCATTGTCAAAAAGAATTTTTCCATTCCTTCTTTTGTATCAAGTTCTTTAACAGCTTTTATTGTATGATCTATGAAAACAATAATTTCATCAAACTTGTTCGAATCGATCTGATATACATTAAAATTTTTAGGTCTCATACCAAAATTCAGAACGCCTTTTCGTTCCATATCGGACAAATCCGTCGCAAAAAGGCTTGTTACGATTTCTAAATTTACCCATTCGCCTCTTATATTGCTGCGAGATGACCAAAAGCCCAGTTTACACCAAAGGTTAAAGCCTTTCCATTTCAATTCTTTTTTTGATTTTAAATATTGGATTTCTTTTCCATGATAGTACCGACCAATTTCATTACAGACTGCTTGAAAGATATCTTTGGTCGGAACGTATGGAGACTTTGAATAAAGAATACTATCATTTTCCTATTTCCACATTTTAATACATCCTCTTTTGAATTTTATTACAATCACCCAGTTTTTTGGAAGGTGGAGATAAATGCATTGTCCTGATTTTTTTGTTTTCTGATTAATTTTACTATACATGATGCAAGAACAGCTCCTACCGAGAAATATTTCCCGCCTTATGCCAATCATGCCATAATAATATTTCGTATCGCGTCATAAATCTTCTTTGCCGTATACGGCTTATTCATAATATACAAATGAATCCCATCCACATCATGCGCCAGCAAATCAATCACTTGGTCAATCGCATAAGCAATTCCAGCATCACGCAAAGCCGTCGGATTTTGCTCATACCGATCCATAATCCGCATAAATTTTTTCGGAAGCCTGATTCCGCACATTTTTACCATACGCTCTACAGACTTTCTGTTTGTCACAGGCATAATTCCTGCCTGTATCGGAATACTGATTCCTGCTGCCTGCGTCTGCTCAAAAAAGCGGTAAAAGTCCTCATTGTCAAGGAAAAACTGTGTAATAAGCTGGCTTGCCCCCGCATCAGCTTTTCGCTTTAAATGCGCAATATCCTTTGCAATACTGTCACATTCCGGATGCCCCTCCGGATAACACGCCGCAAGAATGTTTAAATCGCTATGCTCGCGAATATAAGCCACCAGTTCATCCGCATATTGAAAATCTCCCGTCGGAACAGTATCCGGCATCACATCGCCCCGCAGTGCAAGCACATTTTCAATCCCGTTTTCTTTCAGCTCGCCGATAATCCGAAGCACTTCCTGTTTAGAAAGATCGATGCCTCTTAAATGCGCAACACTCTCTATTTTGTATTGGTGTTTTACGGCTGTTGCAATCTCCAGCGTTTTTGCGCAGTTTGTTCCGCCGCCTGCCCCATAAGTCACACTGATAAAATCGGGCGCAACCTCCTTTAAACCGTCTAGCGCCTCATAAATTGTATGCGCGTCATCCGCGGTTTTCGGTGGAAAAACCTCATAGGATAACACTGTTTTTTCTTTGAATAATTCTGATGTTTTCATCTTTCGCCTCCATATTTAATAAAAATTATAAACTAACGGAATCCATTTTCCGCTTATAATCATACCTGTATTTTTTATTTTACCATATTCAACAGCATAATTCCATGAAAAACAAAAAACGAGACCTTTGTATAAAAAGTCCCGTTTCAACAAATATTGTAAATGAATTCTTTTTATGCCATACCATTCGCCGTTTTATACTTATACAGCATCTCCGCGTGGTTCTGCTCCTCGATCTGAATGTCTGCCAAAAGCTTGCGCAGTGCCGCATCTGCAAACTTAAATACATTCGTATTGTACTCAGAAGAAACATACTTCTCCGTTCCGATGCAGTCCGTTGCCAAAAAGTTGTCTGACTGCTTATCATTGTTCTGCGCCATCGCGTCATATGTTGCCTGTGGCTTATAGTTTGCCCCGTCCGAATCGTTACAGTCGCATGAAGGCACGCTTCCATTCAGCACCTGCTCCAATGAGTCGTAATGTTTCTGTTCCTCCTGTTCCAGCTTTCCGAAAAGATTCTTTAACTCCGGATCTTTTGCCTGCTCCTTATATCTGCGATACTTTTCCACACAGATTTTTTCCTGTGTCTGCAACTCCGTAATAGCATCTTTTTCCTTCTGTTTTAATATCATAACAATCCTCCTATCCGCAAACAGTACGTTTCTCTCTATTTGCTTTAAAAAAAGGATTGCCTTATTTTGAGAAATTATGCATAATATGGAAAAGATTTTGCAGTATGTATCACTGCTCACACCCTAAGCATTTCATAAGATTCTGCATTTGCACAATCCCGCGCTCCTGAGAGGTGATAATCGCATCTAAAACCGGAACTAACTGCGGACAGATATCATACTTAAGCGCAGTCTTAGCCATTCCTACCGCACCCTCGTGATGCGGTATCATTTCCCGCATAAAATTGCAGTTAATCTGATTGGTCGCACACGCATTGTTCATTTTGTGAAACATTGTATTCATCACTGCGTTTACCTTGCCCTGATAAACGGAAACCTCTTCCTCCGAATTTTCATATCCGCAGCAAAAGTCCAGTATTTTATCCATATCTGCAATACTTTTCGTCTGCTCTGTGATAATGCCCGACGCAATATCCTGTATGGATTTGTTTGACGTATAGCGCAGAATATTTTGCGACATTTCAATTGCCGCTCTGTGGTGCGGTATCATCTGTACAATAAAGTTGTGGGAAATACTGCAATTGAATTCGATACCCGTCATTCCTCTCATCATTTCATCAAAAATACAGTAAAATTTATCAAGATATGTTACAATACATGGTTCGAAACATTGTCGGTTCATTTATTTTTCCACTCAATTTTTTATTATACTATATGCCTATTCCATTTTCTGTTGCTACAAATGACAATCACAAATATCTTTTATCTGAAATAAACTTGTTTTATCCAATTTTTGCCGTTATAATAATAGTATAGTTAAAATCTTTAAACACATATAGAAAGGAATGAATAACTTATATGACACCAAATTTAAATATGTTTTCATTGGAAGGAAAAACAGCTCTTGTGACAGGCGCAAATACAGGTTTAGGGCAGGGAATCTGCGTAGCCTATGCAAAAGCAGGTGCCAATGTAATCGGTGTGGCAAGAAGAAGCTGTGAGGATACGGCTGCTAAAATCGTTGATTTTGGAGGAAGCTTCAAAGAAATCATTGCTGATTTATCCGATATCTCTGTAATTCCCCAGATTGTCGAGCAGTCTCAAAAAGCTTTTGGACGAGTAGATATTCTTGTAAACAACGCAGGTATCATTAAACGGTGTGATGCGGCAGATGTGTCCGTTGAAGATTGGGATTCTGTCATTAATATCAATGAAAAGATGGTATTTTTCCTCTCACAGGCATTTGCAAAAGGCTGGCTGGATGACAATAAAGGCGGCAAAATCATTAACATTGCTTCCATGCTGAGCTATCAGGGCGGAATCCGCGTTCCGGCATACACTGCCAGCAAAAGCGCCATAATTGGCCTTACAAGAGAGCTTGCCAATGAATGGTCTAAGCATAACATCAATGTAAACGCCATTGCTCCCGGCTACATGGAAACAAACAATACGGAAAATCTCCGAAAGGACGAGCAGAGAAGCGAGGAAATTTTAGGACGCATTCCTGCCGGTCGCTGGGGAACACCTGAGGATATCGCAGGCGCTGCTATTTTCCTTGCATCGGAAGCTTCATCGTACGTTCATGGCTTTACACTTGCCGTTGACGGGGGATGGCTTGCACGATAAAAAATATTTGATACATATAAAAAACTGACAACAGTTTTATGACACTGCTGTCAGTTTTTTTATGCTGTTAACTCCAAAAATTATACTTATTGCTGATATAAGAAGAAAAAGAATTGGCATCTTGTCCGTACTGATTTCCCATACTTTCCAGTTCGGCAGTCACACTGTCTGATACATTTGATGCCAAATACTGCAGCTTCTGGGCAAACTCACTCTTTGCGCCAAACACTGTTTCCAAATCCTCTAACGTGGCATCTTTCAATTTATCCTCATCAAATGACATAGTTCCGTCTTTTTCTACGGAAATTCCCAATTTTTCTAATTCTTCACTATTTTTTGAAGCAAGTGACTTTAACATCTGATTGTAACACATGTTGATTGTTGATGTATTATTGTCAAGCTGCTTTCTTGTTTCATTGTACTGTTCAATTAACGCCTTTACGGTTTTTATAATCTCTGCCGTACTGCCGCTCTCTTTTGCCTTTGCAAAAAGACTGTCCCCTTTTTCGTTCGTGAGCGCCTTTGCTGCTTCCTCAAGCGAATCTGCTGCGTCTTCAAGCTTTTCATAAGATTTTTTCTTTGCTATGTCTGACTTCTGTGTCATGCTGTTTTGCAGACTGCCAAGCAGCGAATTGTTGTCCTTCTTATTAACATAGTTTAAAAGTGATGAATTATTGACAGGCAATCCCGTCTTTCTTGCTGTTTCGTTTAACATTTGTGTTGTAATTCTCATTGTCGATTCCTCCTGTTTTTGCCATTTTATACTCAAATCCCTTAACTTTGACTTACACTATTTATTTCGGACAGAATACTAAATTTTTAATACCCTTTGCATCATTTGACTATAAGATGACATAAAATGACTACCGAAACACAATTTCCCCTGTCACATCGTTCATTGATTCTATAATTGCAAGCGATTCCAGCTGTATTCCCTTTGCCCTGATTTCTCTGCCGCCCTTTTGAAATCCCTTCTCTATGGCAATTCCAATGCCCTCAACCGCAGCGCCCGCTTTGTCTGCCAATTCTAAAAGTCCCATCAGCGCACAGCCGTTTGCAAGAAAATCATCAATAATTAACACATGGTCGTCATGCGTCAAATACTTCTTGGAGACAATCACATCATACATATTGACGTGCGTATAGGACTGTATTTTTGTGCAATAATTGTCATTGTCCAAGTTGATGCTTTTTGCCTTTTTCGCAAACACAACAGGCACCTCAAACACTTCTGCTGCTATTGCCGCAATACCGATTCCACTTGCCTCTATTGTTAAAATTTTATCAATACGTTTACCATCAAAACGTCTTTTCCACTCCATTGCCATTTCCCGAAACAGCTTAACGTCCATTTGATGATTTAAAAAGCTGTCCACTTTAAGCACATTTCCTGCCCTTACTGCCGCGTCCTTTAAAATCCGTTCCTCTAAAAGCTTCATTTATAACCATGTTCCTCTCATCTGGTGAATGATATATCTATATATTTTCTATCTGCCAGTCAATCGGCGTAATGCCGTTCGCTTCCAAAAACGCATTTGCCTGACTAAAATGTTTACAGCCAAAAAAGCCATTATGTGCTGACAGCGGACTCGGATGTGGCGCTTCAAGAATCTTGTGCTTTGGATTCGTAAGCATCGGCTTTTTTTTCTGCGCCGGTCTTCCCCACAGTAAATATACAATTGGTCTGTCCTGCGCATTGACCGCCTGTATCACTGCGTCCGTAAACTGCTCCCAGCCATGTCCCTGATGTGAGTTTGCCTGATGCGCACGTACGGTCAAAACGGTATTTAAAAGAAGCACTCCCTGATCCGCCCATTTTTTTAAATAACCATTATTTGGTATAAAACAGCCTACATCATCTTGCAGCTCTTTATATATATTTTGCAAAGAGGGCGGTATTTTAGGCTGACTCGGAAGCACCGAAAAGCTAAGACCATGTGCCTGATTCACATTGTGATATGGATCCTGTCCTAAAAGCAGCACCTTTACCTTGCTTAGAGGCGTATAATGAAACGCATTAAAAATATCATCTGCCGGAGGATAAATAACTGCGCTGCTGTATTCGTCCTTCACAAAGGCAAACAATTCCTTATAATAAGGTTTCCTAAATTCCCCATTGATTGAATCTAACCAATCATTCTCAATCATTGCCATACTGTTCTTCCAACCTTTCCTTTGTATTTTAAAATCTCACAGAAACACCCTTGTCTCTAAGGTACTGCTTTACCTCCCGGATTTCCAGCTCCTTAAAGTGAAACAGCGATGCCGCGAGCGCTGCGTCCGCTTTTCCGGCATCAAATGCATCATAAAAATGCTCCAAACTTCCGGCCCCGCCGGAAGCAATTACCGGAATCGACACATTTTCCGATATAGTCCGCGTAAGCGCAATATCATACCCGCTCTTTGTACCGTCACAGTCCATACTTGTAAGAAGGATCTCACCTGCTCCAAATCTGTCCGCCTTCATCGCCCACTCCACAGCATCAATCCCCATATCGACACGTCCACCGTTTTTATAAATATTCCAGCCGCTCCCGTCGGCACGCCGCTTTGCATCAATCGCCACGACCACGCACTGACTTCCGAATTTATCTGCAGCTTCACTGATAAGCGACGGATTCATAATCGCAGCGCTGTTCACTGAAACCTTGTCAGCACCCTCACGTAAAATCGCCTTAAAATCATCAACTGTCCGAATGCCGCCGCCGACCGTAAACGGGATAAACACCTTCTCTGCCACTCTGCGCACCATATCGACCGTTGTAGCGCGATTATCCGATGACGCGGTAATGTCAAGGAATACTACTTCATCAGCGCCTGCCCTGTCATACGCCGCCGCAATTTCTACGGGATCGCCCGCATCAATCAAATTGACAAAATTAACCCCTTTCACAACGCGCCCGTTGTTGACATCAAGGCAGGGAATAATTCTCTTTGTAATCATATTAATAGCCTTGCTCCTTTCTCGGCCTGCCATTATCTTTCCGTATTTTATACCTGTAAGAAATTCTTCAGAATCTGTAATCCCACATCTGAACTTTTCTCCGGATGAAACTGGCATGCAAACACGTTTCCCTTTTCAACGGAAGCATGAATATGTGTCGCATACTCCGTTGTTGCGGTTACAATTTCCGGCGCATCAGCCTGCAGATAATAGGAGTGCACAAAATATACATAGGCTTCCTCCAGAATCCCCTCAAAAAGCCTGCCCTTATTTGGAAATTGCAGCGAGTTCCAGCCAATCTGCGGTACTTTCAAACCATTATGATCCGGAATTTTTACAATTTTTCCCTTTAATATGCCAAGCCCCTCCACTTCGGGAGATTCTTCACTTGTTTCAAACAGAAGCTGCAATCCCAGACAAATACCAAGAAAAGGAATCTTTTTGTTGACAACTTCCCTGATCACCTCCACAAGCCCATAAGAATGCAGCTTTTCCATTGCATCGCCAAACGCTCCAACTCCCGGTAAAATAACTCTGTCAGCCTCTAATATTGTATCACGATCCCGCGTAATCACTGCCGGTTCCCCCAGTGCAAGCAACGCTTTCTCAACGCTTTTAATGTTCCCCGCATCATAATCAATAACTGCTACCATACCTTGTTTCAACCTTTCGTTCTTTCTAAAACGTGGGACCGCACACCTGTGCAAATCCCACATCCTCTTATTTGCCTGTTATAATATTATTAAGTGCGATTGTGTAATCCAATGCGTCCTCATAATTCAATAATTCTCTTGCCTGCTCCTCGCTAAGTCCATATTCCGATTGTAACACACCCAAAATAGTATCTTTAATGCTGTCAATTTCATTGAGCACCCCATATGCTTCTGCTTCGGCATTGATGTAATCATATGACGCAATGCTCCTGATTAAGGCATCAAGCGCCTCTCTCTCCCGTCCAAGTTTCAGGTTATTTTGGTAGGAATCATACCAACGCTGCATCTTTAAAATAATTTCACTCTTTTTCTGAATAAGCGCATCGGAATCATTAAGATTCATTCCATATGTTGCAAGATATACCTCCTTATAATTTCCGTCATAAAAGGCTTTTTTTGCAACATTGATATACCCTTGATTGGAAAGGACGTTCGTTGCCACCATGACACCGCCAAACACAGATGCACCAAACAATGCCACAGCCGCAATCTTTTTAGGCGGAATTCGCTTTGCCTTCTTTACAGGTCCCTGTTTTTCCAGTTTTTCGGCAGCTTTTTTCTCCTTCGCTTCCTGTTTTTCCTTCTTTTTCTGTGCGGCTGCCTCTGCCTTTGCTTTCTTGGCAGCTTCTTTTTCTACAGCCTTTGCCTGTTTTTCCTCGTCTTTGGCAAGTTTATCCTGCTCTTTTTTCGTCAGCGCTTCCTGTTTTTTAGCTGCCTTTTTCTCCTCCTCCGCAGCATAATCCTCCTCGGTAGGTCCAGGCAGCTCATCTGTCAGCAAATTGAATAATTTACCGATCACTCCTGGCTTTTTCTCCTGGTCTTTGCTGTTTTTCTTCTTTTTTGATGTTGTTTGTTCCGTACTATCATCAGCTGCTTCGGACTCGGACGGCATATCAGGAATAGGGACACCCCCATCCTCCTCAATATTTTTCACTCCGGCATTTACCAGTGCCGCCTCATCATCAGCCATTTGATTCAGCAAATCCATCATCTCATCCTGAATCGGCTCATTGCTGTCAGACTTCTTTAGTATATCATTGATTTCTGCCAAGTCTGCATCATCATCAAGCATACTTAACACATCATCAAGTCCGTCATCTATTCCTGACGGACTATTATCCTTTGTATCATCATCCATGCCGTCAAGTATTCCTAAATCATCGTCCATGTTAGCGATGTCTAACTCCGATGTATCTAAATCTAATTCGTCAAGATTTAATTCGTCTGACATTCCAAGCTCCGTTTCTGACTGAGAAGTTTCTTCTGCTTCCAATCCAGCAATATTCAGCTCATCTGTTAACTCCATTTTTGTTTCATCATTCTCATCATTGAAATTCTCATCATTGAGATTCTCAGGCATATCGAAATCAGCGATATCGTCAATATCCAATACATTTTCCGGTTCTTCCGTAAGTTCATCGGATATCTCAGGCATATCGAAATCAGCGATATCGTCAATACCCAATTCTGCAGAAATATCCGCTTCGTCATGGACCTGTTCTGCAGCTTCGGGGTCAATCCCATTCTCTTCATTGTTAAGTTCTGAAAGTTCAAAATCCTCTGACGTTTCCGGCATCTCTGATATCTCCGGTATTTCAAGTTCCTCCGACAGGTCTGTTATTTCTAACGCATCAGACACTTCTGATATTTCTGAAAGATCCAGTTCTTCAAGTATATCCGTCAATTCTGAATCAACCGACGTTTGTTCATCTTCTAAAATATCCGATTCTATTGATATATCTGACACTCCTAATGCATCAGTCATTTCCGGTATATCTGTTATTTCCGATTCCTCCGGCAGCTCCTTCGTCTCAACAGACTCAGGCTCCTTCGTCTCAACATCTTTTGCCTCATCAGATTCTGTCACCGATTCCAGTAAATTATCCAAGTGATTTTCTCCCGTACCCATGATAACCCCTCCGTCTTTATTCCCCACTCATTTGATATCTATTCAAAAAGTCCACCGCATCTGCTGCGATACTGACACCTTTATTTTCAAGCTCCTTGGTCATATGATACAATTGCATATTTATCCTGAAAAAACTTGCCTTCTCATTGTAAAATGCTGCCTTCTCAAATGGCCACCTTATAATCCCCGGCAGGTTCATCCCCACGCCAAGTTCCACGATACATATGTTTTTATGGAGTGTATGCTGCAGCCAGTTCATATATTTTTCCCACTGCGGCTTATATCCTTCCTCCACATAATTGTTTTCACACAATATATTATTAAACGTCAGCGATTCGCCACACAGAGGGCACACAGGTTTCTCTAATGAATCAAGCCCTACCCCGTCCGAAATCGCCTGACATATAAAACTTATAAAATCCTCTGATGAGGTCAAATCGTTGTTGCATTTTTTACTGCATTGCAAGGCTTTATAGCTGCCGCAAGGTTCTACAATCCGCTCCCTGTCAAAATTCACTTTTTCAATATTCCCATCAATACACGTTGTAACAATAAAATAATCCTTATCCTTAATCAGCTCATAGAGCACCCTGTATGCATCAATAATTCTTCCTTCATTGTGCCGCTTAATAAAGCACTTCTCTAAAAATGGCACCGTCCATTCCAATGTCGGATTTGTATCGACCTCCTCCAAAGCAGACATCAGTTCCGGAAATTTGGCAATATCCTCAAATCCCTCGTTAAATTCTTCACCGATTCCCACAAGCACAACCTGGGCTTCCTCAAGCTTTTGCGTTAAAAGCTTCTGTTTTTCCGTTATTTCCGACTTCTCCATCTCGTCTCCTAATTATCTTTAAGAGCCGGGGCTTTTATCTCCCGGCTCCGTTTTACTTTATCTTGATAACAAATCGTCGATAACCTTTACAAGGTTTCCAATTTCAGGCTTTGAAAGCTGTGCATCTGCACCAAGCTCCTCACCCTTTCTGCGCATCTCGTCATTAACAAGAGAGGAGAATATAATAACCGGAATATTCTTTGTATCATCATCGGATTTCACGAGCTTTGTCAAACGATGCCCATCCATCAAAGGCATCTCAATATCAGTGATAATTATTTTTACTTGTTCGTTCAGATTACCTATGCTCCTGCAATGATTTATGTAATTCCATGCCTCCTCGCCGTTTTCTGCCTTAATCACATTATCATAGCCTGCTTTTTTGAGCGAATCAACAATCAGCTTTCTAAGCAGTGAAGAATCCTCTGCAATCAGAATGGGCACCTCAGAAGGCTCTCTTACACCAAGCGCATCAATCTCTGTTACCTTCAAACCGGTCTCAGGGTTAATATCTGTAATGATCTTCTCGAAATCAAGAATAATGATCAGCTTGCCGTTAATTTTGATAATACCTGTTGAAATACCGTCCTCTGCTGTTGTTACTGTTGCTCCCGGTTTGATAATGTCTACCCATGATACACGATGAATTCCTACAACAGAATCTACATGGAATGCGATATCCAGCTTGTTAAAGCTCGTGATAATAAATAAACCGCCCGGCTCAGACTGCCCTCTCTGCAAGCAATTCTTCAAATCAATTGCCGTAATCATCGCATCACGCGGCATAAAAATACCTTCTACACTCGGGTGCGCATTTGGCACAGGTGTTACAGGCGAATATTGAATAATCTCTCTGATTTTTGCCACATTAATGCCGTATGAATTGCCATCCACAATAAATTCCAGCACTTCCAGTTCGTTTGTTCCATTTTCCAAGAGAATCTTAGTCTCCATAATAACCCTCCATTCTACCAGACAATCATTTACAATCGTCTATTCATCATCACTGCCATACAGGACTTTTAATTTTCTATAATTATAACATATCCTTGTATATAATTACAAATATTTTCAGAAAATTTTTAACACTTTCCATGAAAAAATTCCATAAAGCCTTGAAAAGTCCGCAATTACCTTATTTTTACATTACAGTTTCCGTTCGCTGAAGAGATTTGAAGCGTAAGGTTTGTAATATCATTGTCGGATAATTCCTCAATTTCAGCTACCGCCACTACATCTGCCTTTTTTCCCGCCTCAATGGTTTCGGCAAAGGATACCATATCATCCGGAAGCATCGGCATCTCCTGTGCACCGGCCGAAAATGTCTGATTAATATTTACCCGAAGCTGCAGGGCATGATCATACAAATTGCATTCCACATCGTCATCGGAAGTATTCTCAAGGTCAAAATGCAAAACAATCAGCTTTCTGCCCTCTGCCGCATCAATTCCGCTGAATCCCGATGTATTCTGCGGATAAGAATCACAGATTTCAAACGACTGATACCGCAGGGATATTCCATCTTCTATACCTAGTTCCACTGCAAGATCCGTATCTGCATCTAATCCGCCCTGCACAATTTGTTCTTCACTCTCCGTATTCTGCTCTGTCTCTTCTTCCCGAGCGCCTGACTGCTCCTGTATTTTTTCTTCAGGAATCTCTTCCTGACTTTCCTGCACTGTGACAGCCTCTGTTGTCGTTTCCTCCAAATCGTTCTCCTGCACAATCGCAGCCGCAAGCTGCGCATCGCTTACAAGCCTGTAATCGTAATTGGGAGAATACTTGAGCAGCAGCCCTGCCGCATACTCTGCCACCATATCAGACTGCTCTGTTGTCATGTCAGGCATCGAATCAACACATCCTGTAAGCATCACTGCTGACATTGCTAAGAGCCCTAAAATTTTTAACTTTTTCAAACCGGCACCTCCGTTTATTTGGTTTCAAGTTCAAACCAGAACTCTACACCATTGGTATAATTGATAACACCGTATTGCTGATTCATGGACTCCATGATTGCTTTTACGATGGATAATCCTACTCCGCTTCCGCCATACTCACGTGTGCGCGCCTTGTCTGCTTTATAAAACTTTTCCCATATATGGGGGAGCGCTTCTTCCGGAATCGGCTCTCCTGTATTAAACACACTGATGCGGACTGTATTTGTATCATTGTCTTTTGTTAAATTATATTTGATCTCTATCACCCGGTCGCCTGCCGCATGGTTTACGGCATTGCTGAAGAAGTTTCTGACAACCTCCTCCGTCTTAAACTCATCTGCCCACACATAAATTGGCGCATGCGCCTTATGCTTTAAAATAATATTGTTTTGCTCAATTAAAATCTCCGCCGATATAAGAAAATTTTCAATCATGGCAACGATATCAAATCGTTCCATAACCACTACGTCATTACCAAACTCAAGTTCGTTTAAATCTAACAGTTTTTTTACCATAATGTTCATTTTGCTTGATTCATCAATTATGACATCACAGTAAAATTCCCGACTCTCGGCATCATCATTAATGCCTTCCCTTAACCCCTCTGCATACCCTTGTATCAGGGCTATTGGCGTTTTGAGTTCATGGGATACGTTGGAAAGGAATTCCTTACGCATCTCCTCAAGCTCATCTTTCTTTTCAATGTCACGCTGCAACTCATTATTCGCCGTTTTTAACTCTGAAATCGTCTTTTTTAACGCTTCCGAAAGTACATTCATACGTTCTCCAAGCAAATCAATTTCATTTATACCGCGGCTGTTATATTTTGTTTCAAAATCAAGCTTTGTCATTTTCTCTGAAATATCTTTCAATTCCATAATCGGTTTTGTGATCTTCCCTGTCGCAAACCAAATCAGAAATGCACTTATTATTGTTCCCGTAATCCCCACATAGCCAAGAAAACGGTTCGAAATATTGACGCTGTTACGGATACTCTCAATCGGGGAACGAATAAAAAACATATTTCCGTTATCAAGCACTCCCCACATTTCAATATACTCCGTCAATGTCAATTTGTCCATAGAAGCAGCGAGGGAATATCTGTCATTTTCCTCAAGATATTCCATTTTGGAATCCGGAGCAAAAACGTTGTCATAGAGCCTTTTAATCAATGTTTCCACGTTGCGGCTGCTTGATTTGATTGTCTTTGACTCCGCGTCAATTACGACAATGCCGATATTGTACGTATCACAAATCATTCTAAGCTCAAGGTCAAACTCTTCAGATGTTATGTTACCGTAAGATGCCGCTTCATTAATCCGAATGTATGCATTTGTGATTGCGCCTGCCTTATTCCGTATATAAAATGTCTCCAAAAAAAGGTTATTTATAATCCAACACAGCGCAATGATTCCTGTCATCACTGCCATAAATGTTATGACCATCTGCTTCTTAATGGAATGTTTCATCGTTTCACCGCCTATACATCGAGCTTATATCCCATTCCCCACACAGTTTTTATCAAATCGCCTTTTTCCCCCATTTTACTTCGAAGTTTCTTTACATGCGTATCAATTGTTCTCGCATCACCGAAATAATCATAATTCCATACACTGTTTAATATCTTTTCTCTGGAAAGCGCGATTCCTTTATTCTCAACAAAATATGTTAAAAGTTCAAACTCTTTATAACTTAAATCAATCGTTTTTCCATCGATGGTCACTACATGGGCAGCTCTGTCAATCACAATCCCGCCACATTCAAGATTCTCATTCTCCGCACGCTTACTTGTACGCCGCAAAATCGCTTCTACTCTTGCAACAAGAATTTTCGGGCTAAAGGGCTTTGCAATATACTCATCAACACCAAGCTCAAAGCCTTGCAGCTCGTCACGCTCATCTGCTTTTGCCGTAAGCATGATAATCGGCACCTTTGAATAAGCTCTCACCTCTCTGCAGACATGCCAGCCATCGACCCTGGGCATCATCACATCAAGGATCAGCAGTGCAATATCCTGATTGTCAAAAAAGATGTCAAGCGCCTCGCTGCCGTCCCCTGCTTCCAAAACATCATAGCCTTGTTTTACAAGAAAATCTTTTACCAGCTTACGCATTCTGCTTTCATCATCTACTACAAGTATTTTCAGATTTCCCATACTACTATTCCTCCAACAAAAGCTCTCTTTCCTTTTCGCGCACTGCACTCTCCCTCTCGGAGAGATCTTTCTCCCAAGCGGAATATTTGTTTTGGACAGCACGCTCATAGTTTAAAGCCGTAGGGTTGGAAGATGTCATCGAAATATAAAACATCAATCCAATCAGCAATAAAAGTACTATATTGATAAATAAAGAAGCACGCAGTCCAAGCGCTTTTTTCGTAGGCTTTGGCTTTACCTTACTCGCTTTTATCCGCAAAGCTGCAGGAGCTGTGCTCTCACGAAGACTATATACCCCTTGTACAGGGATCTCTTCAATTTCTTTTTCAAAATCCGGATTTTCCTGTAAAATCCTTTGCAGTTTTTTTAAGAACTCATAGCCTACCGGCGTCTTAAACACGCGATTTTCCACAGCTTTTTTATATACTGCATAAATCATTTCGGGGCTGCTGTAATCCATTTTTTCCTCAAGCCGTTCGACTCTGAGCTTTTCGTTCTTTGCAAGCGTTGCGTCCTGCTCCGTACCGAATTGGAAGCCTTCCACAATCCAATCTGTCTTATCTGCCATTTTCAGCTCCTCTTCAATATTATACCTGTTTTTGTCAAATAACAAACACCATTTCTCGCCACAAAATCTTTTTATAGGCACACTTTTAATTTTATCGCTATTTTGTACAATAGTCAATGTATTCTGAAAATTTTACAAAGTATTGTGCATCTACTGTCTTTCGTACTATAATAGGCAGAAGAATTATAAAAGGAAAGGAAGTATTGTTATGTTTTTATCATTCAAAAATAAATCAGGCTATGCCTGCTATGTTATCGCACTTTCCGTTCTAATGCTTTTTCTTGCGCCTTCCACAGTTTATGCGGCAGAAATTGAGACAAGCACAGGCCTTCCAATATTTTCTACGGTGCAACCCCTTACCGGAAGTGCACAGTGCGCAGATCTCCTTACATCAAATCTTACAGACAGCCTAAACCACTATCTCGTGGACAATTACGCGGCAGGATTAATCAGTCTTGAACAGTATAACGAAGTTTTATATAGCGGCATGATTTCCGAAAATGCTTTTTTTGCCGACGCGGTCTTTGTTGGTGACTCTCTTACCGTTGGCTTTGAAGGATATTGCCGAACCCATTCCGATTCCATCGCTACCGATTCCACCCGCTTTCTTGCAAGAGTAAGCTGCTCCGCTAAAGCTGCCATTTCTTCCAACGCACTTTCAACACATGCCGGTATTATGCCAAAATACAATGGAAACGTGCAATATATTGAAAACGCTATCTCACAGATGGAAAATGTCAACAAAATGTTTATCTGCTTTGGCATGAATGATCTGACAGGCAGCACACCGCAGCAGTTTCTATCGGATATGCAGACGCTCATTCTGCGTGTTTTAAGCGTCCGCCCCGATCTAAAGGTCTATGTGATTTCCATTCCATGTATCGTAAACGGCGCACATTCCGGAGGATTGAGCAACAGTTCCATCGTTACGGCAAATGTTCTTTTGCAGGAAACCTGCCTTGCAAACGGTTGGGGCTTTGTAAACTTAAGTGAATACCTAATGGGGGCTGACGGAGCACTGCGTCCCGAGTACAGTTCTGACCATTATGTGCACGAAACCGCAAAAGCGTATGCGATATGGAACAAGGTATTGAAAAATTATGCCTATATGGAAATCACAAAATAAGTTAGGGTATCATTTTTGAAAAGTCCATAAAGCTGTCTGCTCCGCCGTCCTCTGTTTTGGCAATTTCTACAATAACAAATTTGTCATTCGCCTGCAGTGCTGCCTCTAACAGGGATTTTCCGGCATTCAGTGAAAAAATTCCGCCCTTTTCATTGACGGAAATTCTCTCAGCGTTGGCATCACTTTCCGGCTTTATAGAAGAAGGATTTAGTTCCATAAGCTTATCAAACTCTCCGTTTTGATAAGCTTTCATTTTGCTTAAAATTTCCCGTGCAATTTCCTGTGGCGATGCATTGGTACTTTCTATCACAAGATTGTAATTGCTCATATCATAATAATCAATATTATAAATTTCTTTATAACGCACTGTTTCAAGTTTCTGGCGGTTAATTAATGCTTTGCGGCATTCCTCTTGTGACTGATAAGATTCCGAATTTGCCCGTACGCTGTCATGAAATACCCTTCGACTGGACTCATTAATATCTGTAATGACAAAAACCTTAAAGCTATTTCTTGCAAAATTCCATGCAAGACGCGAATCAAAAACGACATTGTCGCGTTCCTCGCTGATTTTTGTCGTCGTATCGTCAATCATCTTGTCCACTGAACGGTCTCCGCGGCTTGCCGCTTCATTGACCTGTCGGTTAAACGCTTCCACAGAAACCCCTTTTTCCATTGCAAGCTGTCGAAAAACTTTTCCCGTTGAAAATATTTCATAACCCTTTTCCTGCAAAATTTTAGCCACACTTGACTTTCCGCTTCCCAAATTTCCTGTAATACTGATATTCATATGTTAACCTTGCCCTTTCTTAATCTTAATAACGCTTCCGGTTTCTGACAGTTGTATTATAACAAACGTGAGAAAGCGTGTAAAGCCTTAGAAAAAAGCCGTTTAAATTTTATGAACCATGTATCAGCTCTTTTCGTAGCTGTTACATAAAAAAATAAAATAAGGACAGCAGAGTTGACATTTTACTCTTCCATCCCTATTTTACAGTATATTCAATCTCATATTCATCTGGGTCTAATTGGATTAGTACAATACCTTTTATCCCTTAGAATATTCTTGAATCACTAAATTTGCTACATTAGTCTGCCGCAATAATCTCTTTCTTGTTGTAAGATCCGCAAGCCTTACATACTCTGTGAGGCATCATAAGAGCACCACACTTGCTGCACTTTACCAATGTAGGAGCGCTCATTTTCCAGTTTGCTCTTCTCTTATCTCTTCTGCTTTTTGAAGATTTATTTTTTGGACATATAGACATTTGTTACACCTCCTTGTTTGCATTCATAATATCTTTTATTGCCGCCATACGGGGATCCGGCACAAAATCATCACAGCCGCATGCTCCGTCATTCAGATTTTTACCGCAGACTTTGCAAATTCCTTTGCAGTCCTCGTGACACAAAATCTTTGCTGGCCAATTTAATAAGATTTCATTATTGATTAGTTCGTCCACATTTAAGTGATACCCTTCCATAAAATCCGCCTCATAGTCGTCCATATCTGTCCCTGTATAATCGGGAGCAGCAATCTTTAACTGAAAGGATAAATCAAACGGATATATAACATCATTCAGACATCTGTCACAGGCAAGCACAAACATAAGCTTCGCGCTTCCCTCTACCAGTGCCTTTGACTGTCCTAAATTGGAAACCCTTAATCTGACAGGACCCTTTTCTTTTATCGGAAAAGTCCCGATCCGGCTTGTATAATTATCTGCTTCATACAAAGCTTCCAACTCCTGCACACAGCCGTCATTTGTAAATACATCGCTTAAATTCACTAACATAGCAGACTCCTATCCACACATTCATACATTATACCGAACCCTGAAAATTTTGTCAACCAAATATATAAAATTTTCCTGTTTTTCGGCTTCGAACCGTATTTTTAATGTTTTGATAGCATGTTTGAACGAGAATATGTTATCATAGTACTGTTATGAATGCAAGAAAGGATTCCGTTTTCATATGAAAATTGCCGCA
This sequence comes from uncultured Lachnospiraceae bacterium, assembly GCA_910577115.1. Classification (GTDB taxonomy): domain Bacteria; phylum Bacillota; class Clostridia; order Lachnospirales; family Lachnospiraceae; genus COE1. The sequence goes on from CAJTMC010000014.1 coordinate 29,001, forward strand.
ATTATCGCAGAATACAATCCCTTCCACAATGGGCATCTCCTCCAGCTTGACACAGTTCGCGAAACCATCGGTGCCGACTATATCATTATCGTTATGAGTGGAGATTTTGTACAAAGAGGCGCACCCGCCATCATAGATAAATATGCGCGCTGCCGCGTGGCGCTTGCATGCGGTGCAGACGCTGTTTTTGAGCTGCCTGCATACTTTGCGCTTGGAAGCGCGGAATATTTTGCACAGGGAGCCATAGCTCTCCTGAACAGGCTTGGCGTCGTGGATATCCTTCATTTTGGAAGCGAATGCGGAGATATCAGCCTTTTATGCAAATATGCAGAGAACATCACAGAAGAAACAGACGAATATAAACGTCTGCTGAACCTTCACTTAAAAGAGGGAAAATCCTTCCCCCTTGCAAGAAGCGAAGCAATCAAAGATTTATCAGGTAATTCCGACATTTTTTCAAGCCCGAACAATATCCTTGCACTGGAATATATCAAAGCGCTCCGGCAGTCAAACAGCACGATTACGCCGCTCACACTGCAAAGAAACGGCGCCGGCTTTCACTCTGATACGCTTTCAAAGGAAAGACTGCCGTCTGCAAAAGCGATACGGAAAAGCCTTGCTGACAGATCCGACAACACTTTATCCCGCCTGACAGGATATGTGCCGGATACCTGTTTGGAAGCCTTACAGAAAAACACGCTTTTATTCCAAGATGATTTTTCACAGATTCTTTTGTACAGGCTGTTGCAAAATACCAGTCCGCATAAAAAATTTTCCCATTTTTACGATATCAGCCCAGAGCTTTCCAATACCATAGCTGCAAATACCATGCGCTTCGTATCATTTGAGACATTTGCACACTTATGCAAAAGCAGAAACCTTACCTACACACGCATCTGCCGCAGCCTGATGCACATTCTCCTTGATATGACACAGGAAAGTGCGGATATGCTAAAAGCAGACGGCTATTGCAGCTACGCAAGACTGCTTGGACTTCGGACGAAAAGCGGAAAAAGCGAACTGCTTCGCCAAATAAAAAAGCACACGTCCATTCCAATCATCGCTTCACCGGCAAAAGGCTTGCATCAGCTTACCAAAAGCACTCTCATTTCCCTGAAAGCGGATATCCATGCCGCCAATATCTATGAGGGTGTCAAAGCACAAAAAATGACACATGTGTCACCTTTAAACGAAATGACAAGAGAAATCATAAAACTTCCGCAGTGACAGTCACTTTGCGGAAGTCTTTTTATACTATTATTTAATTCTTAAAGCTGTGTATCGGCGCCGGTATTCTTCCTCCGCGGTTTACAAACGCATCGCACGAATATTGATTGACCGGCATAATCGGCGCGTGACCCAAAAGTCCGCCAAACTCCGCACTGTCTCCAACCGTTTTTCCGATTACCGGTATAATGCGCACTGCCGTCGTTTTTTGATTTACCATACCGATTGCAAGCTCATCAGCAATGATGCCGGAAATGGTGGTTGCCTTTGTATCCCCCGGAATTGCAATCATATCAAGCCCCACCGAGCATACACACGTCATTGCTTCCAGCTTTTCTATCGTAAGCGCTCCGGCATTCACGGCATCAATCATGCCCTGATCTTCGCTGACCGGAATAAAGGCCCCGCTCAGCCCGCCAACGTAGGAAGACGCCATAACGCCGCCCTTTTTCACCTGATCATTTAATAGCGCCAAAGCTGCTGTCGTTCCGGGCGCTCCGGCATATTCAAGACCAATTTCACATAAAATATCCGCCACACTGTCACCGATTGCAGGTGTCGGTGCAAGCGAGAGGTCAACAATGCCAAACGGAATTCCCAAACGTTTTGACGCTTCCTGCGCCACAAGCTGGCCCACTCTTGTCACCTTAAAGGCGGTCTTTTTAATCGTCTCGCATAAAATCTCAAAATTTTTTCCACGCACGCTCTCAAGCGCATTCTTCACTACACCGGGACCACTTACGCCAACATTGATAATCGCGTCTGCTTCTGTCACGCCATGAAACGCTCCCGCCATAAACGGATTATCGTCAGGCGCATTGCAAAATACCACAAGCTTGGAACAGCCAATCGAGTCATTCTCCTTCGTAAGCTCTGCGGTCTCCCTGATAATATCCCCCATAAGACGCACCGCGTCCATGTCAATACCGGTCTTTGTGGAACCCAGATTGACAGAACTGCACACAAGCTCAGTCTCTGCCAGCGCCTTTGGTATGGAACGCAAAAGGAGCTCGTCAGCTTTTGTCATTCCTTTTGAAACAAGCGCGGAATATCCTCCCAAAAAGTTTACGCCGACGTCCTTTCTTGCCCTGTCAAGCGTCTTGGCGATTGTCACAAAATCGTCCGAGGTCTTACAGGCAGAACCGCCTACAAGCGCAATCGGCGTCACCGATATCCGCTTATTTACAATCGGAATGCCAAATTCTTTCTCAATCTCCTCTCCCACAGTCACCAAGTCCTTTGCCGTAGCTGTTATCTTATTATAAATTTTTTCATTTAGCTGTTCTAAATCTGAATCGATACAGTCCAACAGGCTGATGCCGAGTGTAATTGTCCTCACGTCAAGGTTTTCCTTCTCGATCATCTTGTTGGTTTCCAGTACCTCGTGAATATTTATCATCACCAATCCTCCAATGCTCTTAATAATGCGTAACTCCGCAGTGCAAATTTGTTGTCGGGCTTCGCCCTGTCAAAATATGAGCTGGTAAATGTGCCTGCAAGCAGTCAATTTACCTTCTCATATTTTGGCACTGCTCATAGCCTATGCATGCTGTTAAATATTTCCTCTCTTTGACAGCGGATAATAACACCGATGTCTGCCCCAACCTTATCCAAATCGTCAGAAACCTCACTCACTGATTTTGCCGCGTTGCTCATGTCGGCAATCATCATCATATTAAAATAGTCGTCTACAATTGTCTGTGATATATCAAGAATATTCACCTTGTTTTCTGCAAGATATGTACACACCTTTGCAATAATCCCGACTGTATCTTTACCTACCACCGTTATAATTGTTTTCTTCATAATAATCCTCCATACTTATGCACTTGCGAATTCGGATGCAGACACAAATTTGCCCTGTAAAAAATTTATTTTCCACAGTAACAGCCTGCTCTCCTGTCAAAACATACTTAACATCATACAAAATATTTCACTATATTTCAACCAATTGTGAAATTTCACTGCGTTTTGCAACAAAAATAGGAAAATCTTCAGCATGATAAGGGTTGTCAGCCATTGAAATCTCAAGCCTGACTGTCTCATAGGCAAGCTCCGCAAGATTGTTTTCCTTACTTAAATGCCCCAAAACCACTGCTTTTAAATTGTCATGCAGCAGACGGCTTAAAAGCCTTCCGGAAAGCTCATTTGACAGATGCCCCCTGTTTCCAAGAATACGCTGCTTTAAATAATACGGATACGGTCCTACCTGCAGCATATTGATATCGTGATTTGCCTCCAGCAAAAGTGCGTCCATTCCTCTTAAGCTCTCTACTGTATAATCGTCATAAATCCCTAAATCCGTCGCCACTGCCATGCGCTTGCTTCCATACTGAAATCTGTACGCTACCGGTTCCGCCGCATCATGCGATATTTTCATCGGATTGACGGTAATATCCTTTAAAATAAATTTTTCGTCGGCATGAATCACGTGAAAAAGTGAGTCATCCAGCTTCCCAAGATTACTCACTTCCTTAATTGCCGCGAGCGTACCTCCCGTTCCATAGACCGGTATTCCAAACTTTCTGCATATCACACCCAGACCGTTGATATGGTCTGAGTGTTCATGCGTAATTAAAATACCGTCTATATCACTGCCTGTAAGCCCAAGCCGGTTTAAGCCTTCCACCGTCTTTTTCCCGCTTATGCCCACATCTACCAGCAGGTGGGTGGCATCTGTGCCGATATAAATACAGTTACCGCTGCTCCCGCTGGCTATACTACACATTTTCATTTGCTCAACCTCTTGTCTCTTTTTTTGCTTACTGCTTCCAGTATACCTCAATCTTATCACCATTGTAAAGCTTTTGTGTATACTGCGCGTCCTTACCGTTTACAAGCGTTGCAATACCGGAACCGCGCATCTTACTGGTATCAAAATTGATGTAATCAAAGATATCAACAAAAGTATAATTCTTTTTTCCTCTCATGACAATAGGTTTTTGATTTACAATAACAATAACCTTCTTAAATTCTTCGTAGCCTTCCTCCGCATTCTTTTCCTCTTCTTTCTCCTCCTTTGCGGCGTCCTCTACCATACCCTTAAAAACATGTACCGTTTCCGCCGTTTTTGCGTCCGGATCCTCTGTTTTATTGACTGTCTGAGTCGATTTTACAGTCGCTTTTTCTTCCGCTTCCGGACTCTTCGTCCCTTTATTTTCAGATTCTTTTGCAGCAGGCTCTTGTGTCTCCTGTGCAGCCTTTGCATCGTCAATAACATGCTTCTTCACAGCCGCGCTGAATTTCTCCCTTTTTGCCTCAAGCTGCGCTGCCTCATAAATCTCCTTCATCTCAAGCTCTTTTTTGCTCTTTAAATCAATTCTGTCCGCACTGTAAATTGTGCTGTCGGCATTTGCTTCTTCTGCATTGATATAGATTCTCATATCCTCCGTTGATACCCCCATATACTCGCAGAACTGTTCCAGTGTATAGTATGATAAAAACTCTATCGCATCCTGCTCCTGTATCATATACTCGCCAGTCACCGCCGTACCGTTAACCATCACAGGCTTTGGAAGCAGCACTTCATCACCATTGACGTTTAGAATAATTTTACTGTTACAGTCAACAAGGTTTGCAATTTTTTCCTGTGCATCCTGTCCCAGTGTCGATTCTTCGATCGTTATCACATCATTTGACTGAATCTGATAGCTTAAATTGACGATCTCGCCATTGACATAAACGTGTGCGCTTTCGCCATGCCCGCCCTTTGTAACGCGGTTCTTTCCGTTTACCGTATAATGAAGATCTGCGCCACGTCTTGGGAACAGTCCGTCGCGTGAAAATGCTGACTGCATTGCCGCATCCATAACGGTCAGCTTGTTGTTATCATAAAGTTTGATGCGGTTCCCATTGAATGTTATGTAAATAAAGTTATTGTTCTTTTCATAGTGCGTCAGGCAGATGCCGACGGGTGTAATGATCGTTGAATCCTTTAACGCGCCTTCGGGGAACTCAATATTCCCCATAATTTCCTCGCCACGAATCGCCACACGCGATGCGTCAAGTCCAAGCTCCTCTGCAATCTTCTTATCAAAGCCCTTGATTTTTCCGCCGCCGCCAACAATAAATACCGCGCTTGGAGATGTGCCTCCATTCAGCTCTCTGATTGTATCGGCAGTGTGCTTTGCTATTTTCTCCATTTCGGGACGGCAAATGGAAACCACTTCCTCGGCTGTGATAATCTGTTCCATGCCCATAATATCTTCATATTTTATCTCATCCTGATCCGTAGACGCCGTCTTTATTTTTTCGGCAGTCGCAAAATCAATCAGGCAGGTCTTTGCCAAAAGCTGCGTAAGCGAATCGCCCGCATATGGCAGCATGCCAAACGCAACGACACTTCCTTCGTCTGTAATCGAAATATCCGATGTTCCTGCACCGACATCGACCATAGCAATATTCAGAAGACGAAACTTCTCGGGAATGGCTACCCGAATCGCTGCAATCGGCTCCAGTGTCAGGTTCGCCACCTTTAATCCGGCAATCTCCACCGCACTGTAAAGTCCGTCAACCACATCGTCCGGCAGAAAGGTTGCAATCATATCCGCACCGAGCATTTTTGCTTTGTGATGCTCCGGCTCGCTCATCCAAAGACCATTGATATAATACTTGATAACCGAATATCCAACACAGTAAAAGTGAATATCGGTGTCATTTTTTTCCTGAAACTGCGTATAAGCATTATCAACGCCCATTGAAACAAGCGTATTCATATCATCTCTTGTAACATTTCGTTCTTTATCCAAATCCATATCGACATGGACATTCATCGTCTTTAATACACGTCCTGCCGCCGCAATGCATACTTCGTCCAGTCTGATACCCGTCTTGTCCTGAAGCGACTGTCTGATATCGGCAATTGTTGCCGCAACCCTGTTGATGTCATGAATCTGTCCGTCCACCATAGCGCGTGTCTGATGCTCTCTGATTTCCTGTGCCACAACAATAAACTTCTCACCCTGTCGAAATCCTACGGTTCCCACCACATTTCTGGTGCCAATGTCAAGACCAAACACAGTTTCTTCTTCATTCATGTTCATTTGATTCATACTTCATCCCCCATTATACACTTAATTTGTTGATAGGTTTCCTCCAAATTGCCATTGTTTGTTATGACTCTTTGACAGTGTTTGCGAAACTCCCCTTCGCTAAGCTGCCCCTCCATGATATCTGCAATCTTTTGTTCACTGTACTGCCGGTTTCGCACAAGCCGTTCTTTTCTTACAGCCACATCAGAATGGATATACCAAAGCTCGTCTGCTATTTGGTCGTAATGCTCCTCTATTAAAAGCGCAGCTTCAATAAAAAAGTAATCTGCCTGATTTTTTTCTTTTTCCTTGGCAATCTGCTCTAAAATATATTGTTTTACTGCCGGATGAATGATTGCATTGACTTTTTCTAACAGATCCCTGTCACGAAAAATCAGCTCTGCCATTTTCTTTTTGTCGATTGCATCGTTTTCGTCTAAAATCTGCTTCCCGAAAAGTTCCACAAGCGCCTGATAACATGCCTGCCCCTTTTCATATAAAAGATGCGCCGTCTCGTCCGCCCTGATAATTCTGCAATGATAATGCTCGCCAATGTAGGAAAGCACTTGTGTCTTTCCTGCACCGACACCGCCAGTTATTCCTATAATCTTTATAACAACCCCTCCATGCCGTCAGTATTGAAAACAAACAAGTTCATTTTATTTCGCCTCATACCAGTCTGTACCTGTATGAAGATCCGTCTCAAGTTTTACGGCAAGGCTGCACGCATTCTGCATCTCATTTGTCAGCACCTCGCGCACTGCTTCGACCTCGTCCTCTCTTGTTTCGATTAAGAGCTCATCGTGTATCTGCAAAATCAACTTCGATTTTAACCCTTTTTCTTTCAGCGCATCGAACACGTTTAGCATCGCAATTTTTATAACATCCGCCGCCGTTCCCTGAATCGGTGAATTCATCGCAACACGCTCCCCGAACGAACGCTGCATAAAGTTTGAGGATTTCAATTCTGGAACTGGTCTTCGCCTGCCAAACATGGTTTCACAGTATCCTTTTTCTTTTGCATCTGCTACCAGCTTGTCAAGAAATCCTTTGATGCCAGGGTATGTCTTAAAATACTCGTCAATATAGACCTTTGCCTCTTTCGGCGAAATACTGAGATCCTGACTTAGTCCAAACGAACTGATGCCGTAGACAATTCCAAAATTGACCGCCTTCGCATTCCTTCGCTGCAAATCCGTAACCTCCTCAAACGGCGTGTGGAACACCTTTGATGCAGTGATTCGGTGAATGTCCTCGTCCATCTGATATGCCTCAATCAGCTGCGCATCACCCGACATATGGGCAAGCACGCGAAGCTCAATCTGCGAATAGTCTGCATCCATGAAAATGCAGCCTTCCTGTGGAACAAACACCTTTCGGATACGCCGTCCAAGCTCCATGCGCATTGGAATATTCTGCAGGTTCGGCTCTGTCGAACTAAGCCTGCCTGTCGCCGTAATTGTCTGTTGGAAGTTTGTGTGTATTTTGTTATCCTGTCCGATAAAAGCTGCAAGTCCGTCCGCATAGGTAGACTTTAGCTTTGTAAGCCCTCTGTATTCTAAAATATCGCTGACAACCGGATATTCGGGCGCAAGCTTTTCGAGCACATCTGCCGCTGTGGAATATCCTGTTTTTGTCTTTTTCCCCCCTGGCAGCTTTAGCTTTTCAAACAAAATTTCGCCAAGCTGTTTTGGGGAATTGATATTAAACTGTTCTCCCGCAGCTTCATGAATATTTTTTTCAAGCGCACTGATTCTTCCCGTAAGCGCTTCCCCGTAAGCCTTAAGCTCTTTCGGCTTTACAAGGATTCCTTCCCGCTCCATATCGTAAAGCACATATGTCAGCGGCATCTCAAGCTCCCGAAACAGCTTTGCCATTCCATGCTGCTCAAGCTCCCCTGCAAGAATTTCTGCCGCATGTCCAAGCACAACCGCTTCCCTTGCGAGGTGATTGATTAATTCTGTTTTGTTTGTCGTATATGCATTCTGCATATCGGACTTTCCAAATACCTCATGCCAGCTTTTCAAGGTACTGTTCAGGTATTCCCCCGCAATGTCCGCAATCTCATAATTATTTTTGAGCGGATTGATCAGATATGCCGCAATTTTACAGTCAAATATATTTTTTGTCATTTCATGTGAGGAACACTTTTTATCGCTCTCCAATTGATCTGTAAGTAAACTTTTATAATCGTTTTTTATATCAAAACAGCCAAGTGTCATATGCTCCGCCGTAAGGAGCTTCCTAAGCTGTGACTGAATCTCATTTTTTCTAATCGCATCACCGTTTTCCACAAAAAAGACTGTCTGCGCATTCGCCTTGCTATATAGGAAACAGCCAAGATGCGCTTTACTGTCTTCAAGCTGAAAAAACATCTGACCGTCCTTATTTGCACGATAAGCACCCTCATTCTGCTCCTCTATATTGATAATGCGAACCGCAGCGCTGCCATATTTGACTGCATTTTGTATGATGCTTTCAAGGTCCTGTTTTGTTTTAATCTCCGTTATCGTTATTTTTTTATCAAAGTCTGTTTCTCGAACACCTGCGCTCTGATTTTCAAAACGGGAAAGCATATTTTTGAATGCCAGCCTTTTAAAAATGTCGTATGCCTCGGGTGTAAATAAAACGCCAAGCTTTGCCTTTTCGTAGGAAAAATCAATCTCTGCATTGGTGTCGATTGTCGCAAGACGTTTGCTCAAATCGGCAAGCTCCCTGTTGTTTGCAAGGCTCTCTCTGATACTCTTTTTTGATATTTCTTCGATATGTGCATAAATTTCCTTAATCGAACCATACGTCGTCATCAGCTCTGTCGCCGTCTTTTCTCCAACCTTTGGCACACCGGGAATATTGTCCGCCGTATCACCCATTAACGCCTTTAGCTCTATAAACTGAACAGGCGTCACCTGGTAGGTGTTTTTCACGTCGTCTGCATAATAGTCCTCAATTTCCGTTTTCCCGCCTTTTGTCTTGGGAATCCGTATTTTGATATGCTCTGTGGCAATCTGCAGCAAATCCCGGTCTCCCGATACGAGCGAAACCTCCATGCCCTCCTTCTCGGAGCGCTTTGCAATCGTCCCCAAAAGATCGTCTGCCTCATAGCCCGGCTTTTCCACAATCTGTATCCCCATTGCACTAAGAACCTCTTTCATCACAGGCACCTGTTCGTGAAGCTCCTCGGGCATCGGCTTTCTTGTCCCTTTATATTCCTTGTACATCTCATGTCGAAATGTCGGCGCTTTCACGTCAAAGGCAACGGTTAGATAATCCGGATTTTCCTCGTCCAAAATTTTAAACAAAATATTCAAAAAGCCATAGACCGCATTTGTATGGAGCCCTGCCGAATTTGTCAGCATCGGCACCCCGTAAAATGCCCTGTTTAGAATACTATGGCCATCTATTAACACGATTTTACTCATCATGTACCTCCCAAAAACAACATGCAAAGTAGCATGGATATTAGCAAAAAAAGACCGGCCTTGAGCTGTTTTTTCCGTCTGACACGAGCCATTGTACGGTTCAACATTTCCTCCAGTTCTTTTTGCACATCAATATCATCCGCATTTTCCAGCCTGCTCATACCTTCAGACAGCAGATATTCTATTGTAAGCTCCTCCATGCATTCGTTACAGGAACGTACATGCTCTACAAATTTCTGCGCTGCACCATCGTCCAATTCATCTTTCAAAAACAGCTGGATGCAGTGCTGTGTTTCTTTACAATCCATTGATACCCTCTTAACAAACCCTCTGAAGTCTTTTGTGTTTCCATAATATGTTGACACTTCTATCATACATCAAGTTTTCCCGTTTTGAAAGAAAAATTGAACAAATTTTTGGAAATTTTCGAAAAACTTCACTTTTTTACAGTTTATTATAGGAATTTTTGTGAAAAGTGCCACAAAATAGGGAGTGCCGATTCCATGACACTCCCTACCTGCTGCATTGCATTCACCAATGCCATGCATAAAATATACTCTTTTTGCAAATCCTCGTTACATCATACTCTCGCCGTCGCTTATTTGTTGTATCAACTGCTGCATTTCATCCTTGCTTTTTACTGATTTACTCTGCGCAATAAGCTGCTCTTTTTCGTACTCCGTAAGGTTGCTGTAATTGTCTAAGGCATTTTTATCCGCCGCCAGTCCGAAGGACAGACCAAGCGGCAGACTTGCCTGCTGCATTCCATCTGTAAAATCCATGATCATCCCCCATTTCTGCACAGCCTCTAAAATCGTGTTTTTATTTTGGGCTGCCGTATTATTTTCTGCATTTATGGGGTATTTATACTGTTAATTATTTTTCAGTTTTTTCCTTGCCGCCTTGACTCTGTACATTTCCTCGTCTGCCGCTCTCATATAATCGTCAATTGTTTTATTTGATGCCGGATCTGTCACAATCACACCGATACTGACACAAATGTCATTTTTTTCCAATTCCGCCACCACATCTTTTTTGAATGTTTCGGGTGTGGAATTCTCTTCCATTGGGAAAAAAGCAATAAACTCGTCTCCGCCAAACCGGTACACATATCCTTCCTTATTACATTTCCCGACTAGCACCTGTGCGATTTTTTTCAAAATCATATCGCCCTTTTCATGTCCGTATGTATCATTGACCTGCTTAAAGTTGTCTGCATCCACAAAATTAATTACGCATTTTCTGCCATTTTTACAATACCTGCGGTATTCCGGTTCAATCATTTCGCTGTATGCGATACGATTGTATAAACCGGTAAGCTGATCTCTGTTATAAATTTCACGCATCTTTTTATTCGCGATTTCCAGCTGCCGCTTTTTGTATAAGTTCTCCAAAGATTTTGTAATCGTACTGTGTATATCATAGAAATACGGATTGTCATACAGAAACCTTCCGTTTTTCAAAATACTAAATCCTACGCATTTCTCCCTGAAATGAATTGGGGAATACATATAAGCGCAGCCGCTTCCGTTCGCCTCATAAAACGCAAGAAGCGCTTGTGGGTTCTTGATATCCAAAAGCTGTCCGTCATTTGCCGCATACGCTACCGTTAGGTGCTCCCAGTCATAGCAATCTGTCGCAAATACGCTTTCTGTTGCACCATCATACAGTCTTTTGTCCAGTATAATTGCATAACCGTCACATTCCAGACTCATAAAGTAATCTGCTATCTGGAGGGAAAACGCATCATAATCCTCGCATTTTATGATATCACTCTCAAATTTTGTGAGCAATTCTTCCCGTTCCAACCTGTCCACCTCGGAAATCACCTGATTTCTTGCATACTGTCTGTAATCAAGCAAGCCGCTGTTCGGACAGCCGCAGCTTTCTGAAAATACACAATTCGATGGCATGAAATGGTTCATGGGAACCGCTTTTCCCGCCCACACATCCACCAAAATTTCGATTGTCTTGTTTCCGATATTTTCCCGCATATGGCTTACGGTGGTAATTTGCGGGTCAAAGTAAACTGCCTTATCAAGATTATCAAAGCCTGTTATCCTGAAATCCTTCGGGATCTCATATCCGTATTGCTGCGCCTTATAGCAAAAGCCGGCTGCAATATTATCGTTTGCGCAGACAAAAACATCAGGAAACGTTACCGCTTTCCCTTCAAAACCTGCAAGATACTGCTCAAAATATTGAATCCCCGTAGAAAAATCATAGTCACCATACCATACCGGATTGTCGTCTCTTGAAAGCCCCAGCCTGTCAAGACTTTCCTGATAAGACAATACTCTGAGCTCGTTTTCATAATTATCCTTTGGGCCGCCTGCAAAAACAAATGTTCTGCAATTGTGTTTGTGATACAAATGTTCCATCATGTCAGCAATCGGCTTTTTATTATCGATGCCTGCATAATAAAAACCTTCTATATGGTTTCCGATACTGACAACCGGTTTCCCGCTTTTGCGTATCATATCCACAAGCCTGTCAAAAATATTTTTGTCGGAAATATTTGTACAGTCCATAATAATACCGTCAAAAGATGATAAATCAGGCAGTGTGTAGATATTATACTCTCCCTGATTATGCATTTCGTCATGGCTCCAGTTTCCATGACAGTTGTACTGGTATAGGCAGATATCCTCGTCACTTTCTGCAATAAACTTCATCATTCCGTCTACCCACGCATAGGTTATCAGTCTTTTCCAGCCATCTGAAAATAGTGCTACTTTTTTCATCTTTCAGCCCCCGTTCGCGACTGGTCTTTAGGCTTTTGTCTAACTGCCCGTCAGTTTGTCGTATTAGGTATATTATAGCGCAATACTGTATACAATGACAAGTTAAATCTGATGTTTCGTATTTTTTACAACAATTGAAATTACTTTCTGTATGATTTCTTTTCTACTCTATCTTTAAAACTTACTTTTTTATAAACTTTTCATTAATTACTGGTTGCTCTTTCTCCGCTCCAACTATGGTAACTCCCATCACAAAAAAGCGGCAAAACACTGTTAAAAGTAACATTTTGAAAATGCCTGTCTGTTCTTTGACTGTTTCATGGCTATTCTCCTTCCTTAGCCGTAATATCCGCAAGCACTTTTTCTGTCGCTGCTACTATCTCATCATCCCAAAACAATAGTCCCATCTCCGAAGTTTTCTTTACAGGTCTGCCACTTTTTATTTAAAGATTTATGGCAATTATCAAGAATTGGACTAATAATAAAAACACTCCCCTATGACATTTTGTTTAAATGCCATACAGGAGTATTTTTTCATAGAAATAAACAGAATTTACTTATCAAATTCAGGATTAAACGCATAGAAGTTACGCGAATCAAGATTTTCCTGTGTAATGCGTAATGCTTCGCCGAACCGCTGGAAATGCACAATCTCCCTTGCGCGCAAAAACCGGATCGGTTCGCAAACTTCAGGATCTTTTACAAGACGGAGGATATTGTCATATGTTGTGCGGGCTTTCTGTTCTGCTGCCAAATCTTCCGTTAAATCCGTAATCACGTCCCCTTTTGACTGAAACTCGCATGCGTTGAACGGAATGCCGCCTGCGGCCTGCGGCCAAAGCGCAAGGGTATGATCAACATAATATTTGTCAAAACCGGACTTTTCAATCTCCTCCGGTGTGAGATTTCTGGTAAGCTGGTATACAATCGCACAAATCATCTCAAAGTGTGCAAGCTCCTCTGTACCAATATCTGTCAAAAGTCCTGCCACCGTATTGTACGGCATTGTATAACGCTGTGCGAGATAACGCATTGATGCCGCAAGCTCTCCGTCCGGTCCGCCGTACTGTGAGATGATAACCTGTGCAATCTTTGGGTTGGTTTGCGTGATTTTTACAGGATACTGCAATCTTTTTTCATAATTCCACATTAATGATAGCCCCCTTCCCACGGCCAGTCTTGTGTGGCCCACTTCCATTCTCTGCAATCCATGTCAACAATGCTTAATACCAAAGGACCATACTTTTCGGTATATTCCTGTACCATTTTATTTTTTGCCATGTTGTAGTGTTTAAATGCTTCCATTGCCTGTTGGTCGTAAGGGTGTGTATCCAAATAAAGATTAAGCTCCTTAAGCACAAAATCAACCTTTCCGATTTCCTGCAAAAGGCGTCTTCGTTCCGCGCACGTATCAGCATTACATGTCTTATAGCCTGTATTCATGATTGAACCCTCCTTCCTGTAAACGGTTTGTTCAGTTCCGGAAAGATGGTGCCTGTTTTATAGGCTTCATCAAGGTTCTCATACATGTTACAGTTTCTCTGCCACGGTACATATGCCATTGCCACCGGGAATTGTTCCATATAAGGCATCTGAGGTTTCCATTCCTGCATAATGTCTGCACTCCTCGATTTTTTATGTTTAATACCATATTATGTCATAAAAAGCAATTTGTTACCATCGCCAAAATTAGAAAACCAAATGAAAGTCACAAGACAACCGCGAATATTTTTAAAACGTTTGGCAATAATCAACATCAAATAAGTTCATGCCTGAATGCGCAAACGCAAATTCGCAGCTTAAGCAAGAATGGGGGAATACTATGTATCAGACTTTTGAAGAAAATAAAAACTATTTGAATGATAAACTGCATGTCAGCGAGAGCTTTGACATTGTTAACCGCGAAATTACAATCGGTGAAAAGAATGCAGTCTTCTATTTTATAGACGGCTTTTGCAAAGACGAGATGATGCAAAAGCTTTTACAGTTCCTTATGGGCCTGAAAAGCGATGATATGCCGAAAAACGCAAAGGGCTTGAACAAACTTTTGCCCCACGTGGAGGTTGACCTTTCAAAGGACTTTGAAGAAATTGCCAAAAACGTGCTCTGCGGCGTTTTTGCTGTAATTATTGAAGGGTTTGATGAGTGCATCTTAATAGACTCTCGCACCTATCCCGCCCGTGGCGTGTCTGAACCCGAAAAAGACAAGGTTTTAAGAGGATCAAAGGACGGCTTTGTGGAAACCATTGTATTTAATACTGCCCTGATACGACGCCGTATCAGAAGCACCGATCTGAGAATGGAAATGCTCAGCGCAGGAAAAGCATCAAAAACTGACATAGTACTCTGTTACATGGACAGCCGCGTTGACAAGGAATTTCTGAAAAAAATCAGGGACCGTATCAACGATATTAAGGTAGATGCGCTCACTTTAAATCAGGAAAGTCTCGCAGAGTGCCTTTATACCTCAAAATGGTTTAACCCTTTTCCAAAGTTTAAGTACACAGAACGTCCCGACACCGCCGCTGCACAGGTTCTTGAGGGAAGCATTATCATTTTAGTTGACAATTCTCCCTCCGCGATGATCCTTCCCATCAGCGTCCTCGACATGGTGCAGGAAGCCGATGACTTTTACTTTCCGCCTGTTACCGGCTCCTATTTAAGGTTATCCCGATTTTTGATTCTAATACTGACCTACTTTGTCACACCCACATTTTTACTTTTAATGCAAAATCCCGACTGGATACCGCCAGGATTTGAATTTATAGTTGTGAAGGAAGACATTAATGTACCGCTCATTTGGCAGTTTTTAATTCTTGAGCTTGCCATTGACGGTTTGCGCCTTGCCGCTGTGAACACACCAAACATGCTTTCGACTCCATTAAGCGTTATGGCAGCCCTGATTCTCGGTGAGTTTTCCGTAAAAAGCGGTTGGTTTAACGCAGAAGTCATGCTGTACATGGCGTTTGTTGCAATTGCAAACTATACACATCCAAGCTATGAGCTCGGATATGCGATTAAATTTTTCAGAATCATCAATCTGATTCTGACTGCTATTTTCCAATTTTGGGGATATATTGCAGGTATTATTCTATTCTTTTTTGCAATTGTATCAAACAAAATGGTATCCGGTCAAAGCTACCTTTATCCAATTATTCCGTTTAGCTGGAAGAAACTCAGCCATGCATTATTCCGATACAGGCTGCCCAAATCTCAGGAATAAAAAATTTGCTTTTTGAGACCTTTTTATTGAATAAATAGACTGCTTTTTCCGTAAACTAAAACAGAGGGTATCCTCGAAGTCATGTAATGACTTGTGAGATACTCTCTTATTTTTAGTTTCTCCCTGTAGAGCCAAACCCTCCGCGGTTTGGTCCGGTCAGTTCACTGACATCCTCAAATTCAATGTCCGGCTGCTGCTCCATAATCCGAAACTGGCAGATACGGTCATTTACATGAATTTCGGTATCCCTCATGGCATACATTGGAACAAACCATGCATCATCGTTTCCACAATACCCACCCTCTCCGGTTTCTCTGTCAGGACCATCAATCACACCTTGGTGATTCACCTGTATCAATCCGAAATTTTTAAAAGTAGAGCTTCTTGGAACAACATGCGCCTCATAGCCTCTTGGCAGTTCTACTGCTATCCCGAGCGGTATCAGCTTAAACTCGCCTTTTTTCATCACCACGTCCTGCGCCGCCCGAAGGTCAATCCAGTTTCCCTTTGAAATCTTCTCAAGCTTTTGTACTTTATCCGTAAAATATTTTATTTTAATTTTCACTATGTGCTCCTTTTGTCAACCAAGTATATTATGCTTTCTTTATCGAACAGCTTCCGCCCATGCTAAACGGAATAATATTCGTTTCGCGTCCCATCGGAATGTCGTCATGATCCTCGCAGTAAAGCAATGGTACTGTTCTATCTTCCCCTGCAAGTGTAGACTGCACATCTATGACACGTTGATTTCTGCTACCCTTCCACATAAGCGTCGCGTCCTTCTTGTCCTGCTCAAATTCCCCATCAACAAGCACGTCCACATACTTCATCAGAGAAGAATTCATTATATTTTCCCACACATCACCTGTATAAAGCCATATGGTCTTATCCGGATATTTCTCCCGAATTTCCATTGCAAGCTGTTTAACACCACCGCGGTTTGCACAATGGAGCGGATCGCCTCCCGAAAACGTAATTCCTGATATATATGGCTGGTCAAGCTGCTCAAAAATCTCACGCTTCGCATCTTCATCAAATTCAAGCCCGCCATCGGGATCCCATGTAACAGGGTTCTGACACCCCTTGCAGCAATGTTCACATCCTGCCACCCATAGAACAACTCTCAAACCATCTCCGTTTAACATATCGTCTTTTGTAATATTGTGATATCTCATTACGCGTCAACCTCTTATTCACTATATTTTCTTATATCATGAAGTACACTGCTCATTGCGTTCTTCTAAAACATAGAATTTCCTCATTTTTTACATACTTTTCCGCTCTGCAATTTCTGCCATCTTGGCATCATTTAACCGCGTATCTCCGTGTACACGCGAATAGGACAAATAACCGTTCATACGATCAATCTTTGTCAGATTTTTGCTGCCACATTTCGGACATACATCCATCTCAAGCTCCTGATGACCGCAATCATCACAGTATGCAAGCGACAAATTAACACCCTCGTAAAATCCCATTTCCATTGCACGCCGCACCAGCGTCTTGATTGCCGCAATATTATAATCAATCGGATACTTTACATACTGTATTTTTCCGCCATTTGAAAGCTCCCAAAAGCGATATTCCAAGTTTTGCTTCTCAATCGGGGTAATATCCTCTGTTACATGGCAGTGAAAGCTATTGCTGACATATTCCCTGTCAGAGACACCCTCGACAATGCCATATTTTGCCCGAAACTGCTTTACCTGAAGACCGCAAAGATTCTCTGCAGGCGTTCCATAAATTGCATAAAGATTCCCGTCCTCCTCCTTAAAGCGGTTCACCTCTTTATTGATGTATTCCAAAACCTCCATCGCAAATGCGCCATCTTCCACAAGAGACTTTCCGTTATAAAGCATCTGAAGTTCATTAAATGCCGTAATGCCGAAGGAAGCGGTTGCAGATTTCAAAAGGGGCTTAATCTTGTCAGAGAGCTTTAAATGTCCGCCCAAAAATCCGCCCTCGCAGTACGCCAGCGGATTGGTTGAAGCACGCATATTTCCAAGATAAGCATACGTCCTGATATGAAGCTGCCTGATTAAATTCAAATAATAATCCAATACCTCATAAAAGTCTCTGCTCTCCTGTCTTGCTTTAGCTAAAATCATCGGCAAATGCAGCGACACAGCTCCGACATTAAAACGTCCCACAAATACAGGACTGTCATTCTTATCCGCAGGATGCATTCCGCCTCTTTCATACCACGGTGACAAAAACGCGCGGCAGCCCATCGGAGAAATCGCTTTTCCATATTGCTTATACATACTTGCAATGTATCCCTTTCCCGTAAGACTTAGCCAATCAGGATACATTGTTTTGGCAGAACATTTAATTCCTGCTTCAAACACATCTTCCAGTTCTTTCCCTGGTCCATGTAAACTTTCATCATATAAAAAGACGATCTTAGGGAAGAGTACGGGTTTTTTGCACTCCTTCTTTCCTTGTCCCTTTCTTCTTACATTAAGCATATGAATAGTTGCCATCTTTGCAAACCGTTCTCTGCCAATACCGGCTGTCACAGTGATAAACGGGTAATCACCACGGCTACTTGCTACTGTATTAAACTTATACTCCCAGCCCTGAAACCCCTGATCAAACTCACGTTCTACATCTGCCAGTGATACTTCTTCCGCCTTTTTTTCATCAATACCAAGTGATTTGTATTTTTCGAGTGCTGCCTGATATGTTTTCTCTGCATAGGGCGCAAGAATTTTATCCACCTCCGGTACAGTAAATCCACCATACTGCTGACTTGCTGCGCTCAAAACAATATCACCGATTACATCAAATGCAACATCAAGCGATTTTGGCTCATTATACCAAATGTTGCCCATCTCAAAACCACCCGAAAGGACGTTTTGCACATCAAAAAGACAACAGTTCATCGTATCACGGCGCGCCGACATATCGTGCACGTAAATGTAACCATCCCTGCATGCCTGTATCTCCTCGGTGGTCATAAAAAATTTCTGATAGAGTTCTTTATTAAACTGGTTAAAAATCAGACTTCGCTTTGTAGAAACAAGAGCCGAATCCGTATTAGCATTCTCCTTATCACCTACATACATGATAGACTGACTCTTTTTGTACACATCGTCCATCATACGCACGAAGTCCTGTTTATAATTCCGATAATCACGATAGCTCTTGGCTACGACCGGCTTTACCTCCTCAAGAGCGCTCTCCACAATATTGTGCATTACGGGAATCGGAATTTCACCTGTTTCCATCTCGTCCACCTTGTTAATTACATAACTGCATATATGACACTTATCCTCATCTGTAAACTTTGCAAGAGCACGGTATGCCGACTTTCCGACAGCCGTTATTACTTTCTGCACATTAAATGCTTCCCTGCTTCCATCTTTTTTAATGACATAGACCGTATTTTTCGGTTTGTAAAGTGCACCGTAGTCAATTTCTTCGTTCATTTTCATCCTCCATGCTGAATTTCCCTATTGTATGTCTGACACTAAGTTTCCAGAATATTTTCACAACCACCCTGAATACTACAAATTGTATTTATATAGTATGTGTTATTTAATTCGCATACTATATATAGTGCCTGTTTACTAGTATAGAATAATTACCATACTATGTCAATTAAACTTATTCACAGTAAACAACAATTTTATTTATATAAATACAACAATTTTTATAAAATGCAGAAAATCCTATTGACTTATTCAAGAATCTTGTTCCTAATTTTCAAAAAGTATTCGATATAGAAAGATAACGTGTGTCCAACAGGAAATTAACGCACATTTGATTATGCATAACTTTGCGGAAATGATTACCTCGCACGCAGCCCATAACTGTATAAGCATTTCATCAATTCTTATATAGAATAGCCTAAAACCAATCCATTGTATAACTGTTTTTCCGACAGATGAAAGTCTGCTGATTTGTCATGACTGAAAAAAGATAACAGAAACAGAAGAATCAAATATCTTCCGTCTCTGTTTAAAAGATTTTTATATCAATCTTAACTTCATGACATTGAACGACAGACCTCACCACTTTTATCATCATATACTGGCAAAGCAAAACGGATAATCAGTACAATTTTCTCTCCATTAAGGTCAGCAACAATATTTACGTTTCTATCCACGATATCCTATTTTCTACCCTGTGTTCTCGAAATTATATAAAATTTTTCTTTCGGATTTTACCCTATTTTGTTTCAGCAAATAATTAGCCAAAATAATTATATAATACAATCACAAACTACCCGGAGAAATTAAAAATAGTCCTCCATATACCCATCCACAAGCCACTTATTCACAAGCGCTCCGCAGAAAAAAATATACATGCAGAAATAAAGCCAAATCATCACTATAATAATGGTCGTCAGACTTCCATACATCGAAAAGCCTCCAAAATAATCCACATACACCGAAAAGCCAAACGAATACAATGTCCAAAAAACAGAGGTAAACACTGCTCCGGGATAATGCTCTTTCCATGCCAGCTGGTTATTTGGAAGAATACTGTACATGGTACAGAACACGACAGAAATCATTGCCGCTACCAAAATATGCCGTAATCCTCCCACTGCCCGCCAAAGCTCCGATGTAATCCCACCGTCCTTAATGATCCACTTTGCAATCGTATTTCCAAATACAAGCAAACCGATTGATAACAATACAGCAAGCAGTAAAAATATTGTATACAACGCCGCCTTTATCCTCAAAAGAATATAGTTCCTCGACTCGTCAACCTCATAAATATGATTTAACCCCCGTATCAATGCAAGTACGCCCTTTGATGCCGACCAGATAATGACCACCGCAGAAACTGACAGGAGTGTCATATTATTGCCATGATAGCTGTCAATAATTCCGACAAGAAAGCTATACACCCGCTCCGGAATCACTGCCTGCGAAATCGTTACCATATTCTTTTTTACGATTGCATCATGGGGAAGCAGTCCGCTCACTACCATAATCATGGGAATGATAGAAAGAAATAAAAAGAACGCCGCCCCCGAGGCGTAGGTGCTGACCTCCGCCTCCTGAACGGATTTGCGTATATCTTTTTGCAGTCTGTATATTTTAAAGTAAATACTTTCCTTATATGCTTTCATCCACTGCGCCTCTTTTCGTGTCGTAGGGCTTATTTTAAGCTGTCTACGGACATTATGGCTCCGTTATAATAATATGCCAGTATCTCATAAGCTGTGCATCCCCGGTCTGCCAGACACTTTGCACCGTTCTGCGACATTCCGCACCCATGCCCAAGCCCTGCACCATGTATGACGATTTCCCTTAAATTATCCCCACTTTCCGCATTATTATCAGAACCCGTATTGCCATATTTTTTTTCAATATAAAAGTAAGCGCTTGCAAGCAAATCTCCCAAACTGTACTGCGAACCGTCCTTTTTGACAAGCGTATCTCCCGCCGTTCCGAATGCCTGTCTGATGACATGCTGCGTCCGCACACTCACCATGAAATTCTGCGTTTCTATGATAATCCCCGTCACAAGACCACTCTTATGACGCTTTAAAATGCGTATATCTTTCACCGCACATTCCTCCAATATTTTTTCTTTCGAGAGATATTGGGAACGAATCCGAACATTCTGCGGCTGTGCATTGGAAAGCTCATACAATTTCTGCAAAAATGTCCGGCACGCCTCCCCTTCTAAGCTTTTGTCATAATTCCAGCGGTACCATGCCTCTCCAAACTCCGGATCAGACGGATTTCCATTGTCAATAAATTGCTGATAAGCTGCTTCTCCCTCCGTATTATTTTCTGCAAAAATGTCCTCCCCTGTTTCGTATAAATAATTATCGGAAAAAGTTTCCAGCTCGCTCCACACCCGCGCACCACCATTGTAACCGCTCGACGTGGAATAATAAAAGCTTTCAATTACTTCACCATCGTATGTAAGCACTTCATTTCTCGTATCATTGACCGCCAAAACTGCCTCCGCAGTCTCTTCTATGTTTTTGTACACCTGAAAAGCCGTACTGTCGTCCACATTTGCCTTCCATTCCGGATAGGCATAGCTTTTTTTATGAAAATAGGTATATGTACGAGCGCTGATTGCCTGCGCCTTTAAAGCCTCTGCAGGGTAGGAAGACGGCATTTCACTTGGCACAACGCCATACAGATATTCCTCAACCTTAAGCTCATTGACCAACACAATCCCTTCACTTGTACCATAACATTCCATCGTTCCTCTATAAGAAGCCTCTGCACTTCGTTTTAAATTCGTAATGCGGCATACGCCTTGATCTTTTGCCGTAACCTTAAGTACCTCGGAATGATCCTGAAAAAGCTCTTTGGTAATCAAAAATTCTTCACCGCTTCCGCATTCGGTTACAGTATTTCCATACTCCACAATCATCCCGCTGTCACTTACAATGTTTATCGCTCCATGATAAATTCCCTGAAAGCCGTCCGTTTTAATCAGAACTCTGATCGTATCGGAAAGCGCCTCCACTCTGCTGATTTCCTCTTCTTTCTGTGTGATACCGCCTGCAAGGTCTTTTGTATCTTCCTCCTGTTTCTTATCCTCGTTCTCTGTAATCCCTTCATGTTCTTTCAGATCCTGTGTTGATACATTGCACCAATAAATTCCCGCTGCCAAAACCAACCACAAAAACACCGTTATCAACTTTTTCAGTATTATTTTTCCACGCCTGTTTTCCTGAATTTCCTTATACCTCCACATCAATTGTTGGATAACTTATTTACATGAACATATGTATCAAACGCCGGCATGCCGCTTTATCAAGCCCAAAACACCTGCACGCAAAGGCTGTTATCGAACGAAAAAGCAGCCCGCAAAGGCTGCTTTTCTTCATTCGTATATCCCCAAAATGCCGGCTCCTGTATTTTGACTCCTAGCCAATGCTAGGTGGGCAACCGCAACCATCTCGCTGTCTTCCCCTGGCCAAAATGGGGGGCATGACATTAATCAGGCAATATAGGAATCCCGTTTAAAGTGATGTAGGTTCAAAATAGCAAGAGTTATCGAACATCTCAGATTAATTATAGTATACCCTATCATTATCAAAATATCAATATGTAACCCTCACACATCTTTACTAATATTTGTAATTAAATTTTTGCAATTTTACATATGGATTTTTTCTGATTCCGGCGCATAAAATTCAATGCACGCTATTTGCACAATTATTTTTCATTTTCTTTATTGCCTTCCTGCTGTTCGTCACGCTGCCTTAATAATTCTTCTGCACTCTCCTGAAGCTTAAAGTTAAGCCGCACCTTAAACAAATCGCCGTCCACCGTAATCTCCATACCGCCGCCCATCAAATCCATAAGGCTTTTTGCAATGGATAAGCCAAGTCCATGTCCTTCCGTATTTCTCGAGCTGTCACCCCGGATAAAACGCTCCATAAGCTCGTCGCCGTTAATATTTAACTCGTACTTCGAAATGTTTCTAAAGGTTATCGTGACTATATCATATTCTTTCTCAAGGTTTACATAAACTCTCGAAGACGGCTGCGCATACTTGCAGATATTACTCATTAGATTATCCACCACACGCCACAAATGCCTTCCGTCCGCCGAAATATAAACCGCTTCTTCCGGCTTTTTCACGATTAACTGCAACCCCGAAAGCGACAGCTTCTCCTCAAACTCACCGACTGTCTGAGTCAAAAACACACCTGCCTCAAGGAGTTCATTTCCGACCTCAAGGTTTCCCGTCGACGCCTTCGATGCTTCAACCAAATCCTCAATCAGCTTTTTCAGCTTTGAGGACTGCCGCTCCAGCACGTCAAGGTACTCCTCTGCCTTCTCATTATGAAGCTCCTCTTTTTCCAACAAGTCAACATAGTTAATAATGGATGTCAAGGGTGTTTTAATATCATGTGAAACATTAGTAATCAACTCCGTCTTAAAGCGTTCACTCTTCATCCGCTCATCGACTGCCTTTGATAACCCTTCCCCTATTTTATTCAGGTTGTCACCATGCCTCTTACAGGGGGAAAACATTTTCTCCGTACGAACCTTATACCCCAGATTTCCGTCAGCCATCTTCCCTGCCGCCTTCTGAAGCTCGTTAATCTGAAGGACTGCATAGTAGGCTGCTACAGTCAAAAGAATGGTCTCTATCAGCCATAGGAACACAGCCCCGCCCTCCACATTATATGCCTCCAGCACAAACAGCTCAATTACCGTCTTGACAATGATAAACAAACTCAGCTTCCACAGCAATGTGATATTGTCAAACAGTTTCTTTACAGCCTTCCAACAGAACCTGCACACTTGATAGCAGATCGTGTTTCTCCACCACTTTCCATATTTCAGCCGCACACACAGGCTAAGCACATACCACAGCGCAATCATGCACAGTCCGGCTGCCGCACTGACTGCAAGCGGTATCAATGTTTCTATATTATTCCTGATTTGACTGCTTCCCATAAGCATATAGATGATACTAAGTGGTATCATTTCCACAAAGAAAGCCGCTGCCGATACCACCTCCAGCGGAAGCCTGTCAAACCACGTCAACACAATCCCCTCTCGGTTTTTCCGGTATCCGCATGCATAGACAAGGAAAACCAGTGACACAAGTGTCATAATTGCAAATACAACCGTCACAACACTTGCATTTTTCCCATAGATATAAAACAGCTCCGTCGCTTTTGCATTCATATAATACCTGCTGTTTGAAACCACTGGCGCGTTGATATCCGGTATCAGCGATGCAACCCAGTAAGAATCAACCGCAACCTCCTTCGCAACATGAAGCGTATAATTGTCATCAAGGTAATACTCCTGTCTGGCATCCAAATCAGCAAACGATGATTTCACAATATTTTTGGAATTGATAATCGTAAGCTCTTCTCCGTCAATTTCCCGAACATTATCAAGAACTAACGTTCCCCACTGTCTGTATCCAAATATCGTCTTATTTAATGTGGCAAAATCAACAACATACTCCTTGGTTTCATCCCCTTTTAAAAACCGGTCAATGCTATCCTCTGTAACCGCTGCACTCCATTCCTGTGTATCGTCGGTCTCGGCTCCTTCAAACACGATATCATATGCGTCATATTCATTATTATAATAGTTCAGTCTGTACTTTCCCAATGTATCGTCATAAATGTAACTGTATTCGTTCACGATCCCGAAATCATTGTCATAATACATCGTCACTTCCCGTACGGGATAATATTTCTCCTCGGAGCGGTAATAAAAAATACCCTTTTCCGTATCAAAGCACACCGCATCTGCATATTGACTTTCCCAGACAATATTGTCCTGCTCCTCCAAATTTGACGTAATGCTTTGCAGGTCTGACAAACTCTCCCAGTCACTGACATATCCGTATGCCCGTCCTTCCTGCCCACCGTTTGACAGCTGCCGAATTTGATACAAAAATATCTTATCCCTGTCCAAATTTTTCAGTTCCTCGTCTGTCATGTTGGTGTCAATGTAAAGTGTTTCGTCCTGAAAGTTTACCTTCTCCAAATCCTGCGTCTGAAAAATTCCATACCGGAACCCTTCCTCTGTAACAGTTTTCTTTCCCCAATGATTTTTCATATTTTGAAACACATCTGCCGAATATGTTGAATTAACATTCCGATATGTGTCTGCAAGCATTTCCTCGTATGTCATATTATAATACCCTGTGCTAACGCCGGCAAGTGTCAAAAATCCAAATACCGCCGTACCAAGCGCACTGCCGATGCATAAAACCCATGCAATCAGCTTCGCAATGACCGAACCCCTGATTTTATTCATCTTTATAACCATGCTCCTTTCATAGTCTGTGAGTTTGTGCTTTCAGGCATAAACTCGTTGGTTGAAAATTTAATTTCCAAACCGCAATTTATTTGTTCATTTTATAGCCGCGTCCCCACACTGCCTTCAAGTATCTTGGCTCTGCCGGATTGTATTCCAGTTTTTCCCGCAGATGCCGGATATGTACTGCCACCGTATTCTCCGTACCGTACGGATTGTCATGCCATACGGCGGCATAAATCTGCGAAGGGGAATACACCCGTCCCACATTTTCCATTAAAAGCTTCAAAATATCATATTCCGTTGGCGTCAGCGCCACAAGCTCCCCGTCCAAAGTAACCTCTTTCGTACTGTCGTCAAGCTCAATACCGCCGATCACAAGTTTTTCGCTTGCACTCTGGGCAGCGCCGCCAAGCTGCATATATCTCCTAAGCTGCGACTTCACCCGCGCCTGCAGCTCCACCGGATTAAACGGTTTCGTCACGTAATCATCCGCACCGATATTTAAGCCCAGCACCTTGTCTGTATCTTCGCTTTTTGCCGTCAGCATAATCACAGGTACATTGCTTTTCTCCCGCAGCTTTACCATCGCCGTTATTCCGTCCATCACAGGCATCATCACGTCCATGAGTACCAAATGAATGTCCTTTTTTTCGATCAGTGCAAGCGCCTCCTCACCGTTATACGCCTCATATACTTTGTATCCCTCACTTGTCAGATAAATTCTTAGTGCCGATACAATATCCCGTTCATCATCACATACCAGTATGTTGTACATTTTAATACCCCTGCTCCTTTTCGAAATCTGCGAATTTGTGAAAATTCGCTGTTTCGTTTTGTTTTTTGTAATTACTTTGTTAGTATATAATATTTTGTTTTAAGTTCCAACTGGGGAAATGTTTAAGATTTTCTTAACAATTGCAGCATCTCCTTTTTCACAAAAAAACCACCAGAACATCCCAGTGGTTTTATTTTCTATCATATTTCATTTTCATCATTAGAATCCTTCGGTACTCTCCGGTAAAAACATTACCTTAACTGTAAGTAAAATCAACTGCAAATCCAACAAAAGCGACTGCTTTTCAATATACATCAAATCCATTTTCAGCTTGTCCTCTGCGCTTGTATTATACTTTCCATATATCTGCGCATATCCCGTAAGTCCGCCTCTTACTCTGAGCCTGTATGCAAATTCCGGAAGTTTTTCTGTATATTTTTTTACATGTTCAATTCTTTCAGGTCTCGGACCTACAATTGACATATCGCCCTTTAATATGTTGAGCAGCTGCGGCGTCTCATCAATGCGCGTTGCCCTGATGACCCTTCCTGTCTTGGTAATGCGGCTGTCTCTCGTGGCAGCAGGTTTATATCCCTGCTTTTCTGCATCTACTACCATACTTCGGAATTTCAGGATGTCGAATTCCTTTCCATCCATCGTAACACGCTTTTGTCTGTAAAATACCGGTCCTCTGTCCTCCAGCTTAATACATATCGCAGACAAAATCATAAATGGTGCAAATATAATCAGCATTACCAACGAAATACTCACATCTAAAAAACGCTTGCTTTTGTATTCCCTCCGCCCTAAACTCGATGCAAGAAGCGGTGTGTCAATCATATACCGATACTCATAATTTGTAAGCAGTATATCCTCAAGTTTCGGCGTAATATACACGCTCTTTCCCTCTCTTGCACATACCGCCAGTATTTCAGACCTAAGCTTTTGCGAAACATGACAAAGAATAACCGTATCGCAGTCTGCAATTTTATCCGTCAATTCACTGCTTTTTTGTGTGTCCGGATAAGCATTTTGTATTGAAAATAAATTTGCATGTTTTATTTTGAGCTTATGAATAAACTCCTCCACAGAAGTTTCTATATTATCCTCCTTCTGCTGTTTCTTCTTCGCACCATATATAATAATCGTCTTCTGTGCAGGAACATTCTTCGCATAATATGATTTGTTTGCTATTAAAAGAATGTATGTTCCTATAAGCTGAACAGCTGCCGCTATCAGTCCCGGAATCAGATTCGCAAACTGCATATGCATCAGATAACACATCAGATATAATATAAAATCCGACATTCCAATCGCCAAAAACTGCGATAGCATCAACTCGCTAATCCTGCTTGTGTGTATTCCAAAGGCATGGTACAATTTTCCAAAAGCATAGTAAATCAGCATATATAGGATAACAGATATAATGAGCCCCTGATTCCAAAAGCCATAGAACATCTGTTCATTATAATACAATGCCCATACATAACAGAATATGATAACATTCCAAAACGGAATTAATGCTTTCATAAACCTAATAAATAAACTTTTTTCCATATATTATTGCTTGTTCTTCCTAATCTGCCTAAGCTCGCAGAAAAGTCCATCCATACACCAAACAACAACCACAACAAATATCATTGCTGCAACAGCAATAACAATCTTCTTTGCAATCGCCATAAGTCCCCCCGCCGCACTATACTGTGCAGGAACACCTATTTTATAAGCATTAGAGAAGAGTGTTGTTGTATAATATTCCTCTGTTGTTTCTTCCGTCAAATCTGCCCAATCTGCAATTGTTTGTGCTATGGAATCCATCGTTTGATCCGCATAATCAAATTCGCTTTGTTCGTTTTTAATAGTTGAACTATTAATAGCATTCAAAAGTACATACGTCTCATTCAAATCCGTATTAAGCTCTGCAATCCGGTTTGATATATTCAGTTTTTGCTGTAACAGCTCATCATAGTACTCATTTGTCTGTTCAATCTGCTGTGTTGTCTCCTGAGAACTTACAATAACAACAGGATCTTTTTGGTATCTGTCAATAACCGACTGTACATTATTAAGCTGTACCTGACATTCCGCAATCTCCATATTGTATTTTTTTATCTTATATTCATAGTATTCCTTCTGCCTGTTCTTATCTTTTGTCAAAGTATGGCTTTCAATATAAGAACTCAGTTTTGCCAGATCCACCCCATTTACCGTCTCAAGAGCTGTTGAAATATCCCCGAAAGAAAGTCCGGTATCAGCAGAACGAAACTCCGGCGCCTGTTCCCTGCGCTCGCTTACATAATCCATCATAATTTCAATCTGTGTTCTCAACATGTCAAGCGCTTCTGCATAATCATACCCTTTATAATCTATCAAATTACTCGTAACGGTAAGAACCTCTGTATTGGCATACGTATCAAGGAAATAGGTCCTGTAACTTTCCAAAATTGCATTCAAAACCTGCGTTGACTGAGTTCCGGACATCCCCAGCTCATTATAAAAATATACAATATACTGAGAAGGGAAATATGACACGTCTAATATCTTTTCATAATTTGAAACATCTTCAAGCGCCATCTCTTTTATAACGGTGATACGCTCCACTGCATCTTCCGGAAGCACGCCTTCTATTGCAATATTCTCCCTAACCTCCTCTGCACTATACTCTGTAATGTTGAGAGAATTCAGCGCATCTTCAATTACCGCAGGAGATTTAATTTTATTAATATCAAATGCAGCCCCATTCGGATCTAAACCTTCCTCTATTCCTTCATACTGAAAACTGATAACCGCACGCGCATAAGAGCTCTGTCCAACAATATAATCCACGCCTACCATTACCAATCCCAGAAGCACGCCTGCACAAAGTGCAACCAATAAAATATATTTGTACAGTTTTTTCTTTTTTCTCATATGGCCTGCAATATTAAAAAGATCAATCTGTGCCTCATCATCATTATTATCCATGTGTAGATATATTTTTGTATCATTCTGTTTGTTTTTGTCATCTATATGCATTCTTTTTCTCCAATCTGTCTATTTTCTAAGCAGCTTTAATATTTTCTTTACAAAGATAACGATTGCTGCTACACATAACGCTCCTCCTAATACAAGAATAATGATCATCCAATCAATTCCTCTGCGTCTATGCTTCTTTTGTCTGGTTGGATTCTCATCCACAACAAACCCCGCATGATTCGAAGTTGATTTTTCTGTTTCAGACTGTATCTCCTCTTGTTTCGAGTCATTTTCCTGTATTGTCTGTTCTCTTGTATTTTCACTTTCCTCATCAGAAAACTGCGCTTCCTCATTTGGCTGCGACTCCTGCTGCATAATCATTACGGCACCATCTGTTACATATCCTGCCATATCCTCATATTGCACCCGATACCAAATCTCACCCGCATCATTTGTATATCTCTCATAATAGGAAAGCGTTGTATTTAAATCAATTCTGCTCAAAATTTCCGAGTCTGTAGACGGCATTTTTCGAAGGTTTACGGATTCCAGTACTACAAGCTCACCAATAGACCCTCCATCCACGTTTCCTTCGCCTTCCAAAGAACTTGCTTCTTCGCTGTTTGAATCCGAATTTTCATTGTTATCCGCATTCCCAGTATCCTCCACATCCCCGGCATTGTCATCGTCTGCATTTCCATCGTCTGCATTTCCATCGCCTTCTGCACCTTCATCCGGAGTCGGTACTTGTGGCTGAGCCTGTTGCTGCATTTGCTGTGCCTGCTCAAGTACTCTGTCGAGTTCACTGGCCTTAACATATCCGTCAACTCCAAAATCGGTCCTCACCTGATACCATACAGTACCATTTGCATCATTTTCGGCACCAAGCACCTCAAACATACTTCCCACAATTAAATTGGCCGCAACATCACTGTCATCCGACATTGCAGTATAAACCTTGGCAGAAGCCGGAGAAAATATATCATCTTCCGTTGCCTGTACTTTAAAAGATAATACACAGGAAAAAATCAATGCCGCACAACATATGTATTTTATTCTCCTTTTCAAATTTATTAAATTATATGTTACCATACTCACCTCATCATGCTTTAATTAATAGGAAAAACCACACTTTCTTTTCTGCTTATGAAGTCTTTCCTATTAATTAAGTATTTGTGTCAAAAAAGGAAAATAGGAATTTTATATAAAATTATATAAAATTCCCTATTTTCTTTTCTACAACACATAGATTATGCAAATACTAATACTGTGATTGTAGCAGGTATTCCCTTGAATGCGCCAAGTACTGCGCCTGTTACGGGATCAACAACACCCTCAACATATTCAACTGTACCGTCGGCATTTACGCTCATAAGCATTACTAATGCGCCGCTTGTTACGTTAGGAATAACACCTGCAGAAGCAATGTTATTGCCAAGTGCGTCTGCTGCAACTGCTGCTGTCTTTACTGTACCACAGTTGTTTACTACCATTGCAGCGCCCTTCATTGTTGCAAGAGCCTCAACTGTCTTTGCAAAGAACTCTGTCGGAGCTGTTGTCATAAGCGCCTGTACTGTAGCGACTGCCTGCGGTGCTGAAACTGCAGATGCTGCTACTGTAGCCTGAGTTGCGCTGATAACAGCACCTAAATTTGTTGCTGATACTGTACCGTCTGCATTTACTACTGCAACGCTTACAGTACTTGGCGCAACGCGTCCTCCCGGTACTGCGTTTGCTACTGTTGTCTCCTGATTCTTGTTTGTTGTTGTGCTGCTTGAAGCTGTACTTGAGCTTGAGCTTGATGAATCATCATCGTCAGAGCTTGATGATGAGCTGTGGCTGCCACCGCCACTTGGCTTCTTGCTATTGTTAGTACCTGCTGCCAATGCAGTAAATGACATAGACAATGTAAGTACTACAACTAAGCCCATTGCTATCAGTTTCTTTTTCATGTCAGCCTCCTCCTTCTTTCTTTTAATTTTTTTATATATAAATTTCTTTATATATCATAATTTATCGGTCAGATATCCTGACTTCCTTATAAAATACATCTATCATTATTTTTTTCAACTCATCCTCATTGAGATAGTAATCATTATAATAATTATCTTCGTCAATATAATCTGCCCTATCCTCTCCGGTAATCTGGTAAAAGGATCGCTCAGAAAGTGTACAGTCCAAAGCTTTTGTAGCAATATAGACCGCTTCATCCACAGTTATATCCGTATTCATATATGGTTTTATTGCTTCGTATGCATCTTTTACAAATGCCGGATTTGATTTAATCTCTTGAATTGCACGATTGGCTGCTACTTTCATAAATGCCTTTTGTCTTGTCAATCTGACTGTAGGGCTTCCAAGTGTATGCATATCCCGATAACGCAGATAATTAACCACATTGTCTCCAGTCAACATCTGCACGCTTCCTTGTGTATAGCTGCTCTTATATGCTGTCATATCATCAGGAACAACTACCTCTATTCCACCCAAACGATCTGTAATCACTGATACTGCATCAAAACTAACAGCACATGCTCCATGTATCGGCAATCCGCCAAAAAGGGTTGACACGCTTTCCGTCATTTTTTCTAATCCTAATCTTCCTCCACCTGCATATGCATATTGGAGACATATCTGATCACGAATCGTTTCTATGCATTCTTTATCGCTATTAAACACTTCTACATCTACTAAAGAATTTCTTGGAATTCCAATAACACTTAATGCCTTATCTTCTTGATTTAATGATACCAAAAAGATTGTATCTGCCTGACCCGCACTCCAATCTGAAAGCTCTGTCTCACTTGAAAGGCTTCCACTATGATCTATTCCAAGTAGTAAGAAGCTAAGCGTGTCCTCACGATACTCATATACTTTCCCGTCATATGTAATCCAATCATCCTGCCATGCCACACTTTGATTATATCCCAGGCTTTCTCTTATCTTTTCTACTTCCTCTTCGTCTACCTCCAAACGTGGAGCCGCCGAGCTTGCCGATGCTTTCAAAGACATCTCACCTGACTTATAAATTACAATTCCCACAAGTCCCAGTGTAAGCAACAAAACAAAAAGGGTTGACAGTATGCCCATGGCAATTCTTGCAAGCCAGCTCTTCTTCTTTCTTTTCTTTCCGGTCCTTCCGGTTTTTCTCTTCACTTAAATCGTCTCCCTGTTCCAAATACAAGCGTTTTATCCTTACTGAGCTTTAGTATAAGACAAGGTTTAAGGCATGTCAAGTTATTTTTTCATTTTACATTTTTTTACATTTGCAAACCTATAATTCGAAATTTGTGCATGTCCAGTGTTTATGTGGATTTGAGAACCATAAAAAAACTTTTTTTATTTCAATTCAATTTTCAAGAAATTATATGCTCAAATCACTTTTTAAACTCAAAAATTAATTCGCGGACAATTTTAATCTGCTTTTCAGACAGCCCCTCCACACTGAGAACAGCAGAACTGTCCTCTTTAAAGGTTCTTCCTAAAATATAATCTGTCGAAACATGAAAAATATCTGCCAATGCAATCAGTTTATCGATGCTCGGCTTCCGTTCCAGTTTTTCATATGCGCTAATTAAAGCCGGAGTCACGCCAATCTGGTTTGCAACATCCGTCTGGGACAGGTTGTATTTTTTTCTCAAAAGAATGAGTCGGTCAGCTATTGACGGCATCGGTATATACTCCTTTCAACTATTAGTATAAAAGTCGATAATAAAATTATGGTTTAAATTTCTTTAAACTATTAGTTGAAATCCTTGTAATAATGTGTTAAAATATGGATATAATATTTAAAACATTGTACTAATACTTCAAAAAACGTGTCTGTACTTATAATGTCAATAGTGAAAGACAGACGTATGGACTTCAAAATTTTAATCATTCATATAGACTTTTTTAAGTGTTTATGTTAATATAGGTGTATGAAAAAGAAAAATATTTTAATTATGACAGTTGCATTCTGCATGTATCTTTGTTTAGGTTGTTCCTCAACAGATCCATCCACAGAGATACCGGAAACATCTGAAATACCAAAAATAACAGAACCACTATCAGATGCCGATATCACAATTCCTTCTGTGTTAGTTGGAGAAGAACTTGCTCAAGTGCAGACAGAAATCGCAACAACAGACAATGGTGACGGAACTGTCACATATTCATTAAATGGTGAAGCGCTTACTGACATTTTAAATCAAATTGCTGCGGATATAGCGGACAGTATTCAAACAATTCTTGATGATGATGACCGCTATCCCGACATCACTGCAATAACACCCAACGAAGATTACACGAGCTTTACCATTTCATTAAAAAATGGGCAAATGAGTATTTATGAATCAATGCTCGTAATGTCTTTTTACACAGTGGGGAACCGATATCAGATCTATAATGGAGTTCCTGCAGATGAAGCAGTTACTACTGTTATTTATATCAATGACTCTGATGGTTCCGTTGTTAGTGAGTCAGACTCTACCTCAATGACTTCTCAGCAATGATAATATACAGATGTTAATGAATATCATTAACATCTGTATATTTTTGTGCACCCGCATACAAAAAGACGTATCCGCTTTTATTTTGGATACGTCTTTTATAATCTATTTAGAATCTGTATACTTTATATAGAACAAACTAGCACTGCTCAACAAGCTTCTTCAATGCTGCAAGCGCCTCGTCAGGAAGCTTATCATAGCCTTCCTTCTTTGTAGCAAAACCTTCTACTGCATCTACGCGGTTCTGCATCGCTGACTTTAATGCATCTGTATATGCCTTATCATTCATATCCGGCTTAAAGTCTGCTGTCTTGCCTGACCAGTCATACATAATCTCGATATCATCAAAGTTGCCCCACTTCTCGAAGTTTGCCTTTCCTTCAACGATTGTTTCCAAGATCCCTAATGTATCGGCAGGTTTTACCTTTGTTCCCATGAAATCGCCTGTGTTTACGATGTAGCAGTCTACATTCTTCTCCTCAACAAGCTTCTTAAACTTCTCGTAGTCGTTTACAAGAGGATATGTTCTAAACGGATTTGCGTAAGGAACAATTCTCAGTGCGTTCAAATCTGTACCTGCTGCAACACGCTCTGCCGTAGAAGTCTTTGTTGCAAGTGTAGCGCCCATAACTGACGCAAGAGCTGCACCCTTTAACTTCACTACAGGAGGAATGGTAGGATCCTTCATAATCCAGAAGATTGCGTTTACAGGAGCATTAATCTTGTCTACGCGATTCGGTGACCACAGCTTCGACTTGATTGCACGTCCGTTACCGTTTCTGATATCCTCTGTAACAAGCTGAATCTTTCCGTCCTCATCAATTGTTGCAGAACAGTTCTGAGCTGACAATAAGTATTCATTATCAGGACATCCTGTCGGATAATCCGCTGTCTTATCAAAATAAGTAGGCTCAAGAGCGATTGATGCACAAGTATCCGAGTTAATGATAAATGCATCATCATGAAGAACCTTGATACCGCCAAACTGATCATACTTTCCGCCATGCTTAGCATGTGTCAGTGTTGACTTACCTGATCCGGAAAGTCCGTATACAGATGCAACGAACTTCTTGCCGCCCTCAAGAGAGTACTCCTTCTGTCCGCCATGACATGAAGCGTAGCCGTTTCTGTTTGCAAGCGCCCAAGCCATTGTAAGCGTACCCTTCTTGTGCTCTCCGAAATACTTCATACCAAGAATTGCTGCACAGTTCTGATTGGTATCGAAATAGCAAAGTGTAAGAGGATCGCTTAAGCAGCTGTAATCAACGTCCGGCGACTCCGTAGGCGCCCACTGGGGATCAGAGAAGATATAGATATCCGGCTCATTGCCATCACCAACCGGCTTTGAGTTTTTGTACATTTTTACATATTCATCTGACATATACTGGAAATTAATCATCCAGTTGTAAAGAAGGTTCTCCTCTCCTTCCGGAATCAGAAGATGTGCCTTAACCATGAACTCCGGATCAAGACCTACAAAGCACTCTGCATGGTACATTGTCTTCCAGCGTGTCTTATAAATAGCGTCCATAACAACTTTATCAAGCTTTGCCTCGTCAACGCCCGGCTCCCCCTTGATACGGCGTGCAGCCGCATAACGGCCTGTAACTGCACCGTCGTTAAACAAAAGAACTCTTGCGTCCTTCTCAAGACCGAATGTATCGCCGTCCTTAATCTTCATGTCTGTAACGATTGTTCCCGGTGAGTTCTTTGCCAGCTCATAGGCTTCCTTTAAGGTATTAATCTTTACTACATTATTTCCGTAGAAAGCTGCCTCAATAATAGAACGTGTCTTTGAAAATCCTACCTTGCCGGCACCGATTTCGGAAATGGGATAATACGCTTTTGTTGACATATAAAATCCTCCTTAGAATTAAATTTTAGTATTTCAAACTGCCAATTGGCAGTTATGATCGATTACCTCTTTGATTATCTCAAAAGCTTTATGAAAAGTCAATAAAATTAACATAAATTTCATGATATCTTAATATGCATAATGCATTCTCTAATACATACTATCAGAACCACACCTGATCGCTTATATAGATATCAAACCACCTTACTGTCGCAACTTTTTTGTAATGTTGTGCTATCTCAGCGGGCATATAATCTTCAGGAACAGAGTATTTAAAAACTGCCAATGCATTTTTGTTCCCATAAAAACTGCCATGCTCCGATGCGCGGTAACTGCAAAAGCTCAATTCCAAAGACTGTGTATCTGACATGAATGTACCATATTTATGATTTTCGTCAATTCCTTTACAAATATGCGAAGTATCAGGGTCATCTACAAAAAATACAGATTCTATATCTAATGTGTTAAAATAATCACACAACTCTACAGCATAAGAAGTTCTATCCCAATGTTCTATTATGTGTTTATTATTTCCGACCATAAGCATTGCCAAAGCCATTATCCAGACAATGGATAAAGTTTTCGTTTGAAATACATTAAACGCTTTACTCCATTCATCAATTTGTATTCCCAAAAGAAGAACCATTGGAATTGCGCCTATCAAATAATAACGATATTCAATATGCGTATTCGTTCCATACCGGGAATCTGCCATCAATAAAACCAGAAAGTTAAACAGCGGCAGAATTGCAAGAAATTCTTTGACATTTCCCTTTTCACACTTTTGAAACAAAAAACGCAGATTATACAACCAGACAACCAAAAGCAACACCACAAATGCCATCTTCAGACAATACCAGATTCCCTCAATGGATAATGCTTCGATGTCTTCTGAGATTGTCGCACCGAATAAATCAAATATTCCTCTGACACAAGCCCTAAAATTAATTGCATAATTTTCTATCTTGGTTAATTTCATATTAAATCTTGACGCCAGTCCATAATACTTCTGATGAAGCAAATAACCCGCAATAAACACAGCCAAACTTCCTAACAGAACTCCCGCCTGTCTTCGATTATATCGGCTATTCCATTTCCCTGATTTCCAAATGTTAATCAGAATACAGCCACAAATCGGGAAAATTCCGCAAAGCATTACATAAATCCCCGTTGAGAACGATGTAATAAACAGAAAAAACAAATACATGCATAATACAACTGTTTTTATCCATTGCTCCTTACGTGTTATACTTTTCTCTTCTAATAATAAGAGCGTCCATATGCAGAGCAAAGGCACTAATGTTTTTAAAGTATAGTACGAAACTCCATAAAACAGCATATTAAAATAGTCCAACATACCAAACGCATATGGCGTCAATACCAGACAAAGTGTGATTAAAATGTACTTTCTACTGACATGAACACATTTCAAAATCCCGCTGATAACAACGATATACAAAAACATATAGATTAAATTTGAAATTCCTACAGCAGTAAATATATTGCGCACAATATAATAGATTGGCCATGCAAACAAAAATACGGCATCTAGCTCCATTGATGTTGTATGTTTCCAATCCTTCAAGTTCAGCGTACCATTTCGAATAACTTCCCGAAAATGATAAATCGTATTCGCACAATCACTATCTAATGAATTGCGGATATCTGTCAAATTAAAATATGCAATCATTGCAATCTGAATCAAAAGCAATCCGAACAGGATCCCTTCATCCAGCCATGCAACTTTCACTGACTTATTACAGTCCTGCCTTTGTTTCATCACAAGTTTTACCCTCTTCTATAATTAATTATCATACAATTAATTTTATGAAAATTAAACGAAACGTGTCGCATGCTTTAGCTGCTCAAGCTCCGCTCCTTCAAAGTGCGGCGAAAGCTTTTCATATACCGCTTTATGATATGCATTCAGCTTTTCGATGTCGGAAGCTTCCATATAGTTTATGTCTATGGCATCTAAGTCAATCGGTACATAAGTAAGGTGCCGGAATCCCATAAACTGTCCATATTCATTTTTCTGCTCTTTTACAACTTCAAGAATATTTTCCGTACGGATGCCATGACTATCCGGAATATATATGCCCGGCTCGTCGGAAACAATCATTCCTTCCTCAAATACCGTTTCTTTCTGTTCCGGTTTATACTGCCAGCGAATGCTGTGCGGTCCCTCATGGACATTCAGTATATATCCGATACCATGTCCTGTGCCATGCTTATAATCCAGCCCGCATTTCCACAACGGTTCCCTTGCTATAATATCCAAATTCCGTCCGGTACAACCGTATAAAAATTTTGTTTCTGCAAGCCGCAGCATCGCACATACTACTTTTGTAAAATGCAGTTTCATTTCATCCGTAATGCTGCCAAGCGCAACGGTTCTTGTCACATCCGTTGTTGCACCAATATATTGCCCGCCAGAATCAATAAGATAAAATCCGTCTGCCATAATTTTACTTGCTTTTTTTTCATCTGCACTATAATGTGCCATTGCAGCATTGGATTGATATGCGCTGATTGTTTCAAACGACAAATCAAGAAACCCTTCTATTTCCGCTCTCATAGCATCAAGTTTCTTTGCTGCATTATACTCATCAACAGGCACTTTTCCCACATTCCGTTTCATCCAAAACAGGAATTTTGTAAGCACAACACTGTCAAGCAGATAATATTTTCTGATATTTTCAAGCTCAACAGAAGTCTTCACCGCCTTTAAAAGCGTGGTAGGATTTTCCAAATCAATCAACGGACCTCTTTTTTCAATAAGTTTATATACAAAATAATTGATATCCTCTCCCGAATACCATATCTTACCATTGATCTCACAGCTTTCCAAATAGTCAGTCAGTTCGGAATACTTCCTTATTATAATGCTGTTTTCTGAAAAATATTGTTTCGTCTCTTCTGTAAGCGCTTCCTCCTGTATAAATAACACTGCGCTGTCTTTTGACAGAAACGTATAAGAAAGTGCCACCGGATTACAATCCACGTCATTTGCGCGAATATTATAAAGCCACATAATATCGTCCAGCTTTGACAGCAAAAGATGCCCTGCACACTGTTCGTCCATTTTTTCCCGCACAAGCGCAAGCTTTTGTGATACGCTCATTCCACAGTCTTTCTCCGGAACAATCCAAACCTTCGTCGCCGAAAGCGGCGGTCTGTCGCTCCAAATGGCATCTGCCACATCTTTATCGTAAGAAAGGGAATACTGCTTTTCAAGTTTTCTCCCAAAATCAGCATCCACTACTCTTCCGTCAAAGCCAACCGTCTGTCCGTCCTTCACATGCTGTTCAAGATATTCCTCGATTTTGGGAACGCCTTCTTCCGCCATTTTATACAGCGTTATTCCGGAACCCGCAAGCTGTGCTTCTGCCTGCACAAAGTATCTTCCGTCCGTCCAAAGCCCTGCCTCGTTTTCACTCACAACCAGCGTGCCCGCCGAACCCGTAAAGCCCGAGAGAAAGCTCCGCATCTTAAAGTAGTCCCCTACATACTCCGAGCTGTGAAAATCCGCAGTCGGCACAATATAAAAATCAATGCCCTCTTTCTTTAAAAGTGTTCTAAGCTCTGCAATTCTTGCTTTTGCTAAACTTTCCATGATCCCTCCATGCTGCTGACTCCGCTTAGTATCCCTGCGCCTGTGCTCCCTGAAGCATTCCGACTGCTGATGATGTACCGATTCTGTCACAGCCTGCCTCCAAAAACAAAATTAAATCATCTTTCGTCTTAACGCCGCCTGCCGCTTTCATCTTTACCTCCGGCCCGATATGCTCCTTAAAAAGCCTGATATCCTCAATCGTTGCGCCTCCGGTTCCAAAACCTGTCGAGGTCTTAATATAATCTGCACCTGCGTTTGTAACAGCCCTGCACATGGCAATCTTTTCCTCCTCAGTAAGAAAACACGTTTCGATAATCACCTTTAAAGTATGATTTCCACATGCCTTTTTCAGTGTACGGATTTCTTCCTCCACCTTATCAAAAGCGCCGTTCTTCACATCACTGATATTTACCACCATATCAATCTCATTGCAGCCGTCCGTTAACGCCTGCTCCACCTCTGCAACCTTTGCAGCCGTAACGCTGTAACCCAGTGGAAACCCGACAACCGTACAGATGTTGATTTTATCACCGTACTTATCGTTCACTCTCTTTATGTAAGTCGGCGGTATACATACTGATGCCGTCTGATACTGCACTGCCTCGTCACAAAGCTTTTCAATATCTTCCCACTTTGCAAAAGGCTTTAACTGTGTGTGGTCAATATGTTTTAAAATTTCCTGATCCGTCATTATGAATCCTCCTATTCCCCTACCAAATATTTACGCTGAGCCTTCATAAGCAGCATTCCATATCCCATGATAACCACAACTTCAATCAGATTGATTACCGTATCCGCCATAGGATACGCTGCCAAAAGCCCAAGCGCTCCAACCGCACCTGCTACTAAAATGATTACCCCTGTCACAAAAGTAACCGGAAAGGTTGCCTTTATGAATCCTTCGGGGTCCCGCGCCCGCTCTA
Source organism: uncultured Lachnospiraceae bacterium (assembly GCA_910577115.1). GTDB lineage: Bacteria > Bacillota > Clostridia > Lachnospirales > Lachnospiraceae > COE1. The sequence goes on from CAJTMC010000014.1 coordinate 68,986, forward strand.
TCGGAAAATTTTTTCCTACAAGCATTTCAGGGATTTTTTTATTCCTTTTCATTTGGATTGCCCAATACAGCATGTATACCCCGCATGCCATAATGAGTATATTTAATATCATGTCAAAGCTCATTTTATGTTTCCTCTAAATCAGGCGCAATCATTCCATTCCAAGGAATTTCATCACGACTGCTTTCATCTCTTCCTTATCACAAACTGTATCATGCAGCACCGGTGCTGTGCGGATTTCTTCGATTGCCTTTGGCACATCTACGTTTGCCAGCTTCGAAAGCTCATCGACCAACTCAAAATCGCCCATTGCATCATATTTTGCATCAATGGCATTCATAACGCTTCTTGTAAACTTAAACGGACTTGCTGTCGATGCCAGCACTGTCTTTGTATCATCACCCGTTTCTTTTTGATACTTCTTTAATACCGCAGACGCAACCGCCGTATGCGTATCAATGATATAGCCTGTCTTTTCATATAACGCCTTAATGGTATCTGCCGTCTCCTGCTCCGATGCATAGCCTCCGTAAAAGTCTGCCATTTTCTGCTTCATATCGGCTGTAATTTCATATCTGCCTTCGGTGGATAGGGACTTCATCAATGCATCATTTTTTGCCGCGTCCGCACCAGCCGTAATATAAATCAGCCGCTCAAGATTGCTCGAAATCAAAATATCCATTGAAGGCGAGCTTGTGAGTACAAACTCTCTGTTCTTATCGTACACGCCCGACTCAAAAAAGTCATAGAGTACCTTATTTTCATTGGAAGCACATATAAGCTTTGCAATTGGCACGCCCATATGCTTTGCAAAATATGCCGCCAAAATATTTCCGAAGTTTCCTGTCGGTACCGTCACATTAATTTTCTCGCCGTCGGATACCTTTCCCTCCCCCAGAAGCTGCGCATATGCATATACATAATATACCACCTGCGGAACAAGCCTTCCGATGTTAATGGAATTGGCGGATGAAAACTGAAAACCGGCCTTGTCCATCACAGCCGCAAGCTCCTTGTCCCCAAAAATCTGCTTTACGCCCGTCTGTGCATCGTCAAAATTTCCTGTAATGCCCACCACAAACGTATTATCGCCTTTTTGAGTCACCATCTGCTTTTCCTGTATCGGGCTCACGCCATTTTTAGGATAAAATACAATAATTTTTGTCCCCCTGACATCTGCAAAACCTGCAAGTGCTGCTTTTCCTGTATCTCCGCTGGTTGCCGTCAGAATGACAATTTCATTTTTTACCTGATTTTTCTTTGCCGACGTAATCAGAAGATGCGGCAAAATAGAGAGTGCCATATCCTTGAATGCGATGGTTGCTCCATGAAACAGCTCCAGATAATACGTTCCGTCCGCTGTGACCAGCGGAGCAATCACCTCTGTGTCAAACTTTGTATCATAAGCCTTATTGATGCAGTCTTTTAATTCTTCCTCCGTAAAGTCAGTAAAAAACAGCTTCATAACCTCATAAGCCGTCTCCTGATAGGTCATTTGGGAAAGCTCCCGAAGACTCTTGTCCAAAACAGGAACGGACTCCGGCACAAATAATCCGCCGTCATCTGCAAGCCCTTTTAAAATCGCCTGTGATGCCGTAACCGGCTCTGCGTTGCTTCTTGTACTCTTGTAAAGTAAACTCATTTCATTTCTCCTCTAACCAATGTATCGTTTCCATTTTTTGTGCCAAAAAACACTGTGTTAAGTATAGCATAGTATTTTTTTAACTTCAATCTTTAGTGTAAAAATGTTCATTGAAAAAAATGTTCGTTGAACATATTTCATGAAACAGCTTTATATCAATTCACTAGCGCTTAAAAAAATCATGTCCTCCATACGAAAACAAATACACTAAATTACTGTCAAACCACTGCACATTTTCCGGCTCTGCATATTTCCTTGCCATAAAAAACAACGCTCCCTGCGAGACATCTTCACCATAAAGCGCACTATACACTGCCTCCTTTGTATCCTCGGAAATCTTGACCTGATAAATTGTTCCGTTTGAAACGGGGGAAAACTGCGTTACGCTCTGTTTTTTCTGAAATACTACATCTGTAATATTATCGGGGAATTTTGCGCTTTTTACACGATTGATTACAACATTTGCAACAAGCAGCTTACCTGTTCTGTCCTCACCGCCCGCCTCTGCCTGCACAATCCGCATCAGATTTTCAATGTCCTCGTTTGTTGCGGGAATACAGTATGCCGGTTCTAAGGTATCATAGCGAATCACACGTTCAAAAGACGCAAAGCGCTCAAGCTCCACATTTGTTGTCAGACTGCTGCTGTTCGCTTTTACCTCTATCCCCTTTGAAAACACGATAAGCCCTGCACATACAATATTTACAAAGAATAATAGAATATAGCTTTTTGCATACATAATTTTGTCCTGTGCCCTTCCTTTCCTTATGGCAAACCTATTCTGCACCTTTTATTAATTTATTCGCTTGTCCTTAAAAAAATTCATACTTTTTTACATTTTGCAAAAAATATGTTATATTTAATTTATATTTTTGTAAAAAACGCAAGCTCGACAGCTTGCGTTCAAAGAATGTACGAAGTAAAATCTTTCTGAAATGATTTATGCAGCTGCAATTTCTTAACAGAACAAAAAAACGGGGGAAGGTTCCATGCAAAAAGGCGTTTTTACAGCACAAAAAAAGGATGGCACTGTATATTACCGCGCGTCCATAACCTATAAGAAAAAACATATCAGCCTTGGCGGCTTTGATACAAAAGAAACCGCGGCGCTTGCCTACACTGAAGCATGCAGGCTGGTTAGCACGCCGGCGCTTTCCATAAACAGTCATGAGGAAGACTCTCCCCTGCCGTTTGAAAAATGGGTGGTTCTTTTAAATTTCCGAGACAATGACATTTATTTTTGTACGCCCATTTATGCAAGAAGTAAATTTTTTTATTATTACCTGTCGCCTTCCTATGTCCTCAAATTTGATATTGACGATTTGTTTTACTATTCGTCCCACAAAATTATGAAACGGGGCGATCATCTTTTTGTGGCAGATTATGGCATGCAGGTTAATATTTTAAGCCGCTACGGCATCCGCAGCTTTGCCGTTGCGGGCAAGGATTATGTTTTTTTGAACGGTGACGATACGGACTTTCGGCATGAAAATATTCAAATTGTAAATCGTTATCAGGGTGTATCGGAAGTCACATTTTACGGCAAAAAAAAATACAGGGCACGTATCAACGTGCCCGGTTATTTTGTGGTTGGTCATTATCCATCGGAAATCGAAGCTGCAATCGCCTATAACAAAGCAATTGATGCTTTAAAGAAAAACGGTGTCAGGAAAAATTATACGCCAAACTACATAGAAGGGTTATCTCCCGCTATCTATGCCGAGATTTATTCCCACCTTAAAATTTCCGAAAAAATAGTAAACTATCGCGCGTAATCCGTAAAACTCATGCTCATTGCCACCTTTCCCGACGCTCCGTTTATGCTTGCGTCGGAATCGTACTGCCACATACCAAATTCATATGGATAATCCGGCTCCTTGCTGTCCTGAGCATACCACACATCATAATCGCTCAGCCGCTCCATATCAACCATTGTAAGCAGCCATTCCTTGTCGCCATAGAGCATTGCCGTATAACCTTCATCATAAACTCTGTCTAAAAATGCTTTTGCGATAGAAGTCCTGTCCTCTACATCAAGCGACTCGATCCGCGCCATGTCATTGTCCACCGTTTCCATTACAAAGGCAACCGGATATTTAATATCATAGTCCGCAATCGCAGCCAGCAGCTCATCTGCTTCCTCACGCGCCTCCGACTTATCGACCGCCTGTGAGCAAAAATAAACACCAATATCAAGCCCTGCTTTTTTTGCAGCCTTTAAATTGTCCTTATATTTTTCGTCAAACACAATATTTCCGCTGCTGTAACCCCTTGCGCCAATCTTTATCATCACAAAGTCGCAGCCCGCTTTCTTGAGTTTTGCAAAGTCAACCTCTCCCTGATTTGCAGAAATGTCCACACCGCATTTTGAGACGATTTTTCCTTCCTCGTAATAGTTCATGGCAGGCTTTTGATATTTCAGATTCGCATAATTGTAATCATTTTGCGGAATATCCGGACTGATATCTACCCACTCTTTTGTCCCGTCCGAATGCTTTACCTGTATTCGTCCGTCGGGGTATTTATTCGTTTTATTATCTTCTGTTTTATCCGTATCCTCTGTGTCCTCTGTGTCCTCTGTATTCGTATCTTTCATATTTTCTTTATCTGCCATGTCATACACAGAGGTTTTTCCATTTGCAAGCTCGTCGGCTGTGGCAGCCTTATCACCCGATTCTTCCTCGGAAGAACCTTCTATCACGGTCTCTCCGGTTGTCTGGTTTTTGACTGTTCCATTGTTTTTGTTTGACTTTGAACCGCCGGTTGTACGCCCTGTGTCAGGGAGCGTCCAAATGTCAAGATCGTCTGAGGTCAGTTTATTTTCCGAAATAACGGTTGCTGTTCCATTTGTTGTCGGATTCCCTGACTGCGCAGTCTGTGCATCTCTTTGTGCCACCGCCGCCGCATACCCGCTGCCATTGCTCTTGTTTTTACTGCTGTTTGTCCAAAAGACAAGCGCTGTCACAGCAAGCACTACCACAGACATAATAAGCACCATGTATACGTATATCATTTTTGAGCCTGAACCATGCTCCTCCTCATAATAGCCGTCGTTCTGAAGTTTCATAATCATCCCCCGTTTGAATTAACATAATATATTTACAACTACATTATAATATATTCAGAGAACAATTTCAATTATTTTCTTTATTTTTTAAACAAGTCATTCAATTTTCTGTTGTTATTTGTAAAAAGCACAAAAATGCCACTCTCCGGCATTTTGTGTTAAAACTGTATTGGTGCTACTTCTTCTGTAAGCGGAAGCATTTGATACTCCGGAAATTGTTCAATCAAATCATGAATACAAAGTGTTGTGTTATATACCACATCATGTGCAAGCATCACGACCTTCTTTCTTCCAAGTGTGCTTTCCTTTGCATTTGTAAGCAAAAGCTCCGGTGTAGACTTTTTGACGGCATCTTCAAGACTTGCATTCCAGTCAAAATAGATATATCCGTTCTCCGTCATCGTTTCTGCAATATCTTTATAGACTTTTTTATTGTAAGAGTTAATACTTCCTCCCGGAAACCGAAACAGCCTTGCCTCTACTCCCGTAGCCTCATAGACAACCGCCTTTGCTTTCTCAAAATCCGCTACATAAGCGTCCACACTCTCGTACAGGACTTTATAATCATGGCTATAACAATGAATGCCGATCGTATGTCCCTCTGCCACAATGCGCCTTGCAATTTCCGGATACTTTTCCACATTTTCCCCAACGAGGAAAAAAGTTGCTTTGATATTGTGCTCCTTTAAGGCATCTAAAACAGCATTTGTATTCTCCACAGAAGGCCCGTCATCAAAGGTCAGATACATTGTCTTTGGATGAAGATAAAGCTCTATGCCTGACACGATAGATGCTGCAAGCTGTTTTTGATATTGTTCGGAAACCAACAGCGCACATTCTTCTTTATTGGAAAGAAAACCGGTCTCCACTAAACACGCAGGCATATTTGTCTCTCTTATCACATAAAGATTTTCGTTTGCTAAAATATCCCTGTCTCTCGCGTCTGTATTGTCTGTGAGCTGCTGCTGCATCAATTGTGCAAGGCGCTTGCTGTCCGTCTTGCTTTCTGAGCTGTAATAGGTTTCTATTCCCCGCACATCAGGCTTTTCCTTTTCATAGAAATTTTGATGAATGCTGATATAAATCGTTGCACCATTTTCATTTGCCAATTTTACACGATCCTCGAGCGATATTGTCTCATCACCCTCCCGCGTCATCAGTACTTCATAACCGCGCTCGGCAAGCTGCTCTTTTATATGCATCGCAATACTTAAATTAACATCTTTCTCTAATACATCGCCTCTGATACAGCCGCCGTCTGCTCCGCCATGCCCCGCGTCAATTACAATCAAGGGATTGGAAGCATCCCTTACCGGAATCGCTGTTTCTTTTTGATTGAATGCATCTGCTTGTGCCATCACTGCCTTAATCTCAAAAGCAGGCAGCGGATATAATACAACCACCTCAACATCATTTCTTTGCATGTAGATATCGCTCCACAAAGAAACAACTGCATGCACAATAAAAAGCAACAGGCATATCACTGCAATTCCCGCCAAAAACTTTCGCAGTGCCCTTTTGTCTATTCTTCTCCTGATATTTCTTTGATACTCTGCATATCCTATGTACATAAATAAAGCCCCCTTCTTCTTCGGTCTGTTCCTCCTTATATTAAGGATCCTTACCAAAAGAATACAGGAGCGCTTCATCAAATTATCATATTTTCCACATCAAATTGACATATTTTTTACATCATATTTGCATCATCGCGAAATTTTTAAAAACAATTCGTTGATTCCCTCATAAAATCCGACCGTAACAACCGTATTCCCATTATCTACTCCCGCAAATTTATACTTTTTATAATTCGAAGTTGTTTCTAAGAGCGGATTGGTATCTTCATACTCTCCCTGCCCTGTCAGTCCCAGATATTCGCTCCACTGCTCCACCATATTGTCCGAATCAATATCCACCCATGTACTGCCGGCGGTTCTGACATAAAATTCATAGACAAGTCCTGTATCCGCATCAATATAGACATCAAGAAGGCAGCCTTCCTTATTTGCATTCTGCTGTCCTGTCCTTAAACTGATTTTCCACACCGACAGGTTGTTTCTCGGCTCTAATACATCAATTGCGGAATAAAGCACCGCACTATGTGTCGCCGATGTAACATTTCTTACCTCCTCAGGAAGAATCGCAAGCGTATGCATCTTTGCAAGTTCTTCATTGCACCGCTCATAAATCTGTTCCTCCGTAATTTCCTTGTCGGAAGGTTCCTGATGATTAACCACAAACGCATAATTTCCCGTCAGATTACCATAATCCATATCCGTCTGCACCTTTGTGAGTGCACTCGCCTCACTTTCGGGCAGCACTTGGTTTGTCAGACATTTGGACAAAATATAAAGTTTTTCGTTGCTGTTTAACGAGTAACGGTATCCCTCTCCGTTCCCTTCTACCATCTCCGACTGTATTTTGTTCAGCGTATACCGATCCCTGTATTTTGAAAGCTGCTCCGGCCCCCAGATTGCGCCGAAAACAACAAATGCCGTACCGATGATTAAGAGTCCAAAGATGTATTTGTTGTCCATAATCCTCTTCTTTTTCTTATTTTCGTTTCTTCCAATGTTCCTGTTTCTATTCTTTTTCCTGCTTATCTGTACATTCATTCAACAATTTCTCCATCTGCATATCCATCCGACATCTGCACAGCAAGCCGCGAAGGTGCTACTCCCTGCGGCATTCGCCTGATATCCATGCAATCATGACTATCCTGCTGATTATCCGCGGAAATCAAAAAGCTAAAACAGCTCCCTTCGCCAAGCGTGCTCTCAATAACAAGCTCACTGCCATGAAGCGAAAGCACCTGCGTACACAAGGATAATCCAAGCCCTGCACCGTTTCTGCTCCTTGAGCGGGACTTGTCCACCATATAAAATGCCTCCGTAATGCGGCTGCACTCCTCTTCGGGGATACCAACGCCATAATCCCTGACACTGAACAAATATCCTTGCTCCCACTTTTCTCCCCGCACTTCAATGATTCCGTTTTCATCAGATGCTTTATATGCATTATCAATCAAATTCAGAAGTACCGACTTGAAAAGGTTAACCTCTACACATACCTGTCCGGCATCATATTGAATGTCAAGCATCACACCCTCGATTGCACCATACATCTCTTTTAAATACTCAAACAGCTCTGATACGTCTGTTTTCTGCAGCTCCAACTCGCCGCGCTTCATCACCACAATATCCAAAAGACGAAACGACATGGTTTCCAAACGTTTTCCCTCTGTATAAATATAATTCGCCGAAAGAAAGTGCTTTTCCTCATCAAGCTTTCTTGAACGGAGCAAATCCGCATACCCGATAATCGAAGTCAGCGGCGTTTTCAATTCATGGGAAAACGCACCGATAAAGTCCTCCCTTGCGCGCACCTCATTCTCAAGCTGCTCCATATTTTTTTCCAGAGCGCGTGCCATCTTGTTAAAATCAACCGTAAGCTGTCCCAGCTCATCATTGCTGACACGTTTTGCACGATAGGTATAATCACCTGCCGCCATCTTTTTTGTTGCCCTTGTCAGAAGACGGATTGGCTTTGTAATCCACCCCGAAATAATCCACATAATGACAATACTGATTAGGAGCATTAAAACCGTAACCTGTCTGTAAATATGAAACCCCTGCTGCCGCTCCTCAAAAATGCCCGTCACATCATGAAGTGTTTCCAGATACAAAACCCTGTCAAGCGCATCTAACATCATACCGGTTTGAATATAATAATACTCTCCGTCCTGCACTACCTGATAAATGCGCGTTTCCTTGTCAATCTGCATCAAAAAGTCAATCTGCTGTGCAAAGCCTTCACTCGCATATAAGAACCTGCCTTCCTCGTCGGATATCCGAAGAAGTCTTCCGCCTTGTCCGCTCGCCTCAAGCTTGATGCCGATTTCTTCAATCGTTGAATTTTGCAGCATATCATACTTGGAGGGAATATTAAGTGCCGCCGTTTCAAAAGCGAACTGGAGGATACTGCTCTCGTTAAGCGCCTGTCCTGCCTCCCTTTGCATAGAAGCGTCAAACACATAGTTGACAAAAAAATACCCGCTTACGCCCAATGCAATCGCCATAATCAGCACAGTGCTCAGCAATATTTTATATGAAAATTTCATCTTTCCAGTCCTCCCTGCCTTCGACAACCTGCAAATTTATGATTTTGCACAAAATTTTCAATCTACCTCCAAGCGGTATCCCACCTTATAAACCGCCACAAGATTGTTCTCCCAGCCAAGTTTTTTCCGCAGACGCTGTACATGCAGTTCCAGCGTTCTACTGTCCGAAAGATACTCATCCTCCCATACCTTCTCATACAACCGCTCTTTAAATAGCGCCACATTTTTATTCTGAATAAACAGTACCAAAAGACCGTATTCTTTGTTCGTGAGCGCAACAGGCTTTCCGCCCCGCGTCACCTTATGCGCTTCCATATCCACAACGACATTTCCTGCCGTAAGCATTTTTTCTGCAATATTATACCTGCGCAGCACGACCTCCACGCGCGCCATAAGCTCCACAACCTCAAACGGCTTTACCAGATAATCCTCCGCGCCAAGCTTTAAGCCTTTCACCCTGTCCTTCACATCGTGCTTTGCAGTGATAAAAATAACAGGAATTTTTAACGGACGTATGTATTCCATAATGTCATATCCGTCTGCCCCCGGAAGCATAATGTCGAGCAAAATCAGGTCAAAATGCTCTTTTTCAATTAAATCAATCGCCACAAGACCGTCCTGAACGGCTTTACAGTGATACCCTGCTGCGGAAAGATTAATATCAATCAAATCGCATATTGTTTTTTCATCATCTACAATCAATATCTTTATCATTTGTTCCCTTTCTCCTATTCCGACCAGCCCCAGTAAGCGCGTATCTTGCTTAACAGCATCTCCATATTTTCCCCGTCCGAAAATTGATAATGCTCCACAAAATCCGTATCTGTGTCAAAACCGCCTGTACGCTGATAATAAACAGAACATTTGTTTTCTATCAAAAGTTCGCCATGCGCACCTTCCTTGCTGTACTGCGCCCATACGACCAAATCTTTCATGCCGTCGCCGTCCATATCTTTTCCGCTTATTCCCTTTAGCGAATAAAGATTGTCCATATCCCCCATTGGCTGAAAGCACCACACGATATTTCCGTCCGCATTAATCATATAAATCATGAAAATATCATAGTCTGCCATTGAAAACACACCGGGCAGCACCTTGAGTTTTCCCAGTTTTTCATATGTTCTCCAATAACTCTGCTCCTCTATCACACGAAAGCCGCTGCTTAAAAGATCCTGTTCTGTCATCGCCGTATAGAGAAATTCCGTAGAGTTTCCGTCTCTTACAAATGATATAATGCACTTTGCGCTTTTGTTCATGCCAAAGCGGTTCAGCTTGTCATTAATTCGCCAGTCCCGATAAAAAGAAACGCTATCCTTTTTCTGAAAGAGAACCTCGCCGATTTTATACATTTTGCCGGCATAATTTCCTGTATCGTTGATGCAGCCTGCGATCAGTATAATATCCATCAGTCCGTCATGGTTCATGTCCGCAAATGCTACCGACACCATATCGACAATCGGCTGCGCAATACTTCCCTTAACGGTGTAGTTGCACTCAAGCATATTTGTCTTGTATACAATCTTTCCGTCCTGATCTGCAAGAAACACTGCTGCCCTGTGATATTTTTTGTCAATTGCAGTGATAAAGCGCACCGTCGGAACGCTTTGGAGCACAACCGCGTCCTCACTGCTAATCTGATTGATGTCTAATGGTCTTGTCACCTCTGTATCTAACAATTCTCCGTCTTCATTACGCTGTGTACTCTTTGTCACTAACGGTATATCGAACACATGCTTTTCCACGATTTCGTAATCCTGTGCCTTGATATCGTCAAGCGTTTCAATCGCATCAAAACATTGCAGGTATTTTTGGTATTCTTCTGTTATATTGTCCTGTACTTCTTCCTGTGCCGACACAGTTCCCTGAAATACTGTGCTGCTAAAAAGAGCGGTAATGCATAGCTTTTGTATCAATTTTCGGATTTTGTTTTTTGTTCTTTGCTCCACTATATCATCACCCTTTCGTTTATCAGTATAGCATTAACATTTTTTTAACTCAATTCTTTTTCTTAATTCTTTTTGCATACTTTTTGCATCTTTCTTTTTATTCCTACTGCACTTTTTTCTGTTATTTTGTTATACTATTCATAAAGGCAGTCCATATATCCTGCTGCCGGCGAATGTAAAAGGAGAGCAACTTATGCGTTTTTTTAGAAAGTTCTTTTTTTGTGTACCTGTTCTCATATCTGTCATATGCTGTGTATTACTTGTCAGCGCCTGCACAAAAAACACCGATCACACGCCGGTTTCCAAAACGGGCTTTGCTTTTGATACCGTTGTTACGCTTACTATATATGATCAGGAAAAGGGCGATGTATTAGATGCGTGCTTTGATTTATGCGAAACATATGAAGCGCTTTTTAGCGCCACACGCGAAGATTCGGAGGTTTGGGAAATCAACCACAGCGGCGGAAAGCCTGTTCTGGTTTCCTTTGAAACTGCCTCTCTCGTTCAGTCTGCACTTTTTTGGTGTGAGAAATCAAACGGAGCATTGGATTTGACCATGCTTCCCATTGCGGAGGAATGGCATATTGCCAAACAAATGACACGCATGTCAGAAAATCCGGATTATGAATATTATATTCCGGCTGCATCTAAGCTGAAGGAACTGCTTGCGCATGTAAATTACAGGAATGTGGTGATTTATGATGAGAACGGGAAGATTGTAGATTACGATGAGACGCTTTCTGATGACTGTTCCTATCGTGTACAGATTTTAGATGCTGATGCAGCGATTGATTTGGGTTTTATTGCAAAAGGGTATATTGCAGATAAGTTGAAAGAATTTATGCTTTCTGAGGGTGTTAAGAGCGGTGTGATTAGCCTTGGCGGAAATGTTCTTCTGATTGGAGAAAAACCGGACGATTCACCATTTCATATCGGAATCCAAAAGCCCTTTGGAGGCGCCGGAGAGATTATTGCCACAGTAAACGAAACTGACATGAGTGTCGTTTCTTCGGGGTGTTATGAGCGGTATTTTTCGAACGGCGCTGACGGGAGAATCTATCACCATATCTTTGATACGGCGACAGGTACTCCTGTTTGGAATGAGCTGTTGGGCGTTACTGTTATTTGTGATTCTTCGTTACAGGGAGATGCGCTGAGTACTTATTGCTATATTTTAGGGCTTGAGGAAGGGCTTAAGCTGATTCGTTCGCTCGAAGATGTTGAGGCAATATTTGTTACAGAGGATTATGAAGTTATTCGCTCATCTGAATCCCAAACCGATCCCCAATAAAAACTTCTTCCAATATCATTGCATCATTTGGCTTTCATCCCCAACCTTTTACTGGTTATTTGATTCAACAGCAAGGCGTAATACTTCCAATCAGCAGAGCAGTAATACCCGTTAATATATAGATTGTCGGAATAATGTACCATCTGCCTTTCATCTTCCGGCAAACAAATCGCAAGCAAAAATGAAGCAATAACAAAATAAAACCAAACGCCAGCATAAATATAGGATAAGTAACTTGATAATCCATATGTTTTGATGCCATAGACGAAACATTTACCACAAACCATAGCAGAAAAATAATCGCCGGACATACATAAATAATTTTAAAGATCACCCGCAATCCCAAACACCCTCTCCGTATTCTTCCTCGCGTTCTCTATCAACACATCTTCCGAAACCTTCATATACTTTGCCAGTTCTTTCACAACATACACAATATTCTGCGGCACGTTCGTCCTGTCTAACCCCGGCACATTCCGCGGCGTCAGATACGGCGCGTCCGTTTCCACCAATATCCGGTCAAGCGGAATGATCGACACAGCCTCCCGCAATTCCTTCGCGCGGCGATCATCACAAATCCATCCCGTAATCCCAATCGAAAATCCCAACGAAAGATATTGATCCAGCGTTTTCTTATCCCCCGTAAAACAATGCACCACTGACTTTGCGCAAATATCCAAATGCTTTTTCAACCGCTTCACAAAGTCATCCGCCGCGCTGCGTTCATGGAGAAATAACGTTTTGTCAAGCTTCTTTGCAAGAACAATATGCTTTTCCAGACACCTTATCTGATTTTCCTTTGTGGAAAACATTCTGTCATAATCCAAACCGCACTCTCCGACAGCTACAAGCTTTTTATTTGCGGACAGCATCTGCTCAATCAGCGCAAAATCCTCCTGCTTTGCCCGATCCGCGTTATGCGGATGAATCCCCGCCGTACCATACGCATCGTGTGTTTTTACAAAGTCGTCAATCTTTTGATTCTCCTTTGGATCTGTCCCAGTTAAAATACAACACACTCCGTTATCCTTCGCCCCCTGAATCACGTTTTCCGGCTCCGGAAACTGCCTGCAAAACAGATTCAGCCCAATATCATAATATTTTACCTGCACTTTACTTTCCCTCACTCTTATCCGATTTGCGGATTTGTGCCCTTACACAAATTTGCCGAATGAACAATCCCTGATTTTTCATTCGACACTTTTCTGTTTTTAAACAGACGGCGCATCAACAATAATTTTCTTCGGACACTTCTCCTTACATGCACCGCACCCTGTACATTTTGACTGGTCAATATGCGCATGAAAATCCGTTACCGTCACAGCCTCCGACGGACACGCTTTCACACACAACCCGCAGCCGATACACCCTGTCTTACACGCCTTCATTGTAACAGGTCCCTTATCCTTGGAGCTGCACGCTACTACAACCTTTGCGTCATACGGTATAAGCTCAATCAGGTTTTTCGGACATGCCGCCACGCATTTTCCGCATGCCTTGCATTTCTCCCTGTCAACCTTCGCAATTCCGTCCACAATGTGTACCGCATCAAACGGGCACGCCTTCACGCAGTTTCCATAGCCAAGACACCCATGATTGCAAGACTTCGCACCGCCGTCAGGCACATACCGCACCATGCCGCAGTCCTCAACCCCTGTGTATTCATAATTCTTCTGCGTCTTGTCACAGTCACCCGCGCACTGCACAAAAGCAGTCATTCTCACAGATTCTCCTGCCTCAACGCCCATGATTCCGGCAATTGCGTTTCCGACCGTTTCACCGCCGACGGGACAGGCATTCACCGCAGCCTCCCCCTTTGCGATTGCAGCCGCAAGGCCCGAACACCCCGGATAGCCGCAGCCTCCGCAGTTATTTCCGGGTAGCACACCAAGCACTGCCTCCTCTCTCTCATCGACTTCCACCTGAAACACAATGCTTGCGATTCCGAGGAAAATACCCAAAATCAAACCGACTACACCGACAACAACCAATGCAGTTAAAATTGCTGAAATATTCATTAACCATGCTCCTTTCAAAGTCTGCAAGTTTCCATGTGAATCTTTTCACAATGTTTTTACGCCAAACTTCTCCTTTTATAACAGTCCCGAAAATCCGCAAAATGCGATCGCCATCAGTCCCGCAGTGATGAGCACAATCGGCATTCCCTTGAACGATTCCGGAATATCATTATATGCTATCTTTTCCCGTATTCCCGCAAGAATTACAATTGCAATCAAAAATCCGACCGCTGTGAACAATCCGCTCGCAATACTAAATCCGATTCCATAGCTTTTCTGCACATTTGTAAGCGCAATCCCAAGCACCGCGCAGTTTGTCGTAATCAGCGGCAGATAAACGCCAAGCGCCTGATAGAGCGACGGCACATATTTTTTAAGAAACATCTCCACAAACTGCACCAAAGCCGCAATCACAAGAATAAACACTATCGTCTGCAAATAGGTAATATCAAATGTTACAAGCACAAACCGATAGATTACCGCCGTCACGCCGGAGGCAATCGTTATGACAAAAATGACCGCTCCGCCCATACCGACTGCCGTATTTACCTTTTTGGAAACGCCAAGGAACGGACACAAGCCTAAAAACTGGCTTAAAACAACATTGCTCACCAAAGAGGAGCTCACAAGCAAAACCAATAAATTTTTAACGACATCTAACATTCCTTACTCCCCCTTTCCATTCTTGGCAGCAGCCGCGTCGGCAACCGAACCCGCTGGCGCATTCACATCTACAAAGCGGTGCGCACAGCCGCTGTCCTCACACGACGCACAGTCAAAGCTGCAGCCTGACTGTATCTTATCCGCATTCTGTCCCTTTTCCTGCATTTTCCGCTTCACTCTGTTTTGCAGTGCCGTAAGCGCCGCCAAGACGAAAAATGCTCCCGGTGCCAGCACAAAAATACTAATCGGCACATATTCCATCGGCTCGCTTCTTCCAAGCGCCGAAGAAAGCGCGGCAAGCACATGATTGATTACAGGAATGCCAAACAGTTCACCTGCGCCAAGCAGCTCTCTCACCATGCCGATTGCCGTAAGCGCCACCGTAAAGCCAAGCCCCATTCCAAGCCCGTCAAAAAACGAAGGCACAACTGCATTTTTCGACGCAAACGATTCTGCACGTCCCAATATAATACAGTTTACCACAATCAGCGGAATATAAATTCCAAGCGCCGAATAAAGGCTTGGGATAAAACCTTCCAACAATAATTCCGCCATCGTCACAAACGACGCCACAATAACAATAAATGCCGGAATTCTTACCCTGTTCGGTATAATATTACGCAAAAGCGATATGAGAACATTACTCAGTACAAGCACCGCCGTCGTTGTCAGCCCCATTCCGAGTCCGTTGATTGCAGACGTTGTAACCGCAAGGGTCGGACACATTCCAAGCATCAGCACAAAAGTCGGGTTTTCCTTCACAAGACCGTTAAAAAATACATTAATACTTTTATCCTTCATTTGGAACACCTCCTATCATAAACTATCGGAAACCAACAGCACATCGCGAAAATACACAAGCCCCGCATTCACGCCGTTTACCACAGCGTTTGTGGTAATCGTCGCTCCGCTGATTGCATCGATTTCACTGTCGCTTACCGCACCTGACTTTGTATAGGTAAACTGTTCCACATTTTTATCCGCAAACTGCGGCACAAGCACATCGCCTGCTTTCATGCCAAGACCAGCCGTCTCGGAAATACTAAGAAGCGAAATGCCGTTTAAGGTACCGTCAAGCGTCACACCCATCGAAAACTGAATGTCACCGCCATACCCCTCATGATCGGTCACAGTGATAACATAGCCCACAAGGCTTCCGTCGCTGCCAATCGCCCGCATCACTTCGTCAATATCCACTCCGTCAATATTGTCGCTGACTACGGCTCCGCTTGGATCTGTCACTGTCTCAAACGCTGTCGCCGCCGCAAATACATTCGCACATGCCTCCTGCTTTGCCTTTGCCTTCTGCTGTGCAATCGGCTCCTTTGTCACATCATAAACAACGCCCAGCAGCAGACCTGCCACCACCGTAATTACAAAAAGGATCAGCGCGTCTTTTATCATTGCTGATTTTTCATTCATATTTCAAACATACTCCTTTCTCAGCCTTTAGCCGTTTCCTTCTTCGCTTTTTTCTTACCAAACGCTATCGGTCTGGTGAAATTCTCAATCAAAGGAACAAGCAGATTTCCCAAGATAATCGCATAGGAAACACCCTCCGCCGAAGGGCCGAAAAGGCGGAAAATTCCCGTCATAATACCTAAAAATACGCCAAACACATACTGTCCCTTGTCCGTAATCGGTCGGGTTACATAATCTGTTGCCATAAAAAACGCCCCCAGCATCAAACCACCGCCTGCAAGCTGCGATGCGATATATTCCACATCAAACCCGCGCCCGCCAAAGATCAGAATAAATACGACAAAACTGATGATATAAGATGCAGGAACACGCAGGTCAATCACTTTCATAACCAAAAGAAATGCCGCACCAATTAAAATAGCAATCATGCTCGTTTCCCCGATTGTTCCCGCTGTCCGTCCAATCACCATATCCAGCACATTTACACTTTCTCCTGCCTTAATCGCGGCAAGCGGCGTCGCACCTGTATAGGCGTCACAGTCAAAGTTCGTCATAATCGACGTAAACGAAATCAGCAGAAAACAGCGCGCCCCAAGCGCAGGATTCATAAAGTTCTGCCCCAGTCCACCAAAAAGCATCTTAACTACAATAATGGCAAACACGCCTCCGATTACACCAATCCAAAGCGGTGCATCGGGCGGCAGGTTGAGCGCCAGCAAAAGTCCCGTTACCACAGCGGAAAAATCCATCACTGTGATATTCTTTTTCATGCACCTGTCAAATATGTACTCTGACAAAACCGTTGTCAGCACCGTAATCATTACCAGCAAAAACGCATGAAATCCAAAATTGAATACGCCAAAAAGCGTCGCGGGAAGGAGCGCAATCACCACGTACAGCATAATACGCGATGTCGTATCCTTTGCCCGCACATGCGGATTTGACGATACCCGAAATATTGTATCCAACTTATTATCCACCTCGTAATCCTCCATTCATGTCGAAGTCTGCAAATTTGTGCCCCAAGCGCAAATCCGTACCTCCTATTTTTTACGCTTGCCAAGCACGTTCTTGCGCATTGATTTGATTGACTGTGTCAAGTGCCGTTTTGCCGGACAAACATAGCTGCAGCATCCGCACTCAACACACTCCATACCGTCATTTGCCACAAAGCCTTCCTCATCATAATGCTGTGAAAGAACCGCAAGCTTTTTTGGTAAAAGACGGCTTGGACATGCCTCCACACATCTTCCGCAGTTAATACAGGGCGTCGGCTCCAGTGCAGATACCTCATCTTTCGTCAGACACAAAAGCGCCGAAGCAGTCTTTGTGGTCGGCACATTCAAATCAAACAGTGCAAATCCCATCATCGGACCTCCGGAAACAATCTTCTCCGGTGTGCATTTGAGTCCTCCCGCTTCATCAATCAAATCCTTATAATTCATGCCGATTCTGACATAGAAGTTTCTGGGATCATTTACCGCATCCCCCGTCACAGTGACAATGCGGTTCATAAGCGGCTTTCCCTCTTTTACGGCATGGTAAATCGCAACAATCGTGTCCACATTGTCAACCACACAGCCTGCATCGGCAGGAAGCATTTTAGAGTTAATCGCGCGCCCCGTCGTTGCATAGATAATCTGTCGTTCTGCCCCCTGCGGATACTTTGTCTTTAACGCCGCCACGCTAATTTTCGGCTCATTTTGTGTCAATTCCGTTAAAATTTTCACACAATCAGGCTTATTATCCTCCACCGCAAGAATCCCCTGCGCGTTGTCAAACAGTCTGAGAATAATCTTCAAACCTTCCACAAGCTTCTGGGGTTCCTCAATCATTCTCCTGTAATCCGAAGTCAGATACGGCTCACACTCCGCACAGTTTGCAATAACATACTCAATTTTATCAGGCTCTTTGGGAGAAAGCTTTACATGCGTCGGAAAACCGGCGCCGCCCATTCCCACAATTCCTGCTTCTTGAATCAGTTCTATAATTTCCTTTTTTTTAAGCTTTTTAAGATCATGCGGCGTATACGTTACCTCTTCAAGCAGTCCGTCATTGTCAATAATAATGGAGTTTACCATATCTCCCGTCACGACTCTTCGCGGCTCAATATTCTTGACCGTTCCCGACACCGTCGCATAAATCGGCGCCGAAACAAATCCGCCTGCTTCCGCAATTTTTTGCCCTGCAATTACCCGATCGCCCTTCTTTACGATTGGAACGGCAGGCGCACCGATATGCTGGCTCAAGGGATAGACCATCTCGCCTGTCGGTATAATCGTTTTCATTGGCTTGTCCTTTGACAGTTCTTTTCCGTCATACGGATGAACTCCGCCGCCAAATGTAAGTTTTGCCATACTTTTTACCCCTTTTCCGATTATTTATTTACTATCTATTACTATACTATTTTTTTGCTACATTTTCATCTGTTTTTTGTGAAATTCCACAATTTTTTCGTGGAAACCCTTTCCATTTTAATAAGAGTGCCTTATTTGCTTTGACAGGATAGGACGCATGTGGTAATTTATTTAATAGGAAATGAAAATATTAAAAAAACGAGCCTGACACGAAAGGAAAATCACATGAAATGCATACAGAAAAGTCTGGGGATTTTGTCCCCAAGCTACCAAATAGAAAATTTCTGTGTCCCAATACAGACATTGTTTATTGATATTGAAACCACAGGTTTATATGCAAAAAGCTCCAACCTCTACATGATTGGCTGCGCCTATCTCAGCGACATCGACGGGCCTGCGCACTGGCGTTCGATTCAGTGGTTTGCCACGAACTATGACGACGAATACAATGTGCTTGACGCGTTTGTTAAATTTGCAGCCAACTACCGTTTTTTCATTCATTTTAACGGCAACGGCTTTGATATCCCATACCTCCAAAGCAAGATTGAACATTACCGGCTCGAGTTGGATTTCAACCGTTTTGAAGGGATTGACATATACCGGCGCATAGCGCCCTACAAAAATTTCTTAAAGCTGCCAAACTGCAAACAAAAAACGCTGGAGGACTTTTTAAACACGACGCACCGCGAGGACAAATACACCGGCGGCGAGCTCATCGAAATCTATCACGACTATGTGCTCACACACAATGAAAGCAGTGAACAGCTCCTGCTCCTCCACAACGAGGAGGACATCAAAGGAATGCTGGAAATCGTTTCCGCCCTTGCGATTCCCGACCTGTTTCATCTTCCGGTAAAAGTTACACGCGTACAGGCAAACTATTACAAGGACATCAACGAAAAACAATGTCCCGAAATCATCATGAGCCTAAAGCTCTCCTCACCGCTGCCTGCCGAGATTTCCTATGGCATCAACGACTGTTACTTTAGCGGCCATAAAAACGACGGCAGACTGAGAGTACCCCTATACGAAGAGGAAATGAAATATTTTTATTCCAACTACAAGGACTACTACTACCTTCCAAAGGAGGACATTGCCGTACACAAATCCGTTTCCGCCTTCGTTGACAAAGCTTATCGGGAACAGGCAACCGCGCACAACTGCTATACGCGCAAAGCTTCCTCCTATCTTCCGCAGTGGGACGCGGTTTTTGTGCCCTTCTTCAAGCGAAGCTATGATGACAAAGCACTGTTTTTCGAGCTGACAGACGAGCTCAAAACACAGCGCGAGGCCTTCAACCTATATGCACACCACATTCTGCAGATGATGGGTGCAGGCAGACAGACAACTTCCTCCAAACAGCAGCAATAAGTCAAAAAATGGACCTTGCAGATACCGCAAGTCCATTTTTATTTACGCATTTTTATGTTTCCGTTTCCGGACGAAACCGATTTATCTGCTCTTTACATAAAAGAACGAATTCTTTCTCTCATACCCGATTTCTTTATAATTCATAATCTGCTCGGTACTTCCGATAAACAAAATACCGCCCGTCTTCAAAGAGCTGTTGTATTTTCTAAAAATCTCATCCTTTGCTTCTTCCGTAAAATAAATCAATACGTTTCTGCATACAATCAAATCACACTTGTCAGGATAAGCATCTTTCAAAAGATTGTGCTGCTGAAACTGCACTCTTGCCTTAATCTCGTCCGAAATCTTATAGGAGGGGCCAACCTTCGTGAAATATTTCTTCTTAAATTCCTCCGGCACAGCCGCAATACTCTTATCATTATAGAGCCCAAGCTTCGCCTTCTCAATCACCTGCTTATCAATGTCCGTTGCCGTAATCGTAATCTGATTTAAGGGAATATGCTTTGAAAATGCCATTACAAGCGAATACGGCTCATCACCTGTAGAACACGCTGCACTCCAAATCTTAAGCCTTGTTCCAAACTTATTTATAAGCTCAGGGATGATCTGCTGATCCATGAGTTTCCACTGCTCCGGATTCCTGTAAAACTCCGACACATTAATTGTCAGATAATTCACAAAATCATCAAAAACTGCCTTCTCATCGCGGAGCTTCTGTACAAATTTGTCGTATCCCGTTACCTTATGTTTCGCAATCAGTGTATCAATACGACGCTTCATCTGCTTTTCCTTGTATGCATTCAAGTCAATCTTGGTAAGTGAAAAAACCTCTTTTTTGAAATATTCATAATCATATACCATGAGTATTTCCCCCTTTGCCTTCTTCAGTTTTTGTTAAATTATTCACATATAAAATGATAGACATGCACTTCTTATTCTTTCAGAAGCGATTGTCCATAAAATAAAACTGTCTATACTTTAAATATATAAATAGCCCCGGGAGCTTATGCCCCCAGAGCAATCCCATTCAATTGTAGTCTGCAAAATTACTCAGCAGTTTCTTCCGCTTCCTGTTTTGCAATCACTGCATCTATGTCTACAGAAACAACATCTGCATCTTCTTCAACCGCCTTCTCCTCAGCAGGTTCTTCCTTTACTTCCGGAACAAGCAATGCCTTGATACTAAGGCTGATCTTCTTACCCTCTTCATTGAAGTCAACAACCTTTGCCGTAACTTCCTGACCTACTGACAATACATCAGCGGGCTTCTCAATATGCTCCTTTGCTATCTGAGAAACATGAAGCAACGCGTCAATACCGGGCTCAAGCTCCACAAAAGCGCCAAAGTCTGTCATTCTTGCCACCTTACCTGTTACCTCGTTTCCTACCGCATACTTGGTAGCCGCATTCTTCCAGGGATTCGAATCGTCAAACTTAAGTGACAATGCCACCTTTGTTCCGTCAATATCCTTAATCAATACTTTCAGCGTCTCGCCAACCTTAAATACCTTCTTCGGATTCTCAACACGTCCCCAAGACATCTCAGAAATATGGAGCAGTCCGTCAACACCGCCAAGGTCAATAAACGCACCAAAGTCTGTCACATTCTTAACCGTACCTTCAATCACATCTCCCGGCTTAATCTTTGCAAACAGTTCTTTCTGCATCTCAGCCTTCTTCGCAACGATCAGCTGCTTACGGTCGCCGATATAACGTCTTCTCTTCGGATTGTACTCGCTGATTACAAAGTCAATCTCCTGTCCCGCATACTTGTTCAAATCCTTCTCATATACATCTGATACAAGACTTGCAGGAATAAAAATTCTTACTTCCTCGACAACAACGCTCAAGCCGCCGTCCAATACCTGAGAAACCTTTGCGGTAAGAACCTCTTTGTTGTTAAATGCCTCTTCAATTCTCTTGTTTCCTCTGTCAGCGGCAAGTCTCTTGTACGTAAGGAGAACCTGTCCCTCACCGTCGTTTACTTTCAGAACCTTAACCTCCATCTTATCACCAGGCTTAAGAACCGTGGTAAGATCAACGTTTGGCTCATTGGTGTATTCGTTACGTGTAAGAATACCATCCGACTTGCAGCCGATGTTAAGGATCACTTCATCGGGCTTCACATCGATGACTGTACCTTCGATTACCTCTCCTGTATGAATAGTTTTTAATGATTCTTCTAACATTTGTTCAAAAGTTAATTCTGACATAATTTTGAACCTCCTCAATTATTTTGTTTGGGGTAGAAGCCCCCGCTGTGA
>CAJTMC010000015.1 GCA_910577115.1 uncultured Lachnospiraceae bacterium
ATGAACTGCAGCTCTTTTATATGGAAGACACCAACACAATCCTGCTCGATGAAGAGCTGGTAATGCCTGATGAGGATCCGGAACCACAAGACATAAATGTATCAAAAATACAACAGCAGATTCCGCAAAACGGAGATAATTTCAATGGGGAATTTTATCGTGGCGGACTACGTTCAATCGCCAGATATGGGGATACCTGCTATTTTGCGTATGACCGCAGTTTGATCACCTGCGAATATGGTAATATGGAAAAGCATGAACTGATAGGGTATAAAAAATTTCCAAAGGTTAACCAGAATCAACCCCAAATATTTGTGAATGAGTATGGAATCTTTATTTATGGTTTTAATACGGATCGTGGGACGATCTGTAGCTTGTTTGATCATGAAGGAAAGCTCAAAGGATCATTTGAAATTAGCAAAAATGGACCGAAATATGCGCCAAACTATATTGTAGATGGGTATATAGTAAGGGATTCTTTTTACTGCGTTTCCCAAAAAGAATTTTTTGTACACCGTTTTAATTCGGATGAGGAATATCGAAGTAACCTCGTTCTGCCGGAAGGGAAAAAAGTTATTGGACTGGTTGTAGGAGAGCATCAGGTGTATTTGAAGTTAAAGGATGGGGGATATGAACAATGGTATAAGCTATTGACAGATCCGACACTTTCATTCACAAATGGTCAGATTTCTCCCCTATTTAAAGATATAAAAACTGCTAATATACCATTTTTGCATCCCCGGCAAAATATTGCATGGATTGCAAGCTATGAAGATGAGGCAGACTGTAGTTTTGAAACTCTTTGCGAAAAGCGGAGTAACAAAAATTATTATAATCACTGGACCTATGCAGCATATGATATTGAAAATGGGAAATATGCTGGGAAGACGTTTCATATTAAGACCAAAGACACAAATCCAGAAAATGTAGTTTATTTTGACGGGAAAAACATGCTTTTGCTTTGGGATGGGGTTGATTCAATGTCTGTGGTCGATTTGGAAACTGGAGAAGAAAAATATTATGGATCGATTTTTGTAGCACACAAATTTTCTGTTTTATATGACAGATTATATGTCTTGAGAGATTATCATGAAGAAGGGCATTATATTGCTTCAATTCTATTGGAACCGACTTTGAGCGAAGAAGTAAAGTTATGCAGAAGGATATGGTAATGGAAAAGCAAAATTGACACAGGATGAAGAAATAAAATTATATAATAGATTATGGTAAATAAAAGAACAAAGGAGAACAGTCATGGCAAATTGTCCATATTTTTCAAATGGATGTTGTAAGAATGCAGGAATGCTTATGACCTCCGCATTGCTAGGGGCGGGAAAAAACAGGATCTGTAGAGGACATCAGGTACAGGGACTTCGTTATACTGGATGTCCGCATTATGTGAAACCAAATCAGGGGATATCAGAAAATATGAAGCACTGTCCGCTGGCAAAAAGACTAGATTATGGAAGTTATTATAAAGCACTTTGCTATAGCAAAAAATTGTCTGAAACAAAAGACGGTAAAAACGGAATTGAGATTAAGGAGCCAAACGGATTGGCAATTTGTCTGGGTAAAACAATTAATGGAAAGAGATATACAAGCTGTCCCTACTATTATCGTGTTTCCCGATCTGTAGAAAATCAGAAAGCATATGAGAAAAAGAAGAACAAAGGGAAGCTTCAGACTCGATCGACAGAGCAGTTGGAGGGCAGAAGCAATGATGCTACAGATTCCAAAGTTTCACTCCTTGTGGTGGCTGCGTGTCTTATAATCGCTTTTATGATCTGTCGCGCAATTGGTATTCTGTAGAATTGGATACTCTAAATTTTATATTCAATGTTCCGGTTTTCTATATATGGCATTCTTTCCATTTTGGCATTTTTGCTATAAATTATTGCTATTTCTCTCTGTTAATAGTATAATATACATAAAATATAGCAATATCTCTTATCAGAATGAAATAGGAAAGGCGGAGTTTATATGAAGACGATTATCACAATAGGGCGGCAATTTGGCTCAGGAGGACATGAAATAGGGGAAAAACTGGCGAATCACTATGGAATCAAGTGTTTTGATAAAGAATTACTTTCCCGCGCAGCAAAGGAGAGTGGTTTCTGTGAAGAAATGCTGAAAAATCATGATGAACGACCGACAAATTCATTTCTCTATAATTTAGTCATGGATACATATACCTTTGGCTACAATTCATCATCATTTGTCGATATGCCAATCAGCCATAAGGTATTTATGGCACAATTTGATACAATTAAAAAAATAGCGGAAGAAGAGCCTTGCGTCATTGTAGGGCGCTGCGCAGATTATGCTTTGCAGGAATATAAAAATTGTCTTCACCTTTTTATTCATGCAAATGAGGATGCTAAAATTGAACGTATTATGAAGAAATACGAAATTACCGCTGACAAGGCTCGTGAAATGATGATTAAGAAAGACAAACAGCGCCAAAGCTACTATAATTATTATTCTACGAAAAAATGGGGACGCTCCGACAGCTATGACCTTTCTATTAATAGCAGCATTTTGGGTGTTGACGGGACGGTTAAATTGATTATTCAGTATATTGAGGACTTTGAATCTAAAAACCAATAAATAAATAAATAAAGTATAATGAAATCCCTTGCTTTTGGTGAGGGATTTCATTATACTTTATCCCTGTCTGAAAGTTATTCGTCAAGTACGTCATCAAGTAATATTTGTGAGAGTGACAAAATATTATTCGCAAAAGAATAGTTTAACGAATAGTTAATACCTTTTTGATCTTACATACCATAATGGGAATTTTTGCAGGTAAAATATACGCATTATAATAGGCGGTCGGTAAAATGAAATTACTGACCGCCCAATTTATTTATTGTAATCATTACCTTATCGTTTCATTATTTATATTACGATTGCTCTTGTTTCTGCCTCTGTTATTTGTGTCGTTATTTCTTTGATTATTGTCCTGCGCCTTATTCGGTTCTTTATTTTTAATCAAAATTCTGTCAATTTGCTCAAACGGTTTTTTTGCGTCTTCTGAAAAATCAATCAATTCATTGGTATCAACATCAATATACAGTAACCTCAAGTATTTGTATGTTTCAGAAGGAATTTTTTTGTTATTCAGCCTTAATTCAATAAGTGATTTCATAAAGGCAAACAATACCGCAAAAATAGGAACACCGACAATCATTCCAAATATTCCCCAGATGCCGCCAAATAAAGTAATTGCAAATATTACCCAAAAGCTTGATAATCCTGTGGAGCTGCCCAAAATCTTAGGACCAATAATATTTCCGTCAACTTGTTGGAGAATAATTACAAAAATAAGGAAATAAAATGCCTGTAACGGATTGACAAACAATATTAACAGTAAAGAAGGTACTGCTCCCAAAAACGGCCCAAAAAACGGAATAATATTTGTCACACCTATAATTACACTAATCAGGACACAAAACGGTGTTCCAAGCAGGCTTGTTCCGATAAAGCAAATTAATCCTATAATGATAGAATCCATAATTTTTCCCACGAAAAATCCGCCGAATGTCTTGTTTGCAAACCGTACATTACTGATAAGCCGGTTTGCTGTCTCCGTTGACAAAAAGGCATATACCACCTTTTTTGCCTGTGCTGCAAATACTTCCTTGCTTGACAGTATATAAATGGAAATAATAAAACCGATAATTAAATTCCAAAATTCTTTTAATATAGAAACTACACTCATTGAGATCGTCATAATCAGGCTGTTAAGCTGAGGCATAAGCTTCGAATTGACAAATACTTCAATATCTGCAAAATATGTGTTGAGGAGGTCTGTCACATTTTTTTCTATTACGGGGTTATCATCCAGCAGCTGGGATATCCATGCTGTTAATGTGTCAACATAACTTGGGAACTGTTCGACAATTGTATTGATGCTGTTCCCAATTTGCGGAATGACAACAGAAAAAAAGGAATACAACGCCGTAATTACAACAAATAAAGTGATTACGATAGAAATTGTCCTGCACTGCGATTTTTTATGGTTTAGATTTAACTTTTTAAATATCGGCTTTACAATTCGCCGTTCCGTTGCGTTTACAACAGGTGTCATTAAGTATCCAAGTACCATTCCGTCAATAATAGGCATCAGGATCACAAATAATTTCGTAATCTTTGTTGTAAGATTGTCCAAATGGAATATGACATAATAACTGATGATTCCCCCTAAAACAACGAAAAAAGCGGTAAGCCCCCATTTGATGTATTCTTTGTTATCTTTCATACTAAATAAAATACACTCCTTATTAAAAAATTATTGGATTTTTGAAAAAAATGTTATAAAATAATTATATCACATTATTTCAAATAATGACACAATAATTTAAGTGAGGCTCGAAAAGTGGAAAAAAATAATATAAAAAATTATCATGATGAACAAAATAAAAAAAATATTTTACATTTGAGGGAGCTTCTTGATACGCTTCCTCCTTTCTGCGCCCAGTATTTCAGAGGAATACAGGAATATACTTCAAGCAGAACACGGATTGCATACGCGTATGATATACGGGTGTTCTTTGAATATCTCCATGAGAGCAATCCTGTATTCCATAAAACACCGATTAAAGAATATCCGCTTGAAATACTTGACCAAATTACCAGACTTGATATAGAAGAATATTTGGAGCACTGTTCTTACTATATCAAAGACGGTAAGGAATATATGAACGACGAACGCGGTAAATCAAGAAAACTTGCATCATTGCGGAGTTTTTATAATTATTTCTTCAGAAATGAAATGATTGAAAAAAATCCTGCCGCACTTGTAAAAATGCCAAAGCTGCATGAAAAAGAGATTGTCCGGCTGGATCCTGATGAGGTTGCAATTCTTTTAGATACTGTAGAAACAGGTGAAAAGCTTACCAAAAAGCAAATGCAGTACCATGAAAAGAACAAGCTCCGAGATGTTGCACTGCTCACACTGCTTCTTGGAACAGGAATTCGTGTTTCGGAATGCGTTGGAATCGATATTGAGGATATTGATTTTAAAAACAATGCAATTAAAGTGCGTCGTAAAGGTGGCTATGAGGCAGTCGTTTATTTTGGGAATGAGGTTTTGACTTCGCTTACGGATTATCTTGAGAAACGCGAAAATATGTCTCCTGTGGAAGGGCATGAAAATGCTTTGTTTTTGTCTATGCAAAACAAGCGTATCACAGTACGGGCTGTTGAAAACCTTGTTAAAAAATATGCATTTCCGGTTACTAATTTAAAAAAGATAACGCCGCATAAGCTAAGAAGCACTTATGGTACTGCTCTTTACCGCGAGACAAATGATATTTATCTTGTTGCAGACGTACTTGGACATAAGGACGTAAATACCACAAGAAAGCATTATGCGGCCTTAGAGGAAGATAAACGCCGCAGGGCGGCAAAAGCAGTCACACTTCGGGAAAAACGCTGACAAAAACGGTTAATGCGTTTCCTGCGCGAGACCGTAGGAATAATAAGGAATAATCAGACTGCTTCCCGACATAATATGGTCAGTTTTTATGGAATTCATTGTCTTGATTTCATTTACATATTCCTGAACATTTTTATAATGGTCTGTATCAATATTTTCTTTTGCAATTGACCAGAGTGTGTCGCCTCTAGAGACTTCAATGCTTTTATAATATTTATATTTGGCAGTATGCTTCAAATCGCTTGCCTGCGTAGAAATGGAAATTACAAACACAGAGAGCAATACTACTGCCATGACTGACAAAAAGAGTATACAAATATTTCGTCGAACCTGAAGCTGACGTTTGCGCCTGCGGATTGCATTTGTTGCATAACATTTTTTCATAACACAAACCTCCATTCATAATAAAAGAACAAATATTCCGAACATTATTTCCGAACAACTGTTTAATAGTATTATAACGAACGGTCGTTTGCTTGTCAATACGCTTCCCTAAAATTTTCCGAACTTTTTTTCGGAATATATGTTTGACTTTTTTGGAATATATGGTATTATAGAAAAAAAGGAGGGCATTATACTATGGCATATGGAAAAATAACTGCAAAGCAGAAAGAAATTTTAGAGTTTATTAAATCAGAAATTCTCAAAAAGGGATATCCGCCTGCTGTAAGGGAAATCTGCGAAGCTGTGAGCTTGAAATCAACCTCATCTGTCCATTCACATTTAGAGACACTTGAAAAGAACGGCTACATAAGAAGAGATCCGACAAAGCCGCGTGCAATTGAAATTATGGACGACAGTTTTCAGATGGTGCGACATGAAATGACAAGTCTTCCGATTATAGGAACAGTTGCGGCAGGTCTTCCGATTTTAGCAGAGCAAAATATTGAAGGGTACTTTCCTATTCCTACCGATATGGTTCCAAAGGGAGAATCTTTTGTTTTACATGTAAAAGGTGACAGTATGATAAACGCAGGCATTTTTGACGGCGACAGCATTTTTGTTACTGCCTGCAATACTGCGTCAAACGGCGATACCGTTGTGGCTCTTGTTGACGACTCTGCCACTGTTAAGACATATTATAAAGAAGACGGGCATTACAGGCTTCAGCCCGAAAATGACAATATGGAACCCATCATTCTTGACAATGTAGAGATTCTTGGCAAGGTTTATGGTGTATTCAGACTGTATAGCTAATTTGGGCAAACAGGAAAGAGATAATAATGAGAAAACCGCTGCAAAACTTTATATTCAAGTTTTGCAGCGGTTTTTATACTTCTGATTCGTTCATCAGTTTGTTTATTTCAACATGTTTTCCATCGCGCCACATATGCTCCAAATCGTAGAAATTACGGCTTTCTGTGTCAAAAATATGGACAAGAATATCATGGTAATCCATAAGAATCCAGTTTGCAGTATTGTAACCCTCTATATTTTTCGGAAATATTTTTCCGGCAGCAAGCTTTTCCTCCACATTGTCGGAAAGCGCCTGTATTTGGCTTCTGTTGGAACCGTTTGTTATGACAAAATAATCTGCTATGACAGAAATTTCGCTGATATCAATAATCCGGATATCTTCTGCCTTTTTATCTTCCAACGCATCAATGATAAGCTTTAGCGTATTCTTTAATTCATTGCTGTTCATGTATGTGCATCTCTCCTTCTATTTTTTTTTGTAACTCTCATATGTTGTCACCGTCATTTTATCAACAGGAGCATTTTTTCCATCAAGATATTTGAGGGTGTTTGCCAAAATGCGCTCCATTGTGTTGTCGATATCCTCAAAGGCAAGCTTGCGTATCTGATCCAACTCTTTCACAGGTTTTCTTGACGGTTCAATATAATCCGCTATAAAAATGATTTTCTCAAGTAATGACATATTCGGGCGTCCCGTAGTATGCCAGGTAATTGCCTGCAAAATATCCTCATCTTTGATTCCGAATTTTTTTCTCGCGATATGCGCACCAACCTTTCCATGAAGCAGATAAGGGTGATCTGCTTCCATACTGCTATAGGAAAGATTGTTTTTATCACATATGTGAAGCTTTTTTTCATCACTCATACACTTCGCACAGTCATGTAAAAGTCCTGCAAGATACGCTCTCTTAACAAGATTTGCGTTTGCGGTGTCCGTATTATATTTCATGGCAAGCGCTGCCGCAGTAAACGCTACACCAAGCGTATGCTGATATCGATCCTTTGTCAGATGTTTTTTCAGATATTTTTTAATCTTCTTCATAATATAACCGCTCCCGTTGTATATAATCTGCAACCTCCATCGGAACATCATCTGCAATGGAGCGCTGCTCTTTTACTTTTGCTCTGATATCTGTTGATGATATTTCTACTTTCGGCATATCAAGATAAATGATATCCGCTCCCAGACTTTGAAGCTGTTGTCCTTTTTGCTTTAATTCGTCAAGATGATAATCCTCTCTCACTGCGCACACGATTTTTGCAAGTGAAAAAATCTGTTTCGGATTCTTCCATTTTTCAATCTGAAAGAGCGCGTCAGCGCCCATGATAAAAAAATAACAGGTAGCCGGATTTTTTTTCGTAAGGTAAGCTAATGTTTCACTCGTATAACTGTTTCCCTTTCTGTCTGCCTCGACAAGAGATAATTCAAACTGAGGATAGCCGGCTATGGCAAGGCGCACCATATCAATACGCTTTTTGGCAGCAAGCACATTTTTCTTCATATAGGAAGTTCCGCTTGGCATAAACAACACCTTGTCCAGTCCAAGCAATTCATGTGCTGTTTTCGCCAAAATAAGATGTCCGTTGTGAACCGGATTAAACGTACCGCCCAAAATACCCGTTTTTATGCAGCCTTCCATGAAATCCCCCATTCTTACAAATTCATTATGCCTTTGGTAAAATAATTTTCGGATTGTCCTTAAAAGGCTTGTACAGTACAATCTTCCTTCCAATTACCTGTACCACCTGTGAATGTGTCCGCTCTGCGATCGTGTTTGCAATCTCTTTTGGATCATCAATACAGTTTTTTAAAACTGCAATCTTAACAAGCTCATGTGTATGAAACACCTCTGAAATTGCATCAACATTTTCAGGGGTTACAGACGATTTGCCAATCTGAAACACAGGATCAATATTCATCGCAAGTCCCTTTAAGTAAGACCTTTGTTTACTTGTCATTTTATCAATTATGCTCCTTTCCCAGTCTGCCAATAGTTCTTTCCCTAACACGTATTTTACTCTTTATAGTAACTAAATGCCAACCCATACATCCGCACCGTAGCGCCCTCCTCGATTCCAAGCGCTTCAAGCTCGTCCAATATGCCATTATCCTTAAGGAACTTCTGAAAGAACTGAAAGCCTTTCTCAGAGTCCAAATTGGTATAACCAAGCATTTTCTCAATGCGGGGGCCTTCCACTACATATTCGTCGTTCTTTGCGTTATATTCAACCGTATACGGTTCATTTGACGTCACAATGTCCACGTCCGGATTAAATTCCGGTTCAAATACGGTTGGCGGTTCATCAATTTCAGAAAGCATGGTGTTTACATAATATAAAAGTTCCTTTAATCCTTCACCGGACACTGCTGATATCGGAAACACTTTGATGCCCTTTGGCTCAAATTCCTCTTTTATCTTCTGAACAGGATTGGGCGCATCTGCGTCACCAACAATTGCATCAATCTTATTTGCTGCAATGACCTGCGGCCTGTGGGCAATGTCTGCATTGTAGGCTTCAAGCTCCTTGTTAATCGCATAAATGTCCCCTATCGGATCTCTGCCTTCCGTTGAAGCGGCATCTACCAAATGGATTAAAACCTTCGTTCGTTCGATATGACGTAAAAACTCATGTCCCAATCCTACACCTTCAGAGGCGCCCTCAATCAATCCCGGAATATCTGCTATCACAAAGCCATTGCCTCCGTCTAAATCAACAACGCCTAAATTCGGATTTAAGGTCGTAAAATGATAGTTTGCAATCTTTGGACGTGCATTTGTAACCCGGGAAAGGAATGTGGATTTACCGACATTTGGAAAGCCTACCAGCCCAACATCTGCGATAACTTTTAATTCCAAAAAAAGATTCAGCTCCTTTGCCGGCTGTCCCGGCTGTGCATACTTTGGAGCCTGCATTGTCGAAGTGGCATAGTGCTGGTTGCCGTTTCCGCCTTTTCCGCCGCTTAAAATAACCTGCCTGCGGTTTTCACCCGACATGTCTGCAATAATCTTTCCTGATTCCAGCTCTTTTATTACTGTTCCCTGTGGGATTTTGATAATAATATCATTCCCGTTTTTTCCGCGGCAGTTGCGCTTTCCGCCGTTTTCTCCGTCCTGTGCACAATATTTCCGGATATGCCGGAAGTCGGTAAGCGTATTTAACCCTTCATCTACTTCAAAGATGACACTCCCGCCCATGCCGCCGTCGCCACCGTCCGGACCGCCGTTTGGCACATATTTTTCACGCCGGAACGAAACATGTCCGTCGCCGCCTTTTCCGCTTCTAATATATATTTTTGCCCTGTCTGCGAACATAATAATCCTCCTGTCCCGTAGAATTGCCGCGCACCCCATGCGCCGCCTTGGCGGCCTATTTTCGCTACATGGGAGCTGTGCATAAAAAGGCCTCAGGTAAATCCTGAAGCCTTTTGTGCATCGTTGTATGTCGTCCTATTTCTCCTCTACAGGATAAACAGAAGCCTGCTTCCTATCGCGGCCGTTTCTCTCAAATCTGAGCACACCATCTACTAATGCAAACAATGTATCGTCGCCGCCTCTTCCAACATTTACGCCCGGATGGATTTTTGTTCCACGCTGTCTGTATAAAATATTTCCAGCCTTAACAAACTGACCATCTGCTCTCTTTGCACCTAATCTCTTAGACTCGGAATCTCTACCATTCTTTGTAGAACCAACTCCCTTTTTATGAGCAAAAAACTGAAGATCCAAATTCATCATGGTATTACACCTCCTCGATTATAAGCCTGAAATAACTTTTCTCTTTTTTGAAAAAGCCATTTTTTTTCTGCTTTCCATAGTTCTTTTCAATGTCTTTTAAACCAAGCAGCATCGTGTCCATCAGAAGTTTTGTCTTATCATTGATTTCATTTAGAAAACGACATTCAATCACACCGTCCTTTGCTGTGACATCTGTTTTTTCGTTGGCAAGCTTCTCAATCGCATTAAGCGTGTTGATTACCAAAACGGAAATCGATGCACATACAATATCATTCCCTGACGGGGCAAACCCTGCATGACCGGAACACGTAAACCCTGTATAACTGCCTTTTGATTTAAAAATTGTGATCGTAGTCATATTATCTAACGAAACAACATCTTATTAAGCGTTGATTTTATCAATCTTAACCTGAGTGTATGCTTGTCTATGACCGTTCTTCTTGTGATAGCCTGTCTTTCTCTTATACTTGTAGACGATAATCTTCTTGCCTCTGCCCTGCTCCATAACAGTAGCGGAAACAGACGCGTTCTTTACGTCTTCACCTACTTTAAGAGAATCATTGCTAACAGCAATCACTTCGTCAAACGTTACAGTGTTTCCTACCTCTGCATCAAGCTTTTCTACCTTGATGACATCTCCTTCAGAAACCTTGTACTGCTTTCCACCTGTTGCAATAATTGCGTACATATTGCACCTCCTAAATAATTACTCGCTAACTTTGGTGGTATTATCTCTAATACACTTCAACCTGGTTATGCGGCATACTCATAAATAATAGCATTGCTGTTAGGAATTGTCAATAGTTTTTGTGCCTGTCCTTTGCAAAATTCACATATATTTTCTAAGCAGTTGTGCCACTTTGTCGATATTAATCGGTTTTGACGTATGGGCATTCATGCCACAATCCATGCATTTTTGCACATCATCATCAAATGCGTCCGCGCTCATGGCAATAATCGGAATGCTTTTTGCGTTCGCATGCTCCAAAGAACGGATTGCACAGGCTGCCTCAAATCCTGTCATAACAGGCATTCGAAGATCCATTAAAACCGCCTGATAATATCCTGCGGGCGACTGTGAGAATTTATCAACACAAATTTTTCCGTCCTCGGCATGTTCCGGCTGCAAATCTAATTCGGAAAGCAGGACATTCGCAATCTCCCAGTTCAAATCGTTGTCCTCTGCCACAAGAACGCGTTCCCCATGAAATGGTTCAATCCTGTTTTTTTCGTTTCCCGCCGCAGGGTTCCCGTCTTCGGTGATTTTATGTAAATTATAATACAATGTCGATTTGAATAACGGCTTGATAATAAACGCGTCAACCCCTGCCTGCCTTGCTTTTTCCTCCAGCTCACTGTTGTCAGCTGCGGAAATCATAAAAATATGCGGCGCACTGCCATATATTTTCCGGATTTCCTGCGTTAATGCGATGCCGTCCATTTCCGGCAATCTCCAGTCTGTAATAATGATTTCATAGTCTTGCTCTTTTTGGTGCTGCTCCGCAAGCATCTGTAACGCTATTTTTCCATTCAGCGCCGGTTGGGCCTCGATTCCCATCGTTTTTAAAGTAGCAAGCGTGCAGTCGCAAAACACTTCATCATCATCAATCACAAGCGTTCTCCATGCCGGAAGTTCTGTTTCATTTTCAAGATCAGACACCATTTCCATATCAAGAATTACATGAAATTCGCTGCCTTTTCCCTGTTCACTTTCCACCGAAATCAAACCGCCCATTGAGTCAATAATGTATTTTGTGATACTTAAGCCAAGACCGGCACCATGTGCTTTTTGAATGCGGGCATTGTCTTCACGCATAAAAGCTGCAAAGATATTCTTCTGAAATTCAGGACTCATGCCAATCCCATTATCAATGACCTGAATGTGAACCCGCACATAACCATTTCCCTTTTGTGATGCCTCCTGATGCAGTTTTAACCGAATCTTTCCGTTTTCCGGCGTAAACTTAATTGCATTTCCCACAAGATTAATCATAACCTGACATAAACGGACACTGTCCCCCCACACATTTTCCGTCAAAATATCATAGATATTCAGGTCAATGCGCTGATTTTTCGCGCGCGCAGAAGGAACTACAATACTCATCACACTTTCCATCAGCTCCGGCAGTGCGATTTGTTCCATTGTCAGTACCATTTTTCCGCTTTCAATCTTGGACATATCCAAAACATCGTTCACCAATCCGAGCAGGTGCTTGCCTGATACAGAAATCTTGGACAGGCATTCTTTAACTTTCTTATCATTTCCGATATTTGCGATTGCAATATCTGTCATTCCCAAAATGCCGTTCATCGGTGTGCGGATATCATGGCTCATATTGGAGAGAAATTCACTTTTTGCCTTGTTTGCGCGCTCTGCCACATGCCTTGCCTCATTTACGCTTTTCATCTGCTCGCGCATCATGTAATAATAGATTGAAAATACAATCAAAAGTACGATTGTGATAATAATGCCATTAAATAGCGCTGTGCGTGTCCACTCATCTCCAAAGGCTTCAACCGACTCGTCGAGCATACTGTATGGCATGGACAAAATCAGATACCATTCCGAATATGGCAGACTTTTGCAATATAACCGGCGCCGTCCGTTTTTCAGGACAAGTTTGTTTGTATAATCTGCCTTTTGTGACATCGCGGTTTTGAGTTCCGCAAGGTATTTGTCCAGTTCCTCTTTCGATTCATCCGCGCCTTCTTCCCAATGCCTTTGGATTTTTTCGTAGTAATCCCTATATTCGTTTTGGTCTCCATCGTTCTGAATGACAATTTCGCCATTTCGGCGAATGACATTATAAAACATTGTTTCATCTAATCCCGCTGAGAAAAAATTATCAATATAATCAATGGAAAGTCCGGCTACCAGTGCAACAATCTGCGTCCCGCCTGCTGTCCTGTAAGAAATCGGAACGCCGAGCAAAACAATTTTATTTCCTGCATCATCGGCACCTAATGCAATTTTTTTATTTCCTTCTTCTATGGACTCCAGAAAAATCACAAAATAAGAATCTGATAATACAATCTGATTGCCGTATATCATGTCAAAGGAACCGTCCTCCATATAATAGGCGATACTGTCAAACGCCCTGTTTTGGGCATGGTTAACCAGCATCTCCCGAATTGCAAAATCGCCCTCCGTGCTCTCTAGCACATCTTGGGCAAATGCCTCTACCTGAGCTAATTTCAATTCCATAATCGTACCGAAGTGCTGTGTAATCTGATCGCTCATTCCCGACATATACGTCTCGCCGATTTTGTTCATCGTTTCGGCACTTTTTTTATTCATATGAATCGTTTGCAGAGAAAAAACACCGATGCACACTGCAATCGCCAGAATAAGATTTATGATTAAAAAACGTGTCGGTTTGTTCTTCATGCGAAGCCTCCCATACCCTGTGCACTGACAGATATTTTTGACTTATAGACTGTGTTCAGCCTTTAACTTACATTTTACCATTGATTCAGACAGAATAAAACCCAAAATAGATTGATTCATTATTTTTAGTTACCAAAATTTTTTAATCAATTTTGATAAAATTTCATCATTCTTCCTCATCATAATTATATGCTTTGATATACACAAAATTTCTTCCGAATACAATTCAAAGTACAACGACTCACTCCCTGTAATCTTTTGATTCCTGCTCCTCAATTTGCTCCTCCAAAGCTTTTGTCGTTTTTTTGCGGGTTATCTCTACAAGTCCAAGTGCGGTGATATCGACTATGCTGGTCAATATGCGGTCTTTTTTTGCAAGTGCCCGCAGCTCCTGCAAAAGCGCAAGCTCCTTTTTGTCATCTTCCATATTGATAAAATCAATTAATATCATACCGGAGAGATTTCTAAGGCGTATCTGCCGCATAATTTCGCCCGCCGCTTCCATATTAATTTGATAAATGTACGCGGCATTGTCCTTTTTGGTGATGTTTTTTCCGGAATTTACGTCGATGACATACATCGCCTCCGTCTTTTCAATCACAAGATAAGCGCCCGACTTCAACCATACTTGTTGAGAAAGCAGTTCGGCAATCTGCGTTTCTATGCGATATAGCTTCAGCAGCGGATAGTCATCGTCCTGATACAACGAAATACGCGTAAGCTGCTCTGGCATATATAGCGATACAAAATCCTTCAATTCATCATAAATTTCCCTGCTATCCGTAATAATCTGTTGATAGCTGATTCCGTCATCACGCATGTTTGTCAGGTAAGACGGCGCAACGCTCCATATGCGGCTATAGCAGGTTCTGTGAATCCCTTCCTGAAGCAGTGTGGACATTTTTTGATTTAGTTCCATGATTTCATCGGTAACAGGCTGCAATCCTCTTTGCCTTTCCTGTCCTTCAATATCGGCTGTATCCAAAAGCGATGCGGCATTGGTACGAATCACAACACCATATGCAATATCCTGAGGAATGGCAGCGCGAAGCTGTTCTTTTTCCACTTTCGTGCATTTTTGGGATACGCCCTTATAAGTATTTGCATACGAAACGACACTATATTTTCCGGCAAGTGACAAGTTCATCGTAAATACAGGCTCTTTTGTGCGCACAGCCTCTTTTTCAAGCTGCACTAAAATCTCGTCCCCTGCTAAAATTCTGCCATCATATTTGCGGTTTGTGATAACCGGAATATAATTGGAATGAATCGGCAGATATCCCTTTTTATCAGGCGCATAATCAATAAATGCCGCATGAATTTGTTTTGCGACATTTACCACTTTTGCAACAAAGATATCCCCGATTTTTGCATTATCGGAAATTTCGCTATAACGTGTAAAATTTACAGTTTCCATTTTATTTGTCTTGGAATCTAATGTAAATGACAACACGCCCTTTTTGTATTTTGTCAAGACATAACGCATATCGCCCATCAGTAGTCACTCCCAACAAATCCAAGCGGCTCAAGTTTCATTTCTTCCTGTGTACCTGCATTCATGTAAGTTTCCTCTCTTGTAATCAGAAGTGCATACTCGTCAAAATCCGCATTATTTTTTTCATATATTGCTTTCATCACAAGGGAAGGTTTCAGATTGCCGGAGCTGCTTGCATCCACAACAAGATTTAATACATGTTTATCCTCGTCAAAAGAACACGCAAACAAAAACGGCTTCATGTCAAAGGTTGTTTCACTCTTTTTTGTCTGTTTCGTAACAATAATTTTGGATTGACCCAAAAAGTCATCGATGACCAATTTGATCAAAAACGTCGGCCTATATGTTTCCCGAAATGCAATGGTATAGCGCGCCGCTGCGACGCTCGCCATTGCATTTCCTGCATGTTCCGGAAGCAGCTTTGCCTCCAAAATCTCAATTCCTTCTACCATTTGTGCATTTAATGCATTAATAAAGTTCTTAGAGCTAGTAAGGGAATTGACCTCAATATCCATATATTCGCCATTACTCTCAAGCCCAAGCCCAAGCGGGGCTGCAAAGGACATAATCTGATGCGGGCTAAAGCCCGATGAATACGTAATATCAATGCCTGCACGCCGGATCGCTTTCTGAAAATACCGCATCACATCAAGATGCCCAATAAAGCGAAGCACGCCATGTTTTGAAAATTTTACTCTTAGCTTCATAATTGATACAAACTCCTATCTGCCTTGTTCCTGTAAGTATAACAGAAATTATGATCCGACGGTTGTGCGCGGCATGATGCAGATTCCACACGCAAACCGTGCTGCTCCGCAGGCATTACACTGTTCCTTACAATTCTTTGTCACACTTTCCTTAAGGGCATTGCACCACTCGCGCTTTAAAAATTCTTTTGTCACACCACAGTCGATAAAATCCCACGGGAAAAATTCGTCTAGCCCGCGCTCCCTCGTCGTGTAAAACGCCGTATCAATGCCGCATTCCAAAAAGGTCTCCATCCAAACATCATGCTTGTAATATTCGCCCCATGCGTCAAAGATACACCCCTTTTGGTATGCTTTTAAAATCGGCTCGCAAAGCTTTCTGTCGCCACGTGCAAGAATACCCTCCATAACGCTCGCCTCGGCTTCATGCCAGTTGTATTTAATGCTTTTTTTGTTGAGCTGTTCCATAATGGCGCGCTTTGTGGCGTATGCCTTCTCCAAAAACTGCTCCTTCGTACACTGCGGCGCCCACTGGAACGGCGTAAAGGGCTTTGGCACAAAAAAGGAGGTGCTTGCCACAATCTGTACCCTTCCGTTTCGCTTATCCTTTGGCACCGTGTCATAATATGTCATCGCAATCTTATCGGAAAGCTCTGCAATCCCTCGTATATCTTCGTCCGTTTCCGTTGGAAGTCCGAGCATGAAATAAAGCTTTACCCTGTTCCAGCCGCCCTCAAACGCAAGCGCTGCGCCTTTTAAGATGACTTCTTCGGTCAAACCTTTGTTAATCACATTTCGAAGCCGTTGACTACCCGCTTCCGGCGCAAAGGTCAGACTGCTCTTTTTCACGTCCTGCACCTTCTCCATCACGTCAAGCGAAAACGCGTCAATGCGCAGCGAAGGCAGTGAAATGTTCACGTTCTTTTCCCCACAGTGCGAAAGCAGAAACGTGACAAGCTCCTCAAGCTGCGAATAGTCGCTGGAGCTTAAGGAACTGAGCGAGATTTCCTCATATCCCGTGTTGGCAAGCATTTTTACGGCATATTCCTTGAGCATATCCACATCGCGCTCCCTCACGGGACGGTAAAGCTGTCCTGCCTGACAAAAACGGCACCCCCTGATACAGCCGCGCTGGATTTCGAGCACCACCCTGTCCTGCGTGCACTTGATAAACGGCACAACCGGCTTTTCGGGATACGTTGTATTTGTTATATCCTTAACAATCTCTTTGGTAATCGTTTTTGGAACGCCATTGACTGTCGGGGTAAACGACGCGATTGTGCCATCTTCCTTGTATGCCACCTCGTAAAACTGAGGTACATACAGACCAGGAAGCTGCGCCGCCCTTAGCAGAAATTCCTTTCGGGAACAGCCCTCTTTTTTGCATGCTTTATATAAATCAAGCAGCGGTCTGTACTGCGTCTCGCCCTCTCCGATATAAAAGATGTCAAAAAAGTCCGCAATCGGCTCCGGATTATAAGCACATGGTCCGCCGCCAATGACAATGGGGCAATCCCAGTCCCTGTCACACGCATAAAACGGTATTTTTGACAAATCAAGGATTTGCAGGATATTTGTGTAGCACATTTCATACTGTATGGTAATGCCCAAAAAGTCAAACGTCTTTATCGGCTCTTGCGACTCTAGGGCAAACAGCGCAATATCCCTCTCGCGCATGACGCTGTCCAAATCCGGCCAAGGCGAATACACACGCTCACACCATGTATCTTCATAGCAGTTGAGCATGTTATATAAAATCTGTATGCCAAGGTGTGACATACCGATTTCGTATACATCAGGGAAACACATCGCAAAACGGATGTCCACCTCGGACGGATTTTTGACCACCATGTTTACCTCTCCGCCGATGTAGCGGGCGGGCTGCTGAACG
This sequence comes from uncultured Lachnospiraceae bacterium, assembly GCA_910577115.1. Classification (GTDB taxonomy): domain Bacteria; phylum Bacillota; class Clostridia; order Lachnospirales; family Lachnospiraceae; genus COE1. The sequence goes on from CAJTMC010000015.1 coordinate 17,856, forward strand.
GATAAAAGTATCTCATCGCTTAACGCTAATTTTCTCATAAATACCTCATTTCCCTTGATGAGCGGTCTCGGAAACTCAATAAAGTCCATAGTTCCGCTCTTTTTTATTGTTTTTTTCTTGCTCACCTCATGTTTTTTGCATATTTTTTATATGAATTTCCAAAATTGTATTGACAAGCGCCCCAAAATCGGGGCTACGCCTTTCGTAAAAGAAAACCTTTTTCGGAGGTGCCGCTTATACTTAAACACTGGCAGACGCATGCTGAATATCAGCAGTTTATTTCTGACGCTGTTTCTCATCTGAATGATTCACAGCGTAAAAAAACTGGTTCTTATTCCTATTCCATTGCTAAACTTTCTGATTTGAATCTTGACCCTGCCAGGGATTTCATGCTTCCTTTTTATTCTTCAACCGGAAGGTCTGCCCTCAACCTGCCACAGGTTTCCGCATGACTTACTGGGGCTACAGCCCTTCACGCCATGACGTGAAATGGCACTGTCCAGCCGCCACTGGAAAGGAAGAAAAGTGTACCTGCGAAGTCCCCTGCTCTTCCTCCCCATACGGGCGCTGTTTATATACTAAACCTGATTGGGATATCCGCCTTTACCCACCGGTTGCCCGTGGCACTGATGAATATAAAAAGACTTATAATAACCACACGGGTTCAGAACGTGTGATTGCTGGCATCAACATTCATCTTGATGCCAGGCTGATAGTTCAGAAACTGAAAACTGCATAAAATCTGATGCTCATCTGAATCTTTCAAAAGTCATCATTTTTGATGGCTTGGATAAGTGCGCCCTTGTGTCATTTATTCAGTGCAATTTCAGGCGCAAAACCCATTTAATATCTTAATTCCTGTTTTTGTATAAAAGTGCCACCTTTTATACATTAGTTTCCGAGACTACTCGAGCTATTATTTTTACCTTTTTAGCAATATTAAGATATCTCTCCAACATGTTAAATGGAATAATTCCTTCTATGTTTACTTCCCCATGATCATTTACCTGTTTAATACCTTTATAGCTGACCACTGCCAGTTCTTAAAATGGCTCAACAATTATTTTATCCGCTCTCATTTTTTCTCCCTTCTGCGCATAATATGGAATGAGCAATTTTTATCAACATCTCATCGGTAACTATTATATATACCGGCTTCTATATCGGACCGGCTAAATCCATTTCTGTCGTTAGTCCAATATCCCAGTTCATTTTTATAGTGGAAAGGTAAATGTATCCACCATTTATAGATCTCCAATCTCTCAATATCATCTCCATTGTCCTTTAGATCGCCTTTCACCATAAAAAAATCTCTGCAATTCAGGTCATCATATCCTCTATTCAAAACATCCGCTCCCAAAAGATACTCAGGAGAATTACCTTCGATATATATTTTCTTTTCTATATGACCATCCTCAAAATAACGCATCCTGCCACTGTTGTCTTTTGCGGATTCCATATCATCATATACCAAAAACCACTCCAGTTCGCTGCCATTCCACCTGGAGCGAATTTTATAAAATCCCTCTTGTTTTAAGTAATATCCACATGTCCAGTCACAAGTCAAATCGTAAGTTTCCGTCGGATAGTAATCGCCCTGTTCCACGTCATACGTATCTAAATAATTTCTCGGGTAAAAAAAACGCTGCTCCTGCCGGTAATCCTCTTGTCCATAATAACGTTTTATTGGCGCTATCAAATACCAGTCTTCTACGTAAAATACCATTTGCTTACGATAGCTTGTCATTTCTTCATGAACATATCCTTTAACCAAAAAACTGTTGCGCTCTGGTTTCATGAATATATATGATAATTCCTCATCCGGGCCATGCCCTATTAAAAATATTGATTTTTTTTCTGTTCCGTCCATATAGTACCATTTGGAAAATTTAAATTCCTCCTCATAGGAATCCGTGATCCTGACAATATAACATTCATTTTCTTTTACCATCCCATTTGCAATATCCCTGGAAATTGCTGGCAATACTACCTCTTTAGGCTGAAAAATGTTTGCTTTTTTTGCCAAGAATAATCCTATAACGATTATTAAAAAACATCCCGCTAACATATATTTTTTCCTGTTCAAAATGTTCTCCCTCATTCGTCATATGTTCTTTCGTACTTCAGAAACCCTCTTTTTTCAGGCCAGGTTCCTAAAATAATCAGCCAGTCATCACCAAGGTTATTTAGCATCGGGTATTGCAGACAACCCTTATCTGAATAACCATACCGAATTCCGTGTTCATCCTCTCTATCTCTGTCCTTTTTTCTTTCCTGTTTAATTTTCCATTCCTCTGAGACCGGATATGGAATAATAATCTCTGCTATAAATTTCGCAAATTCTCGATTATTTTCTCCAATCACTGATGTATACAGTTCTGTAGAAATCCCAGTTAGTTTATCATGACAATATTCTTTCGCTCCATTAGTTAGATCTGAAACAGCCTTATCTAAAGGATCACCCGGAAAATTAATTGCCAAATTTATCTCATCCATTGTTGAGTTCATAAAAATATAATTGGATCGTGCATTTTGAAAAGCAAAAGCCACCCCACCTACTTTATTAACCCATTTTTGCGCAAAGCGCTCTCCCTTTTTATCTGCGGTTCCTGTATTGCATGTAAAAAATCTGGTTACAACATCACTGCAAAAAGCTTTTTCATCCAATTCTTCAATCTCCGGTGTACGAAAATTGATTATATCTTCCAATTCTTTATTATATATATTTTTATCATCGTCATTTAGACAATATGCGAAAGATAATTGCGTTTCATTTCCCACTGTAAATTTAGGTGTTTGCGCATGGGCAAACACTGATAAATATTTGATTTTTGTTTTTTCCCTAAGCGTTCCACAACTATTTTGGTCTTTCGTGTTAATATAATGAATAAATCCTATTCTATCTTCAACAAGTTCTATTTTTATACCTAAGTTCTCGGCAGTTTTAGAAAAGCGCTCTCTGTCATATTCTTTAGGGTCATATACATAATCATGCACAAATACAATCCATGTAATGTTGGCAGGATCAACTCCCTCAAGAATTAAATTGTCAATATCATGCAATGTTGTCTCTATAAACTGGTATTTAAAACCTTCAACCTGCATACCGGATACGACAATCCATTCTTTTTCTTCCACCTGTGCTGCCCCCATGTCAACTGCACCGGTAGTTACTTTATTTAGCGCCACAATGAACTCCCATATTGTAGCTGGGCAGTTAATATACCCCCCCCCGTAAAATCTCCTGATTTTCTTATATTTTTTCCCATTCTTCTACTCTCTTTCGCCAATATCCATTGAATTATCAAGTTGCTTCTCAGCGCTTGCAATTCTTACCGAATTATTTGTTTTTTCCACTGCATTTCTCCAACTGCTCATACTCATGGTTTCGTGCTTCTCATTGTTCATACCTGATTTTTCTTTCCGTTTCTCTGTTTCCCATTTTTCCATTCCGTCTTTTACAATACGATGAAGATACTCTGGTTTAGAATAATCACCGATATCCGAAAATTTTGCAGCCGATGCCACTAAAGCATTTCTCATGAATTTTCCATTGTCCTTAAATAAATTCCTATCTAAACCAAATCCTTTGCTTTCAGCAAAGTCACAACAGAATGTAACGGCAGTCCTTGTATTTCCTTCACGAAATGGGTGTACTTTCCATAGGTCTGACAGGCAAGTAGAAAATTCAACCACCCTTTCATCAAGATTTAGTTTGTCCCATTCAATAGAGTGCATTTTTTGAATGACTTTTTCAGCATCTTCTTTTATGTGCCCATGTTCGGAATATTGAATTGACAATCCGCCAAGTACATCTTCTTCTTTTTCTATATCAATTATTCTAGGCGAGCCTGCCCACTCATAAATTTTTTCAAAAATACATGAATGTATTTTACATAAATGATCAAAATTAAAATTACCTTTAACTGGATTTAATGTTAATTGTTTTAGGGATATAGATGTATAATCCGCTTCTAATTTATCTAATTCTTCTTTATCTTTTATACCAGCTTTATTTTTTAATATTCCACTTTTTCTATCAATATACGGATCTACGCTTACTTTCACATAAATCACCTCTTAATTTTATATTTTTTATCCAGTCTTTCAATTATTTCATCATCAGTTATTTCCCCTCTTTTTTCCATTTCGATCATTTCCAACATTTCTTCAGAAGGAGTAAGTCCGTCAACCTCAATCATTCCTAATGCGTAATTCCATGCTGTTTCCTTACTTATTGCTGCCATAAAAACAATCCTCTCTTTCCATTCTTCTACTCTCTTCCACTCATGTCCATTGAATTATTAAGCTGCTTTTCAGCACTTGCAGCTCTTATTGAATTATTTGGTTTTAATTCCTTTACACTTTTTCTTTTCAAATAATTTTTTTATAAAATTCATGCACCACTCAATTTTTATATCCTTCATATCAGTTTCCCTTCGTTTTTGTTTTGACCAAAAAACCATCATTTTCTGTCATTTCAATCGATATCCTGCCAACTTGCGCAAAACTATTCAGAAATCGAATGTCTGTTTCTGCCTGAATGATACTATCGTTTTTAGCGAAACATAATTGTGGTTGAGATGCCAATATCGACTGATATATTTGGCTTTGAGAATCAGTGTTAAAATATGCCCTTCCTTTTTTTCTTCTTTTGTTGATGGATCTGTGGAATTTGCCTTAATTTTTATTGCTTTCCCACTAAAATTGAGATTATCTGACAAGCTAAAATAAGTTTTTCCCATGACCGGCTTCCTTCCTGCATAATATGGAATGAGCAGTTTTTCATCAGTCTCTCATCGATAATCCTTATATATACCGGTTTCTATATCGGATCGGTTGAATCCGTATCTCTTGTTAGTCCAATATCCCAGCTCATTTCTAGAGTAAAAAGGTAAATGTATCCACCATTTATAGATCTCCAACCGCTCAATACCATCTCCATTTTCCTTTAAATCGCCTTTGACCATAAAAAAATCTCTGCAATTCAGGTCATCATATTCGTTATTCAAAACATCCGCACCCAAAAGATACTCCGGAGAATTACCTTCAATATATATTTTCTTTTCTATATGACCATCCTCAAAATAACGCATCCTGCCGGTGCTGTCTTTTGCAGATTCCTTATCATTATATACCAAAAACCATTCCAGTTCGCTTCCATTCCACCTGGAGCGAATTTTATAAAATCCGTCCTGTTTTAAGTAATAGCCACATGTCCAGTCACAAGTCAAATCGTACGTATTCGTCGGATAATAATCGCCTTGCTCCACGTCATATGTATCTAAATAATTTCTCGGGTAAAAAAAACGCTGCTCCTGCCGGTAATCCTCTTGCCCATAATAACGCTTTATTGGCGCTATCAAATACCAATCTTCTACGCAAAATACCATTTGCTTACGATAGCTTGTCATTTCTTCATGAACATATCCTTTAACCAAAAAACTGTTGCGCTCTGGTTCCATAAATATATATGATAATTCCTCATCCGGACCATGCCCTATTAAAAATATTGATTTTTTTTCTGTTCCGTCCATATAGTACCATCTGGAAAATTTAAATTCCTCCTCATAGGAATCCGTGATCCTGACAATATAACATTCATTTTCTTTTACCATCCCATTTGCAATATCCCTAGAAATTGCTGGCAATACTACCTCTTTAGGCTGAAAAATGTTTATTTTTTTGACCACGGTTAAAACGATAACGATACCGATTATAAAAAAACATCCTGCTAATATATACTTTTTCCTATTCAAAGATTGCTCCCTCTATGTGTTTTTCAAACTTTAACGTCCTACATTTTTCAATTCAGGTGCTTAGAATAACCTGCCAGTCATCAAAAGAATTATGTTTATTATAATGCTGCCAGTTCACCCATATGTTCACCATAATAAATCTGTAAGTTTTCTTTTTTCCCTATACTGACAGTTAGTTCCTTAAAATATTCTTTTGCAATATTCCAATAGGATGAAAACAGCTCTCGTCTTAATGTCTCTGTTTCATATTTCTTAACCCTTATAAACTTTTTTGCAATTCCTTTTGTAAAATTTTTCTTGCTCACTTACATACTGATTATAGAAATTCAGGATACCAATACATGGTTAACATATTTCTGTCGGCATATAACAATTCATTGCAAAGACTAAATTTATACTCATAGCTTCGCGTATGCCCTCCTTAGCAGCCGCCGAAACCGCTTGAAACAACAAAACGAAAATAACCACAGCTAGAAAAATCTTTCTTTTTATCTTTATAGTCTTACTACTTTAGCTAGATATTCCGCCAAAAGCGAGATGGGGATTTTCTTCACACAATTTACTGTCTTTGGCGATCTCTAAAGTCTCAAATGCAGGTATTTATAAGCTTCCCTTTGTGGAAAGCACATCGCTGATTCGTTCGTCGTAAGCAGTTGCCATATCAAGCGCTTTTGCAAATGCTTTAAAAATCGCCTCTGCCATATGGTGGCTGTTTTCACCACTGAGCATTTTGATATGAATGTTCATTGCCGCACTGTAAGAAACAGCATAGAAAAACTCCCTTACAAGAGACGTATCAAAATCCCCTATCATTTCATTTGGAAAATCGCAGTCAAACTTTAAGTATGGTCTTCCGCACAAATCAACGGCGCACAGTGCCAGTGCATCGTCCATCGGAAGGATGAAGTAACCATAACGTTTTATCCCCTTCTTATCCCCTGCTGCATTTTTAATCGCATTCCCAAGCACAATCCCTGCATCTTCTACCGTATGGTGCCCGTCAACCTCCAAATCGCCCTGAATCTTCACGTCAAGGTCAAAAAAGCCATGTTTTGCAAACCCTTCAAGCATATGGTTAAAAAAGCCGATACCTGTGTCAATTTCAGATTTTCCCTCTCCGTCAAGCGCTATTTTTATGGAGATGTCCGTTTCCTTTGTTGTTCTTTTGATTTCTGCATTTCTGCTCATACGAAACTTCGCCCTTTCTTACACATATCGTTATTTTTCTTCAAACCGTACACGAATGGAGTTTGCGTGTGCCGTAAGTCCCTCTTTTGTCGCAAACAGCTCAATATCCTGATGTACTTTTTCCAAAGCCTCTCTTGAATAAGAAATAATACTCGATTTTTTCACATAATCATCAACATTGAGCGGTGAGAAAAACTTTGCCGTACCGTTTGTCGGAAGCACATGGTTTGGCCCTGCATAATAATCTCCCAGAGGTTCTGACGAGTATTCTCCGAGGAAAATTGCCCCTGCGTTGCGAATGCGCGTCATCGTATCGAACGGATTTTTGGTCAGTATCTCAAGATGCTCCGATGCAATCTCATTTGCGGCGTCAATCGCCATTTCCATATTTTCAGCTACAAGAATATAGCCGTAATTGTCAAGCGATTCCTGTATAATCGCCTTCCGCTCCAGCACTGCGACAAACTTGTCAACCTCATCGGAAACCTTCTGTGCAAGCTCTGCGCTTGTCGTGATTAAAATTGCCGACGCAAGTTCGTCGTGCTCCGCCTGTGAAAGCAAATCTGCCGCAACATACCGCGGCGTTGCGCTCTCGTCCGCAAGCACAAGAATCTCGGAAGGGCCTGCAATCGAGTCAATGCTGACATGACCGTAAACCGCTCTCTTTGCAAGCGCAACAAAAATGTTTCCGGGACCGACAATCTTATCAACCTTCGGAATCAGTTCCGTTCCGTAAGCAAGCGCCGCAATCGCCTGCGCTCCGCCCGTTTTAAAGATTGTATCAACCCCTGCGATATCCGCGGCGACAAGCGTCGCAGGATACACTTTTCCGTCAGCGCCTGCCGGCGTTGTCATGATAATATTCGGCACGCCTGCCACCTTTGCGGGAATAACATTCATCAGCGTTGTTGACGGATAAGCAGCTTTCCCGCCCGGCACATACACGCCGACCTTCTGCATCGGCGTAATTTTCTGCCCGAGAATGGTTCCGTCCTCTTTTGCATCGAACCAGCTGTTTCGTTTCTGTTTTTCATGGTAAGCGCGGATATTTGCCGCCGAATCTTTCATTACGCGGATAAAATGCTCGTCAAGCTGTGTGTACGCTTCCTCAATCTCCGCTCTTGTAACCTGAAAGGTTTCTTTTGTTGTTATACACTTGTCAAACTTTAGTGCATACTCAAAAATGGCATCCTCTTTTCTTGCCTTTACATTTTCAATAATATCCGCAACCGTTTTTTCATAATCACCGTAGTCGTTTGTACTTCTTTTTAATAGATTTTCCAAAAGATTTTTCTTTGTTTCGTTTGTTAAATTTACAATTCTCATCGTTTTTCCCTCTTTATACTACTTTCTTGAGCGCCTGCAATAGCTTCCTGATTCTGTCCGCTTCCATTTTCAGGCTCACCTGATTGACAATCATGCGCGCAGAGAGCGGACAAATGACCTCCAAAACCTCAAGCCCGTTCTCCTTTAATGTAGACCCCGTTTCCACGATATCCACAATCACGTCACTCAAATCGACAATCGGCCCAAGCTCCACGGAGCCGTTAAGCTTAATAATATCCACCGTTTGATGCTTCTGATTATAAAAATAATCTTTCGCAATCTTAGGATACTTGCTCGCAACCCGTATCATTTCATGGTGCTGCAGCAGCTCCTTTGCCGAAGCAGGCCCGCACACGCACATGCGGCACTTCCCAAATCCCAAATCAAGTACCTCATAAACCTTGCGGTTCTCTTCCATAATCGTATCGCTGCCCACAACGCCGATATCGGCAGCGCCGTATTCCACATATGTAGGAACGTCAGAAGCCTTTGACAGGAAAAACCGAAGCTTCAGCTCTTCATTGACAAAAATCAGCTTTCGGGAGTCCTTATCTTTCATTTCCTCGCAAGTAATGCCGATTTTTTCAAGCAGCTCCAGCGTTTTATTGGCAAGCCGCCCCTTTCCGAGCGCAAAAGTAAGATATCTCACATCGTTCGTTGTACTGTTCATTTTTTGTTCATGCCTTTCTTAATATCATTCTTTCCCTAAAAAAATAACTTGTGAGAAATTGTTTTCCTCAGCAAATGTTGTATAACACTGTCTTTCTTTTTCAAGCTTCATCAGCACAGCCGCGTATCCCTTCGCGCGATATTCGTTTGCTGTACTAATCGCCTCTTTCACATCACCCTCATATACCAACAGCAGGTTTTTGTTTTCCAAGACAGGACATCGCTTCTGCCTTGTCAGCGCTGTCACAAGGTCATCAATAATCACAACAAAGCCTGTTGCCGGCGCAGGCTTTCCAAACTTTTCAAGAAGCCTGTCATACCTTCCGCCCTTTGCAATAGCGCTTCCTGCCTGATAGGTATAGGCATTGAAAATAACGCCTGTATAATAATGATATTTGCTTACCATTGCAAGGTCAAAGGAGATATACTTTTCCACGCCATACACTTTTAACAGCTCATAAACCTCCTTCAGGCGCTCTATCGCCTTCGTTGAGCGCGGATTTCCGGCACACGCAAGCGCTTTATCCAAAATATCATAAGAGCCGAAAAGACTGCTCACGCTTAAGAGCGCCTCACACACCTGAGAAGGAATGTTTTTGCGCTCCAAAAGCTCTTGCGCTCCGAAATCATTTCTGTTTGAAATAAAACCGCGAAGCTCCAGTTCTGTTTCCGCATCAAGATTTGCCTGCTCGCACAAGCCCTTAAAAAAGTCAATCTGTCCCACAGATACCTGAAACTCTTTTAGCCCCGCATTGAAAAGCGCTTCCACCAGCATTGCAATCATCTCGGCATCGGCCCCGGGTGATGCGTCACCAATCAGCTCTGCGCCCATTTGTGTCGTTTCCTTTAGTTTCCCCTGCAGGCTGTTTGTGTTGATAAAATTATTCCCTGCATAACAAAACCGCAGGGGAATCGTTTCGTCCATAAAATATTTCGCTGCACATCGTGCGATTGAGGGCGTAAAGTCAGGTCTTAGCACCAGCGTGTTTCCCTCTTTGTCAAAAAATTTATATAATTCCTTTGAGGGCGTCGTACCGATTTCGCGGCTAAATACGTCGAAAAACTCAAACGTCGGCGTCTGTATATCCTGATAGCCAAAGCTGTGGATTTTTTCACCAAAAAGCCTCTGAACCGTTTGCTTATCGGCATATTCCTTTCCATAAATATCGCGCACACCCTCGGGCGTATGTACCAGTCGTCTTCCATTAAAATCCATAAGTTCCTCCCAATTGTTCTTGCATCACTTTAACGCGTTAATGTATTAGCGAATTATCATGCTAACAAATTAGCGTGACACATAACCGAAGTATACACTTTTTTACCAATCGTGTCAACCTCTTTCCTTCAGCTCCAGTTGTATCATATCAAGATACGGCACCATTTGACCGCCTCTTGTCTCAAAAAAATGTGTTTCCTTCAGCTCGTCAAAGCGGAAGCTCTTTCTGCCGCCCTGTTCCATTCTGTCCCAAAAAACGTTTAGTTCCCGAATCCCCATATAATACATTTTATCTCTTGACGTGTAGTAAATCAGAAAAAAAGCAATGCCGTCCTGCTTGTCAAAGTCCCGCATAAAATCGACCTGATGCCGGTGTATGTTTTGCAGTGAAAAAGTGTCTGCCGCACACTCCTTCGCATCAAAACACACAGGGATTCCCTGCACTGCGCCTATGTAATCGACGGTACTTTTCTGGTCAAAATATGCAAGCGTGATGTGGCGGGTTTCTTTGTCGATTGTAATCGGGGTAATCGGCGTTGGCACCTTTTGTATGAGTGCAAGACCGCTTTCACGATATTTTTCATTTGTCATGTTAATCATTTCCTCAAGCAGCGAGCCGCGCAGCCCTCTCGAATTCCATGTAGCCATTGTTATGTAAGTACCTCGTTTCTGCTGTTTGGGCGGTTTGTCATCAGTCGTTCAAAGAGCGTGGGCAATTCACAGGTCAGCGTCCTTTCCGAGAGGTCTGCGAAACATTCTTCACTGTTTTTTGGAAACACCAGTTTGTATGCGTGCAGCAGCTGATTTCTGACACCTGTGTCATAAAATTCTTTGTTCCTCTTACTGCTGCCGTACTTCCTGTCCCCTATCACCGGATATCCCATTGCACTTAGCTGTGCCCTGATTTGGTGTGTTTTTCCTGTAAAAAGCTGTACCTCCAAAAGGGTAATGGCACCGATTTGGGTACTTATTGTCTTTACAGATTTAAACGATGTATCAATATATCCGGCACTCTCTTTTAGATGCTCTGGAATGTCTGATTCCCTTTCGTATATTGTTACCTTATTTGTTTTCGCGTTCTTGCAGAGCCATCCGTTGATTCGGGTATCAAGCTCGGCAGTTCCTGCTGTCAGTGTATAATAGTACTTTTGAAGCGACTTATCTTTTATAATGCTGCTTAAATATCTGCTGCCGAAAAGCGTTTTTCCGCACACCAAAAGTCCTGACGTATTTCTGTCTAAGCGGTTGCATACGGAAGGCTTAAAAGTAAGGAGCGTTTCTAAGGACAGAGAACCGGTTTCTAAAAGATACCCTATCAGCCATTCATTTGCGCTGAAATCCGCAGGCTCCGCCTTCTGTGAAAGAATACCGGCAGGTTTATTTAAAATCAGTACATGCTCGTTTTCAAAGATCGTTTGAATGCCTTTCAGCTTATGGTATGCGGTCAGATAGGCGCTTGTATCAAATGCCGTTTCGGACGGTTCTTTACCGACACTGACACCACCGAACTTTTTGTAGGTTTCATCGGAAAGAAACAACTTCACCTCGTCATTTTCGCACAACAGTTCTCTTCCCGTCGCCTTTTTTCCGTTCAGCACAATATTTTTTTTTCTGAGCATTTTGTATAGAAAACTGCTCTGCGCCGTCTTTAGCTGGCGTTTTAAGTACTTGTCGAAACGCTGCCCTGCATCATTTTTTGCAACTTTTAGCAGTATCATCTGGTGCTTCCTTTCTATAATAAATATATTGTTTCGGAATATGGCAGAATGAAAGCGATTTTGATGCTAAAGCGAAATGTCGCATAGAAGCGTAAGGATTTCGTCCTCTTTCGTACCTTCATCAAGCGCCTCAAGCTGTGAAAGCCTGTCCATAAACTTTCGTTGTTCTTTAAAGATTTTTACCGTAATTCCTTTTATGGCATTTTGGCTGAACATATCCTTGATATGTTTCTCACAGGCATCGGTATCGCAGGAAGCAAATTCTGTATAGCCAATCAGATTGCCGCCCCGCACTGCAAAGCAGCTTATCGGGAAATTCAATTTATATGAAGTCAGGTACATACTGTATATTGTTCTGACCGTTCCTGCATGCTTTGCAATTTCCTCATAAATTTCGCGTGAAAACCGGGGAATGCGCAGGTACATGATTACGGACACAAGGCTTTTGCAGGAAGGCAGAAGCCCAAGCACTGCGACAATCGTAAGCAGATTTTCTTTTGTTTTAGTTGAAAGATAGCCAAGAAGAAATACGGCAAGTGAGATTGCAAAGTATATCACTGTGCGAAGTATTACACGTTTTTTTTCATATGCAGGGTAGGCATATTCCCCCTTATTTCGCTTTTGTCTGTTCATCATAGTCCCCCATTACTTCATGTAGCTCATAATTTTTAAGATCGCGCTGTGCGGAACGACTTTCGCAAGCAGCTCAAAACTTCTGATCATGCTGCTGTATACGGAATGTTCTTTTTTCTGAAAAGAATCTGCAATCGCCTGTCGGACGACCTTGTCGGCTTTTGCAATCGTAAGCTTCTTTACGCCAAGCGTGCTGCCGCTTTTTTCCGCGATGTCGAAAAATGGCGTATCCACAGGTCCGGGACATACTGCGGTTACATAAATCTTTCGTGGTGCAAGTTCTCTTGCAATTGCCCTCGAAAAACTGTAAACATAAGATTTTGATGCAGCATATACTGCAAAATCGGGCTGCGGAAGAAATGCCGCACTGGAGGCAAGTTGTAAAATTCGACTGTTTTTTCGCATGTATGGAATACACAGATATGTCATCTCCGTAAGTGCGCGGCAGTTTAGATCAACCATTCCCAAAAGCTCCGATTTATCGCCTTCCGAAAAATCTCCCATAATGCCATATCCTGCACAATTTACAAGCATTCGGATAACAGGCTTTTCCTCCCGCAAAAGACGTTCGAAACGCTGCATATGGGAACTGTTTGTTAAATCCATGTCAAGCACTCTTGTCGTGTGCTCCATATACTGCGCCACTTCCAGCAATTTCTTTTTTCTGCGCGCAATCAGCCATATTTCATCAATGCTGTCAAAGATTTCGTCAAGCTGCAGGGCAAATTCCAATCCCATTCCCGATGATGCACCCGTAATGATAATAATATTCATGTGTTCTTGTTCCTTTCCATTGTTCCTGTTCTATTTTGCTATGTTTAGTTTTGGCTTTTTGTGGCAGACAATATACACATCAGATTTTAAAATTTCTATTTTTTACCATATTACTACAATAAGAACATTACCTTACTTCTTATGAACCTTCTTATGCGTATTGCGTATCGTTTTCTTTTTCACCGGCTTTTTTGCATCTCCTTTTCTTTTCGGAGTTGCCTTCACGCTCTTTTCATTTGCAAGCTTTCGCGGTCGGATTAAGCATTTTTTATCAAATCCGATTAAATCCTCTCTTCCCGCCGCTTTTAACGCCTCCAGCACAAGGTCGTAATTCTTGGGGTTGCGATACTGTATCAATGCCCTCTGCATCGCCTTTTCATGGGGATTTTTGCAGACATACACCTTCTTCATGTCAACCGGATTGATCCCTGTGTAGTACATGACTGTAGACATTGTAGACGGCGTCGGATAAAAATCCTGTACCTGCTCCGGCATATATCCGATATCCCGCAGATATTCTGCAAGTTCCACAGCCTCCTTTAACGTAGAGCCCGGATGCGAAGACATCAGATACGGCACAAGAAACTGTTTTTTCCCAAGCTTTTGATTGAGCCTGCGGTATTTTTCCGTAAATGCTTCATACACAGCATTTTCAGGCTTGCCCATTTTTGACAAAACCGCATCACAAATATGCTCAGGTGCAACCTTTAGCTGTCCGCTGATATGGTGCTCGACAAGTTCCCTGAAAAATGTGTCATTCTTGTCTAACATCACATAGTCAAACCGTATTCCGGAGCGCACAAACACCTTTTTAACATTTGGCAGTGCCCTGAGCTTTCTTAAAAGCGACAAATAGTCCGCATGATCTACCTCCAAATTAGGACAGGGCTTGGGACAAAGGCACTGACGATGTTTGCACACGCCCACAGTCATCTGTTTTTTGCAGGACGGCTGCCGAAAATTCGCTGTCGGCCCCCCCACATCATGAATATATCCCTTAAAATCTTTGTCCTGTGTAATCTGCTTTGCCTCATTTACAATAGATGCATGACTGCGCACCTGTATTGTCCGCCCCTGATGAAACGTAAGCGCACAAAAATTGCAACCGCCAAAGCAGCCGCGATTGCTGATAAGGGAAAACTGAATCTCTGATATCGCAGGCACTCCTCCTGCCGCTTCATAGGACGGGTGATAGGTTCTCTGATAGGGAAGCCCGTACACATCATCCATTTCCTGCATCGTCAGCGGAGCCTGCGGCACATTCTGCACCACATAAAGTCCGTTTGGATACGGCTCCACCAAAACCTTTCCGTTAAAAGCGTCCGTATTGTCATATTGAATCTTAAAGCTTTTTGCATACAACGCCTTATTTGCGCGCATTGCATCATAAGAAGGCAAAAGCTCATATTGATATAGTCCCGAAAGCTCTTTTGTCTTATAGACGGTTCCGGAAATAAATGAAAGATCCTTCACAGAAATACCGCTATTCAACGCATCTGCAATTTCAATAATTGATTTTTCACCCATTCCGTATGAAATAATATCCGCCTGACTGTCCAAAAGAATGGAACGCTTAAAGGAGTCTGACCAGTAATCGTAATGCGCCATTCTGCGCAGACTCGCCTCAATACCGCCTATGACAATCGGCGTATCCCGATACTTTTTCCGGATCAGATTACTATATACAACTGTCGCATGGTCAGGACGCTTGTAGGCTGCGCCGCCCGGTGTGTAAGCATCAATTTCCCGATGTTTTTTGGATACATAATAATGATTTACCATAGAATCCATATTTCCTGAGGAAACCAAAAAACCCAGTCTTGGTTTTCCAAGCACAGCAATGCTTTTATCGTCTTTCCAGTCAGGCTGTGCAATTACTCCCACACTATATCCATGCGCCTGTAAAAGCCTTGTAATAATCGCATGTCCAAAAGAAGGATGATCCACATACGCATCACCCGAAACATATACAAAATCAAGCTGCTCTAAGCCAAGCTCGTGTACCTCGTCCATACTGACGGGAAGAAAACCGTTTGCAAGCGACATTTAGTCCTCCTTGTTTTTGTTTTGGTTTTTGTTCTGATTCTGATTGGCAAGCTGCATGATTTCCTCCTGCCGCAGCGGACGCCATGCCCCGTTTGCAAGCGTTTTGTCAAGAAAAAGCCCTCCAAATGAAATCCGCTTCAAATACGTAACATTTCCGCCGACCGCGTGAATCATTCGCTTCACCTGATGAAAACGTCCCTCTGTAATCGAAAGCAGCATTGAGTAAGTTCCGTCTAACTGCTTCACATTGCTTACGCTAGCCGGCAGTGTTATTTTTTCATCTCCGATATCAACCCCCTGCTCCAGCATAAAAATGCCCTCTGATGTCAGCGCTCCCTCACACTCCACATAATATGTCTTTACCACATGCATTTTGGGGGAAAGCAGTTTGTGTGACAATGTGCCATCGTTTGTGACAAGAAGCAATCCTTCGGTATCTTTATCAAGTCTGCCTACGGGAAACAAATCCTTTCCCGCGGCATCATGCATCAAATCCATTACGGTTTGATCATGGCTGTCTTTCGTCGCAGTGACTACACCTGACGGTTTATTCAGCATATAATATGCAAACTTCTGAAAACAAAGCTCCCGCCCCATATAACAAATCTTGTCTTCCAGTGCATTCACTTTACATTCCGGCTTTTTTACCACTTGTCCGTTTACTGTGACACTTCCGTTTCTGATATATTCCTTTACCTGACTTCTTGTGCCAATCTGCATTTGTGAAATCAATTTGTCAAGACGCATATGTCCTCCATTTTTACCAAACAGATATTTTGTGTTACTATCCAGCAGGACTTTGCACTCCGCCGCAAAGTCTGTGAGAATATGTACATTCTGCCAGGAGGGAATCCCGCTCCTCGCCGAAGGCAAACTTCAAATGGGCTGGACAGTAACATTTTTGTATTAAATATAAGAAAAAGAGAATAAGCTATAATAAGAACGCTCTTTTGGAGTGAACATGCTTGTCAAAACTTTCGTTTGGTTATTCTTAATCATAGCTGTCCTAAGCCACCCCGACGCCACCTTTAAATATGCCTATGAAGGCTTATATCAATGGGCAGCTAAAATGGTGCCCACGCTTTTTCCGTTTATGATGATCAGCTCCATTATGATATATAGCGGCGCAGATTTAGAGCTTGGCCGCATGCTCTCTCTTCCCTTAAAGCGCGTATATCAATACAGTACCTACGGACTGTACGCAATTTTTATGGGATTTTTCTGCGGATTTCCAATGGGAGCCAAGGTAGTCAGTGAGCTTTGCGAAAATAACAAGCTTTCAAAGGAGGAGGCAGTCTCTTTGCTTGGCTTTTGCAACAATATCGGCCCCGCATACTTTTTGGGAATTATCATTCCGATCCTCCATGCCTGCGGATATCAGAACACACTGCCTTTTTTATTCGGAATGTATGGCATTCCTGCCATATACGGTATCTTTTTAAGTCATCGTTTTGCCAAAAAACAATCCGCCAAAGTCCTGCCTGATAAAACGCAGACAGATAATACACGTGAACGGCTCTCTCTGACAAGCTGCCTCAAAAAGGCGTGCGCGGAAAATACACAGTCGCTTATCATGCTTGGCGGATACATCACCTTTACAAACGCTTTCCGCATTTTTCTTGATTTTTTCCGGTTTTCGGACAATATCAAGCGTATCCTGTCCGGCTTTTTGGAAATTATGGGCGGTGTGCAGACTGTTTATACTTCGACACTCCTGCCGCCTCAGAAAATCCTGTGGATTATGACAGCGCTCTGCTTTAGCGGAATCTCCTGCCTGATACAGACCAGCAGCTTTTTGGAAAAAGTACATCTTCCGCTGATATCGTATGTGAAAAACAAAGTAGTCATTACGCTGATTTCCTTTGGGTATTATGCATTTATTTTATATATCCTTTAATCAAGCCGCAGCAGGTTTGAATTTGTCGCAATATCATATAAATTCATGACCTTGAATAAAAGACTGTCTTTTTTGCCGTACCCAATGTTGACTGTGACAGTCATCTTGTTTTGCCCCTTGTTCCATGCCTGCAAGGTTGACCATGTAAGTCCATTGTCCGTTGAAAACGCATAGTATTGCAACGGCGATTCATAATCAAGTGCGTTCAGCTCCACTGTTGCATAACGGCTGGTGCTGTTGTAATCCAGAAGCTTTGCCTCAAGATATAAAGGCGCTGTTGTGTCATTATAAACGCGCTCTTCCGGAACCGGAACGGCAAGCGGTGCATACGCACTGTAATCTGCTTCGCCGTCTTTCTTTACAAGTCCAAAATATCGCGCCACTGCCGTCGCGTCACGCACGCCAAGCTCTTTGAGCCTGCTTTGTGACTGTATATTTGCCACATCATTAATATGGTCAACATGGCAGTGCTCTACAATGATTGCCGGAATATCCCTTAATGCACAATGCTTGATAATTCCGTAATAATCCGTTCCTTTCGAGCCTATTCTTGTTTTGATGCCTCTGTTGAATAGTCCCATTTGCTCAAACTGCATCAAAAACTCGTTTCCGGCACTGTATCCGCGGCTGTACAAGGTTCCCGTAGACGGTACCCATACCTCACTTCCGTAAAGGGCATGTGAAATTGACATATTAAAATGAAGCGAGAACAAAAAGTCTGCATTCACACTCTTTGCAAAGTCTGCCCGTTCATCCAAATCCATGTCAATATCTTCTGTATGCGTAAGATATACCGTCACATTGTTGTATTTTTCAAGCTCTTCCTTCATATACAACGCTACCTGCATTGTATAAACCTTTTCCGGTATCGGTAAATAGTCCGTACCTAAATTTTCACCGCCATGTCCAGGATCAATC
Organism: uncultured Lachnospiraceae bacterium; assembly: GCA_910577115.1. Taxonomy (GTDB): domain Bacteria; phylum Bacillota; class Clostridia; order Lachnospirales; family Lachnospiraceae; genus COE1. The sequence continues at coordinate 36,000 of CAJTMC010000015.1, forward strand.
ACAACCACCACAGGCTCCGCGGCATAAGCAGTCTCCCCCTGTTCCGGAAATGCGGCAAATGCAACAATCACCGCCACACTTAAAATCAATGCCAAAATTCTTTTTACTCCTCCGTACATAACAATCCTCCATTTTGCATAAAATTTACATATACTCCCTTTTCATTTCATAAGCAAAAGGAACCCACAGTTTCCTGTGGGTTGTCTTCAAACAAAACAATAACTGTCATAACACAGCCGGCCCTTGCACATCTTCTTCCGTTCCGGCCTCTTCCTCCATTACTTCCGGCGGAACAAGCGCCGCACGATTTGCAGTTACCACACTATCAATCTCCTGCAAGTCACTCACAAGCTTATTATAATCATTTGTGGCAAATTCAATGGACTTTTTAATAATATTTTCAAGGTTTGCAAGCATTCCGTCAGAGTACTGCATAATAGACGTTCTCATTCCGTTTGCTTCCATTGTCGCTCTGTCAAGAATATCCTGCGCCTGCTGTGAGGCAAGCTCCACAATTTCATTTGCCTGCGCATATGCCTGCTGCATAATCTGATGCTCACTAATCAGCTCTGTTGTCTGCACCGCCGCATTGTCAAGCAATGCCTGCGCCTTTACTTTTGCGTCATTTAAGATTGCTTCCTTATTGGATATGATTTTCTGATAACGCTTTATTTCCTCTGGCGTCGTCATTCTCAGATCCCGAATCATCTCATCGATTTCGGTCTTATTCACAATAATCATATCCGTAGAAAATGGCTTAAACTTGCAATTCTCTATGTACAGTTCAAGATCATCAATAATCTGCTCAATCCTGCTGGCCATTTAACATTCCTCCATACTCCCATTGGGAATTCTATTACTTATTTCTATATTTTTGATATACAAGCTCTTCCACAAAATCCGGCACACATGGCGAAATATCACCGTTAAATGCCGCAATCTCCTTTACGCCGGACGAGCTTAAATACGCATATTCAAGGCTTGTTGTCAGAAAAACCGTATCGAGCATTCCCTTAGAAAGAAGTCTGTTCGTCTGTGCAATCTGTAATTCATACTCAAAATCGGTGATCGCACGAAGCCCCCTGACCGAAATATGAATATTTTTCTGACGTGCATAGTCAACCAAAAGTCCGCTGAAGGAATCTACCTCTACATTTGGTAAGTCCTTTACTACCTCTTTTAATATACTAACACGTTCTTCAACAGAAAACAACGCATTCTTCGCCTTATTATCCAAAACACTTACAATCAGCCTGTCAAACATCTTGGACGCACGCCTGATTACATCAAAATGTCCAAGCGTCACCGGGTCAAAACTTCCGGGATAAATTGCTGCAGTCATTGATATAAATCCCCCTGTTCTTATTCAGCCTGCATATCAGGCATATTTTCTTATAAACACATGTTTGTTTGTCTTGTAACGTTTCTCCTTCTCAACGGTAAATCCTAACTCCTGCACATACTCAAAACCGGTTTCTAAAGCTGCCTCCACAACAATCAGGGTATCCTCGGTGACAAAGTTTGCATCTCTTAAAAGCACAAGCACTCTTTTATCATACTCCTGATTATAAGGCGGGTCCAAAAAGATAACATCTGCCGCTTCCCTGATGCTGCCGCGTATTGCCGCAAATACATCTTGCTTTAAAACAACAGCCTTTTCCGTAAAATGAGTATGTTCGATATTATCCGTAATGCACGCAATTGCCTTTTGGCTGCTCTCCACAAAATAAGCCTTTGCAGCCCCGCGGCTTAATGCCTCTATTCCAATACCGCCGCTTCCCGAGAAAAGGTCTACAAATACTGCTCCCGGCAAATAGGGCATAAGCATGTTAAAAAGCGTTTCTTTTATTCGATCCGTAGTAGGACGTGTATCCATACCTTCCGGCGTTTTCAGCAAAAGGCGTCTTGCGCTTCCTGCAATCACTCTCATAAAGTCTCCTCCATTCATGCCCATTCGGGCAAGGTATAATGTCTAGCGACATTATACCTTAATTTTTGTTCCTTTACCATCTCTTTTGCCAAGTTTTAATTTATTTATACTAATTTTTTTATCATGGTACGTAAGTTCCTGTGTTTCACCTGATATGGGGCAGCAATAGACCTGCTCAATATAGTCTTTGGCGCCAAGCTTCATTCCGCGTACGCCGACAGCCGTCTTTTTTAACTCTGAAATTTCATCTGTATCAATTCGCAAAAAATATCCTTCTGCACTTTGAAAAATGACATGCTGATGCGCATTGACAATGGAAACGGTTATTACCTCGTCGCCTTCATTCAGCTTTGTTGATGCCACAGTACGCTTTGTAACATCAAACTCCCCGCCGCTTACAAGCTTGCACATTGCCTGTTTGGTCACAAACAAAAGCCGGTACAGGTTTAAATCCGACTGGCTTGCAACAAGCACCGCGGTTTCGCTTCCGGAGTTGTAATTGCTGATATTGTCAATAGGAAGCCCCTTATCGCGAAATTTTCCAAATGGAACGTCCGCTGCCTTTATTGTATGCAGCTGACCAGTATTTGTAAAGACGCAAATTCTTCCGGTATTTTTGCACTTCACGATATGCTTCAATTCTGCATGTGCCGCTTCTTTGTTTCTCTCATAAGTGGCAGTGTCAATCGTTTTACAGTATCCGAATTTGTCCATAAGGAAAACAATGTCCATTTCTTCCATTTTTTTCTCTTCATAGACTGCTTCCTGTGCATTTTCAATGTGCGTTTTGCGCTTCTTTGCATACTCCTTTTTAATCGCGTCTAAATCCTGAATAATAACCTGAGCCATCGCGTCGCGCCGCTCTAAAATATCCTCATACTTATAAATATTGGCATTGGTTTCGGCGTTTTCCTTCATCAGTGCTTCAATCTCCAAACCAATCAGCTTATACAGGCGCATATCCAAAATCGCGTTTGCCTGACGTTCTGTAAAATTCAACTGCTGCGCCATCACAGACGAGCTCTTTGACCGAAATTGGATACCGTCTGTGATGCCGTTTGTCAGACAGTTTTTCACCATGTTTCTGTCTTTGGAACCGCGCAAAATTTCAATAATCAAATCAATAATATTGCAGGCGCGGATTAATCCTTCCTGAATTTCGCGTTTCTCCAGTTCTTTATTTAAAAGTGTTGTGTATTTTCTCGTTGTAATCTCATATTGGAACGCCACATTTCTTGCGATAACGCTCTTAAGTCCCATTGTCTCCGGTCTGCCGTCCGCGATCGCAATCATATTGACGCCGAATGTATCCTCAAGACGTGTTTTTTTATACAACAGATTTTTAAAATTTTCGACATTTGTATCTTTTTTCAGCTCTATGACAATCCGTATGCCTTCTTTCGAAGACTGGTTTGAAATATCAATAATCTCAGGCGCTTTCTTCTGTTCATAGATCGTTGCCACGTCCTGTAAAAACTTGCCGATATTTGCACCAATCATGGTGTATGGAATTTCCGTAATAACTAGGTTTATTTTTCCGCCCTTTGTCTTTTCGATCTCAACAGTGCCCCTTAGTTTTATTTTCCCTACGCCTGTCTCATAAATTGACAACAGCTCGTCCTTGTTGCAGACAATGCCGCCTGTCGGAAAATCAGGCCCCTTGATATATTTCATCAGCTCACGTGTTGTAATGTTTTCATTCATCATATAGGCTTTAGTTGCATCAATCACTTCACTTAAGTTGTGCGGCGGAATGCTGGTAGCCATACCTACGGCAATCCCCTCCGAACCGTTTACCAAAAGGTTAGGAAAGCGGCAGGGCAGAACGGTCGGCTCTTTTTCCGTCTCATCAAAATTCGGGATAAAATCAACCACATCTTTATCCAAATCGGCAAGAATTGCTTCCTGCGAAATTTTCTGCAGCCTTGCCTCTGTATAACGCATTGCTGCAGCGCCGTCGCCCTCAATATTTCCGAAATTTCCATGTCCGTCTATCAGCGGAATCCCTTTTTTAAAGTCCTGCGTAAGCACGACAAGCGCCTCGTAGATCGAGCTGTCTCCATGCGGATGATATTTACCCATTGTATCGCCTACAATACGCGCACTCTTTCTGTATGGCTTGTCATAACGTATTCCAAGCTCATGCATATCATACAGTGTGCGCCTCTGCACAGGTTTTAACCCGTCGCGCACGTCAGGCAGCGCTCTCGCTATAATGACACTCATTGCATAATTGATAAACGATTTCTGCATGGTATCGGAATATTCCGTTTTTATAATTCTTTCTTCCATTCCAACAACAACTACCTTTCCATATTTTATACATCAAGCTCTGCATCCGTCGCATGTTCATAAATAAAGTTTTTTCGCGGCAGTACATCAGTTCCCATCAGCATTTCCGTCACCTCTGACGCCATTCGTGCATCTTCAATCTCAATCTGTTTTAAAATCCTCGTTTCGGGATTGAGCGTGGTATCCCACAACTGATCCGCGTCCATTTCTCCAAGTCCTTTATAACGCTGTAAGGTAAACGAGCCCTTGTGTTTTTTGCGGTATTTTTCAAGCGCCTTATCGTCATAAAGATATTCTTCCTTTCCCTTTGCAGGCATCGCTTTATAGAGCGGCGGCATTGCAATATATACATGTCCCTCATAAATCAGCTCCGGCATAAAGCGGTAAAACAGCGTCAAAAGCAGGTTGCTGATATGCTCGCCGTCAACATCGGCATCAGCCATAATGACAATTTTATCATACCGAAGCTTTGAAATGTCAAAATCATTTCCATATCCTTCCGAAAAACCGCAGCCGAAAGCGTTTATCATTGTCTTAATCTCTGCATTTGCAAGCACCTTGTCAATGCTTGCCTTCTCTACATTTAAAATCTTACCCCGTATCGGAAGAATTGCCTGATACATGCGGTTTCGCGCAGTCTTTGCGCTTCCTCCTGCTGAATCACCCTCAACAATAAAAATTTCGCATTTACTGCTATCCTTCGACTCACAGTTTGCAAGCTTTCCGTTTGAGTCAAAGGAAAACTTCTGTTTCGTGAGCATATTTGTTTTGGCGCGTTCTTCCGATTTCCTGATTTTTGCAGCCTTTTCCGCACAGGAAATCACGCTTTTTAAAACCTCGACATTTCGGTCAAAGTATCTTGGAACTTCGTCTCCCGTCACTTTGCTGACAGCCTTTGACGCATCCTGATTGTCCAGCTTTGTCTTTGTCTGCCCTTCAAAGCGCGGCTCGGGGTGCTTGATTGAGACGACTGCGGTCATGCCGTTTCGGACATCTGCACCTGTAAAGTTGACGTCTTTTTCTTTTAAGATATTAAGATCTCTGGCGTAATTATTGATAATGGTCGTAAACATGGTTTTAAAGCCGGTCAGATGTGTTCCACCCTCTGCGTTGTAAATGTTGTTGCAGAAACCAAGCACATTTTCATGGAACTCATTGATGTATTGGAAAGCGCACTCTACCGTAATTTCATCACTCATTCCCGTAAAATAAATGATGTCGTGAAGTGCCTCTTTGTTTTTATTCAAATCTTTCACATAACCGACGATGCCCTCCGGTTCTGTGTAAACAATTTTTTCGGGAGCGCTGCTTCGTTTGTCCTCAAAAATAATTGTCAGTTTCGGATTAAGGTATGCCGTCTCATGTAATCTGCTTTTTACCTCGTCTGCTTTGAAACGCGTTTTGTCAAAAATCTGCGGGTCAGGTGTAAAGTTTATCGTTGTTCCGGTTTCCTTCGTCTTTCCGATTACGGGCAGGAGTCCGTCAACAAGCGCAACTACAGGATTTCCGTACTCGTATTTGTCCTGATGAATTAACCCGCCGCTCTTGACTGTTACAGTCAACTGTGTGGACAAGGCATTCACAACGGAAGAACCTACACCATGCAGTCCGCCGCTTGTCTTATATGCGCTATTGTCAAATTTTCCGCCTGCGTGAAGCGTCGTGAATACAACACGCTCTGCGCTTACGCCTTTTTGGTGCATACCGACCGGAATGCCGCGTCCGTTATCCGAAACGGTAGCCGAACCGTCCGCCTCAAGCGTTACACGGATTTCGCTGCACTCCCCCGCAAGATGCTCGTCTACGGAATTGTCTACGATTTCATAGATCAAATGATTAAGACCCTTTGTGGATACGCTTCCAATATACATTCCGGGTCTTTTTCTTACAGCTTCAAGCCCCTCTAAAACAGTTATGCTTGACGCATCATATGTATGATTATTGTCTGTTTTTGCCATTTTAGCAACCATGCCTTTCTAAATTTCACTTTTCAATCATTAACTGATTGCAAGATACAATTACGATATATCTTATGCCATTTTAGGTAATCGTAATGTCTGACGACATTATGCTATGTCATTTAGACATAGCACGCTTTGCGATGAACACTCGCTTCGCTCGGCGCCAGTATAATGTCTGACGACATTATACCAGTATCTCCCAAACATTGCAAATGTTTTTGCGATTTTTTTCGAATATACGTTTTTGTTAGTTTTACATAAAAAATTTCTATGCATTTTTTTGAATGCAACCGTTGCAAATGTTAAAAATTTGTATACAATAGTAGTTAAAGCAAAACAAAGCTGCCGTTTTGTTTCGTCAAAACCGCGAAATATAACGGTGTAAGCGCTTTCAAAAATTTAACGAAAAGGAAGGATAAAAACTATGGCTATGTATGGATTTGGTCCGATGATCGACCAATTAAAGAAGAACCCCAAAACAATTGTATTTACGGAAGGATGTGACCCCCGTATTCTTGAGGCTGCATCACGTCTTCTTGCCAGCAGCTTCCTTACCCCGATCCTTGTAGGAAATGAGGAAGAAGTATTAAACGCCGCCGAAGATGCCGGTTACAATATCAGGGGCGCCCAGATTATTGACAGCAACCATTATGACCGTTTTGATGAAATGGTAGATAAATTCTGTGAACTTAGGGCCGGAAAAAAAGAAGGCACTCCCGAAAAAGCAAGAGAGATTCTCACACAGCCAAATTACTTCGGAACAATGCTTGTAGCAATGGGCGTAGCGGATGCGCTTTTGGGCGGAGCTACATATTCTACCTCTGACACTGTCCGTCCCGCTTTGCAATTAATCAAGACAAAGCCGAACAACAGTATCGTTTCTTCCTGCTTTATCCTTGTTCGTCCCGGTGCGACAGGTGAAAATGAAGTGCTTGCCATGAGCGACTGCGCAATTAATATCTCTCCTTCCGAGGACGAGCTTGTTGAAATCTGCGGCGAAACAATTGAGTGCGCTAAGATTTTCGGCGTTGACCCGAAAGTTGCTTTCTTAAGCTACTCTACACTTGGTTCCGGAAAAGGCGATTCCGTTGAAAAGATGCGGAATGCCGCAGCCAAAGCGAAAGCAGAATTTCCCGATACGCCAATCGAGGGCGAATTGCAGTTCGACGCTGCCGTATCTCCTCGTGTGGCTCGTACAAAATGTCCCGACTCAAAAGTTGCCGGTCATGCCAACACCTTTATTTTCCCAGACATCAACTCAGGTAACATGGGTTATAAGATTGCTCAGAGAATGGGTAATTTTGAAGCATACGGTCCGATTCTTCTTGGCTTGAATGCTCCGATTAATGACCTTTCCCGTGGCTGTAATGCGATTGAGGTTTATTCAATGGCTATTATTACGGCTGCTTTGGTGTAAGCGCTTCGTAATATAAATAAGAAAGATAACCTGTCAACTTGCATAGAGGAGGCAGGTTATCTTTTTATTGTTCTTATTTTGAAACTTTTATCTGATTCCTTCCCATCAAACCTTTTCCAAGGCATCAAATCAACTTCTTCGTACAAGCAATCGCAAGCGCTCCCGGCCCGATATGGCACGAAACGCTCAGCGACAAATGATCAATATAAATCGGATAATCCGGAAACTGCGCCGCAAGCTCTTCCTTTAACAGACCTGCCGCCTCCTCATTCTCCGTATGCGCAATCTGCAAGTAAACCGGATTGTCCACTGAAACGCCGCCAAACCGTTTCTCAATATCATTCCTTATCGCAGTCATCATAATTGATTTCGCCTGATTCACCGTCCGCGCTTTCGCAAAAGCATCCAGCTTTTCCCCCTGAATCTGAAGCACAGGCTTTAACTTCAAGAGCGTCCCAAGCGCTGCCGCCGCCGGCGTAACTCTGCCGCCCTTTTTCAGATAATACAACGTATCAATCATGATATATATGCTTGAATTAAACTTATCTGCCTCAAGCAGCTCCTTAATCTCTCTTCCGCTCTTTCCTTCCTTTGCAAGCGCTATGGCATCCAGCGTTGACTGTCTTTGCGTAACCGAAATTCGCTGATTATTTACCACATGCACCTTTCCTTCATAATCTTGTGCAAGCATCAGCGCCGTTTGGCACGAACCGCTCAAACCGCTTGACATCGGTATGTGTACAATCTCATCATTCTCCTTTAAAAGCGTATCCCACAACGCCAAGACTGCCTCCGGCGAAGGCTGTGAAGTCGAAATATCGGCATTTGCCTCAAGCTTTTCATAAAATTCCTTCCGGCTCAATGTGATTTCTTCATAATATGTTTCCCCGTCAATCATAAACGGCATTGGAAGTACACTGATGCCAAGCTCCAAAGCCTGTGCCTGTGTGATCCCGCTGTTGCTGTCTGTAACTACTGCAATTTTTGACATGTGTCAATCCTCCGTTCTGCCAACCCTGTCCATGTGCGTGTCGGCATAAATTTGCCATATGAAAAATATCCTGTTTATGTTGTTCTTTTCCTGCAGTCAGATATTTACAAAATCAACATCTGACGAAATATGCTTCTCATAATGCTCCCAAAACGCTTCATGCGCATCATCAGGTGCCTTTTCGTTTGCAAGATAAGCGCCGTAGATCTCCTGCGCGCAGCTCTGTGCCTCCTGCAAAATGCCGGCATCCTGATAAATATCACCAATCGTAAACTGAAACTGCCCGCTCTGCCTGATGCCAAACAAATCCCCCGGACCTCTAAGGCGCATATCCTCTGACGAAATAAAGAACCCGTCATTCGATTTATTCAAAACCTGCAGACGCTCCATAGTATCATTTTGACCTGTGGCAGTCATAAATATACAATAGGACTGGTGTTTGCCTCTGCCCACGCGCCCTCTAAGCTGATGAAGCTGCGCAAGGCCGAAGCGTTCCGCATTTTCCACAAGCATAACCGTAGCATTCGGCACATTAATCCCCACCTCGATCACCGTCGTGGAAACAAGCACGTCAATATTATGACTGGCAAATTCTTCCATAATAAAGTTCTTTGCCTTCGCCTTCATTTGACCATGCAGATAATCAATACGGACAGACGACGGCAGTTCTTTTTTCAGCTTGTCTGCATAATCAATCACGTTTTCGAGCACCGGATGGTCGCCCATAATCTCATCATTTGCCTCCACCATCGGGCAAATCACATAAACCTGTCTGCCGTTTTCCACCTCGTTTGCAATAAACTGATATGCCTTTTTGCGGTAATCTGTGTTCACGACACAGTTTTTAATCGGAAGCCTGTTTGCCGGCAATTCGTCCATAACCGAAATATCAAGTTCCCCATATAAAATAATCGCAAGCGTCCTCGGAATCGGCGTCGCACTCATAACCAGAATATGCGGCTGCAATCCCTTCTGCGCCAGCGTCTCACGCTGTTTTACGCCAAACCGGTGCTGCTCATCTGTAATGACAAGGCGTAAATTATAAAAATCCACATCGTCCTGAATCAACGCCTGTGTACCTACAATAATATTGCAGGTGCCAAGCGCAATGCTCTCCTTTGCGCGTCGCTTTTCCCGTGCAGTAAGTGACCCTGTCAAAAGAACCGGTTTAAACGGGATATCGTATTTCAGCGCAAGCTCCGAAATCGTTTCAAAATGCTGCCTTGCAAGCACTTCCGTCGGTGCCATAAATGCCGCCTGTGCATGATTCATAACACACATCAGCATGGCAAGTACCGCTACAATCGTTTTTCCCGAACCAACGTCGCCCTGAACAAGCCTGTTCATAAGATGCACAGAACACATATCCTCCTCAATCTGTGCCCACACACGCCGCTGTGCATTGGTAAGCTCATACGGAAGACTGCCTATCAAATCCTGACATGCATCAATACGCATCATCGGACAGTCATTGACCTCACGCGACGCCATATCCTTTAACACTATAACCGACACAATAAAGAACAAAAATTCTTCAAAAACAAGTCGTTTACGTGCGGAAAGCATTTCCTCTTTGTTTGCCGGAAAATGAATTCCAAGCATTGCGGAGCGCAGATCACACAGACCGTATTTTTGGCGCATCGGATCCGGAATGTAATCCTCTTCAAAAGACAGCGCTTCAATCGCCGAACGCACCGCTTTTGTGACAGCGGCAATGGTAAGCCCCTTCGTCGTAGGATAAATCGGGGAAAGCCTGTGAAGATTTTTCTCAAAATCATGCGGACTTACAATTTTAGGCTGCTCAAAAACCATGCGGTTGTTCTTTAACGCAACACGCCCACGGAAAATGCACTGTTTCCCCGCCTGAAGGGTATTTCTCATATAAGGCATATTAAAATAGGTCACATCACATGCCCCGCTGGAATCCTTTACGCGCACACTTGTGACAGTCATATTTTTTCTGATATGAAGCGTTTGGGGCGCGCTAATCACCATGCCCCGTATCGCATGTATCTGATTCGCCCGAAGCTCCCCGATCGGAACAATATCGCGCCATTCCTCATAGTCCCTCGGGTAATGGGTAATGAGGTCATGAACTGTAAAAATATTCAATTTGTGGTATAGTGCGGCTGTCTTTTCCCCTATCCCGCCAATAACCGTAATCGGATCGTCTAATTGTATCATTTCCACATTTATTTTCTTTTCGTTTCTTATTCCGCCGATACAATATAAGAATAAATCGGCTGTCCTCCAAACTGCAGTTCGATATCGCAATCACCAAACGCAGCTTTTACTTTGTCAGCAAGCTCCTGCGCCCGCGATTCTTCTACTTCCTCTCCATAATAGATACTAATCAGATTATAATCTTCCTTCATCATGCTTTGGATCATCTCATAAGCAACGGTCTGCAAATCCGTACCTACTGAGAGAATTCCCTTGTCGCCGATCCCCATGAAATCACCCTGATGAATCTCTTTATCATCAATCATCGTATCACGCACTGCATATGTCACCTGACCGGTTGCCACATTGCCCGCCTCACGCACCATTACAGCTTCATTTTCCGCTACCGAAATATCGGGAACATAATTTATAATAGCCGTAATTCCCTGCGGAACAGTTTTCGTCGGAATCACAATTATATTTTTATCCGTTGTCAGCTGTTTTGCCTGATTTGCCGCCAGCACAATATTTTTATTGTTAGGAAAAATAAAAATATTGTCGGCATTTATTTTGTCAATCGCATTCAAGATATCTTCCGTACTCGGATTCATTGTCTGTCCACCCTCAATAATATGATCCACACCAAGAGAACGGAAAATCTCATTGATACCGTCACCAACCGACACAGCAATAAATCCAGTGTCCTTATGCCCCATAGGCGCCTGTGCATTTTCAGGCTCTGCCGCCGGTTTGGAAACAGACGCGCTCTGCATCTCCTTTTCCATCATATCGGAAACCTTTTCGTCACGCTCTAACCGCATATTTTCGATAATAACGGTCGTAAGCTGACCATATTTAAGCGCTCTTTGCATGGCAAGCCCGGGATCATTCGTATGCACATGCACTTTTACTATCTCATCATCTGCCACCACAACAATGGAGTCGCCGATCGATGACAGAAACTCCTTAAAATCCATTTCCTGTTTAATATTAAACGTTTTATTCAGCATAATCAAAAACTGTGTGCAATAGCAAAATTTAATCTCTGCGTTTGCCTGTGCCTCAATATTTGAACCAAGCGAACCCGTCTTAGGAGCATCAGACGGCGCAGATGCTACAGAAAAATCAATCTCTTTCCCAAGGAACGCGTCAAGTCCGCCCTTTAAGACTTCAACCAGTCCCTGTCCGCCGGAATCGACAACGCCTGCCTGTTTTAATACCGGCAGCATTTCGGGCGTCTGTGCAAGAACCGCTTCCGCTTCCTTGATAACCTCACTGATAAAAACCTCTAAATCCTTTTCCCCTGACACTGCAAGGTCATCTGCTCTTTTTGCCGCACCTCTTGCAACCGTAAGAATGGTACCCTCTTTGGGCTTCATAACAGCCTTATACGCCGTCTCCACTGCCTTGTCACAGGCGGATGCAAGAATTGCGACATTGACGTTGTCGTACTCTCTGATCACCTTTGTAAAGCCTCGAAAGAGCTGCGAGAGAATGACACCGGAATTTCCTCTTGCACCCCTTAAAGAACCTGATGAAATCGCTTTTGCAAGCGATACCATATCGGGATTTTCAATTGCTGCCACCTCCTTGGCAGCAGACATAATTGTCATGGACATATTGGTACCTGTATCCCCGTCGGGAACAGGGAACACATTTAATTCGTTGATCCACTCTTTTTTATTCTCCAGATTTTTCGCACCGGCCAGAAACATCTTAGCAAGCATCTTAGCGTCGATTGTATTTAAACCCACTTCAAAAATCCTCCTTAATCAATTACTCGTACACCTTCAACATAGATGTTTACTTTTTCGATTTCGAGCCCTGTAAAGTTCTCTACTTTGTATTTTACACTGCTAATCAGATTATCGCATACTGTAACAATGCTGACGCCATAGGAAACAATTACATGAAATTCGAGAAATAATTTATTATTCACAATACTCACCGATATTCCATGCGTAATGCTGTCCTTCATCAAAAGCTTCACCAAGCCGTCTTTCACATTTACCGAGGCCATTCCAACGATACCAAAGCACTCTACAGCCACGCTTCCCGCATACTGCGCAATGACTTCGGGATCAATATAGATATTACCCATATGAGTATTCATAGAACCTTTCATAGAAATCCTCCTTAAAACAATAATTATTCTTATTATAACCTTTTTCAGGAAAAAAAGAAATATATATTTTGCCATAATCTGTTATTTCGTACATTTCATACTTTTTATACGTTTTTGTACTTTTTGCAAAAAAAGCCTTGCCAAATATTCATTTATTTGATAAGATACTAATGTTGTGAATCAAATGACTTAATGTAGTCGAGGAGGTGCTAACGATGGCAAAATGTGATATTTGTGGCAAGGGCGTTCATTTTGGAAATAACGTAAGTCATTCTCATAGAAGATCCAATGCAATTTGGCATGCAAATATAAGAAACGTAAAATGCAAGGTTAACGGAGCTGCTAAGAGAATGCATGTATGCACAAGATGTTTACGTTCCGGTGCGGTGGAAAGAGCATAATTGATCGTTTAAACATAAAGAGGGAACATCATTATGTTCCTTTTTTTGTGCACAGCCCCATGCAATGGAAATAGGGAAAATCTTTCCTGCCCGATTGCCTGTACGCTTCTGCCAATCATACGACTGTGCACAAAACGAAAAAGCCAGCACTACCCTTCGTAGTACTGACTTCTAAGACTGTCATACTCTGTCTGTATTTTAATCAATGTCTTTGTATCTCCACACTTATTATCCGGATGAAAAATCTTTAACAGCTCTTTATAACGCTTTCTAAGCGAAAGTTCACTGTCAACCCCCCGAAAGAAACTTGTCCCGTCATAAGCATCCGATGCGCCTCCATAAGAATGCATATTCGACTTGCTGCCGGCACCCGACATTTTCTGCCTTCTGTATTTGCTTCGCTCATGCTCAAAATTCAGCTTTTCGCACTCCAAAGCCTTTTTGTCAAGAGCAAGCTGATGATATGCGTCTTCTATAATTTTTAATTTTTTGGCAATCAGCGCTTCATTGTCATTAAAACGTTTTTTAATTGCCTCCTCCCTGATACGCAGGGCATTCTTTTCCTTTTCAAGCTCCTGCTTAATCTCCATAAGCTCATGATTAAATTCCATAAGCTCGTCCCGTCTTGCCTGTATCCGCACCTGCTCCTGAAACATCCAAGTCTTAAGTTTTCTGACATCATCAGGGGTCTCATCTTCGCCTCTCTTTAGTTCTTCTTCAAACTCCACCATATCAATAACCATGCCTTTCTTTCAACCATATTATTTTTGAAATTTGAATTTATCATTATCGAAACAATCGCTTAACAGCTGCAATTAAAAAGATTGTAGCCTACAATAATAAAAATTGTGATCAGTATTAATCCAATCCATGTATTTCCGATGACCAGCATAAAGAGCATACCGAAGGCAAAACACAAAACAGAAAACCCGATAAGCCTTTTCATACCAAATTACTCCGGCATTTCTCTATTCATTATTAAAGTATATGCTCTCCTGTTTTAAATTATTTATTTTCCGGAAAAGCCACATGAACTGCCTCATCGTCATTTGGCATATCACTCTTTGAAGTAAAACGATCTAACAAATCCGGCACCATATCCACAATCTTATTGACCGTATCCTGATTTTTAATGTTGACCAGCCTTACCTGTCCGTTTTTAATGACAAGCACCGCGCTTGGAGACATCTTTCCTGACATTCCACCCGCGCCGCCGTTCTTTTTATCCTGCGATGACGCGCCTGCGCCCACGCCAAAAGTAACATCTACCAGTGGAACGATAATTGTATCGCCAATCTGGGTCGGCTCTCCTACGACTGTTTTCGAAGACAGAAAAGTTTCCATCCCCTTCATCATGGAATTAATCACACCATTAAAATTATTTTCAGACATCACTATGAAACCTCCAAAATTATTGATTCGTTATGTGCTCATTTATCATATGAATATATTTAAATATGAAGCTGTTTGCGGAGCTGCTTTATATTTTTGTCTGTAAAAAACAGCCATGCAGTCCATAAAAAAACATAAACGCTTACCCTTCCTTTCACCGAAAAGCTGCCTTCCACAATTGTCTCTTCAAATTCCGGACGAATATCAATTCTTCCCCTGTGCCAAGGATAAAGCATTCCCCATACAGCAAGCACGTTTCCAAGCGTAGCAGGATCTTCAAAGCCTAAATGCAGCTTTACGGAATACTTTTGCGGACATAGATTTTTTACAATTCGCAAAAGCTGTTTTTTGCATAGTCCAAATGCCTGCTTTGTGCTCTCCTGTTGTAATAATTCCAAGTAATATTTTATGTTATTCTTAATCTTTATCATTATAACATACATTCTTTGAAATGTGAACTTAATATTTTTAAAAAATTCAATAAATTTCATTAAAATTTTCTGAATTTTCTGAAAAATCGATATTTTGTCAGTGTTTTCATCTTCTGTTTCCCAGATTTCGACTTCGTCCACTGTTCGTTCTGTTTCCTGCTGTGGCAGCTCACTGGTCTTCTCTGGCTGTTCTTTACTGTTTTCTTCCCTGTCTGATTCTGTTGTATCGGCGTTTGGGGAGGGGGCCGCATGCTCAGGAACTGATGCCGCCTGAAGCTGTGGTTCTTCCTTTTTTCCTTTACGGAAAACTTTCTTTTTTCTTTTACGCTTTTTCAAATTGTCAAAAACCGGAATATAAAACAGTTTTGCCCTGATGTGAAATGGCTGTTCCTTCTGATACCGAAAAGTGACAGAAGCAATTCCGAGCAGCCAGCTTGCCTTTCCGGAAATATCTGCGCGACTGTCCGTATAATTGCCACCTGCCTTATATCGTACAGGGACAAACAGTACAAGCAGCACAAGCAATACGATTATTCCAAGTATAACCAAAATACTGATTCCTATTATCTTTAATATGGTTAATATTATTGATACCATCCAAAACCTCTTATTCCTTTCTCCTCTGCGAAGAAAGCCCCCTTATTTTTTCCTTTTGAAGTACTCCTTGACATCATATCCGCCTGTCCTTGCAAACACGTCTTCCAAAATATCCGTAACCAGCGATACCGCTTGTCCATAACCTGCCGCAAGCCCAACTATGTATGGCCTGTTTTCTTTTTTTCTGTAATACTTCTGCTTCAGCAGCCCGCTATGGTATATTTCAAACAAATCACTGTTTTGGGCCAGTGCTATTACATAAATCACAGGCTGCGGGCGCCCTGTTCTTAGTTTCCACATGATTTTTTTGCGTTTGGCCTTAATGGAAGGACTTGTATATAAATTTCTGCAAAAGTACATGTTAATCAACTCCTGTGTTGGTATTGGACTTTTATAAATGCTGGTTATATGATAGCACAACCTTATGATTTTTACAAACTGAAAAGAAGGTCAAATGACCTTCTTTTGTAGTAAGTGTAATTTTCCGCGTTACCGCGGCTTTATCCACTGTTTATTTTTCCTAAGATTTAAATATTCCTGATATGCCTGCTCAAGAATCTGTTTCTCGTTAGAAAATTTAAGCAAGTGATAGGCTTCATGGTATTTATAATAGCCTGAGTCAACAAAATATTCTTCGCGTTGGGGCTTCGAGTAGTAATTATCTGCCATCATCAGATACCAGTGAACCTCTTTTTCAACGGTATCCTGTGGTACATTAAAGGAATATTCACTCTTTCCAATATACTTCATCACAGATGCCTTTACACCTGTTTCTTCAAAAACCTCCCTCAGTGCAGTTTCTACATGTTTTTCCCCGCTTTCCACGGTTCCCTTCGGAAGAACCCAGCCCTCATACCGATTCTTAAAGTTTTTATACAGAAGGAGTATTTTCCCTCTGAATATAACCACGCCTCCACAACTAATAGCCTCAATCATGGCGTTTCCTCCTAAATGGTGTACGAGCTATCGAATACTTCCCATAATACCGATAATCTGGTCTGTTTCAAAAGGTTTTGTAACAAACTCTGCTGCGCCGAGCTTGATTGCATCAAGCATCTTGCTTTTTTGTCCGGCTGCTGTTACCATTATGACCTTTGCGCCCGGATCATATTCTTTGATTTTGACAAGTGTTTCAATGCCGTCCATAACAGGCATCGTAATATCAAGCGTTACATAATCAGGGTGCAGCTCACAGTATTTATCGTAGCCCTCCTGCCCGTCTTCTGCCTCGGCAATAACCTCATAGCCGTTCTTTGTCAAAATACTTTTCAGTATTGACCTGGAAGTTTTAGAATCGTCAACTATCATAACTGTGCTCATATTGTAATCTCCTTTTATAATCCGCTATTTTTTTATTTATTGGTATACCTCAAAAACCGTTCTGAGGCTGTATCCGTTTACATGCATCGGAATGACATAAAGCATTTCATTGCTGATAAACGGCCCTTCCATCGCATACTCAGGAGAATTCATATCCACAGATATATTGTCATAGCTCATATTTGTGGCAAAAAGTCCGTTCACGCAATTGATAAACTCTCCCACACTGTCAAGCGCATCTTCCGTAACAGTGGCATAAGTATCCCCCGTAAAATGATTTGCTATGGCAAGCAGACCATCGTTAGACGCGCTTATGTAAAATTTTAAGTGCATGTCTCCAACAATCATCTGACATGCATACTTGTCCAGCTGGACAGAATGTGCCGTGTACGCCTTTTCGAGATAAACATCTTTGTCAATCAGCCGACGCATTGTCTGAACAAGCGTTTTGGCAAGCTCCTTGAGCTGGGGTGATTTCAGCGGCACAAAAATATTGATGCACTGATCCAAATCGTCGTGTATTAATGCACTGAGCTGAACATCACTCAGATCTCTTTTCTGCTGGAATTCATCCATCTCGTGGTTGATTGTGTCATATAATACATATCCGTGATCCACCAGCAACTGGGCAAACTTCATAAAATCATTTGACTGATATGTGAGCAGCTCATCAAGCTTATCGTCTGTAATCATTCCCTGATTAACAGCCGTTTCACCAAAATGCTCGATTTCTTTGTCAATACTGTTTATAAGCTCCTGCACGGCAGTAGGCGTCATTGCCTTTGTGACCACGGCAATGATTTCCAATCCTGCCTTAAATTCCTTTTTGACGGGAAGCAAGATGTTTAATTGCTCTAATGTCAGTTTTCCCTTTTCAACAAGGTAGTTTCCAAATAAGCGGTTAAGCATATTTTACGGCTCCCTTCTATGGTTTACTTTTTGTCATTTGATTTTCACAAATGTACACCTAATAATACTATACACCCTTTTGCAAAAAAATACAAAGTTTTATTGAAACTTTTTATGCTTTTTATGCAATATTATATAATAATACAGACGTGTTTAAACATTTGTACAAAAGCAGTAATCATAGTCTGAGCGTTCAATGCAGATTGTACAATAACTATTCCGTTCCCTCATAATAACCGTCCAGTATCCTTCGCGCCACGGGAACGGCATACTCCCCTCCCGAACCTGCGCCTTCCATGATAACAGTTATCTGCAGCGGCCTGTCTGTGTCATAGGTAAAACCGGTAAGCCATGCATGAGAATCCGATTTTGAATTATACTCCGCAGAACCCGTCTTTCCTGCCGCACTGTAGCTGTCGCTGTTTAAACGGGTTCCCGTTCCGTCAGTCACTACGACGCGCATAAGACGCTTTAGGGTATCTGCCTCCTCTGTGCTGATGAATCTTCCTAATGACTTTGGTGCAAAGGATGTAATCTTATTCCCGTCTGCATTTTGGATATAATCTATAATATACGGCTGCATCATCTCGCCGCCGTTGGCAATCATCGCTGTCACCATTGCTAAATGAAGCGGTGTCATCTGCGTCTGTCCCTGTCCGATTACAGTCTGTATCATATCGTTGTCCCCGCTTTCGATGTTTCCGGAAATACTGCTCTTATTGGAAACAAAATCGACGGGAAGGCTCCTGTTAAAATAAAACTGCTCCAGCATATCCTGAAATCTGTTCCGGTCAAGCGAAAGTCCGATACTGGCAAAGGACGCGTTGCATGATTTTGCAAAAGAAGCAGAAAAGTCCACTTTTCCATGCCTTGTGCCATGAAAACAATTAATGACACTGTTGCCGTTTCTAAATTGACCGTTGCAGTCAAAACTGTAATTTTCGTAATCGTACGGATTTTCACGGATATATTCGAGCGCCGTAAAAATTTTAAAAGTTGATCCCGGCGGATAAAGTCCCTGTGTTACCCTGTTTACAAGCACAGAGCTCTCCTCGTCCGCAATCAGATCCTCCCATATCTCTTCAATGGTATTGGGGTCAAAATCAGGCTTTGACACCATTGCAAGAATTTTTCCCGTTTCCGGCTCCGTGATAATCACTGCTCCCTCATACAGTCCCAGCGCATTATATGCAAGCTTTTGAAGCCGTGTGTCCAATGTTGTGACAACCGTGTTCCCCATATGCTTTTCATCAGCAAAATCATCGGAAAGCTTGCTGTTTAACGACACATTAGACGAAACAAGGTACATATTCGCATTCTGTTCAACACCCATTCTGCCGTTTGACGCGTATCCTATGGCATGGGCAAATACTTTGGAATACGGATAATATCGCTCGTCGTCTCCTGCAAGCGTCGTTGCAAGCACCTGATTGTCCGCCGAAAGAATGTCGCCGCGTATCGTTTTTGATGCAAGGATTTCCTGACGCTTCGTATTGAAGGAATTATTAATCACTCTGGGGCTGTCATAGTAGACAAAATGTGCCAAATAAATACAAATGCCTGCAAAAAGCGCCGTAAACACGCCTGCCGCCCCGTTCATGTACCGCTTCGGAATATACGGCACAAATGCATCCTCGTCCCCCTCCGCATTTTCGCCCTCATATTCGAGAAGCAAATCGTTATTCATATAAAAGCCCTGAACCACGGAAAACATGATAACAGATGCCAAAACCGAGCTTCCGCCATAGCTGATTAACGGGAGCGTCACTCCCGTAAGCGGGATAAACTTGGTATTTCCGCCTATTGTCAGAAAAAGCTGTGAAACATACAAAATGCCCAGCCCATAGGACGCATATTTTACAAATGGCTCCTGACAGGAATGTGCCACACGCACAATCTCCAAAAACAGATTGATACAGACAGCAATCAGGCATATGCCAAAAAGAACACCATACTCCTCACACACTGCGGAAAAGATAAAATCCTGCTCTACATAGGGAATAGAGCCCGGACTTCCCGCGTCAATTCCCATTCCAAACCAGCCGCCCGTTCCGATACCAAAAAGAGACTGCGCAATCTGATATCCCGTTGCATTAATATCATTCCACGGATCAAGCCATGCCTCCACGCGCACGCGCACATGGGCAAACAGAAAATAGGAGATATAAGAAGCTGCGCCCGCCCCCACAAGCCCTGCAATCAGGTAACGCACTTTTCTTGTCGCGACAAACAGCATAATCACATAGGTAGTAAAATAAATCAGCGCACTTCCCAAATCCTTAGAGGCCACGAGAATCAACACATGAACCGCGGCAAGCACTGCCGATATCAGGATATGGTAAAAACGTTTTGCCCTTGCAAGAATGCAGGCAATAAAGAGCACATAGATGATTTTCACAAATTCCGAGGGCTGAAAGCTTAACCCGAACACTGAAAAGGAAAGCTTTGAGCCGTTTACGAACCTTCCGCTGACAAGCACTGCCCCCAGTATTGAAATACCGATTGCAGCAAACACAAGTTCACAGCGTTTGATGAGCTTAAACTGTTTCATAAACACCGGAACAGCAAGTCCGATTACCAGCGACATCGCCACAATCATAAACTGACGCATCGATCTTGTGAGGGAAAGTCGCGTCAAAATGACAAAGCCGATGGACAAAAGCATTGCAATATGATTTAAAATCAACCGGTTCGATTTCGGATAAATCGCCCGCATCAGCACCAAATAGGAGAACACGGCAACCATTTGGAACACCGGAAAAAAAAGATAGGTAAAGTCCTGCCTCGACGAGAGCAGGACAAGACTACTTGTAATATGATTGATCAAAATCATGACGTCCTGAAGCACAAACAGAAAACGCTTCCGCTCCCTGTCGTCCCAGAGCAGCGCAATAAAGCTTGTCACCGTATACAGAAAAATATTTATGACTAGAATATATTTTGATAGTTCTATAATCGCCTTTAACATTTATTCTACTCCACGCTTAAAATGTCCGTTTGTATAGTCTTTCCATAGAAAGTCAGCATTGATGTCTTTCGAATTAATATCTTCCGATTTGATACCTTCCGTTTTATTGATATAATACTCCAAAACAGCGCGCGTCTGCTTTTCATTTTCCAGCGTAAAGTCAAGTCTTAATACATCAAGACCTGTCTTTTGGAGCTTCTCAAGCTGACCGTGCAGAGAAAGCGGTACCGTATTATATAGAATATTATAACAGTGCATACAGTTTTGTATGACAGGAAATGCGTTTTGATACCGGTCAGTAAGCATGTATTGATTCTGCACATCGGGATTATGAATGCACTTCTTTAAGGTATTCTGAATGCAATTTGCAGAATACATCAACGGAAGCCTGCCATAAATCACCATCTCTTTTGACACCTTATCCGAAAGGAGAGAAAGCTCTTTCCTGTTAAGCTCTACAGGAAGTGTTATCCTGTCGAGATATTTAGCATAAACGGCAAGAGCGGCATTATTCCATGCATATACCGTAAAGTCTGACACTATTTGACCATTATAGTCAATCCTATCAAGCCACTGTATTTCCTCAAAATTTCTCACGAGTACACCCAAAAACAGTCCGTTTTCCAACAATGTCTGATACTGCTTTAAATATTGCCAAGAACGTTTCCGCAATATGTGTGGAAGCGCTAAAAAATATTGCTTATGATACTGTTTCATCAAGGTTTCCAAATCGCTTTTCTTTTGCAGAAAGCAATCCGCATTGATATAAACCATATTGATTTTATCAAATAAAAGGATTTCCGCAAGCTGCTCCCTTGTCGATACAAGCACCGCAAGCTGATTCTCCCTGGCGCAGTCGTTTGTTCTTGCCCTCTCCGTTCTGACGCACAAATCGGGTAATACATGTTTCGTATCCCTGCTCAGTATTTCTTTTTCAAGCGCCGTACACGCTTTTCTCCTAAGCTCATTTAAAGCCTTAACCGTCATAAAAGAACGCTGATCCGTATACACTGTAAGCGTCTTAGGCTTAAAATAAGTATCTCCGAGCTTTGAGAGCCTGTTTGAAATCTCTTTCTCCGTAAGTGGTCTGTTGATTGCCTCCCCTGCCGCGTCCCCTTCCACTGTCACAGACAAAGCGTCCGTATAAAGGGTGAGTCTGGCAGGTTTTCCCGCATAAATAAATGCCGTTCCTTTAACCGGAATCACAGGCTTTTGTTCCAAATAAGTTTTCCGGATTTCTTCAAGCACTTCGTTTGAAGAGCCTCCATATCCGGGCTCTTTTATCGTTATCATATCCTTGCCATTATGCGCTTCATAATAACCATGACACAGACCCGAACGGATATAAAGTCCCTTTAAAAGCGCTTCATCTTCTGCCGCAACCTGAAACTTTTTATCAGGCTCTGACAGATAACGGTCAATATACTTGCGGTAAACAGCCGTTACGCCTGCAACATATTCGGGACTTTTCATACGTCCTTCTATCTTGAACGAGTCAATGCCTGCCGCAATGAGCTTTGGTATCATGGAAAGGGTATACATATCCTTTAAACTAAGCGGATACAACTGCTTTCCGCTTTCATCTGTATACGGAAGTCTGCACGTTCCCGCGCACCTTCCCCTGTTCCCGCTCCTGCCGCCTAAAACCGAGCTAAACAGGCACTGACCGGAATAAGCATAACACATCGCTCCATGTATAAAACATTCTATCTCCAGTCCTGTCTGTTGCTTGATATCCGTTATCTCGTCAAGGGAAAGCTCCCTTGCAGGCACGACACGGCATACGCCAAGAGATTTTACAAATTCCGCGCCATATACACCGGTGACCGTCATTTGTGTGCTTGCGTGCAGCGAAAGCATGGGAAAATGCTCCCGAAGCGTTTTCAGCACACCAATATCCTGAACAATCACTCCGTCAAGCCCCGCTTTATACAAAGACTCCATATATGGTACAAGCTCCGGCATTTCCTTTTCTTTTACAAGTGTATTGACTGTCAAATATATTTTTTTTCCAAAGAGATGTGCCACGCGAAGCGCTTCCACAATCTCCTCCTGCGAAAAATTACCTGCATAGGCTCTTGCACCAAATTTCATGCCGCCTAAGTACACTGCGTCAGCACCTGCATTAACAGCCGCCATAAAACACGCAAAATCGCCTGCCGGAGCCAAAAGTTCAACTGTTTTATTGTTCATATCCGTTTTTATTTCTTGTTCTCCTTAAGCTCCGTTTCAAGACGCACAATCTGTTTTGCGCTTTCATTCAGCTCACTTTGCGCTTCCTGCAATGATTTTGTTGTGTTATCAAGCTTCATCTGTGTGGCAATCAGCTCGTGTTTTAAATCATACAACTCGTTCTCCTTTGCCCGAAGCTCCTGCTCCCGAAGCTCCTGCTGGTTTTTTGCCTTAAAATAGTCATCGGCAATATTTAAAAGCAGCAGCATATTTTGTGTATCAACCGGCTGATGCTTGAAGCTGTCCATCTTATTATACTCGTTCAGCTTATTGTTTATGTAAGTAGCAACCTTTTGAAGATATTCCGCACTCTCGTTTCCGCTGAGCGTCAGCACCTTCCCTCCGATAATTACTTCCGTATCTGTCTTGGCAGCCATCTTTTTTGCCCCCTTTTGTTCTTGTATCTTAATCGAATTCCTTTGTTTTTGATTTACATAATCATAAATATTATATATCAGACTACTCCTGCATTGCAAGCCCCAAATGATTATAGGCAAGCTCTGTCACAATCCGTCCGCGCGGCGTGCGTATGATCAGCCCGTTCTTAATCAGATACGGTTCATAGACATCTTCTATCGTACCGCTGTCTTCACCGATTGCCGCCGATAAGGTATCCAGTCCCACGGGCTTTCCTCCAAATTTCTCGATCATGGTCATCAGAATCTGCCTGTCTGTCTGGTCAAGTCCAAGCTTATCCACGTCAAGAAGGTCAAGCGCCGTGTTTGCCGCCTCAAGCGTAATGATACCGTCATATTTCACCTGCGCAAAATCACGCACACGCTTTAACATGCGATTGGCAAGTCTTGGTGTTCCGCGGCTTCTCCTTGCAAGCTCAATCGCGCCCTGCTCTTCAATCTGTACCTGCAAAATGCGTGCGGAATGCTGTATAATCAGCTTCAATTCCTCCACGGAATAAAACTCCAAATGCTGAATGACACCAAAACGGTCTCTTAACGGTGCCGTCAAAAGTCCAGCCCTTGTCGTTGCACCAATCAGCGTGAATTTCGGCAGGTCAAGTCTTACGGAGCGCGCCGTCGCGCCCTTTCCAATCATAATATCAATCGCAAAATCCTCCATTGCAGGATAAAGAACCTCCTCCACCTGACGGTTTAAGCGGTGGATTTCATCAATAAATAAAATATCGCCCTCCTGCAGCCCGTTTAAAATGGCAGCCATTTCTCCTGGCTTTTCGATCGCAGGTCCGCTTGTTACCTTCATATTGACGCCCATCTCGTTTGCGATAATACCGGAGAGCGTTGTTTTTCCAAGTCCCGGCGGACCGTAAAAGAGCACATGATCCAGGCTGTCCTCCCGCTGCTTCGCGGCCTGAATGTAGATACTTAATATCTCCTTGATTTTTTGTTGCCCGATATAGTCTTTCAGGCTCTGCGGACGCAGGCTTCCTTCCAGCTTGACGTCCTCCTCCAAAAGCTTTGTTTCAATGACTCTGGCAGCCATAGTCATCCTCCATTCCCCTAGATATTACTAATTACCTTTAATGCCTGTTTCAAAATCACTCCGGAATCCATATCCTGCGTGATTTCCAGCTGCTTTACCGCCTTTACTGCCTCTGTGGGCGTATATCCGAGCGAAACCAATGCCTCAATTGCCTCATTTTTTGCAGCGCCGCCCTCCAACAGGTCACCTTCCGGAACAAAATCCGCCCCCTCCTCATAGGAGGGCTTTAATGCAATTTTATCTTTTAACTCAAGAATAATTCGTTCCGCAGATTTATTTCCGACTCCGGGCGCTTTTGCAATTGCTTTCGCATCACCTGAAATAATTGCAAGACGCAAATCGTCAGCGCTCATCGCCGACAAAATACTGAGCGCACCCTTTGGCCCGATTCCGTTTACGGCAATCAGCTTTTTATAGATTTCCAAATCATCTCTTGACAAAAATCCAAATAACTGGAAAGCATCTTCCCGCACACTCGTATAAGTATAAATCTTTACAAAAGCCCCGATACCCGGAAGCTTCTGAGCCACACTAAACGGGATACGGATATTGTAACCGATATTGTTGCACTCTAATACAAGATTGTCCTCCGATATGTCAGCAATTTCCCCTTTTATGTATGCATACATCAGCCGTTCTCCCTTTCTTGCCATGCGTATTTTTCAAAACATAACAATAGTATAACACATCAAAACAAAAAAAGGAAGAAAAAGAAAACATATGTTTCTAATTTCTTCCTTCTTATTCCAATTATAAAAAGCACAGGTTTATAATAATTAGTTATTGATAAACTTGTCTTCCTCGTTATTCCAGCTGTAAAGCTTACGGATTTCCTCGCCAACCTTCTCAGAGGAATGCTCAGCGGCAAGCTTTCTCATTGCCTTGAAATGTACCTGACGTCCTGCAGGAGACATATCCAACAAGAATTCCTTTGCAAAAGAACCGTCCTGAATGTCAGAAAGAATCTTCTTCATCGCCTTCTTCGTCTCGTCTGTGATAATCTTAGGACCTGTAATATAATCGCCGTACTCTGCAGTGTTGGAGATGGAATATCTCATTCCTGCAAAGCCTGACTGATAAATCAGATCTACAATAAGCTTCATCTCATGGATACACTCAAAATAAGCGTTTCTCGGGTCGTAGCCTGCCTCGACAAGTGTCTCAAAGCCTGCCTGCATCAATGCGCATACGCCGCCGCAAAGAACTGCCTGCTCACCGAATAAGTCTGTTTCTGTCTCTGTCCGAAAGGTTGTTTCAAGAACGCCGGCTCTTGCACCGCCGATTGCAAGCGCATATGCGAGCGCCATATCGAGCGCCTTGCCTGTTGCATCCTGCTCTACTGCAACCAGACAGGGAACACCCTTTCCATCCTGATATTCGGAACGAACGGTATGTCCCGGTCCCTTTGGTGCAATCATCGTAACATCTACATTTGCAGGCGGCTTAATGCATCCAAAATGAATATTAAAGCCATGTGCAAACATGAGCATGTTTCCTGCCTCAAGGTTCGGCTCAATGTCTTTCTTATACATATCAGCCTGTAACTCATCATTAATCAGAATCATAATGATATCAGCCTTCTTAGCAGCCTCAGCAGCCGTATACACCTCAAAGCCCTGCTTCACAGCCTTGTCCCATGACTTGCTTCCCTCGTAAAGACCGATAATAACGTTGCAGCCTGACTCCTTTGCATTTAATGCATGTGCATGTCCCTGACTGCCATAGCCAATCACTGCGATTGTCTTACCATCCAATAATGAAAGGTTACAGTCCTCCTGATAATAAATCTTTGCTTCTGACATTTTTCAATTCCTCCTTATTTTTTCGAAGAAAAATGCGACTGCAATCCCTGCGTGATAACAGGAGCAGAGGAATTTTTCTCCTAAATACCATTTTTAATCCATTATGTAATATGATATATTGCATTACTATAAATTACGACTCCAAATGAATCACTTCATCTGTTCCTCTTGCAAGCCCTGCAATGCCTGTTCTTGCAATCTCAAGGATTTCATAATCTGCAAGAAGTCCGATAAACGCTTCAATCTTTGACTGGTTTCCCGTAATCTCTACAATCAGACTCTCAATATTCACATCAACAATCTTTGCCCGAAAGATATCGGCAACCGCAATAACGCCCTGACGCTTTTCCGGCGCAGACTTTACCTTAATCAGACACAACTCTCTATACACACTTTTATCCGGCTTTAACTCGCGGACATCACGCACATCAACAAGCTTTGAAACCTGCTTTTCAATCTGATCCAAAATCTCCTCGTCCCCCGATGTGACAATCGTAATGCGTGTAAAACGCGGATCCGACGTAACGCCTGCCGTAATACTGTCAATATTGTATCCGCGTCTTGAAAACAAGCCTGTAATGCGGCTCAAAACACCTGCATTATTATTCACCAAAAGCTGAAAAACTTTATTCTGCATTTATATACACTCCTATTGTACCTTATAAAAACATGCACCGGCCTGACTTATGATTGCATATGAACCGGCACACATAGTTTATTTTACCAAGCTTTATGTTAATTGTCAACACATTTAGGCAAAGCGAGTGTGCCAGTACGCGCCACTTCTACAATGCTGATTGATTTTAACATATCAAGCATAACCTTAATGCGCTCTGGCATATCACAAATCTGAATAATCATATTGGTGTTTGACATATCGACAATATCTGCCTTCATAATCTCACAGATTTCCATAATATCACGCCTTGTACTCCTGTTATACTTTACCTTAATCAGCATCAGCTCACGGCTGATACTGTCCTTCTCGTCGAAGGTCTTTACCTTAATGACATCGAGCTTTTTGTTCAGCTGCTTCTCAATCTGTTCAATCGTTCTCTCATTGCCGGAGCTTACAATCGTCATGCAGGAAATCGACGCATCGTCCGTCTCGCCCACCGCAAGACTGTCAATATTAAAGCATCTTCTTGCGAAAAGACCTGCAACCTTGCCAAGCACGCCGGCCCTGTTTTCTACCTGTACGGAATATATTCTTTTCATTTAATACAAACCTCCACTTTTGCACAACCTGCGAACACAGTCCGCCGTACCTATTTTACCAAATCCATCGGATCAATGAGACATTCCATCAGCATGGTATTGTCTTCCTTTAAAAATGCATTGATTTTCTCTTCGGCATGAGACATATTTTCAACCCGGATAAACGGTATCCCATAAGCTGCAGAAAGCTTCTCAAGATCAGGCGTTCCCGCCTTAATATCAACCACCGAATAATGATCCTTATAGGTATAATGCTGGTACTCGCGAACCATTCCAAGATAATTATTTTTCATAACAATAATCTTTACCGGAATCTCATGCTGCATAATCGTGGCAAGCTCCATCATCGACATTTGGAAAGAACCGTCACCGCAGACAGCTACAACCTGCTTTGTCATATCACCACGCTTTACACCCATCGCGGCAGGAATGGAGTATCCCATTGTTCCCATTCCGCCCGATGTCAGAAAGCGTCCGTCCTTTACAATATGATAATTACATGACCAGATTTGGTTCTGTCCCACATCTGCCACATAAACTGCATCGTCCTTCATTGCATGGGAAAGCATTGTAATAAATGCCGCCGGATCGACATAATCTGGATTGGGATTTCTTTTCTGCCCCATTGTGCTGCGGTACTCCTCAAGGGAAGCAATCCACGCCTCATGTTCACACGTAAATTCTTCCTTTGCAATATCCTCAAAAATATGCCGGATATCGCCTACAAGCGGAATTGACGCAACCGCATTTTTACCGATTTCTGCCGGATCGACATCAATATGTACAAAAATCTTGTTTGTCGTAACAAGGTCCGGCTGGCTGATCGCCCTGTCAGCGAGCCTTGCACCCACCATGATAATCAGGTCTGCTTCATTCATCGCGCGGTTTGCATACGCCTTTCCGTTATTTCCAACCATTCCAAAGTGCATATCATCGTCGGTCTGCATTACACCGATCCCCATCATGGTTGTAACCACCGGAATCCTGTATTTGTGTGCAAACTCCCGCAATTCAGACACGGCATCACTTAAATGAATGCCCCCGCCCGCACATATAATCGGTCTTTTCGCCTTTTCAACCTCTTTAATCACTTTTTTAATCTGTACTGTATGTCCCTTTATCGTAGGTTTATAGGCACGGATATTGACCTCTGCAGGGTATTTAAAGCTTTTTATCGGTGCATTCTGAATATCAATCGGCACGTCAATCAGAACCGGCCCCTTTCTTCCGGAATTGGCAATATAAAATGCCTCCTTAAAAATACGCGGGATATCTTCCACATTTTTCACAATATAACTGTATTTTACAAAAGATTCCACCGCACCTGTAATATCAGCCTCCTGAAAGACATCGCTTCCCATAAGCTCGCTGTTTACCTGTCCGCTGATACATACAATCGGAATACTGTCTGCAAATGCCGTGGCAATACCGGTAATCAGGTTCGTAGCGCCCGGGCCGCTTGTGACAGCACACACGCCGACATGCCCCGTGACTCGCGCCTCACCGCTTGCCGCATGAGCAGCGTTTTGTTCCGTTCTTACCAAAATTGTCCTGATATCCGAATCTAAAATACTGTTATAAAACGGGGCAATCGCTACTCCGGGATAGCCATACACCGTAGTGACACCCTCTTGCTCAAGACATTTTACTATTGCGTCAGCGCCATTCATAATGTTCACTCTTATCCTTTCTATCTGTTTTGTTTTATCTGTTTCGCCTTTATGACATTTTGCCTTTAATAATAAATAATATCAATTTTTTAAAATTTATGAAATAAAATACAATTCATTATACATAATATTTGCGTTTAAGTAAACTGTTTTTTTCATTATCATTTGATAAGCATTGGATAACGCTCATGGATCGTTCCTGCTTCCCAAAGCATGCTTAGGAAGCATGCTTTGAGAAGCAGGCAAAAAGAATTGATTTTAAGAGGATACTGTGCTAAAGTATAATTGCTCTAAATTTTATTTCATAAAATAAAAGGAATGATAAAATAATGAAAAATAAATTGATTTTCTCCAAAATACGGGTTTTTCTTATCTCAGCCATTACATCTGCCTGTCTTTTGGGCTGCGGCAGTTCCAGTGATGCCGAGAAAGAACTCGCCGATTTTTCTTCAAAAATTTCCAATTTCACAGAATATGTAAAGGAAGCGGATGCGCAGATAAACGCTCTTGACGTAACCGACAAAGCTTCCATAGACAGTCTGCTCACGATTCTTGACGAAATGGACGGGGAATTCAAAGAGCTTGCAGAAATTGACGCCCCCGCACAGTATCAGGATGTGGAAAATTTAGCAGATGAAGCAAGCCAAAACATGTCGCTTGCCGTATCCGGATATCACTCTTTTTTCGAAAACGAAGCATTTTCCGAGGAGGAAGCTGCCGCTGCCTATGAATATTATACGCGTGCGATGAAACGTGTAAAATATATTGGTTATATGCTCGCCGGCGGGGAAATTCCCGAGGAGGAAAATGTCACAATCTATGAGGAATCAAATGACAGCAATATCCTTCACAAGTGGCTTTCTGATGATGAGAAAGAGGAAGAGGGCACCGATGCCGAAGAGCATTCGGAGATTGAAAATTAAATCGACCATGTTTGGTGACGTTATGGCAGAAAAGCCGCAGCAAGTTACGCTGCGGCTTTTCCTTTGACTATATGAAAAAGGACTGTCTCTCAATTCTTTCAAGGTTATTCCCCGCTGGCTGTCGGATTGTCAAGGATACCAATAAAC
Source organism: uncultured Lachnospiraceae bacterium (assembly GCA_910577115.1). Classification (GTDB taxonomy): domain Bacteria; phylum Bacillota; class Clostridia; order Lachnospirales; family Lachnospiraceae; genus COE1. Next base: position 66,347 of record CAJTMC010000015.1, read on the forward strand.
AGCGGAACTTCTCCATCCATATTCATAATCATGTAGACAAACGGACTGTCAAAGTATACTTCCTTCGGTTCTTGCTCCGGCAATGCTGCGCCGCATTCCATAATTACCGCTGTTACTGCGGCTGCTTCCGTCCCCTCTTCGTCCACGATTATTTTTGCTTTTTGACGAACCAAGTCAATGTATAAATTAAAATCATTTTCTGTATTTTTATTATCCGTATCAGTCAAACCACTTGCGCCAATTCCGCCAAAATCTGCCTTTTTGGTGTCGAATGCATCCATTAACCCCATATTCATTAGACTTTCATTTAATACCTTATCAAAGCTTATTTCAAACTTCGGAAGTTTTGTGTTGACCAATTCAGTCTGTTTTCCCGCCAGTAATTCTTCTATGACCAAAGGGGTCAATTGGTTGTATAAGTCACGCACCGTTGTATTTTCGTCCACAGGCTTTATTGCCACAAAGACATAATTTCCGTTGTCCTCCTCATACCGGTATGGAAACAGAAGCCCTTCTGCAAACGCATTTGAAAAATATTCCATGTCACTTTCCTTGTGCATCATTTCCACATCTTTAAATTCTCTTCCGTCCTCCATAAAAAATTTATCGGAAAATACGGAACCCGCCTCAAACGGATCTGCCCACTTTGCCTTGAAATGCACCGTATTATAGAGAACCAGTGCGGCTGAGTCCTTTAACGGTTCTTCCAGCATTTTGTCAATCAGCCCTTTTGTTTTTTCCGTAATCCATCCATTCATTTCATCGACCGTATCAGCCGATGTCAAATCTCTCTGAAATGCCTCCGCGTGCATAATCGTCTCAATATCGGAAAGCCAGCTGTCGGATACGGAAAAGTTCTTGGATATCCATGCGGAGTTTGCAAGCGCAACCGTATTGTTTTCCGTTGAAGTCGGGAATGTTGTCATAATGTCATTACACAACGCCGTCATTTCTGCAGAATCACCAAAAACGGACGCAAATTCTTCCTTTGTATGATTTTCGGCTCCTAATCCCGCCATTGAAAGCGCCATATAGGCAGATACGGGCGAGAGCACAGGATTCTCTTCCTCCATGTTTTCCGCAAACAGTTTATAGCTGAATTCGTTTAAGGTATCATAACTGATTTCTTCCGTATCATCATCTTCTGTGTCTGTTTTATTTGTCACAGACTCCTCTTCCACCGTTGCCGGAACGGTCAGATCTGTTTCCCTTGGCGGTTCCTGCTGATATAGTACGTACATCTCATTTGTGCCGCTGTCCGCGCAGCCACCCAACACACAAACTGCTGAAAGCATCACCGCTGATAACAGCATTGTTTTAATCAAATCCTTCTTCTTCATAAAAATTCCTCCTTTTTGTTATTTTTTTCACACGAATTGCCCATGCATCTGGCAAATTCTTGCAAATCTTATATTGATACCTCTAATAACCATGCTTTTTTGTCTGATTTTCAACCTATTCCCCCACAAGCCGCAACGCATACCCGTAATCCGCAAACGGCTCAAAATTTTCAATTTCCTCATGGCTTAACGTTCCGGTCAGCTGAAAGTCCTCGGAAAGACTGACAGAAATTCCGGTCGCGTACAAACGTTCATACTCCTGAAGAAGCAGTTCCTTCCCCGCATCAGAAAGACGCAGTTCCTCGTAAACCGTTTCCCCGTTTTGCGTAACATCACCAAACACATCAATTGCCACATGATAAACATAGTATTCCGGCGCTGCCAAATCAATCGTATTATTTGCATTGTCCCAATAGTCAATTGCCGCTTTCAAACCGTTGTGCAGGATATAATTTCCCTTTTCGGGCTGTTTATAACAATTCGCTTCATCAGTAATGCCGCTCTGTTCTTTCTGTTTTGGCGGAAATTCCTCTATCAGCCGCACAATTGCGCCTTTTGACTGTTCTACCGCATCCTCTGCATCCGCCTCCATGACTGTTTCCTCTTTAACCATATCGGAAATTCCCGCGTCTTCCGGATTTGGCGTATTTTGTCCCATATCTCTCCCGTTTCCTGTTTCCAGACTGTCCGATACCGGTGCATTTTGCACCACATGCTCTGCCGGTGTACACAAATCAGCGCCGCCCGCGTTTTGTCCGCCATTCAGATCGCTCCGCTCCTGCGTTATGAAACCGCTTTTCCACACCCACAAAGACACGACCGCCGTACATAAAACTGCGGCACATGCTGCCAGTCTTCCGAAATTTCTCCGCCTTTTCACAAACCCTTCCGCATCTGAAAGGACGCATTCCTCAGAGGGCGCGTTTTCCTCAATCAGTGCATCCTCAAGATACGCCATTGCGTCAAGCAGCTGTCGTGCCTGCACATTGCATGCTTTCATATTGTAATCCCCTCCTTTTCCAAGTAAATTCTTAACTTTTCCCGCATCCGGAAAAGCATTGACTTTACCTTGCTTTCACTGATACCGCAGTCTTTTGCGATATCACGAATGCTCTGCGCATACCAATATCTCTGAATAAAGACGCGGCGCATCTCTTTCTTCTGCTCCCGCAAAAACGCACTCAGCGCCTTTCCGATTTCTGCGCTCTCTGATTTCTGCTCCAGTTCATCCGACGCGGGAATGCAGCATTCCAACTCCCGACTCAACGTAACAATGGTCGCCGTTCTCTTTTTTGCATGGTTATAGTCGTATCTTCCGAAGGAAAAATTACGCGCAAGCCTTGCAAGATATGCGAAGAAAAAATCCGGCTTTTGGGGCGGCAGTGTATTCCATGTGGCATGGTACGTATCGTTGACACACTCTTGCGCGTCCTCGTGATTGTGCAGAATATTCATCGAAAGCCGGTGGAGCCTTTGCCCGTATTTGTCAGCCGTTTCCGCAATCGCCTGCTGTGAGCGCGCCCAAAAAAGTTCGATGATTGCCTTATCTTCCAATGCCCTTACCTCCTATGTATTTTTGTCCTATATCTATTATGAGGGAATTTTTGTGAAATGGTTGCATGAAACACGAAAAAATTTATTGTTATATTTTTAACATTGTGAAATTGCCACTCCTGTGCCCAATAACGAAATAAGCGTCCTACCGCTTAGGTAAAACGCCTATTGACAAGCTTACCCAATCAGGCACTCCTTTCCCTGAAAAGCAAACCCATACTTTTTAATCTGTTCTTCCTTGAATCCTTGCGCCAGCAGCTGCGCCGCATACTGCTTTTCCTCAATCTGCAGCAAAGCGTTTTCCACAGTCTTTGCAAGGTCTTTTTCCCGCAGGGGCTTATGCACCTTAAACTCAATGATATATGCACAGTCCCTTTCCCTGTCAGCAGGTATCATCATAATGTCATAACGTCCGAAACCGCTCTCTCTGTTAGAGATAATCTCATACCTCCCCGCGAGTTCCACAATCAGTCCTAGGACAAACCCGTGGTAAAACCGCTCAGGCGCATCATCGTCTGATGCATTTTTTGCAATGTCAAAGCTGGAAAAGCTGCATAGCGCAATGCGGTTCATAAATTCATTCATTGCATCCACGTCATCCAAAAGCAGCGCTTTCAGGAAATTGTTGTACGGAATGGAAGAATTATCGCCAAACCATCCCCTTACCATACCATGAAACATGCCAGCAACTTCCATATTGGTGAGTGCCAGTGTCAGCATCATTCTTTTGAATTGCCCGACATATTCTGTTTTCACAATCTTTAAATATCCTGTCGCAAGCAAAAGGCTCCAGACTGCATTTGCGCTGTCGTTTAAGCGGTCAAAGACAATCTGTTCATCAATTTCTGCCGTAAAGCTTTCTCCCTTTAAAAGTGACTCCATTGTCTGTTTTAAATCAGAGCTGCCTCCCTGTATCAGTGAATTGACAAGACCGTTTGTGCTTGTGTTTGTCCAGTACGCCCTGTAAACGCCCTTTTTGCCGACAAAAGACGCAATAGACCACGGATTGTAAATGTCCGTATGGCTGCCAAACGTAAAGCCGTCATACCACCGCTTTACCTCCTGCTTTTCGCTCCCAAGTCCTGCAGCATCAAGTGCGGCAAATACTTCCTCTTCCGTAAAGCCAAACGCTGTGGCGTATTCTTCGGAGCTCGTTGTAATCACATCCAAATTGTTGAGATCGGAAAAAATACTCTCTTTGGAAATTCTCGTAATTCCGGTAATCATCCCACGGCAAAGATGCGAATTGGTTTTAAAGGTATGATTAAAAAAATTCCGGAAAAAGGGAACGGTTTCATTCCATGTTCCCGCAAGCCATGCCTCCTGCATCGGGGTGTCGTATTCGTCTAAAATGACAATCGTGTCTTTGCCGTAATATTTTGCAAAATAAAGGCAGAGACGGTTTATTGCAATCATTGCAGTTTCATCATCCATGTCGTCCCTGACAGCAGAAAAGTATGCCCTGTCATTCGCATCAAACACTTCCGATTTCATGATTTCCCGATATTGACCATATACATTGGAAAGAACCTGTTTTATGATTTTCTTCATACTTTCGGTATCGCCGGTCTTTACAGGTGCAAAACTCAAAAATATCACAGGAAATGTCCCTTGCAGTTGCCGATACAGATACTCCCCTGATGCCGTTTTTTCGTTCCAAACAGAAAGCCCTTCAAACAAATCGCTCCTGCCGGCATACCGGTTCGAAAAAAAACACTCGAGCATACTCATGTTAAGCGTCTTTCCAAACCTGCGCGGGCGCGTGATTAATGTAACATCAGAGCCGCGCATCCACCAATCCTTAATAAAACCCGTTTTATCTATATAAAATTTGCGTTCCTCAATCAGCTTGTCAAACCGCTGCACTCCTATATTTACAACTGTTCCGCTGCCCATAAGCGCACCTCCTCAAATTATTGATAATTCGATTATTAGAAAAATACACGGCATTTTTGTTTATCACAGCGCAAAAGCACCATATTATAATTATGACACATATGTCATTTTTTTTGCAACTCCAACTCAACACAGTTCCACGTTTCCCCTGCAATCATATAATCCTCTATCTGTCCCGTTTCCCGAAATCCGACGGATTGATAGCAATAATATGCAGGTGCATTATTTTCAAACACGCCAAGCGTTATCAAATCCACCTTCAATAACCCAAACGCGTATTGTATCGCAAGCTGCAGCATTTCCTTCCCATAGCCCATGCCCCGTTTCGCATCGTCCACAATCACAAATCCAAAACGCAGAACCCGCTTTTCCTCATCCGTAAACCGCATAATCAGATGTCCCACAATTCCTGTATCGTCATACGCTGTCATTTCAAAAAAATGGTCTTCATACGCAAAGGCATCGTAATGCGCATTCAAATCGTCTGCCGTAATCGGATACCGTTCAAAGCGATCCGCGCTCCACTTACGAAACGCCATTTCGTTCTTTATCCACGAAACAATCGTTTTTGCGTCACAGGCTTTATATGGTCTTAATCGCAGCATTTGCACAACCTCCTTTATAAATCTCATCAAGTGCCAACCGCCAGCATTCTTCCGGAATGTCAGGCCAATTACACTGTCCTGTTTTTTCCCGACACAAAGACATCGCCCTTTCCAACATCACACCATGAGAATTTTCGCCTGTCCGCAGTACATTTTCGGTAACAATGCACCAACAGGGTGCCTTGTCATACAAACCGGAGCTGTGTAAATCGCTGATTATACGTTCCACATCGTAATCGAGCGACAGCAGTTCCCGCTCCCATGAAAAACGCTCTGTTGACCGCAAAATTAAAAACTGGGCTTTTCCCTGACTTTGCAGCGGAACGCCGACGGAACCGCCGTTCCACATCATTTTCCCATGATGCGTTATCTCTGCCTGAAGATGCGTATGTCCGCACAAAATATAGTCCGTTTTGCTGCGCTCCAAAACAGCATATGCAGTTTCCGTATTCGGCAGCAGCTTTTCATTCGTTTCATCTGGCGAACCATGACATATTGTTATCGTCGGCAGCCCCTCAAACGAAATCTCCGTCCAATGCGTTAAGCTGCCAAAAAAACTGAAATCTTGCTGCGTCAGATGATGATAGGTATAATACAATGCACCTGTTGTTGAACTGTTTTCTTTCCATGCAGGATTATAATGCAGCCAGTAATCTTCCTTGTTTCCTTTGATAAACCAGCAGGAATATGTTTCTTTTAACGAATACAGGAACTGCATTGTTTTCTGCGGATACGCCAAATCGCCTAAATAATCTCCAAGAAACAGAAACGTTTCGATTCCTCTCTCCAACGCATAGCGCACACACCGCTCCAGCGCAACATAGTTTCCATGTATATCCGATAAAACCGCAATTTCCATTTCTGATATCCATTCTCCTTTCAAAGTCTGTGCGTATTTCAGACACAGACTTTCTCCTCTTACGTCCTATAAGGGCATTCCTGCAAATCATTTTGTTAAAATTTTACCACAATCACCGCCCAAATGCCACTCCTTTTTTTTATTCCATTGAGGTTCCAAAAGGACTGTGATGAGTGTCAACAAAAAGGATAAACTTGTCAGTTCATCCATAATCATAAATATGATTTGAAAGGGAAACAAAAGCTTATGATTCGATATGCGAATGAAAGTGATTTGGAATTCTTAAAAAAGTACGAACATGGCATTTCTGAAACAGAACTAAGAAACAGTATCCGCGCAGACCGCATTCTTGTCCTGTTCCATCAAGACTGTTTGATCGGCTGGCTGCGCTTTAACCTGTTTTGGGACAACACGCCTTTTATGAACATGCTGTATCTCCTGGAAGAATACAGGGGACACGGATACGGGACGCAGCTTGTCCGTTATTGGGAAGCGGAAATGGCAAAAAATAACTACAAGACTGTTTTAACCTCAACGCTGTCAAACGAGCAGGCACAATTTTTCTATCGGAAAAACGGCTATGTTGACTGCGGTTCCCTGCTGCTGCCCGGTGAACCGCTGGAGATTCTTTTTTTGAAACATCTCACGTAAACACTTGCGTATCTTATATATTAAGCGTATAACACATTTCATGCCACTGCTCGCTGCCCCATGTGGAATTTGCTGTCCCCCTGTCAAAGAATCCCATTTTCCGGTACATCTTTACCTTATTGGGAAGGCAGGTCAGCAACGCTTTTTTCCGATCTTTTTCCGCCTCAATGCAAAGATACCGGTACACCAACTCTCTTGCCAGTCCCTGACGCCGATACTCCGGAAGGACATCAAGCCCCAATATCATAATATTCCTGCCATTCGGATCATGTAAATCCGCGTCCGTAAAAAATTCATCACGAAAAAACTCCTCATCTGTCGCAATACCGTTTAAAAATCCCGCTATTTTTCCTGTTTCCCTGTCCTCCGCGACCAAAAACAACTCCGAAGCTTTTGCAATGCGCGCCAGCATATTCTTTTTGGAGCACGCCTCATGCGGCGGAAAACAAATCCCCTCAATGTCTGCCGCCTGCTCTGCCTCCTCCTGCCAGATTGTACGAAACGAGAACCGCTCGTACAATTCCTTATCCGGCAACTGATATTTCGCCAAAAGCTTCTTTGCCCGTTCCTTTCCCGCTTCCGTTATATATACACACTTACTCTTCCGCGGCTGTATAAGCATTCCCTGTTCCTCTAACTGATCCAGCGTCCCAAAGTCATACCCCTTCCATGATACTTCCTGGTATCGGTGAAATTCATTATGATCCTGAAATCTTGTCAGATACATCAGCATCAGCGACAGCTCTTCAATTGCCTCTTCCCTTGTCTTTTTTTCCACGAAAATATCTCCCTTTCCATTCTCTAAATTCAATATCACACAAAAACAGGTTTCACATAATTCACCGAAATCCCATCGCCGCTCTGACAACCCGCATGTTTTCCTTTCCGCAAAGCTTTTCCAATAACGCAAACGCCACATCCGGCGCCGTTTCGGGACAATATGAGGTAATCACATTGTCATCTGTCACAATACGCTCATTCACGACCTCTGCGCCAAACTCTGCAAGCTCCTTTTGCCGCTGCGCGCCTTTTAAATGGTATGTTGTCGCTTTCCTGTTTTTCAAAATCCCGCTTTTTCCCAATGCCAACGCCCCCACACAGACAGACGCAATCGGCCTTTTGCACGCGTCAAACGCTTGGATTAGGCGCAAAAGAGTTGGATGATACGCCTCTTCATAAAAACCAAACTCCGCAAAGCCACCCGGAATTGCAAGCGCGTCGTAATCGTCCGCCGAAACTGTATCAATTGTACAGTCCACCACAACCGGAACCCCAAATGAACTGACAACCGTCTTCGAAAAACCGCATGTTATCACCTCCACAGGATACCGGTAATCATTCGCCGCCCACCCCATGACATCCACAAAAACGCTAAATTCCATTGTTTCAAAGCCTTTGGCGCAAAACAGTAATACCTTCATGTTCACATTATCTTTCCTTTCTGTATGTATCATTTCTCATTCTGTTACAAAGTCAGAACAAATACCTGCCCCAATCCGCCCGCACTATAAGACCATCAACAATGTACCTGCTCCAACCAAAATACACCCCACAGCCGATTTTGCCGTAAAGCTTTCATGCAGGAAAACAAACGCAAGCACAAGCGTAATGACCACGCTCAGCTTGTCGACCGGAACGACTTTGGACGCTTCCCCAATCTGCAGTGCCTTATAATAACATAACCACGAGGCTCCTGTTGCAAGCCCCGACAAAATCAAAAACAGCCAGCTCTTTTTCCCGATGCCCGAAAGTCCTGCCTGCGCGTTCGTCAAAAACACCATACCCCACGCCATAATAACAACCACAACCGTCCTGATTGCCGTTGCCAAATTTGAATTTACCCCCTCAATGCCGACTTTTGCAAGAATTGCGGTAAGCGCCGCAAAAACTGCCGACAACAGTGCAAAAATAAACCACATACAATCGCTCCCTGCCCTATTCATTCCATGTACACAATTATAGCTTTCCTGCGCAGTATTGTAAAGGCAAACACCGCTATAATCAGTAAAATCAGTAAAAGCTTATCCAAATGCCCAATAAACAAAAACAGGCAGCAGCACAGACGTTAAAACATCATAAAACCCATGCGCAACGATTAACGGCACAAGACTTTTGTTCTTCGACCGGAAAAAATACACGCACAAAAACACCACATTCACCGCAATACTGTAAAACTCGCCGAATACAAACCGCAGCGGAAACAAATGCACCGCATAAAACAACACGATATTAATCCCGACACAAACCGCCCGCGAATTGCACAGTGCCTGCGTCTTATGCAGGATAAAGCCGCGAAACATCACTTCCTCCACAACGCCCACGCAAAGGAAACAGTATAGTGACATCCCAATCATATATCCCCAGTCAGGCGCCATCGCATAAGCCGAATAATCCATTCCCATTAAAAGCAGCGGAAGCTGCTGCGCTGCAAACATGCAGCATCCCAGCAGAAGACCCTTTGGAATATCCCAAATTACAGGCCTTTTCAGTCCGATATCACAAATCCGCTGCTTATCCGCCTTCACAACCAAAAGAATTGTAATCACAAACTGAAATAAATACGATAAGACGCCCGTCCAAAGCCCGCCTGTGTCAAGGTGCATATCATAAGTGCACCACATGACATAAAGAACGTACCCCGCAAGCTCCGCAAAGGCTATTATCTTTTCCTTTCGTTGTAAAACCATTTTTCCTGATTTCCCTTCCTTTGTTTCCATACCTCATTTCCTCCTTTTCGAAACGAACCATATCTTCTTTTCGAAAAAAGAGTACCACACCAGTACGGTTGCGCACTACCAAAAATGCTTTACCCTTTGTCAACGAACCGTTGCAATTGGGAAACTGAAAGTTTCCATGAAAAAATCCCTTATTGACAATCCCACTTCTTCATTTCACATCTGACAAACAACAGCGCCATAACGCCTGACAAACCATCGGAAATCGGCCCTGCCCACAAAACACCGTCAATTCCCCAAAGCAGCGGAAAAATAATCACCAAAGGCAGCAGGAAAAACACCTGCCGGCTCAACGATACCATAGTTCCTATACCACCCTTCCCGATTGCCGGAAAGAACTGTGCACTCAAAATTTGAACGCCTACAATAAACGTACAAAAAAGGAATATGTGGAAATACCGCAGCGCAAATTCATAATACAACGCGTCCCCACTCCTGAAAACACTGATAATCTGACGCGGAAAAATCTGAAAACACAGGAATGCCGCGATGGAAACGCCCGTCACAATCAGCGCTGCACGCTTATATGTACTTTTAACGCGGGCATAATTTTGCGCACCGAAATTATATCCCATAATCGGCTGTGTGCTCTGCGAAACGCCAAAAATAACAGAATTAAAAATGGAGCTGACCTTTGAAATAATTCCCACACAGGCAAGCGGAATATCCCGCTTCCAATGGTTTCCGTTTCCAATGGATTTTTTACCTGTAAAGTCTCACTGTTTTCCAATTTTATTCCTCCATTCTGTGCCATACTTTTTGATTAATATTTTCCATGATCTGTTCCATAATCTGCTCAGTCAGCTGAATATCCCCCGCTGAAATATCAGAACACATGGTATCATAAAAATCGCGATGAATTTGTTTGATTTGTTTTACTGCCGGCTCCCCCTTTGGCGTAAGATAAAGATGCCTTACACGCTTATCCGTCTCGTCACCGACACTTGTCACATAACCGATCTCTATCAGCTTTTTGATATTTTTGGTCAATGTTGCTTTATCAACCCGAATGTATTTTACCATTTCCTGCGCAGATACGCCTGGATGGTCATATATATATTCCGCAAAAAACTGTTGTCCCCAGCCAATTTCAAAGTCTGCCAAACCTCGGTCATAGTACATCTTCATCAGCCGATCCACAATAGAGATGCAGCGAGCCAAATTGGGAAAATCATCACGCATTAATTTATTCACCTTCTTCCTGCAAAACAATATACTGTAATTACTTCGTAATCACGGTAAGTTTATCCCCATTCGGGCAAATATAATGTCCTGTGACATTGTACCAAATCGCTTCGCAACTATTGTAAGCCTATGCCCATTCGGGCGTGTATAATGTCTTGCGACATTTAAAAAAGGTAGCGCGCGCAACTTTATAACAAAAAACATTTTGCTTTTATATCACAAAAAAAGTGCCAAGCACCTCTTGACACTTTACCAGCAACTATCGGTTACCTACAATTTTTCCCGCGTAATATCCTTATACCCTTCTCCGTAAATCTCATTCGCCGACGCAATAATCATAAACGCCCGATTGTCCTCGTCCTTCACAATCTCTTCCAGCTTTGGCGCAATCTGCTTTCTTGTGACCACCATAAGCATTTCTTTATGCTCATTCGTATACGCCCCCACTGCCGGAACAATCGTCGTCGTAATATCAAGCTCACCCATAATGCGCTGTTTCATTTTCGTCGGCTCGCTACTGATAATGAAAATCAGCTTCGCCTCGTCCGAACCGTAAAGCACCTTATCCATTACCACAGAATCAATCACCACTGCAACACCTGCGTAAAACGCCACCGTCAAATCTCGAAATACAATCCATGACGCTACAATGACCATACTGTCAAACGCCAAAAAAAGGATATTTGTTTTGATATGTTTCCACTTCGTCCGCATCACCTTGATAATAATATCCGCCCCGCCTGTCGTTGCACCTGACTTAAATACAAACGCAAGCGCTACGCCAATCAGCGCGCCTCCGATTACCGCCGCAATCAGCAAATCATCCGTCACCGCGCCAAGTGGCGAAAGCGTATTCATAAACACCGTAATCATAAAAAGCGCATACATCGTAGACGCGATAAATCGCCAGCCAAACTTCCACAGCCCAAGCGCCACAATCGGCACATTCAGCAGCAGATTAATCGTACCTGTCGGAATATTCACAAAACGGTTTACCAAAATCGACAAACCCGTCACGCCGCCCGGCGCAATATCATTCGGATCCAAAAATAAACTAATAGCAACGGCATAAATAAATGCCGCTGCCGTCAGTATAAAATAACGCGTTACCGTATTCTTTGTCTTTTTTACCATTCCACTCATCAATATCTCCACCTGGTCACAGTCTGCAAGCTTGTGCATGAAAAATAACGCTTTCACGTTTTTTATATATTGGTTCTGACCTGCTTTGGCTGATAGCCGTTCTCCTCCAACGCCTTGATAATCTGATTTTTGTGCTCCGTGCCAAACGTTTCCAGCGTAATGCGAAGCTCCACGGCGGCATTTCTGTTGATGGACACAAACTGGTTATGCTCCAGTTTAATGACATTTCCATTGAGCGACGCGATCACCTCCGAAACCTTTGTCAGTTCACCCGGCTTGTCGGGAAGGAGTACGGAAACCGTAAAAATCCTGTCCCGGAAAATCAAACCCTGCTGCACCACAGACGACATTGTAATAATGTCCATGTTTCCGCCGCTTAAAATCGAAACGATTTTTTTATTCTTCACATCAAGGTGGCGCAGCGCCGCCACCGTAAGCAGTCCCGAATTCTCTACCACTATTTTGTGATTTTCAACCACGTCAAGGAACGAAACCACAAGCTCCTCGTCGGGAACCGTAATCACATCATCTATATTTTCCCTCAAATACGGGAAAATATTCTTCCCCGGCGTCTTGACTGCCGTTCCGTCCGCAATCGTGTTGACCGCCGGAAGCGTCACAACCTCGCCCGCCCGAAACGATGCCTGCATACAGTTTGCACCCGCGGGCTCCACACCGATAACCTGAATCTTCGGATTTAAGAACTTTGCAAGCGTGGAAACGCCTGTCGCAAGCCCGCCGCCGCCAATCGGCACCAAAATAATGTCAACAAGCGGCAGTTCCTTAAAGATTTCCATTGCAATCGTGCCCTGCCCCGTGGCGACCGCCAAATCATCAAAAGGATGAATAAATGTATACCCTTTTTCCTCTGCAAGCTGCGCCGCGTACTCTGCCGCCTCATCATACACGTCACCCTTTAAGACAACCTCCGCACCATAGCTTTTTGTTCTGTTGACTTTCATAAGCGGTGTCGTGGTCGGCATTACGATAACTGCCTTCACACCATACTTCTTTGCGGCATACGCCACGCCCTGCGCGTGATTTCCTGCAGAGGCAGTAATCAGTCCCTTCTCACGCTCCTCAGGAGTAAGCGTGCTAATCTTATAGTATGCGCCGCGCAGCTTATATGCGCCTGTAAGCTGCATATTTTCCGGCTTTAAGTACACCTTGTTCCCCGTCTGATTGCTAAAAAATTCACTATAGATCAGCTTGGTTTCGGAAGTAACCTTCTTAACAAGCTCCGATGCCTCCTCAAATTTTTCCAACGTAAGCATTTCTGACATAATATTATTTCCTCCTTACCGCATTTTATACCAAAACATAAGACGCTTTTTACCAAAAAAGCCATTTCTTTTTCTTTGGCTTTTCTTCTGTCACAGTTTCATTGTCCTTTGCTGTCTGTTCTTCCTCCGTGTTGTCCGCAGTGCCTGCATCTGTTTCATTGGACACAGACACTCCTTCTGCATCCTCATTTATGACATTTGTGTCATTTTCTGCCATATGCTCTGCGTTTCCTTGTTCTGTTTCACTTTCACTTATGACATCTGTGTCATTTTTTACAGTTTCCCCTGCAACCTTCTCCACAACGTCTACCGCTGCTTCATTTATGACATCCGTGTCACTTTCCGCCGCCTTTTGTGCCTTAGCAGCTTCCTCGTCCTCGATATCAAACAACGCATTCACAAACTCATCCGCGTGAAACTTCTGCAAATCCTCAATCGTTTCCCCCACGCCTATGTACTTCACCGGCACATTCAGCTCTGACTGGATTGCCACCGCAATACCGCCCTTTGCCGTTCCGTCCATTTTTGTGAGAATAATCCCTGTTAAATCCGCAACTTCACCAAACTCCCTTGCCTGTGAAAGCGCATTCTGTCCCGTCGTGCCGTCAAGCACAATCAGGTTTTCCCTGTGTGCGTCCGGAAATTCCCTGTCAATAATGCGGTTCATTTTCTTTAACTCTTCCATTAAATTTTTCTTGTTGTGGAGTCGTCCCGCAGTATCACAAATCAGCACATCAACCTTGCGCGCCTTTGCCGCATTCACTGCATCATAAATAACGGAAGCTGGATCTGCGCCCTCAGCTCCGCCAATCATATCAACGCCCGCCCTGTGCGCCCATTCCGCAAGCTGGTCGCCCGCAGCGGCACGAAACGTATCGGCAGCAGCAATCAAAACCTTTCTGCCCTGCCCCTTCAAAATACTTGCAAGCTTTCCGACCGAGGTGGTCTTTCCCACGCCGTTTACACCGATGATAAAAATCACCGACTGTTTTTTCTCAAAATCATACGCCGTTTCCTCCACACGCATCTGCTCCCTGATACTCTCAACAAGCAGCTCCTTGCACTCCGACGGGTGGCGCAGATGCCGTTTCTTTACCTCGTCCTTCATGCGCTCAATAATATCGTTCGTGGCGTTGACGCCGATATCCCCCATAATCAGAATTTCCTCAAGCTCCTCATAAAAATCGTCGTCGATCTCCGATGCGCCGTAAAACACTGCGTCAATCCCTGCTACAATGTTATCTCTCGTCTTGTTCAAGCCTTCCTTTAATCGGCTGAAAAATCCTGCCATCAATTTTCCTCCTTACTCTCCTCACTCCACTTATCCATTTCGCTGTCCACCAGATTGACACTGACAAGCGTAGACACGCCTTTTTCCTGCATTGTAATTCCATACAGTCTGTCTGCCTGCTCCATTGTACCACGTCTGTGCGTAATTACAATAAACTGTGTCGATTTTTTCAGCTTATTCAAATATTTGGCAAACCGACTGACATTCTCCTCGTCAAGTGCAGCCTCAATCTCATCCAGCAGGCAAAACGGCGACGGCTTTAAATTCTGTATCGCAAACAGCAGCGCAATTGCCGTAAAAGATTTTTCTCCACCCGAAAGCTGCATCATATTCTGCAATTTTTTTCCGGGCGGCTGCGCGATAATGCGGATTCCAGCCTCCAAAATATCCTCGTCCTCAATCAGCTCAAGCGTGCCCTTTCCGCCGCCGAACAGATCCTTAAACACCTTATCGAACTCATGTTTGATTTCCTCAAACTTTTCGGCAAACTGCTTTCTCATTGCCGTATCAAGCTCCGCAATAATACCTTCCAGCGTCTTTTCCGCCTCAATTAAGTCGTCATGCTGGTTTTTCATAAAGGTGTAGCGTTCCATGAGCGTCTTGTAATCCTCAATCGCGTTTACATTCACGTCGCCAAGCTTTTTGATATCGTCCTTAATTCCCACAATCTGCTTTTTCATCGCAGGGATATTGTCAAACGCTTCATTGCGCAGGTCTGACGCACTCTTTAGGGTAATTTCATACTCGCTCCACATATAGTTTATCTGTGCTTCTATTGACTCTTCCAGCTTTTCCCTCTGTGAATTTAACCGGTAAATTTCTTTGTCAAGTGCAGTCTTCTTTTCCGAAACTTCCTCTCTTGTGTCAAAAAAGCTCTTCTGCTTTTGCTGCAGCGCATCTTTTGTCTGCTGCTTTTCCTTCAAAGCCGCCTCAGCATCAGACTGCGTGCTGTGCGAAACTGCAATTGTCTTTTCAATTTCCGCTATGTTTTTCTTCCTCGTTTCCATTTCGTCAAGACACGTATCAAGGCTTGTCTGTACCTCCAAAAGCTCTTCACGATGTCTGGCAAGCTCTCCTTCCACACGATTTAAATTCGTCTGCTCAAACTCCTGCTGCTGCAAAAGCTTCTCGTATTCGACATCCCATTCGCCTACCATGCCGGTCTTGCTTGATTCCTCGGCGCGATAGGTTTCCAGCTCCTTTTGGTATGTAAGGATATCTGCTTCGAGCTTTTTCTCCTCCTCCTCAGAGCTTTTCAGCTCCTTTAAGGTCTTTTCTTTATCCACACTCAGCTCACTAGTCTTTTCCTCGATTTCCTGCTCCTCGTCCTTTAAAGATCCAAAGCCCTGCTCTGCTTGTGCCCTCCGCTCCTCGGCAGCCGTCACATTTAACCGCGCCGTATTCTGCTCAATAAACAGCGCCTGCAGCTTTGCCTTTGCCTCCTCGATATCCTTTCGCAATACATTCCGCTCCGCCTTAATATTGTCAATATCCCTGTCCGCCTGTCCCAGTCGTTCCTTTGTATCTTTGAGCTTTTTCTCCAGCTCCTCCAGCTCACGCCGTCTTCCCAAAAGATTGGAATTATTCTTAAACGCTCCGCCACTGATTGCTCCGCCAGGCACCAAAAGCTCGCCCTCTTGCGTGACCATTCGCACACTGTAATTGTATTTTTTTGCAATTTTGACTGCATTATCAATATGGTCAACCACGACAATCCTTCCAAGCATTGTCTTCGCCACGTTCTGATACTTCTTATCCACCTTTACAATGGAGTCTGCAAGACCGATTACGCCCTTCTCTTTCAAAACATCAGGCATCTTAAATTCCTGCGGCTTTGTAATGCTTGTGAGAGGCAAAAACGTGGCGCGGCCAAACCGGTTCTTCTTTAGAAAAGCAATCATTTTTTTTGCGATTTCCTCATCATTTGTGACAATATTTTGGATATTTCCGCCAAGCGCAGTCTCTATCGCAGTCTCATACTCCTTGTCAACCTTGATAATATCCGCCACAACACCAATAATGCCCTCGTTTTTATCCTTCTGCTCCATTACTCTCTGAATACTGTTCCCGTAACCCTCATAACGCTCCGTAAGGTTTGAAATCGTATCCAGCTTTGTCTTGTATCTCTGATATTTTCCCTGAAGGGTTCTGATTTCATCATCTTTATTGGAAAGGCGTTCCTTAAAGGTACTGGTTTTTGCTTCCATTTCAGCAAGGCGATCGTTCGCTGCAATAATCTCATCATTAATTCTGCCAAATGCCTCCTGCAGCGTTTTGATCTCCGCATCTCTTTCTGCTTCATCGCTTTTTGCACGAAGCAGCCGCGAATTCAGCTCTGCCTTGCGAATGCGCAGCTGCTCCATCATCGCGTCAAAGCTTCCGATATTGGATTTGATTGTGGCGCGTTCACCCAGCATTTGTATAATCCGGTTTTTATTCTCCTCAATCTTTGTGTTAAGATTCTCAATGTACGCCTGAACCTCCGAAAGCGAGCCTTTCGCCTCGCTGCGTTCTTTCTCAGTATCTGCCACCTTTTCGTCAAGCGCTGTCTTGACCGCAAGGAGTTTGACTCGCTCTTCTTCCTTTTTTCCAATCTGTTCGCTGATTGCCGCTATGCGCTCATGAAAGTGCTGTTCATTACCCTGCGCGCCTTTCATCTGCTCTCTCAGGACATTCATCTCACCCTCAAGCTTTCCGCGCGTCACGCTTGTATCCGTAAGGGTGGCTCTTGTATCCTCAAGCTCCTGCTCAAGCTCTTCTATCCGGTTTTGAATAACGTCGTATTCTTCCTTAATCTTGTCATACTTAGATGCAGTCTCATCATACGCTTCCCTCGCAATTGTATAGTTTTTTTCAACCGTAAAGAGCTGCTCTGAAAGACTTTTATTCTCCAAAAGGAACATATTCACGTCAAGTTCCTTTAATTCCTCCTTTTTCTTTAAATAAACCTTTGCCTTCTCGGACTGCTTTTCCAACGGTCCCGTCTGTTTCTCCAGCTCACTTAAAATATCCGTAACACGAATTAAATTATTTTTCTCGTCCTCAAGCTTTTTCTGCGCCGTTGCTTTGCGTTTCTTAAACTTTACAATCCCCGCTGCCTCATCAAAAAGCTCTCTTTTTTCGTCGGGCTTTCCGCTCAGAATTTTTTCAATCTGTCCCTGTCCGATAATGGAGTACCCCTCTTTACCAATACCCGTATCATAGAAAAGCTCATTGACATCTTTTAGGCGACAGGGAATCCCGTTGATCGAATATTCGCTTTCTCCGGAGCGGTAAAGCCTTCTGGCTACCGTCACCTCATTATAGTCTATGGCAAGCTTGTGGTCTGCGTTATCAAACGTAATCGCCACATAAGCATAACCAAGCGGTTTGCGAAGCTCTGTTCCCGAAAAAATAACGTCCTGCATCGACTCACCACGAAGCTGCTTGATGCGCTGTTCACCAAGTACCCAGCGCACCGCGTCTGCTACGTTACTTTTCCCCGAGCCGTTTGGCCCTACAATATCCGTAATCCCCTGATGAAACTGAAACATAATTTTATTTGCAAAGGACTTAAACCCCTGTACTTCGATACTCTTTAAATACATCTATCTGCCTCTCTCCTTCAGCATCATAAGCGCCTCATATGCCGCCTGCTGTTCCGCTGCCTTTTTTGTCCTGCCAACGCCTGTCCCGATTTCCGTTCCGTCAAGATAAGCCTTTACATGGAACTCCTTGTCATGGTCAGGTCCCGTCTCTCCTACAAGCTCATAATGCAGCTGCGCGGTATTCTTTTTTTGAACTTCCTCCTGCAAAAGCGTCTTGCTGTCCATAAAAAGAATTTTATTTTCCAAATCGGAAAGGACAAAATGGTATATGTATTTTTGGGCCTCCTCTATGCCGCCGTCAAGGAAAATTGCGCCAATCACTGCTTCCATTACGTCCGAGGTAATGGAAGCGCGCTTTCTTCCGCCCGTTGCCTCTTCTCCCTTTCCCAAAAGGATATAAGAGCCTAAATCAATATCCCTAGCACAGTAGGCAAGCGCCGGCTCACACACCATTGATGCGCGCATTCGTGTAAGCTGGCCTTCGGGCATTTCAGGATTTTCCCGAAACAGGAATTCGCTGGAAACCATCTCCAAAACAGCATCACCTAAAAACTCAAGCCGCTCATAATTG
This sequence comes from uncultured Lachnospiraceae bacterium, assembly GCA_910577115.1. Classification (GTDB taxonomy): domain Bacteria; phylum Bacillota; class Clostridia; order Lachnospirales; family Lachnospiraceae; genus COE1. Next base: position 85,047 of record CAJTMC010000015.1, read on the forward strand.
CTTAGCTTATTAATCTTTTGTTCATTTGCAAAAGAGCTGTGCGTGATTGCTTGCTTTAGCAGACCTTCATCTTTAAACTGATACCCTATCTTTTCCTGCAGCTCTTTCAGGAGTTCCTTCATATTCCGCATTGTTTTTACCATATTCCTTTTCTATAATCATCATGCAAAAAGCCCCGTCAAAAAGGGCTCTTTGTCAAAAAAAGTATAGGGAAATATACTTTTTTTACATTCTCTGTTTTATAAGTGCAACGGCATCTTGAACTGTTTTTACGTGCTCCACTTCCCCAGGAGGTATTGTAACGCCAAGCTCGTCCTCCACACCGGTAAAAATCTGATAAAGGTCTAATGAGTCAGCGCCTAAGTCGGACACAAAATCCATACCGGGCTCGATTTCGTCCGTATCCATTCCCAAAACAGCCGCAGTCACCTTTCGCAGCACATTAAATTCCATTTCATTCATCCTTTAAAACGACCTTTTCCTTAATCTTCTCGTTGATTTTCTGTTCCTTAAAGGTTACGCACTGTAAAATTGAGTTTTTGATTTCAATCGCCTTCGAGCTTCCATGCGTCTTAACGACCAAACCGTTTAATCCAAGCAGCGGCGCTCCGCCATGCTCCTCAAGACTAAAGCCTTTTAATGTTTGCTTTAACGCAGGCTTAATCAGCCACGCCCCTATTTTACTTCTAAGAGAAGACATCAGACCTGATTTTACTTTCGCTAACAGCATCGCGCCGACACCTTCGTATAGCTTCAAAATAATATTTCCGGCAAACGCCTCGCAGACAATGACATCCGCATACCCCGTCGGGATATCCCGCGCCTCAATGCTGCCGATAAAATGAATCTCAGGGCAGTTCTTTAAAAGCGGGAACGTTTCTTTGACAAGGGCATTTCCCTTCTCCTCTTCCGCTCCGATATTGACAATCGCCACTTTCGGATTTGGCACGCCCATAACGCTCTCCATGTACACCGAACCCATCTTTGCAAACTGTACAAGATGCGACGGTCTTGCATCTACATTCGCACCGCAGTCGATTAATAAGGAACAGCCGTCCTGTGTGGGGATTAACGGTGCAAGGGGCGGTCTCTCAATCCCTTTTATTCTTCCGACAATCAACTGGCCTCCGACAAGCACTGCCCCCGAGCTTCCTGCCGACACAAATGCGTCACACGTACCGTCTTTCACAAGATTGAGTGCCACCACAATGGACGAATCCTTCTTTTTCCTGATTGCCATGACAGGCGGTTCTGCCGTCTCAATAATTTCCGTTGCAGGAACCACTTCAATTTGTTCTTTGTTATAGGTATACTGTGCAAGCTCCTTTTCAACCGTATCCTTCTGCCCTGTCAGATATACCTTGATTTTACTGTTTTCATTGACAGCCTCAACAGCGCCTTTTACAATTTCCATCGGTGCGTTGTCGCCACCCATCGCATCAACCGCTACTTTTATCATTTCATCCATTGCCAAAATCCTCCATATCACTATAAATGATACTAAAACCGCTGTCAAAAATCAAGCAAAATCACCCAAAAGATAACCACGAACGGGCACACGTCTCAAACCATTCCTTGACAGTGCTCAGATTTTCCAAAATTCTTTGCGAAAAAACGCATTCGCCCGTTATAATCATGTAAAATGCTTTCCGGGGGGATTCAGATAAAGTCAGAAACGCCCGCCTTAAAACACTTCTTCTCCGTTTTGAGAGATAAATATCCATCATATGGTACAGCATTACTGACATTATATCATAACAGCACGAATAATCAATAACCTTCTTTTTTGAGTTTCGCCTTTTTAAGTCTTATCTCATTTGCTTCCAAAATAAAAAATACAAAAACACCAGATCTTTGTTATAATTTAATCACCACAAAATAAATAAACAAAGGAGTGTTAAGTTCGCGCTTACGGGAATGGATACCCTCTATTTTTCATTTTCAATCTTAACCCCATTATACAGACAATAAATTGAAGAATATTTGTTGTATAAGATTATTTATGTGATATAATTTTATTATAAAGCTGTTCAAATGAGGGAAATGGCAGGGATATAAATATGAAAAACGTTTATAAAAACATTGTAAGCATCATATTGGTAGCATCGGTTGTCATTGGTACGTTTTTCCTGGACACATCTATGATGTCACTCGCAGCCGATGCAAAACAGATGGAAGTGCATTTCATTGATGTCGGGCAGGGAGATGCAACTTTGATAACATGTGACGGACATTCCATGTTGATTGATGCGGGAGACGATTCAAAAGGTACTGCAATCCAGAATTATCTGCAAAAACAAAAAATACAAAAATTAGATTACCTAATCCTCACACATCCGGATGCAGACCACATTGGCGGAGCACCGGTCATTATAACAAAATTTGAAATCAACAAGGTTTTTGTTTCAAATTATGAAAAGGATAATAAGACATATCAAAAGCTGATACAAGCCTTGGACAATAAACGGTTAAAAGCGACCACGCCGAAGGTTGGTGCGAAATATTATCTCGGAACAGCGGAAATAATCATTCTAGCACCAAATAAGAAATATGACGATCCCAACAATGCTTCCGTCTGCGTTTTGATTAAAAACGGTGAAAACCGTTTCCTGTTTACGGGAGATGCTGAAGAAAAAGCAGAAAAGGATATTCTTGATAATCAGCTTGATATTTCAGCAAATGTATATCATGCAGGACATCATGGAAGCAGGACTTCTACATCAGAAGAATTTTTTAAGGCTGTTAAACCTGTGTATGCGGTTATCAGTTGTGGTGAGGGAAACTTTTATGGACATCCGCATGCTCAGACACTCAACCTGTTTCGAACAAACGGGGTAGAAGTTTTCAGAACAGATGAGCAAGGCAGTATTATAGCTGTCAGCGACGGAAAGGAAATTGTATGGAACTGTAGTCCGTCAACGACTTGGATTGCAGGGGAACCATCCGATTCCTCAAAATCTGAATCTATACAAGAAAAAACAAATGAAACTCCAGTAGCTACAACCTATATTTGTAATATCAATACAAAGAAATTTCATTATCCAAGCTGTTCAAGCGTAAAACAGATGAGCGAAAAAAATAAAAAGACCGTTACACTATCAAGAGATGAAGTCATTTCACAAGGCTATGTGCCTTGCAAAAGATGTAATCCATAAATTACTTTCATGTTTTAATATTAAAGAAATGATAGAAGAGCCATGACAATCCATTAAATGAATTGTCATGGCTCTTTTTGGTTTATCGACTCCTTGCCGTAATAATCCAAGGTGCAGGAGCGCTCTTGAATGTATTGTTGCTGCCAAGTTTTGTGACCGATACCTGAATGGTATCAATATCAACAAGTCCTAAACTGCGCAGTGTATCGGGAAGCGTTGCGGCAGTCTTGAAATCGAGGGTATAAATGACTGCATTAATATTCGGATTTATCTTCGTCAAATATGCAAGTTCCTGATTTGTGCTCGCCGACGCCACCAAAAATACCAATGAAGGTACAGGACAGTCTGCCATATTTTTCTCGTCAACATGGTCAATAATTTTAATGTTGTGTAAGTCAAAATGCGCAACATTATCCTCAAGGGTAGATCGGTCGGCGCGACTGTATTCCACTGCGATGACAGAACCCTCCGCAGCGATCAGGGCAGCTTCGATGGCGATGCTTTCGCCGCCTATGACACAGATATCATCTTGTGGGGCTACGGCCATTTTGCTTAAGATAATGGATCGGATTTCACTTCCGACATACTGAATGGATCCGCGCTGCAAAAGCTCGTTGCTGAGTCCGATTTTTGCAGTGTTTCTGGCATTAGAATTCAGAATCAGCATTCCGGCGGAAGCGTTAATGCCCCGGTCAATCATGTCCTTTACATTATTATGTAATATTTCGCCGGACGGATCAGAGCCTTCATTGTACCAAACTTCGCATTCCCCAAGTCCTGCATTCCACAGACGATAGAAGATATCATCTATTCCGGCATTGGTAAATACAAGTGTGGTTTTGTGAGACTCAACGGTGGGTATCACGTTCTTGTTTTTCTTTGTGATGTCAATAATTTTTACATGCTCCAAGTCAATTGTCGTGTTTTTGGAGTAGTACTGCAACCATGCAAGTATCACATCATTAGTAAAAATCTGTTTTTCCATAGGTCGAATGCCCCCTTTATATGTTGATAGGTCTATTGTAACACTTTGGACAAAGTTGTACAATTAGTTTTAAAGTATATTTATCATTGGCAAAGATGGGAGTTATTATTGAATCAGTGATGCAAGAGAAGCCTCTTGTATTTTCCATCATATATGGTAAAATCTTTTTGTGAATACATGACAGCCCTCTTTTCAGTAAATGTTTGTCGCAAAACTATTTTACATGAAAAAGAGTGTTTGACATGGATTTTTTATATGTTATACTTCCTGCATAAATGCTGTTACACTCTGTCCTTTATGTTTTTAGCTTAAGTTCGCGCTTATGGGTTAAACCCCTCCCTTAAGGCAAAACCTTTAGGTCACCTCCATAGCTTCAAGTCTGGAAAAACAGAAACTACAAATGCTAAAACTTGAGGTGAATATTATGGAGAATTATAGGAAGTCGTTCCATTGCACATATGATATAAAAATACCATTTAGTATGGATAACGAAATACCGAAAGTCAGTGATAACTGATTCAGATAGCTATGCGGACAAGAGAACTCGTTCGTATGATCTGTCAAAGCAATGAGATAGAAATATTGACAGGTCATGTAGGGGACGATCACATTCACTTGTTGGTATCAGTCCCCCCCTTTGTCTGCAAGTAAGTTAGTGCTGTATATAAAAGGAAATAAATCAAGAAAATTACAGATGGAATATAAAGGAATTGAACAAACAACTCCGAGGACAACACTTGTGGGCAAGAGGGTACTTTGTGGCAAGCAATGGGAACGTAACGGATGAAATAATCAAAGCGTAAATTCAGAATCAAGACCTACAAGAGAAGAGTAACTCTGATAACTTTGAGATAGGTTAAGAAGTAAAGGAGAAAGGATATCTTTAGCGTGCTCGCTTTAGGCTGTTTTAGCAACGCACCGAACCTACCGGCTTTAGCCGGTAGTAGTTCAGTTGCCCTAACAACAAAAATGTACCGAAATGTATTGGTTCATTTTATCCATATACTTGCTATTCTTTGACCTTTTCAGTTTTAACCTTTGGTTTCCAGCACCTCACACCAATAAATCCACCGATGCCTGATACGACAACGATCACTGCAAAGGTTAAAAGATACGATAAAGTCATTCTAATAAATTCAATCAAATTTGCCATGAAACATTACCTCTCAATCTGCTTATCTTTCAGTAAGCTATATTTATAATATCACCTTATACAGTGTATCGTCAAGCAGTTAATTCTATTCCTTCAGGGATATTACCAAAAGCCTAATTCCTCCTGAGTTTTGAAGTTCATATTTTGAAATGATCCGGCAATCTCTTGTGGTTGCTGGAAATTTTTTGTCAATATTATGTATTTTATATATAGCGTAATCTAATGGAATATGGTATTATATATTTATAAACTACTTTCTTGGAGGTGACAAACATGAATATCCTTTTGTTTGGCGTATCAAATGTTGGCAAGTCTGTATCCGGCAGGCTGCTGGCCGGTCTTCTCGGC
>CAJTMC010000016.1 GCA_910577115.1 uncultured Lachnospiraceae bacterium
GAGCCTACAACATCGCCGGCGTGCTCGACAACAGGCTGCGTAACGCTTACAACGCAAGAAAAAGGCAGAAGCTGAGAAACCGGAATACATGGAACAAGAAGAAAAAGAGCCCGTGGAACAGCAGAAACCCGAGACCGACAGGAAGCAGGAGCCCGCAGTCACACTGCGGAAGACCGAAACCACTCAAGGGGATGCGCAATCCGAAGCGGGGAAGCAGCAAGAACCGCATATACCGCACACACATCGCACGCCCAAATGACAAGTTCAGGTTTAGAAGCTTCGTCAGGGATGTCGTTGCAGGCGCAGTGATGGGCGGACTGGCGAGTGCGTCTTTCTATGGGGCTGGCAAGGCTGTTGAGGCGCTGAAACGGGGCATTAGAAAAGTTGATTATAAGAATACTGATGTATCTATAAGTGAAGAAATATCTTATAGGAAACCTCAGGTGTACACACCTGATTTGTCCCATGTGACAGGAAAGGGAGCAAGGGCACGAAATCGAGCTATAGAGGCAATTTTAAAGGAAGATTTTCCGGATTTAAAATTGACATATAAGCCTAAATATAGTCCATTTATTAGAACTGGTGTAGCTCAAAAGGATACAGGGACACAAATAGGCAAAAATATGTTTTCCTCAAGAGAAGACTTAAGAGATACAATTATTCATGAAGAATTACATCATAGGTGGTGGAAAAAAGGTATATTTAACCATCATCCAAGAAACTCTTATAAGGAAAAAAAGTTTTATAAAACAATAGCAAAATATATGCGAATGAGAGGTTGGAAATAATAATGGCAATTATGAAAGTAAAATGTCATTGTGGAAAGACTATTGAAGCCACTGTAGGTGATTGTATTTATAATAATAATTTTCGATGGTATCAAACTTACCATTGCAAAAATTGTGGAAATGCAACTGAAATAGATGATATAGGGAATATACCACCTGAAATAAAGCAAGCAATAATAAAGCAGGAAGGAGAGTTTGTTTTGGTTTCGACAGAGAGAAAAAACAGGGCTAAAATTATTTATTTATTGAAGAAAATGCCTTGTGGAGACTCGGATTTGTTTGAAATGTTTAAAGAAGAAAAAACGGACAAAATATTTTCTGGAACAAAAAATGAAATGGCATTCATGAGGAGTTATCTGATAACAAAAGGAATAAAAGAGAGTATGATAGAATGCCTGCCTCTAAGCCAAGAAAGTAATCAAAGCTTTTCAGAAAATGCATAGGTGGGAGATAATTTTAGGCTGGAAACTAATATTTCAGTTGAAAAATATCAATTTATGAGATTAGGCTGTCGGAAAACATAATTTGACTATAATTCGTTGCGCTATAGGATGCGTCAAACAATATATAGCAAATGATATTTTTTGACAGTCTTATCTTGGTACAGAGTGATTGAAGAGTTTCAGTACAGGGATAAAGAGTTATGGTATCATAGACAGGAGTTGACATTGAAAGGAGATGTAACGATTGAAAACCCCAAATTTTTCAAAAGACCTAAATAAGCTCCGTGAGGATAATGAGAAGGTTACATATGATGGGATGCAGGTGGCATTAATACTAAAGGAATTAGATTTTTTAGTGGTTTCTTTCGATAAAATAGGAAGCTATTATGCAGAAGATATAAGAACCAACAGGGAACAGTATGAAAAAGAAACGATGCAATTCATAGATAATAGTTGGGTGGGTCCACGGCTGGCAAATATTAGGGCAATCTTAACGCAAAAGTTTAATCTGCAGGAAGGTGAAGATGAGCTTGACGATATTGAACGTATATGTGAGCAAATTCCTTATTGGCATAAGCTAGGCGATTATTGTGATGAGATTTGGGCTGAACCGAATTTTGACTGCGAATAAACAACTTTTGTGAAAATGTTGGAATGCATATAACCCATTCAGTAGGGATGGATAGGTTATAAAAACAGCAAGAGGAACTATTCTAAAAGAAGAATGGTTCCTTTTGTTGTTATCAAGAAACCTGACAGAGGAGAGACTTGGGGAGCAGGTATTAAGGAGTTATACATATGATACCGCAAACCGCATGATTTTGTGAACAAACCTTGTAAGCGGCACAAAATCAGAGTATACTTATAACGGACTTCTCGCAAGGGTGAAAAAGACTTCGGGCACGGCAGTTTCGGCATATATGCCCGATTATCCCGGCGGGATACAGAACGACCTTGTGACGCAGATTTCAGGCACCGGAACCGTCAACGCGGTATACGGACAGGGATACGGACGTGTCAGCCAGCGGTTCATGCCGGAGGCAGGCACAGAGGCGTCGGACACTTATTTCCAACATGACTTATACGGAAGCACGCTGTTTGCGGCAGACGCGCAGGGCGCAATAAAGCACCATGCAGCCCATGACATATGAGTCAGAAGAGTATTGGTGGAACTATTACAAATACCTAAATGGAGAGCGATAGGTGATTCTCTAAGGTTAGTCAGAAAAATGTAAGGTAATGCTACACATAAATAATTATATTTGAGCTTTACAAATTCCTGTCAATTCTGAAATTAACAATTTATAAGTTTGGGGTTGATAGGAATTTGAAGGCAATATGAATAATTGTTAAAAGACTGAAATTATAAGTTTGTTAAATTGCTTCGTATTAAGGGAAAATTTGATGACACAAAGTAGAGGTGGGTATAATGAAAAAGGAAAAAAAATTTAACAGATGGTTATTAGAAGTGGCATCTAAAATTGCGGATAAAAAATGCAAAGTAGAACAAATAATGTGTCCGCAATGTAATGAAAAATGTATTGATTATTTGTATATAGGCGATAAAAAGACAAGGATTGGATATTTGCAAGTTTGGTGTAATAATTGCTTAAATGGTATTTATATTAGTAGAGTGAAAATGCCAGATGGTGTAAAAATGATTTCATTTGAGGACGCCAATAGTCTTGATAGTATAATACCTCAATATCATAAGCTTACACCAGATAAATAAAGTAGTGGTTAATAAAAACTTAAAAGATGGAATTGGATATAACATTTTTGTTGTACAATATAAAATAGCAAAAAAAATTTTATATAAATGGAATGGGCGTGAAGCAGATCACGTAATTAAATTTTTTTAGGTATTTAATTACAATTTAGGCATAGGCACGAAGGCGGGATGTGCGGCACAAATACACTGTTATTTTTTGGATTTGGTATTTTTGTATAAAAATAGTATACGTTCATTGGAACACTTTAATAAAAAAGACGAAACAAGCAATGTTTGGTCTTTTTTGTGTGCCATTTTAATAATCTGACAGAAATAAATATAAGAGGGAAAAAAGCGTGTTTACAATTTGACAGAAAATGCCTCCTTAAGACAAAAGGGAGGAATTTAAGATGTTAAACAGTACAATACGAAATGCACAGAAAAACGACGAAGAAAATATGCTCTTATTGATTGAAAAGTTTAGACCACTAATGGTCAAGTATGCAAGAAAATTGAATTATGAAGATGCCTATGATGATATCATGCTATATTTTATCAAGCTGATCAAATCTATCAATCTGGACAAACTGACAGATCGCACAGACAAAATAATTATCTCGTACATCAACAAAAGTATCACCAATTTCTATAATAAAAAAATTCCCCAAATGGTTTTAAGACAGAAAGAAGTAGTGATGTCCGAACTCACGGAAGAGCAGCAATACTACATAGAAGTAAAGACAGCGCAGGCAGATGAGATAAACATACTGGATGAATATGGGCTGGAATATGTGCTGACAGATGCGGAGAGGGAGCTGATCTATCAGATATACGTAGAAGGGCATTCGGTTGCAGAGCTGGCAAGATATCAGAATCGGACACGGCAGGCAGTCAATCAGCAAAGAATCAGGGCGATCAGGAAAATAAAAGCCTGCTTACAATAGAGGGTAATTTACTTAAAAGTATGACAAAAAATAACTATATAATCATATTGTACATATAGAGCATTAAATATTGTAATCATATTGTATAATATATAACTGAATAGTCTAATTTAACTACAACATGGACGGAAGGAAAGAAATATGGACTATAAGGATTTGGGAAAAAGATTAAAAGCCGAACGAAAGAAGAAAAATATCACGCAGGAGCAGCTTGCGGAGATGGTGGACTGTTCCAGTGCACATATATCCCATATAGAGACCGGCAATACAATCCCAAGTGTGGAGATGTTAATCACAATCATCAATAAATTGGGAATATCCAGTGACGCGATTCTATGTGATTCTGTCCATAAGGCAGACCACATATACAAGGATGAACTAAATGAGCTTTTTATGGATTGTTCGGAAAGTGAAGTAAAATATATTGTGGAGATGGCAAAAGAAAATCTAAGAATCTATAGAAAGTACAAAGCGGTAAATAACGAAGGAGAACCAGATGAATAAAAAGGTACGGGATGAATTATTCCAGAAGTTATATGATCAGACTTATACAGGATTGAGACGGTTTGTGCAGTACAGGAGCCGGAGCTTACATATGGCAGATGATATCCTGCAGGAAGTCTATCTTGAAATGTTTCGCCACATAGACGAACTGGCAGTACATCAAAATCAGATTGGCTGGGTATATAAAACGGCAGAGTTTAAGATCATGAAACTCAATGAAGTATATGACCGGAATGTGTCAAGGGAACTTGGCAATCAGGATTTTACAGAGCCGCTGACGGACGATGATACAGAGGGGATCATACAGTTGGATGAATACAGGGGAATATTGAAGGAAGACGAGCTTGCGCTTGTGATGAAAAGATATATCGAAGGATATTCCTATAAGGAAATCGGTCAGATGACAGGGAATACAGAGTCTGGAAGCAAGATGAAAATAATGAGGCTGATAACGAAACTAAGAAAAAATATCAGGGATAATGTAATTTTGATGATAAGCTTTGTAATAAGCTTTTTTTAGATTAAAAAAATATTTTTAACCGTTACTTTTTGCATAGCTGCAGGAATTAACAAATGAAGGAGGTACAAATGGAGCCGGTAAATGGAACTCCCAATGAAAATGAATATAAAGGAGATGATATAAAGTTAAGAGTGGAATTAAATGCAGCACTTGAAAATGAACTGTTAAAATCGCCTGATGAAATGGATACAGAGAAGATTGATTCTATTATTGAACTTTTAAACCGCCTGAATGAAGACAACTCCACAGATCAGGAAATGACAAAGGATCAGTTTGCAGAGAAATACTTAAAAGGAGTCATAGGGTACAGGAAAAAAGGAACAGGATATTTTAAGGCGGCAGTCATTTTTGTCGGACTGATCCTGTGCGTAAGCGTCTGCAATATCATATCTGTGAGAGCGACAAATAAAAGCCTGTTTTTTCTTGCAAAAGAAAAGGCATATCTGTTTTACTATGAAACTTTTGGAAATGGTAATGAAGAGTCAAAAAGCGAGGATATGATAGAGCAGGTGCGAAATGTGCCGGAATGTATATACGAATCGTGGGAAGAACTGACACAGGAAGAAGCAATAAACATCTTAATACCCACATATATCCCAAATGGTTTCGAGCCAATGCCAATCCATATGCAAAAAACGACAGTGGATAACATAGGGATTTCACGGCAGTATATAAACGGAGAATTCCATATAAGATTTCTTGCAAGGACAGTGGGTGAATATGGAAAGGTATTACATTCAGAGGATCAGTATGCAGAATTATCAGAAGAAAAGGAAATAAACGGAAAAACAGTATCTTTGTATCAGACGGAGGATGAGATGCAGGCAATGTTTCAGGACGGGCAGTATGTGTACATCCTTGAAGCAGACATCAGTGAAGAAGAAATAACTAAAATTATTGAAGAAATGAGGTAAAAGTATGGGAAAGAATCGAATAATGTGTTTGATATGTGCGGTTATTTTATTGGTAGCGCCTATGAAGGTATCTGCAAATGAATTGCCACATTCAGAGGTTGGTATGCAGGAAGAGGAAACAGATATCAGGATATTAACAACAGAAGAGGCGGAACGGTTATATCATAAACTGACTTCAAATGGTGGTATACAGCCATATTCTGATTTGGGATTATGTGAGATAATCATTTCGAAAAGCGAGGGAAAGCTGCTTGTCGTATATTCTGCCTCATGTCATGGAATTGCAAGCAAGATTGGGGTGCGGAATATGACTTTACAGCAGAAAAACGGAATGAAATGGAAAAACCTTGTGATACGGAGTGAGTATTCTGAAAATACGGATGCCTATTTTGGTGGCTTTATTGTAGAGAAGCCTGAGATAGGAGGAAAATACAGGGTGAAAGGCACACATTATGTTGTAAAGGATTCCGTAGAAACTTCCAGGTATGCAGAAACAGATGTATACACGATGCCTGCAAATTAAATAGGATTGAAAAAGGACCGGGCAAACAATGCTTGGTCCTTTTTTGTGCCATTTATGAAATTCAGCAGGAAAAAATAAAAGCATGTTTACAATACAGGGGAAAAAGCCTTTTTAATAATAGGAAGGGAGGGAGTATTATTGAGAAAGAAAATTATAAAATGGTGCAAGGCTGCAGGAATACGGGCAATAAAAACAATGGCACAGACAGCCATTGCAATGATTGGGACAGCTGCGCTTGTGAACAGTGTTGACTGGGATATGGTAATATCGGCATCGTTATTGTCAGGAATCCTCTCACTGCTTACATCCATAGCAGGATTACCGGAATTAAAATAATGTAAGGGAGGAGAATAACGTGGTAGTTGGAGTAAATTGTGGACATACACGAACGGGAGCCGGATGTGGTGCAAACGGAATTATAAGCGAGTCAGAGTATACGAGAAAAGTAGGATATGCACTAATGGAAATACTGAAAAACAATGGAAATGCTGTGATTGACTGTACAATAGACAAGGCATCCTCGCAGTCAGAATATCTGAAAGCAGTTGTGGATTTTGCCAATAACAAAGAATTGGACTGGTTTATAAGCATTCATTTCAATGCATCTGCCGGATATATGGCGAACGGTGTTGAGGCATACACCTATAAAGGCAGGAAATATCAGGACGCGCTTGACATATGTGAGAATATATCAAGGTTCGGATTTCAAAACAGGGGTGTCAGGGATGGCAGCGGACTCTATGTGATCAGAAAGACAAAGGCAAAAGCAATTTTGATTGAAGTATGCTTTTGCGATAATCATGAGGATGTCCGTAAATTTCATGAAGCAGGCGGGGAAGCGGTAATTGCGGAGGCGATTCATTCAGGAATACAGAATAAGGCAGAAAATGACAGTATTCCTTTTGATGAATATATCGGATCAATTGCCCGGCGGGACTGGAAGGAACGGAGAATCCTGCTTCCATCAGTGGTGGTTGCACAGGCAATCAAAGAATCCTGCTGGGGAACATCAGAACTTGCCCAAAATGCGAAGGCGCTTTTCGGTATCAAACAAAATGGCTGGAAAGGAAAAACGTATATAAAAACCGCCACAGAGCAAAAACCGGATGGAAGCATATATCGGGTTGAAAATACAATCTGGAGGGCATATGACAACTGGGAACAGTCTGTTATAGACCACAATGATTACATAGCAACCAGAAGCACAGATGGCGGAAAGACATTAAGATATGCAGAGATCATAGGGTGTACAGATTATAAAAAAGTCTGTGCAGGACTGCAGAGATGCGGGTATGCAACAGCCATAAATTATGGTGATTCCCTGATTAGGGATTATATTGAAAAATATCATCTTTCCATGTTTGACGAATATCCTCTTTAGATGTTAACGGATTCCGCAGACTAAAATTGTGGATTGCCTAAAATGGTGATGTTGTGTATACTGATATCTACGGATTACGGTCATATATTGCGGTTACACTGATTGAGGCGATTTTGTTATATTATGGATAGATAAGTTTTCGATTGTGTGTTACAATGAAAACGTAAAAAGAAAATATTAGCTTTTGGAAAAAAGGAGAGCAGTATAAATGAGTACATTAGAATATACCATTTCATTATTAGAAACAATGCCCGAAGAAAAACTGAAAGAGATCCAGAATTATATTCAATACATTATCTTTAGAGATGATGCAGCTATGCCGTTTAAACCGCTTAGCGAGGAAGAAATTGTTAAGCAGCTTACGGAATCCATGAAAAAAAGTGATATGGGTGCAACAACACCAACTGATGTGGTGTCACAAAGAATGAGGGAAAAATATGCGATATAATGTATCTGTATCTGATTTGGCATGTGAGCAGTACGACAAGTTTTTAGATTATATTTACTATACATTATTAAATCCACAGGCGGCGGACAGTCTGATGCAGGATTTTGATACAACAATAAACATTTTGGAAGAGCACGCGGAAAGTTTTGGATATTGCAAAAGTGAACGTATGAGGGGCAGGGATTTCATAAGATTCATTTTAGGCGACACAGATATTTATTTGTATACAGAATAAAGAGGGATAGCGTAATTGTTGAAGGTATGTATCACGAATTGCAGGATTATGAGAATTCGATAGGATGATTGTTATAGATATGGGTGAAAGCACTGCCATTTTGGACAGTTGCTTTCACCTAAATTTTTTGCTTAAATCAGGACGGCTTGCTTCCCCGCTTCGGATTGCGCATCCCCTTGAGCGGTTTCGGGCTTTCACAGCGCTACTGCGGGCTCCTGCTTCCTGTCGGTCTCGGGGTTCTGCTGTTCCACGGGTTCCGGCTCTTCTTGTCCCATGTACTCCGTTTTCCTGTGGTTCTCAGCTTCCGCCTGTTTCTTGCGATGTAATTGAGAGAGAGAGCAATCTAAGGAAAATGATTTCGAGGAGTATGGTGGAGAATATTGTTTGGTTTGTGGAAGCAAACTTGTACTGGCTTTATTTTAATATTGATATTCCTTCCTTTTTTCATGGGTCATTATATCGGCGAACCTGGTCGGCAGCGAACTTTTTTGGATAAGGGACATTGGTGGAAATTTACTTCTAATCCAACAATTTTAAGACATAAAGTGAAGTAGATGTTATAAGGATTAACATAAAAGCTGTTGCAGAAGAAAGAACTTCGCCGTGAACATATATACGAATCAAAATATGGACTTTGTATTTTGGTTCGTATATAATGTTTTATATGATGTAATTGGAATTGGAATGAGTTGAGAATCCACAATATCATAGATTGGAGTTGACAGAGAAAGGAGATGTAACGATTGAAAACCACAGATTTTTCAAAAGACCTAAATAAGCTCCGTGAGGATAATGAGAAGGTTACATATGATGGGATGCAGGTGGCATTAATACTAAAAGAATTAGATTTTATATTGGTTTCTTTGCATAAAATAGGGAGCTATTATGCAGAAGATATAAGCACTAAGAGGGAACAGTATGAAAAAGAAACGACGCAATTCATGGATAATAGTTTGGTGAATCCACGGTTGGCAAAGATTAGAACAATTCTAACGCAAAAGTTTAATCTGCAGGAAGGTGAAGATGAGCTTGACGATATTGAACGTATATGTGAGCAAATTCCTTATTGGCATAAGCCAGGCGATTATTGTGATGAGATTTGGGCTGAACCGAATTTTGACTGTGAATAAACAACCTTTCCTTTAACGCTCAGTTTATATGGCTTTTAATGTAGAACCGCGTAAACACGGAAATTTAGGTTAATAGTTTTTAGAAATGAAGTAATAAGAAAGCAGGTATAAAATGCAATATGATTATCTAATATGCCCTAAATGCTGGGATAAGTTAATTGAAGTGAAAGAGGATGAGGATTGGCAAAGAAAATGTTCTAAATGTGGCACTCGTTTCGGTTTTGCACTTCATGGAAAAAAAATAGATGATTCTACATATCACAGTATCATCCTTGAGTATAGAGAAAAGTTGGATGATATGAGAATTTCAAGCATAAGAAACAAGTTGAAAAATGTTCATCTTGATGCTGATAATCTTATGAGGGCGATCAGCGATGGAAAACAGGGGGATATTATTTATGAAGGAGATTCATTTCATACATATTTGTTTGCAAAAGTTTTTTCGGGGTATGAACCATGGATTGAATTTGAAATCGTACCTAAATTTCCATATGAAATAGGTGAACCTGATATATTTTTTTGTCCGGAATGTGGAGAAGAAGCTGATAATCGCACGGAGCCGTTTGAGGATATCAAAGGCTGGTTTATAGATGGGCTTTTTTGTAGGCATTGCAATAAGTGGACATTGGGACCAATAGCAAAACGAGATACTGCAGTATATAACCTGGCTTTCCCATACAAAAAAATAAAAAGCATGTCGGACAGTAGTATAAAAAGAGGACTCATGAATCGTCTGGAAAAAGTGCCGGATAAAAAGACGGAAGGAGATCAAATGATAGTGCATACGAATTCTGAAAGAATTATAGAAATTGTACCATGTCTGAAATCCTTAGATTTGGCATATGAAATAGAGCCGCCTTTTCCACATAAGATTGAATAAGTGTTGTGCCAGACTTATATATTTTTGCACAAGAGTAATAAATTTTACAGAAAATATGTGATAATAATATTTAATAAAAAGGGAGGTGAATATTAAGAGATGTATTTTGGTTATGATGTCTGTCCCAAGTGTATGAATACACTAATAGAGAGAGAACAGTCTATGGAAAATGATGATTTTGAAGAGTATAGTGGAAAATATTGTTTGGGTTCTGCCCTAAATGCAGGAATAAATTCTTTGAACACTGAAAAAGATAGATTAGCTGATGAGAAAAAAGACAAATATATCAGATAAGATACACATCATGGGGGTTAAACCGTGTGGAAAGTAACTAAAATTGTAGATTGCCTAAAATTGTGATGTTGTGTATACTGATATCAACGGATTACGGTCATATATTGCGGGGGTGTGGGTATGAAAAGGAAACCTGTAGTAAATATAGGGGTACAGCGGTTTGACAAACTAAGGGAACAGGGTTCGTTTTATATTGGCAAGTCGGATTTGGAAAAAACCTGAACATGAGTATGCTCGAATGCTTTTTTCCAAAAAGTATGAGGGTAGAGCAGAAGGAAGCGTTCATTTTCGAATTCAAGGTACTGGATTCGGATGAGGAGACACTTGAGGACACTCTCGCCGCGGCTCATCGCCGGATAGCAGAAAAGAAGTATGAGGCAGAACTTGTGTCACGTGGCTTCTCACCGGAGAAAATACGCAAGTATGGATTTGCATTTCAGGGAAAGGAGTGTCTCATAGGATAATGTAATAAGTAATATGGCACACGAACCAAACGACAAAATACCGCATATTTTATATATAAATACTGTTCAAGAGCAAGTCTGCGATACGCCTTTTGCAGGCTTGGAATAGATACAATGAGGGTAGATTGAAATATCGGAGATTTTTCAATCGGCAAATTTGTGCTTACTCTGCATACACCAGAAAGCACATGCTTTCCGGTGTCACGAATTCGCAAGCTCTTGACAAGAACGGAGAATGTATATGAATGAAGTTTATCTTGACAATTCGGCAACAACAAAATGTCTGCCGGAGGCCGCAGCACTTATGACACATATTATGTGTGAGGATTACGGCAATCCTTCCAGCATGCACAGAAAAGGTGTAGAAGCTGAAAAATATGTCCGTTATTCCAAAGAAATCATCGCAAAGAGTTTAAAAGTACAGGAAAAGGAAATCCTTTTTACATCAGGCGGAACCGAGTCAAATAATATCGCGCTGATTGGAGGCGCATACGCAAACTACAGGGCAGGCAGACATATTATTACGACGCGCATAGAGCATCCCGCAGTTCTGCAGCCCTGCGCGTATTTGGAAGAGCAAGGCTTTGAAGTGACCTATCTTCCCGTAGATTCCCGCGGCGTCATAAGGCTTGCCGATTTGGAAAAAGCGATGACGCGCAATACGATTCTTGTGTCCATTATGCATATCAACAACGAAATCGGTTCCATACAGCCGATTGCGGAGGCAGGTGCGCTGATTAAACGGATGAACCCCAACACACTGTTCCATGTGGACGCAGTGCAAAGCTATGGAAAATGCAAGCTTTATCCCAAGCGAATGAACATTGACCTTATGTCCGCAAGTGCCCACAAGATACATGGCCCAAAGGGGGCGGGATTTTTGTATATCAACGAAAAAGCGAAGGTGCGCCCGATTTTGTTTGGCGGCGGTCAGCAAAGAGGAATGCGTTCCGGAACGGAAAATGTTCCCGGAATTGCAGGAATGGCAAAGGCAGTCGAGCAGATTTTTGTTGATTTTGAATTGAAAATCAATTATCTTTATCAAATAAGGGAACGCTTTATTCAGGGCATCAGCAATATTGAAGGCATTAAAATTAACGGCTGTGCGGGCATGGAGGGAGCGCCGCATATCGTCAGCGTTTCGATACAGGGCGTACGCAGCGAGGTAATGCTTCATGCGTTGGAGGATAAAGGGATATACGTTTCGGCAGGAAGCGCCTGCTCGTCAAATAAACCTGCAATATCGGCAACATTAAAGGCAATCGGAGTTGAAAAACAGTATCTTGATTCGACGATTCGCTTCAGCTTCAGCCTGTTTACAACAGAAGCAGACATTGACTATACAGTAAATTGTTTGGGAGAGCTGATTCCGATGCTGCGGCGCTACACAAGACATTAGCTAAAGAATGCAATACATGGAGGAAAAAATGGAATACAAAGCATTTTTAATAAAGTACGCAGAGATTGGCGTAAAGGGCAAAAACAGATATCTGTTTGAAGACCGGCTGTGCGACCAGATTCGTTACGCATTGAAGCGCTGTGACGGTTGTTTTGACGTTACAAAATCGCAGGGAAGAATTTACGTGAACGCAAGCGGAGATTACGATTATGATGAGGTCGTCGAAAACCTGAAAACGGTATTCGGTGTCACAGGGATTTGTCCGGTTGTCCAGTTTGAGGACGAAGGCTTTGAAAAGCTCTGCGGGGACGTCATAAAATACATGGACGAAGTCTATCCCGACAAAAATATCACCTTCAAGGTCGAGGCAAGACGTGCGAGAAAGAATTATCCCAAAAATTCTATGGAAATCAACTGCGATATCGGCGAGGCGCTCTTAAAGGCATTTCCGGAAATCAGGGTAGACGTGCACAAGCCGGAGGTTCTGTTAAGAATCGAAATTCGTGAAAAAATTAACGTATATTCCGTAGTCATTCCGGGCCCCGGCGGATTGCCGATTGGCACAAACGGAAAGGGCACACTATTGCTGTCAGGCGGCATCGATTCGCCGGTAGCAGGCTATATGATTGCAAAGCGCGGCGTCAAAATCGACGCGGTATATTTCAGCGCACCGCCTTACACAAGCGAACGCGCGACACAAAAGGTTATGGATCTTGCAAAAATCGTATCAAAGTACAGTGGACCGATTACACTGCATATTATTAATTTTACGGAGATACAACTCTATATTTACGAAAAATGCCCGCACGATGAGCTGACGATTATTATGCGCCGCTACATGATGCGCATTGCAGAAGAAATTGCGAAAAAAAGCGGAAGTCTGGGACTGATTACGGGAGAGAGCATCGGACAGGTGGCGTCGCAGACAATGCAGTCGCTTATGGCAACAAACGATGTGTGCACGATGCCTGTTTACAGACCGCTCATTGGCATGGATAAGCAGGAAATTGTCGAAATTTCGGAAAAGATTGACACATACGAAACGTCGATTCTTCCGTATGAGGACTGCTGCACGATTTTTGTGGCAAAGCATCCTGTGACAAAGCCGAACCTGAATGTCATTCGGATTCACGAGAATAATCTTGAGGAGCGGATTGAGGAGCTTGTGCGGACTGCGCTTGAGACAGATGAGGTTGTGGATATTAAGTGGGAATAAAAACGCAGGCTCGGCAGCCTGCGTTCAAAGAATTTGCTGCTGCAAATTCTTTCAGAAGTGATTTATGCTGCGGCGATTTCCGGATGAAAGAAAAACAAAATCAGGTACAGAAAAATTTCTGTACCTGATACGCTTTTCCGTATTTTTGACCGAATGCTTTAAACTAAACTAAGTAAGGCTTTAATATTTCCATAATCTCAGCTGTGTCGCCTTCTGTATGGATATTTAAGTCAATCTGCTTTGATAAATCTAAGCTGAAAATTCCCATGATAGACTTTGCATCAATGACATATCTGCCTGAAACAAGGTCGAAGTCGTAATCAAACTTAGTAATATCATTAACAAAGGACTTTACCTTATCAATCGAGTTTAAAGAAATCTGAACTGTTTTCATTTCAAAATACCTCCTTTATTGTTTACGTTTTCATCTATTATAATAAAGGGAATCACTGGAAAAGTCAACCAAAGTTAAAAAACAGTTTCAATGAAAATTGACAAAAAAAAGTCATAAAAATATACAGGTTGACTTGTAAAGTACAAAAGTACCAATAAATATGCGTATTTTTTAGGAATATGCAGCAACAGTTTAACAAAGTCTAAAACATAAAATGAAGAAAGCTTGTGCCTGACAGCATTGTAAACAGGCTTATATCAGGCTTGCATACTTTGAAAGGAATGGATATAAAAATGAAAAAAGCAGCATATCACAATCTCGGATGCAAAGTAAATTCCTATGAAATGGACGCAATGCTCCAGGCGCTGCGGCAGAAAGGATACGAGATTGTGCCGTTTGAGGAAAAGGCGGATCTCTATATTGTAAATACTTGCACCGTCACAAACATTGCAGACAGGAAAAGCAGGCAAATGCTGCATAAGGCAAAGAAAACAAATCCGGAAGGCATTGTCGTCGCCGTAGGCTGTTACGTGCAATCGGACACGCAGGCTGTGGAGGCGGACGAGTCGGTAGACTTAATTATAGGAAATAATAAGAAAAAGGATCTCATTCAAATCCTTGAAAATTATCTTGAAGGCGTAGCGCAGGAAAGTGTGATAGATATTAACCACACATCAGAATATGAAGAGATGAAGCTGGGCGCCACGCAGGAGCACACGCGCGCCTACATTAAGATACAGGACGGATGCAATCAGTTTTGTACCTATTGCATGATACCATATGCGAGAGGCAGGGTAAGAAGCAGGCAGAAATTAGATGTTTTAGAAGAAATAAAGGGACTTGTAAGCGCCGGCTATAAGGAGTTTGTACTGACAGGAATACATATCAGCTCTTATGGAAACGGTTCCCTATTGGAGCTGATACAGGCGATTGATGAAATCAATGGCGTGGAGCGTATCCGGCTTGGCTCTTTGGAACCGCGCATTGTGACAAAGGAATTTGCGGACAACCTTTCCAAATTAAAGCATATTTGCCCGCACTTTCATCTTTCACTGCAAAGCGGCTGTGAGAGTGTCTTAAAGCGGATGAACCGCCACTACACGCCGGAGGAATATATGGAAGGCGTGAATCACCTGCGCGCGGCATTTGACCACCCTGCAATTACGACAGATGTAATTGTGGGCTTTCCGGGAGAAACGAACGAGGAGTTTGCCGAAACGGTGCAGTTTGTAAAGAAAGTGGACTTTTATGAGATGCATATTTTTAAGTATTCCAAGCGAAAAGGCACAAAGGCTGCGGTGATGCCAAACCAAGTGCCGGAGGGCGAAAAAGCAAAACGCAGCATGATTTTGCAGGAGCTTGAGGCGCAGATGTCGAAAAAATTCAGGGAGTATTATATAGGAAGGAAAGAACAGGTGCTTTTTGAGGAGCGCAAGGAAATCGAAGGGGCAGTGTACTTTGTCGGACATACAAAAGAGTATGTCAAGGCAGCAGTGGAATGTGGGAGCACAGATGAACGAAATCTTGAAAATGAGATTATTGATATAAAATTAACAAGCTTTGTGGATTCGCAGGTGCTCTTGGCACAAATGCTGTGAGAAATATATTTTTTTACAAATAAATTTATTCGTTTTGTAAATATTGTGCTTGAGGGCACAAATTCACATGCTAAGAAAGGAGTATGATATTAAAATGTACGACATGATTATTATTGGTGCAGGTCCGGCTGGTATCAGCGCCGCGATTTATGGGAAAAGCAGAGGAAAAAACGTTTTGGTGTTGGAAAAAAAACAGGTGGGCGGATTAATCGGTACGGTATCTACAGTGACGCACTATACGGCAATTATTCCGGAAGAATCCGGCAGTACATTTGCGGAACGGATGAAGGCACAGGCGCTTAGCGCCGGTGTGGAGATCCGCTATGAAAACGTGACGCAGACAAAGCTTACAGGCGAAATAAAGAAAGTCGTAACAGACCAAGAAAGCTATGAAGCGAAAACCTTAATTTTGGCAAATGGCGGTTCCGGCCGTATGCTGGGAATCCCTGGGGAAGGTTTGAAGGGTGTCAGATTAAATGCACCAAAAGACGGAGTGCGCTATAAAGGAAAAACTGTTTATGTAATCGGCGGAGCAGATGGTGCAGTAAAAGAAGCGCTTTATTTGGCCGGACTGGCAGACAAGGTAATTATTGTATGTGTAGAAGATGAGCTTGCATGTATACAGGAATTCAAGGATAAAGCAGCCACCCATGACAATATCGAAATCATGCCGCATTCAAGCCTTACTGCAGTATATGGAAACGAAGCGGTAGAGGAGCTTGAAATTACGGACAACAAAACGGGAAAGAAGCAGATTGTAAAAGATGCAGAGTGCGGTGTATTTGTGTACGCAGGGATTGTTCCGAACACGCAGATGTATACGGAATTAAAGCTGGACGGCGGCTACATTCCGGTTGATGCGTCCATGCGGACGGAAATTACGGGAGTATTTGCGGCAGGCGATATCTGTGTGAAAAAAGTAAGACAGGTGGCTACGGCAGTTGCCGACGGCGCAATCGCAGGGATTGGGGCAGCGGCAATGTGCTGATATAAAGACAGCCCCTGGACAGCGAAGTATGGGTTTGACGCGAATGTCTGTTAAAAACCAAAACTTTTAGGAATATAAAAGTCTGAAAGTATTTATTGAATTTTATGTGAAATTAAGTTATGATAGTTATAAGTGTTCAGAAAAATGTACCACAGGGATAAAAATGAGCGGATAGACGAAAGGAGCATAGGAAATGGAAGATTTAACACGCACACAATTCATACAGTTGACGCCGGAGGATTTGGGAGAGGCTGCTTCGGTTAAAGATGTGCTGGCTTCCGTATATGCGGCCCTTACGGAGAAGGGATACAATCCGGTGAATCAGATTGTCGGTTATATCATGTCAGGAGATCCTACTTATATCACAAGCCATAAAGGTGCAAGGGCTATGATTATGAAGGCGGAGCGCGATGAGCTTGTGGAGGAGCTGCTTAAGAATTATATCGTGAGTCAGGGCTGGAGCAGTATCCGAAGATTTTAAACCAATCAGGCAACACGCGAAGCAGGGGGACATGCATGAGAAAAATGGGGTTGGATTTTGGCTCAAAGACAGTAGGAGTAGCTGTGAGCGATCCTTTACAAATTACCGCACAAGGGGTAGAAATTGTGCGCAGAAAGTCTGAAAATAAGCTTCGTCAGACGCTGGCGCGCATCGAGGAACTGATTGTAGAGTACGAGGTAGACGAGCTGGTGCTCGGTTTTCCAAAAAATATGAATGACACGTTGGGAGAGCGCGCGGAGAAAACACAGGAATTTAAGGATATGCTTGAGAGAAGGACAGGGCTTAGCGTACAGCTGTGGGACGAGCGTTTAACTACGGTGGCAGCAGATAAAGCGATGATGGAAGCCGGTATAAGACGTGAGGAACGAAAAGAGCACGTTGACAGGATAGCGGCGGTTTTTATTTTGCAGGGATATTTGGATTACTTAAAAAATAAGGAGCAAATGTGAAATCAGAGATTTCACATGGCAAATTTGCGCGGAATTGACAACTGTATGGAGGTTGTGTAACGATGGAGAAGATTACCTTTGTGCCGGATGGCGGCGATGCTGTGGATTTTTATGTGCTGGAGCAGACCGTTATCGGCGGGGTGAATTATATTCTGGTGACAGATGCGGAAGATGACGAGGATGGCGAGGCTTATATTTTAAAGGCGGAATCCGGGGCAGAGAAGGAAGAGCAGGTTTATAGCATGGTCGAGGACGACAATGAGCTTGCGGCTGTTTCGGGCGTCTTTGAAAGTATGCTGGACGACATTGATCTTGTCTGAAATCGGTTTATGAGCAGAAATGTTACTGTTAGGGAGGACTTAGCATTTACTGCTAAGTTCGTAAGAACGCGTATCGCAGTTAAGTAAAAATCCATTTGTCAATGAACTTGTTCGTTTTGCAATTTTTGCATGGATTTTTACTGGTTACTGGGACGAAGTGAACAGTAATGCGGAAATATTTTTTTAGGAGGTTAGGCTTGAAACAGAACAAAAAACAAAATACGGCGAAGCTTAAGATCGTTCCTTTGGGAGGTCTTGAGCAAATTGGAATGAACATTACTGCCTTTGAGTATGAAGACAGTATTGTTGTGGTGGACTGCGGTCTCAGTTTTCCGGCAGACGATATGCTTGGAGTGGATTTAGTGATTCCTGATATCACATATCTTAAAAACAATCAGGATAAGGTAAAGGGTTTTGTAATCACGCATGGACATGAGGATCACATCGGAGCGCTTCCGTATGTGCTCAAGGAGCTGAATGTGCCTGTTTATGCAACAAAGCTGACAATGGGTATTATTGAAAATAAATTAGAGGAGCACAATCTGATTCAT
This sequence comes from uncultured Lachnospiraceae bacterium, assembly GCA_910577115.1. Lineage (GTDB taxonomy): Bacteria > Bacillota > Clostridia > Lachnospirales > Lachnospiraceae > COE1. The sequence goes on from CAJTMC010000016.1 coordinate 18,597, forward strand.
AATGTGCGCAGAAAAGTTGTAAAATTTGGGCAGAATATTAATTTGGGCTGTTTCCGGATTGAGTTCATCAAGACAAACCACAGCATCGTGGACGCGGCGGCGCTTGCGATTTATTCTCCTGCGGGGATTGTGGTACACACAGGCGATTTTAAGGTGGATTATACGCCTGTATACGGTGATGCGATTGACTTGCAGCGTTTTGCAGAGCTTGGAAAAAAAGGCGTGCTTGCGCTGATGTGCGACTCTACCAATGCGGAGCGCGCAGGATTTACACCGTCCGAGAAGAAACTCGGACATGTGTTCGATACATTATTTGAGGAGCATAAAAAGACGCGCATTATTATCGCAACGTTTGCTTCCAATGTGGACAGAGTGCAGCAGATTATCAATACGGCTTATAAATTTGGCAGAAAGGTTGTCGTGGAAGGGCGCAGCATGGTGAATATTATAGAAACCGCGTCCGGATTGAACCGCATCAGCATTCCCGACAATACATTGATTGACATTGAGCGGTTGAAAAATTATCCGAGGGATAAGACTGTTATTATTACGACGGGAAGTCAGGGAGAGAGCATGGCGGCGCTCAGCCGCATGGCAAATGGTATGCACAAGCGCATTACCATAGGAAAGGGCGATACGGTGATTTTTTCCTCAAGCCCGATACCCGGAAACGAGAAGGCTGTTACAAGAGTCATCAATGAGCTTTTCAAAAAGGGAGCGGATGTCATCTTTCAGGAAACACATGTTTCCGGCCATGCATGTCAAGAGGAAATTAAGCTGATTTACACACTTACAAAACCGAAATACGCAGTGCCGGTACATGGGGAATACAAGCATTTGAAGGCACAGGCAAAGATTGCAATGGAACTGGGCTACGATAAGGAGGAGGTATTTATTCTCCAGTCGGGCGATGTGCTCGCACTTGATGCGGACAGCGCGCAGATTGTGGACAAGGTTCCCGTCGGGGCTGTGCTGGTGGACGGACTTGGTGTTGGTGATGTCGGAAACGTGGTTTTGCGTGACAGGCAGCATCTTGCGGAGGACGGAATTTTGATTGTCGTGCTGTCGCTTGATTCCGCGACGGGTGAGCTTCTTGCGGGGCCTGACATTGTGTCGAGAGGCTTTGTGTATGTCAAGGAGTCCGACGCGCTTTTAGAGGAAGCACACAAGATTATAGAGAAGGCAGTGCTGAACTGTCTCAAGAAAAATATTACGGACTGGGGTAAAATTAAGGGAACAATCAAGGATACGTTAGGCGATTTTGTATGGAAAAAGACAAAAAGGCGTCCGATGATTTTACCGATTATAATGGAGATTTAAGAATATGAATGCAAAACAGCTTTTAGGAGCGATATCAGCCATGATTATAAAAACGGCGGCGGCAGTCGTCATCATTATTGTCGTGTTTCGCCTTGCCGTTGGCGCTTACGACTTCGGATATCAGGTGTTTGCGGATCTGCCTGTGAGTGAAGGCGAGGGCAGAATTGTAAGCGTTGTGGTGAAAGAGGGGCAAAGCTGTCGTGAGCTGGCAAAGGAGCTGGAGGAGAAGGGGCTGATTAACAATTCCTATGTGTTTTTTATTCAGGAGCATTTTTCTGACTACAAAGATATGATACAACCGGGAACGTATGAGCTTAGCACCGCGATGAACTCGGAGCAGATGCTTGAGGTGCTCTGCCATGTCGAGGAGGAAGAATGAAAAGAAACACTAAGGCAGCAAATCGAATAAAATTCGATTAAGACGCTGTCTAACGTGTTTCTAAATTTCATTCTGCAAGTTTGTGTATCCACAAACTTGCAGGACGTGTGGATGCAGGGAGGTAGTAACAAATGACAGACGAGCGGATGCTGACGTTTATCCATTCCTTTGACAGAGGAAAGCCGGATTATTTAAACGAACTGGAGCAGTATTCGCTGGAAACCAATGTGCCGATTATCAGACCTCAGATGCAAAGCCTGTTAAGGCTGCTGATTACATGGGGGAAGCCCATGCACGTTCTTGAGGTGGGTACTGCCATTGGTTTTTCTGCGTTATTGATGAGTGAATATGCGCCTCGGGGGTGTCATATTACGACGATTGAAAAGTATGAAAAGCGGATACCTGTTGCAAAGGAAAACTTTATCAAATACGGCAAGGAGAAAGACATCACGCTTCTTGAGGGAGACGCTGCCCAAATTTTGTCCGGACTTTCGGACGACAGGGCGTACGATATGATTTTCATGGATGCGGCAAAGGGGCAGTATATTCATTTTCTGCCGGATATTTTGCGCCTTCTTGCACCGAATGGGATATTGGTGTCGGATAATATTCTGCAGGAAGGGGAGCTGATTGAGTCGAAGTATGCCGTAACGCGCAGAAACCGCACGATTCACAACCGGATGCGGGAATATCTGTATGCATTGACGCACAATGACGCGCTGGAAACCATGATACTGCCGATCGCGGACGGGGTGACGCTTTCCGTTCGGCGGCGGGCAGAATGTGACTTTGAAGGGAGCAGGGGAATTTAGATGAACAATAAAAGACAAGGAAAACCGGAGCTTTTGGTGCCTGCAAGCAGCCTGGAGGTATTGAAAACGGCAGTGGTATTTGGAGCAGATGCCGTTTACATTGGTGGCGAGGCGTTCGGGCTTCGCGCGAAGGCGAAAAACTTTTCTATGGAAGATATGGCAGAAGGCATTGCGTTTGCGCATGCACAGAATGTCAAGGTGTATGTCACTGCGAATATCCTTGCACATAATGGCGATTTGGAAGGGGCACGCAAATATTTTGAGGAATTGAAGGCGCTAAAGCCCGACGCGCTGATCATTTCCGATCCGGGAATGTTTATGATTGCGCAGGAAGTCTGTCCCGAGATTGAGATTCATATTTCCACACAGGCGAATAATACGAACTACCAAACGTATCTCTTTTGGTGGCAGCAGGGTGCAAAACGTGTTGTGTCGGCGCGCGAACTGTCGCTGGCGGAAATCCGGCAGATTCGGGATCATATTCCGCAGGAAATGGAGATTGAGAGCTTTATTCATGGTGCGATGTGCATTTCGTATTCGGGACGCTGCCTGTTGTCAAGCTATTTTACGGGAAGAGATGCAAACCGCGGCGCATGCACGCACCCATGCCGTTGGAAATATGCCGTTGTGGAGGAGCAAAGACCGGGTGAGTATCTTCCGGTTTATGAAAACGAGCGGGGGACTTATATTTTTAACTCAAAAGATTTGTGCATGATAGAGCACATTCCGGAAATCGTTGCGGCGGGAATTGACAGTCTGAAAATCGAAGGGCGTATGAAAACGGCATTGTATGTAGCGTGTGTGGCGCGTACTTACAGAAAGGCGATTGACGACTTTTTTGCGTCGGAGGAGAGCTACCGCGCGAATATGGAATGGTACAGGGCGGAGATTGCAAAATGTACTTACCGGCAGTTTACTACGGGATTTTACTTTGGAAAGCCGGATGAAAATACGCAGATCTATGACAGCAATACGTATGTGAATGAGTCTGTTTATTTGGGGATTGTGGATTTGGTTGATGAGCGGGGATTTGCCAGATTTGAACAGAAGAATAAATTCTGTGTGGGCGATGTAATCGAGATTATGAAGCCCGACGGAAGAAATGTCAGCGCGAAGGTGCTTTCGATGTATAATGAGGAAGGCGAGGCGGTGGGGAGCTGTCCGCATTCGAAGCAGATCCTGTATGTCGAACTCAGCGAAACGCCGGAGAGGTATGATATTATGCGGACGGAAGCTGAGAAGGCGGGATTATTATGACAAACTGGACATGGAGGTGCATAGGCAGATTTAAGAAATGCAGCTGCAGGAGTAGTAAGAAACTACGGAAGGGTTAGTGCATAAGATAATTTGGGGAGGAAGTTTGTGAAAAAGTTCACATACAAATATTATATTTCTAAATGGACCATTGTTTTCTTTCTGATTTGTATTCTCGGTGGCATAGTTATGGTGAAAGGGCTGATCAGGCAACAGCAGAGAATCCATATTAAAAGTACTTATGATAAGTCAAAAATACATTTGGGGGACTGTATTGAATATGATATCTCTTATGACCTGCTATTGAGATGCTATCACAAAGGAGAATTATGGGAAGGATACGCCACCATCTGCCATACCGATGCGTTCTCTATGGATAACCATTACTATGTCGCGACGGGGGAAAACAAAGAATATTACATAGACTTGGTTGTGCCGCCTGAATTTCAGCAGGAGTTCCAGCAGTTAATCGATGGTGAAATAAAAACATATCATGTATACGGAAGAATCGAAAAGGTAAAATTTCCGGTGACGTACGATGATTCCGTTATGGAAGGGCTCATTTATTGTACCGGTATTCGCGATACGACGCAGCTCAATCAAATGATTTCGGAAAAATACCAATTAAAAATAATTGATCCAAAGGAAAGGGAGAGTACGTGGTATAAAGGATTTCTGTTTTTTATCATGGGGATTTTGGGCGTGCTTGGCAGCAGCGAAAAGAAAAAATTGCACCGAAAAATGATTTGAATCGTTTTAGATAAGATAAAGAAAAAATAAGGTAGTACTTTTTACCAAAAATAAAATATTTATAAAAAATTATATATGCAATATGCAGAAAAAAGAGCAAATGCTGCGAAAATTTATAGAAAAGCCTTGATTTTTTGGAAAAGATATATTATTTTATAAAAAGCAAGGCGAGAGAATCGTATAAGGATTGCTTGCCAACAGAATTTAAATTCAAAACTATATATTCAGGATATCGTGAACGAAGGTGTTCCAAAAAAGAATAATATCTTTTTTTTGGAACTCTTTTTTTTCATGAACCTGAACGATATGACGCATGAAACATACACCATAACGTACATAGTAAGACCGGAATTTCGTGGTGCTCAAGTAAGTGAGGAGGAAGATTGAAAGAATTACATTCTTTCAATCGCAAATTTTGCATCAAGCACAAATTTGCAGACTAAGAAAGGAGTATGGTTATAAAATGAGTGAATTATTGAATGTGGAAAGTATCTTTGGGGAAAAGGTTTTTACCATTACAAAGATGAAAGAGAGACTTCCAAAAAAGGTTTTTCAGGAAGTAAGAAGGGTAATGGAACAGGGCGGCGAGCTTTCGATGGCGGCGGCTGATGTTGTGGCGAAGGCAATGAAGGACTGGGCTGTCGAGAACGGCGCAACACATTACACGCACTGGTTCCAGCCGCTTACAGGTATCACTGCCGAGAAGCATGACTCCTTTGTATCGCATCCGGACGAGGAAGGAAGAATGCTGATGGAGTTTTCCGGTAAAGAGCTGATTAAGGGTGAGCCGGACGCGTCATCATTTCCTTCCGGAGGCTTGAGAGCTACCTTCGAGGCAAGAGGCTATACGGCGTGGGATATTACTTCACCTGCATTTTTGAAAGAGTCAGGATGCGGTACAATCCTCTGTATTCCGACAGCATTCTGCTCCTACACAGGTGAGGCGCTTGATAAAAAGACACCGTTGCTGCGCTCAATGGAGGCACTGAGCGAGCAGGCGCTGCGTATCGTAAGACTGTTTGGCGATACGGAAGCGACGAAGGTAACGGCTTCGGTGGGTCCGGAGCAGGAATATTTCCTTGTTGATAAAGATCTTTATATGCAGAGAAAAGACTTGATGTTTGCCGGACGCACGCTGTTCGGGGCGCTGCCTCCGAAAGGACAGGAGATGGAGGATCATTACTTCGGCGTTATCAAAGAGCGCGTCGGCGCCTATATGAAGGATTTGAACGTGGAGCTTTGGAAGCTCGGCGTGACGGCAAAAACGCAGCACAACGAGGTTGCACCTGCACAGCATGAGCTGGCTCCGATTTATGAGACAGCCAATATTGCGGTAGATCACAATCAGCTTGTTATGGAGACGATGAAGCGTGTCGCATACAAGCATGACCTTAGATGCCTGCTCCATGAAAAGCCGTATAAGGGCGTAAACGGTTCCGGTAAGCATGACAACTGGTCGATTACGACAGACAGCGGCGTGAATCTGCTTGAGCCGGGCAATACGCCAAATAAGAACGTACGTTTCTTGCTGGTGCTTGCATGTATTATGAAGGCAGTGGATACACATGCAGACCTGCTGCGTCAGTCGGCATCGGACGTCGGAAATGACCACAGACTTGGCGCAAACGAGGCGCCTCCTGCGATTATTTCCATTTTCCTTGGAGACCAGCTTGAGGACGTGGTAAGGCAGCTTGTCGAAACCGGCGATGCGGCAAAGATTAAGAAAGGCGGAAAGCTGGAAACAGGTGTATCGACACTTCCCGATTTCGAGAAAGACGCGACAGACAGAAACAGGACGTCCCCCTTTGCATTTACCGGAAACAAATTTGAGTTTCGTATGGTCGGCTCGGCTGACTCGATTGCAAGCCCGAACACGACGCTGAATGCGATTGTGGCAGAGGCATTCTGTGAGGCGGCTGACAGAATTGAGAGCGCAGACGATAAGGAAATGGCAATACATGATTTGATTAAGGAATACATGACAAATCACCAGAGAATCGTATTCAACGGAAACGGATATTCGGACGAGTGGGTTGCAGAGGCGAAGCGGAGAGGACTTCCCAACATTAAGTCAATGGTTGAGGCGGCATCGACACTTACGACAAAAAAAGCAGTGGATTTATTTGAGAAATTTAATATTTTCACAAAGGTTGAGCTTGAGTCGCGCGAGGAAATTATTTATGAGACCTATGCAAAGACAATCAACATCGAGGCGCTCACAATGATTGACATGGCAGGAAAGGACATTCTTCCGGCAGTGGCATCTTACGCAGGCGATTTGGCAAATTCCATTATCGCGGTAAAAGAGGCAGGCGCTACGGCAGCGGCGCAGATTGAGGTGCTCAATGAAGTCGACGGGCTTTTGGCAGTGGCGAAAAAAGCGCTCAATACCTTAAAGGAGGTTGAGGCAAAAGCGTCGGCAATGGAGGACGTAAAAGCGCAGGCATTTTATTACAAGGATACCGTAAGGGACGCAATGGACGCACTCCGCGAGCCGGTTGACAAACTGGAGATGATCGTGGACGGTGCAATATGGCCGATTCCGACGTATGGCGATTTGATGTTTGAGGTATAACAGGGCAATGCAAAAAAGAAAGGGTGTCTTGGGAAAGATGTCCTTTCTTTTTGCTGTGGAAATTGAGACAAATGAAGTGGAAGAAGGGAGATTAATCATAAATGTATTGCAGCAGGGAAAAAGAGAATTGGTATATAAATGAGATGATTGATAAATTAAAAGATGATGCTATAAAAAATGAAGAATTATTTGACTGTCTAAATAGTAAAAATTTCAATATAGTTGGATTATCTATATACAAAATAATTGACCGAAAATTTTGCGATAAAAATATAATAAAGGCACTTACTAAAATTGCTGCGATGCTGAGCGGCTATAAAATAGCAGGACCATATCAACTGGGACACTTAGCGATAGCCGCACTATTTTTAGTCGGGGATAAATCAGCTTTAGAATATTTTAACCAGCTTTCCGAAAATTTAAATGACAACGATAAATATCTTGTAGATAACTTAATAAAAGGTATGCAGGCAAATGGTGAAAAAGGTGTATGAAAGTCCGGAGCATGGAGCATTTGTCCCGGATAAAAGACCAAAATCATCAATTCATTCACACAAGGTATATATCATAACGTATTTAGCTGCGGAAATAGTTATTGTAATGGGCAGCGATTAATTGACACAAGTGCGCACAATTGATAAAATATACAATAGATGAATCATTCGCTTTGTTATTATGTAATGAGATTTAATGAAAAATACGAGAACACCGATTAAGGTACAGTGGTGTGTGAGGAGGACATTTATGTATCATTGTCATGTATGTTTTTATTTTATCGGAAATCAGAGCCAGTTGTTTAACACTGTCAAAAGCATGCCTGCACTTGCTTCCTTTGATTATGAATTTATGGAAAGCAAATGTATAAATGAGGAGTTGGCGGCAAAGGCTGATGTAATTTTGGCGGACTTAAGCGGGCTGGATGCGCCAAAGGAAGTCGATGATTTGGTTTCATGGAAAAAGCAGGGGGCTGACTTGATACTGCTGGCGGAACAAGAACAGTTCGATGACATGGCAGACTGCCTAAATGAGGTTACGGATATTTGGACGCTGCCAATGAGTGATGCCGCGCTGCGATTTCATTTTTTGCGGTGGCAGCAGTCTTATAAGATGCAAAAGGATTTTTGGCAGACCAGCCAGTATTTGGAGAGCACAATCAACAGCGTCCCAAATCTGATTTGGTATAAGGACAAAAACGGTATTCATGAAAAAGTGAATGACAGCTTTTGCAAATCGGTCAACAAAACCAAAGAGCAGGTGCAAGGGCGCGGGCATGCATACATTTGGGATGTGGAACAGGACGATCCCGCCTGTATCGAATCAGAACGGATTGTTATGGAACAGAGACAAACCCGTGTTTCCGAGGAAACGATTCAAACCGGAGATGGAACAAGAGTTCTTACTACATATAAATCCCCGTTGTATGATTTGGACGGCAGCGTTATGGGTACTGTGGGTGTGGGGATTGACGTAACAAATGAGCGTGCCTATGCAGAGGAGATTGTCAAAAAAAATCAAACACTCGAGATGCTTTTTACAACGATGGATTGCGGTGTCATATGCCATACAGTGGACGGCTCGCGGATTATCAGCGTTAATCGCGCGGCTCTGAATATTTTGGGATATCAATCGGTGGCAGAGTTAAAAAGAAGCGGTTTTTTTAATGTGTCGCCTTCTGTGGTGGATGAAGACAGGCAAAAGCTTCAGGACTGCATTCAATCACTTAAGGATGTGGGTGACAGCGTCAGTCTGGAGTACCGCGTTCGTCATGTCGATGGAGAAATTGTTTATGTATTGGGCAGCTTTAAGCTTGTGGAGGAAGAGGGGGAACTGTGCTACCAGCGTTTCCTTTTAGACCGCACAGCACAAAAGCTGCAGGAAGAGGAAGAACGGCTGCGGGATAAGCGCGAGCATATGGAGTTGATTCAGGCGCTTAGTATAGACTATAATCTTGTGTGCTACTTTGACTTGGAAACCGGAATGGGCAAGGCGCTTCGAATTGGCGAATGCAAAAATAATATACTTGAACCGATTTTTTCCGGCGAACTGTCTTTGGAGGAATGCATGGAGCGCTATATTAATGCAGGCATTCATGACGAGGATAAAGAGATGATGCGCTGTGCTGTTTCCTGCGAGCAAATCAAAAAAGAACTTTTGGAAAAGCCGGTTTGCTGTACGAATTTTCGCATTACCTGCTGCGGGGAACTGCGGTATTTTCAGATGAAAATCGTGCGTGCAGGAGACTGGGGTAAGAGTCATGGCGTCGTATTAGGTTTTCGAAGCGTAGACGAAGAAACACGCAGTGAGAGGGAGAAAAAGGCTTTGCTGGAGAATGCGCTTTCGCAGGCAAATCGTGCAAATAAGGCAAAGAGCATATTCCTTTCTAACATGTCTCACGATATTCGTACGCCGATGAATGCCATTATCGGCTTTACTGCGTTGGCGATGACGCATTCGGATCATAAGGATCAGGTGGAAGAATATCTCAAAAAAATTATGACGTCAGGTAATCACCTCCTGAGCCTGATTAATGATGTTTTGGATATGAGCCATATTGAGAGCGGAAAGATTCATTTGGAGGAAGAACCTTGCAGTCTGCCGGATATTATGCACGAGCTGCGCAATATTATTCAGGCGGATATTCATGCGAAACAGCTCGATTTATATATGGATGCCGTTGATATCCACAACGAGGAAATCTGCTGTGACAGGCTGCGCCTGAATCAGGTGTTTTTGAATCTGCTGAGTAATGCCGTAAAATATACAGGAGCGGGCGGCATGGTTAGCATGAAAGTGATTGAAAGGGGCGGCGCTCCGGCTGGATATGCAAACTATGAGTTCCATATCAAGGATACCGGCATTGGTATGAGTGAGGAATTTGCAGCGCATATTTTTGAGCCTTTTGAGAGGGAGCGCAATTCTACAATCAGCGGTATTCAGGGAACAGGACTTGGAATGGCAATTACTAAGAATATCGTGGATATGATGAACGGTATTATCGAGGTAAAGAGTAAGCAGGAGGTTGGAACGGAGTTCATCGTTTCACTTCCGCTGCGCCTGAATGGGGAAAAGAAGAAAGAGCAGCAGGCGATTCCGGAGTTGACCGGTTTACGCGCGTTGGTGGTAGATGATGATTTCAACACTTGCGATAATGTGTCTTGTATGCTCCAGGAGATTGGCATGCGGGCAGAGTGGACTTTGTCGGGAAAAGAAGCTGTTTTGCGTACACATCAGTCGGTGATGCGCGATGACCAGTATTCGGTATATATTATTGACTGGCTTTTGCCGGATATGAATGGTATTGAGGTGGCAAGAAGGATTCGACAGGAAACGGGAAAAGATGTGCCGATTATTGTTCTGACGGCGTATGACTGGGCTGATATTGAAGACGAGGCAAGAGAGGCAGGCGTGACTGCATTTTGCAGTAAGCCGCTATTCTTCTCAGAGCTGCGCGGGTGCCTTTATTCTATCGTGAAATCAGACAACGAAAATCAGGAGAGCGATAAGGAAAAAGAACCATTTCGTACCGGGCGTATTTTGCTTGCGGAAGATAACGAGCTAAATCAGGAAATTGCGGTTGCGATTTTGGAGGAAGCGGGATTTTCGGTAGAGGTTGCACCAAACGGCCAGATTGCCGTAGATATGTTGAAGGCTTCCGAACCCGGATATTATCAGGTTGTTCTGATGGATGTCCAGATGCCTGTGATGAATGGATATGAGGCGACGAGGGCAATCCGAAAGCTGGAAAATACGGTGCTTTCTTCCCTTCCTGTTTTGGCTATGACTGCCAATGCCTTTGAGGAGGATAAGCAGGAGGCATTAAGAAGCGGAATGGACGGACATATTGCGAAGCCGATTGATATGAAAATATTAATGGAAATGCTGGATGAGGTGCTTGGGAGAAGATAATTGCTCTATGTGATATTATTTTATGGAAAGGCAGATTAAGGGAATGAAGGTTTTAATGATGAATGGAAGCCCCCATGCGAATGGGAATACGGCAGCCGCATTGCATGAAATGGAGTGCATATTTCAGCAGGAGGAGATTGAAGTTGAAATGCTTCATATAGGAAATCAGGCTATTCGTGGCTGCATCGGCTGTGCGTCCTGCAAAAAAACAGGAAAATGTGTTTTTGACGATATGGTCAATGAAGTTGCCAAAACATTTGAAGAATGCGACGGATTGGTGGTAGGAAGTCCTGTTTACTATGCGTCTGCAAATGCAACGCTGGTGGCATTTCTGACAAGACTGTTTTACAGCACCCCGTTTGACAAAACGATGAAGGTCGGTGCAGGCGTAGTAGCGGCTAGAAGGGGCGGTCTGTCCGCTACGTTTGACGAGCTCAATAAATTTTTTACAATATCGGGAATGCCGGTGGCTTCGGGGCAGTATTGGAATAGCATTCATGGGGCTGCGCCGGGAGAGGCGATGCAGGACGAGGAAGGCTTGCAGGGAATGAGAACACTTGCGAGAAATATGTCATTTTTAATGAAGAGCATAGCGTTGGGCAAGGAGCGTTACGGGATTCCGCAAAAAGAAGAATTTCACAGGACAAATTTTATTCGTTAAATATTTTGCAGTAAAGATACCGATACATGGAGGGAATACATATGGATAGAAAGGAAAAGCTTTCCGCAGAAAAGGTGATTGTGATTGACTTTGGAGGTCAATACAATCAGTTGGTGGCAAGACGTGTCAGAGAGTGTAATGTTTATTGTGAAATATATTCATACAAAACAGATATTGAACAGATAAAAACAATGAATCCGAAGGGAATTATTCTTACAGGTGGTCCAAACAGCTGTTATGAGGAGAAGGCACCAACATATCAGAAAGAACTGTTTGCGTTAGGGATTCCGGTGTTAGGGCTTTGCTATGGTGCGCAGCTTATGATGCATGTGCTTGGCGGGAAAGTGGAAAAAGCGCCGGTGCGTGAGTATGGAAAGACGCAGGTGCATGTGGATTTGTCTTCACCGTTATTTGCCGATGTGGCAGAAACGACGACTTGCTGGATGAGTCATTTTGATTATATTTCGCAGGTTGCGGCAGGATTTCGGATAACTGCCCATACGGCAGACTGCCCGGTGGCGGCAGCGGAGTGTGCAGAGAAGAGGCTTTATGCGATTCAGTTTCATCCGGAGGTGCTTCACACGGTTGAGGGTACAAAAATGCTGTACAATTTTGTGCGTGGTGTCTGCGGGTGTACGGGAGCTTGGAGAATGGATTCTTTTGTGGAGGAGTCGGTAAAACAGATTCGAGAAAAGGTTGGCAGCGGTAAGGTTTTGCTTGCTTTGTCAGGTGGTGTGGATTCGTCGGTTGCGGCAGGGTTATTGTCGAGGGCGATTGGCAAGCAGCTTACCTGTGTTTTTGTGGACCACGGTCTGCTGCGAAAAGATGAAGGCAATGAGGTTGAGGCAGTATTTGGTCCAAATGGAGACTTTGACTTGAACTTTATCCGTGTCAACGCGCAGGAGCGGTATTATGCGAAGCTTGCCGGTGTGACGGAGCCGGAGACGAAGAGGAAAATTATCGGAGAAGAGTTTATCCGTGTGTTTGAGGAGGAGGCGAAGAAAATTGGCGCCGTGGATTTCCTGGCACAGGGAACGATTTATCCGGATGTGGTGGAGAGCGGTCTTGGCGGGGAGTCGGCTGTAATCAAGTCGCACCATAATGTCGGCGGACTGCCGGATTATGTGGATTTTAAGGAGATTATTGAGCCGCTTCGGGATTTGTTTAAGGATGAGGTTCGCAAGGCGGGTTTGGAGCTTGGAATTCCGGAGAAATTGGTTTACAGACAGCCATTTCCGGGGCCGGGGCTTGGGATTCGGATTATTGGAGAAGTTACGGCCAAGAAGGTGCGGATTGTGCAGGAGGCAGATGCGATTTATCGTGAGGAGATTGCAAAGGCCGGATTGGACAGGACGATTGGGCAGTATTTCGCGGCACTTACGAATATGCGGTCTGTGGGCGTTATGGGCGATGAGCGGACTTATGATTATGCGGTGGCGCTACGGGCGGTGAATACGGTTGACTTTATGACGGCGGAGAGCGCGGAGGTGCCTTGGGAGGTGCTGCAGGTGGTTATGAGTCGGATTATTAATGAGGTGCGCGGGGTTAATCGGGTGTTTTATGATTTGACTAGTAAGCCGCCGGGGACGATTGAGTTCGAGTAACGGAATTTTAGACCGAAAATCGCGTAAATTCAATACTTTTCGGTCTTTTATTTTTGCTCGTGAGATTGCCTTGAGATTGATTTAGAAACACTATCCATATATTCCATGAAAAGGAAAAAAGATTGAAACTCCTGTCGAATTGTGGTAGTATTTCTTTGGGACTACTAGGATGGTAGGTGGTTAGCCCTCTCCGGAGGGACTGTGACCCTCCGTTTACATAGAAACCCGCAAGGGAATCTGGGAAAGGAGGGCTGAGCCAATGGATATTTTAGGACTTATGGCAGTGTTAAGCTTCGGCTTGACCTGCTTCGGAATAGGATACTCTATCGGTAAAGATAGTAACAAGACACAGAAATAGCCGCCCTGTCTGCAAAACTGTGCGGCTATTTTAGCTAAACATATTGTGGCTAACCGTCTATCGGTAGCTCCTGTGGGGTACCTGTTACCAGCAGGTGCCCTTCTTTATATTCAATATACCATAAACCGCAAGGTGATTCAAGTGCTTTCTTCTGTCGGCGGCATCCGGCGGAACTGGTTCAGCCTGTCGGCCAGCTTCTGGTCTTTGTCCGGATACAGGTGGGAATACGTATCAAGGGTTGTTTTTATTGATTCATGTCCTAAACGGTCCGCAATCTCCAACGGGGTAAAACCGAGCTCTATGAGCATACTTGCGTGGCTGTGCCGCAGGTCGTGTACCCTTATTGGCGGCAGTCCTGCTTTTTTAGAGGCATTCTTTATTTCTTTTTCTAAAGCAGATTTTGTGAAATAGAAAATCCGGTCTTCCCTGCTGATCCCGTAGAGCTTTGATATGTATTCATGAATATCATCATACAGGAAGTCGGGGAGAGAAATGCATCTCTTTGCTTTAGGTGTTTTCGGTTCCAATAGCAGTTCTTCCCCTTTTACCTTTGCATAATTCTTATTGATATCTACCCGCTTTGTAGGAAGAATGTCTGCCGGAGTGAGTGCAAGGAGTTCTCCGGAACGCATTCCGGTATAAAACAGCATATCGAAAGCCAGTTTCATGGATGATTTCTGAACGGCAGAGGAAAACTGTTCATACTGCTCCTGAGTCCATATATTCATTTGGTCAGCTTTGCTTTTTCCCATGCTGCCGGCAGCTTTACATGGATTAGATGGGAGGCGGTAATGCGCTACGGCGTAATTCATTATTGCAGAAAGCTGATTGTTGACGGTTTTCAGGTAGGTTTGAGAGAATGGTTTTCCGTCCGCATCCCGATGCGATAGCAGTTCATTCTGCCATTTGCGGATTTTTATTGTATCAATATCGCATACCCTCAGCCTGCCGAAATATGGGAGTAACTTGCCCTCAATGATAAAGCGCTTATTTTCCATAGTGGTAGGCTTCAGGCGGTGTTCCATATCCTCTAAGTAATTTTCGACAAGAGAAGAAAAGAGTATGTCGCTGGTATTGTTCTGCTGGTCCATGAATGACCGTTCATACTCTTTTGCCTCGCGCTGCGTTTTAAATCCTCTTTTACAGGTATGCCTGTTCTGACCGGTCCAGTCCGTATAATTAAATGCAGCATACCACATTGTTTTTCCGTTTTTCAGGGTGTATTTGTATACTGGCAAGATAGGCACCTCCCTTAGTGGTTATTATAATAAGTTACTGTAATTTTTTGTGTTGAAAAGTTGCAATAATCTGTTATAATATACTTAACAGGACAGCCGGAAGGTGAGTGCAAGTCACCCGACTCGGCGAAGATTTATAACGAAACTATTAAGAAATAGCCGTCTACTTTTTCAGGAGCAGGACGGCTATTTCTTATTTTTCAGATTCAGAATGGCAACGATTAAAAGACCAATGGTCAATATAACCATAAATTCCTCATATGTACTCATAATAATCACCGCCTTCCGCAGGATACTCGGAACGGGTGAGAGCACGTCCTCCGGCTGCCCGGTTAAGGACGTTATGAAATATTATATTGAAAAGCTATTGTAATCTGCTATAATATACTTAACAGAACAGTTGGAAGATAGATTGAGCCTATCCGTCCCAGCGATATAAATATTAAGTAAACTGCCTACACCGTCAAAAGCAGGGTGGCTTGCTTATTTTTCAGACTCAGAATATTGACAATCAAAAGACTAACGGTCAGGATTATCATTAATTCCTGATTTTCAGAAACGCTTTTTGGTGTATAATAAATAAAAATGCATTTTCTGTAGAAAGGGGCGCATGGCATGGATGAACATATGGAAACACTCCGGAAAAATCTGCTCTCGGCTATTGATGCCTATATCGAGGGGGCATTTGAAAGGCATTATAAACAGGAGCAGGAAAGGCAGCATGCAGCATTTGAGGCATGGCATAATGAAGTTATACGCAGTCGGCAAATAGAATCTTAGTTTTCTGAAATATCATCAAGTGCTTTTATTAGTTCTTGATGGTATTTTTCTAACATAAAGCGTGTTACTTCTGTGGATGTGGTGACTATATCGTGAATTAATTCTAATTTTTCTTTGCTATAGGGAGCGTTATTTCTTGCAAGGGCATAATCTTCAACAGCCATGCGTTTTAATGTTTCTCTGTGGATTTTCTCAAAATCAATTTTAATATCCATTTGGATACCTGCCTTTCTGCTTTCGTATGTACTCATAATTTTCCCCCTTCCGCAAGACTCGGAACGGGTAACGCCGCCCTACCAGCCGCCTAGTGAAGTATACTATTTTATCAAATAGTTTCTTCTGTATTGCAAAACAATTGATTGGTATTATTGTATTTCAGTTTTTTTATTAGCTTGCTATTACGGAGAAAATCTTTAAGTAATTCTTTTTCTTCTTCTATGTATCCCATTGCTTTGTACATATTACGTTGGAGGTATCCGGGGTTTTGCTGCAAGAAAGTGAGAACTTCGTCAGCAATTTTGTGATAAGTAGTTAAATAGGAAAGTTCCGCGAGACCGTCATCGGGATAATAGGCTTTTGCCTCAATACATTTATTGATTGCCTTTTCCGCCATATCCCATTTTCCTAATTGCATATAGAGTTCTGGCAATAAGTCGCGACAGGCTAATTCCGGTGGAGCATCAAATTTTGCTGCTATATAAGGTGCCATAAATTCTGATAATTTTTTTAAATCGCTTTCACACATACATATTATTTTATTTGTATCAGTTTCCTTGTATGATTTCTGCTGATGTTTATAAAACAATGGGGTACAATCAGCAGGAAGAATGAAGTCTTCCTTATTGCTTATTACTGCATTAGACGGCAAATCTTCTTTGAAATAGCAGTCATATGCGCATGCGCAACTAGGGCATAAAGGAAGCTTTGGTGCGTCAGTAGCACGAAATATCTTTCCTTCAAATTGTGCACACATAGGGCATACATTTTCATCACCTGATGTAGATATACAAACATATTCAATTTGTAAATCATAATCCTCAACTCCATCTTGAGTTTGAATTTGGGCGCGTGGCAATTTGAAATCATCATATTTTATTTTAATTTTAAATGCAGATGAACTAACAGGTGTGCTTGTACAATTTTCAGAAATATTGCAATTCGTAATTTGAGTACCTGCTTTCGGAGCATTTACGTTAGGCGTTATAAATGTACTTAGAAATTGCTTGAATTTATCCATGAAGCTATTCTTTTTAGTAGGTGTTGTATCTGTAGTGCTTTTTTGATCATATAGTTGATCATCTTCTATATTTCTTACATATTTTAAAATGTCATATGCAACTTCAACTGCTGTACGTGTATATCCAATTTTTGAATTAATTATTTTTTTCAAATCAGCATCAGACTTTTCCATATATAAGTTATATAATCTTTCGTATTCGGTCATGGTGATTTTAAACTCCTGTTTTTTATTTCCCCCTCCGGTACCACTCGAAGGGTATTATTTTCCCATGTTTTCTGTTCCTGTTTTCTTTAATGTCTCATCCGCTGCAACGGATGAGTTATTTTGTTCTAATTCAAAACATTTTCCGAGAATTATTATTCTATCTTTTTTACTAAGGTAGCAAAATGAGTTTAATAAATTCATTATATCTTCGGGATATTTTTGGTAATATAAAAGTATAATTTCTTCTTCGGCAGTGATTCGTTCTCTCAATGAGTTATTTAATAAATAGTCAATAGAAACATCTAATACTTCTGAAAATCGAACTAACTCTTCTGCAATGGGTTGAACATTTCCATACCAAAGCAAGTCAAAACGATCGGTGGGTATGCAAGTTCTGCTAAGAACTTCTTCATATGAAAGATTTAGTTCTTTTGCTTTCTGCTTTATATTCCAATTAACTGTTCCATCTTCGTAAAAATAATCTTTACAAGTAGAATTCGAATTCATTTTTTTTGTGCCAACAAGCTCATCTACGGTTATACCAAAAATAGTTGCAAGTTTTTTCAGTACATCTGCGGGTGGAACATGGTCACCACTTTCATAATAGGAAACATTTCTTTGTGAAACTCCTATTTCTGTGGCTAATTTTGCTTGTGACAGATGTTTTAACTCGCGATAAAACTTTATTACTTTTCCAATTTCGTTTTGTTCATTTATCATTTTGAGAACCTCCAATTCTTATTTTAGCAAAAATATGAAAAAAAATCTTGACATAGAACTAAAAATTCTGTACTATATTTTCAGAACTGTTAATTCTAAAAAAGGGGGTGTCATATGGAATCTAATAACATGAAATCTTGTCGATTGAAAAAAGGGCTATCAATGAAGGATTTGTCTTTTAAAACGCAAATATCCGAGAGATATTTATATTTTATTGAAAATGGAGAAAAAACACCATCATTAAAAACAGCCCAAATTATTTCAAATTCACTTGAAACAAGTATTGAAGATATTTTTTTTACACATGTCAAGAACTAACAATTCTACATATAAGTATACAGATTGGAGGTGAAAAGGAAAATGTCAAATTTGACCGCAGAAACCAGCTCAAACGCATTTTATCAGGCACGTTGCGCGGCTTCGGCACACAATGAGCAGCTCAGGAGCAGGGAAGGCGCAGCAGACATAATGTCCATCGACAGGGGGCGGCTTTACAGAATAGAGAAAGGAGTAATAAATCCCTATCCGGAAGAAGTACATCTGATGGCTGATTTGTATAATGCACCGGAGCTTAGGAACTTTTACTGCACAGGAATGTGCCCGCTTGGATGTGAGGTGTCAAAGGCATCTGTTGAGGATTTGGACAGGATAACGATCAGGGTGGTTTCGGCATTCCGAAGGCTGGATGGAACAAAGGAGCTGCTGCTTGACATTACAGAAGACGGGGTTGTTTCGGATGATGAAAGACAGGACATGCGCAGGGTGCTTGAAAGCCTTGAGGAGCTGGAAGGGATTGCGCAAAGCCTGAAAATTTGGGTTAAGAAAAATTTGTAAGAGGTGATACTTTGAAAAAATTAAAGGAAGCTATCAAAAAGGCGACAGGACATGAAGTAAAATATATCTTTTCCTATAATTTATTTCCGGGTGGATATGTCGATTATGGGACAGGAGATAAAACATGCTCAATAAAAATAGAGGACTTAGAGCTTTGAGAGGAGGTACATGAAGTGCAGGCATTATCAGAGGCACCGGGAGTTATTGGAAAGTCAAAGAGGCTGTATGTTACACAAAAGGATGTAATGAAACTTTTTGGATGTCAAAAAAGCTATGCATCTAAAGTCATAAAGGACATTAATACAGAAGCACAGCAAAGGGGGGAGCATACTTTTCCTGCCGGGAAAGCAAATAAATACACGTTTGCAAAAGCCTTTGCAATCCCAATGGATGATATTGAGAGGGTAATGGTTGAAGAACAGGAGGTATGACATGGCGTATTACAGTATTTGTCCGAAATGCGGTAGTCATTTGGATCCGCAGGAAAAGTGCGACTGTGAGACAGAAAAAGCAGAAAAACAGGACTTTTTCAGCAGACATTTAAAAATGAGCCCGAAAACAGGACAGCTTGTGTTTGCGTTCGGGGATGTGGAGGCGGCATATGAGGAAAAAGGTTATTGCTAACCTGTGTTTGGTAATTGGGATTACTGCTTTTGCGGTTGTTGCATGGATAAGTTATTTAAACAATGCATCAACAGTAAATGTACCTGTACAGGATATAAAATATCAAATTCTTTACAAGGAGTGGTGGGATTGTTTAAAGGAATGATTAATCTGCTGATTTCTGCTTCCTATGCCGCAGTGATTACATATATGGTTGGGAAATGGGGATTTTGTATGGCATACATGGAGAGAGGATATGAGGCTGTTGGCGGTGAATATCTCCTTATCCCAATGACATATTGGGCAGCAGGGGGCGCAATGCACTGTTTTATCAACGCGTTGGAGGAATGGAAACATGGGCAGAACAGTAAAAAAGGAAGAAGTAGAAGAACTGCTTGGATACAGAATCACAAAAAGCCGGTTTCAGGAGGCGTTAAAGCTTGCGAAAAATAAGCAGGAGTACATTTACAGACAGGAAAAAAGACCGGTAATCTTGCAGCAATGGTATCTTTTAAAGCTGACAGAGGAATATATAAGAAGTCTGGCATTTTCGGAAAAAACTGCGGATTTATGCAGAATGTTGCGGAATATGGAAAAAGAGCACCCGACAAAAAGTCAAGGCGCCCACCACGATATCCATATTGTAACATCATCTGCTTTATAAATCAAGATATAAAAACAATATGGAGGTAATTTTTATGGACAATTCTAATGCATTGACTGAAATACAGTCAAAGTATCAAAACTGCAACCTGCTGATACCAGCAGCTACATCAGTGCAGATTAATCCATTTTATAAGTGTACGGTCATGGAAGTTGTGCCGGATACCTCAGATAATTCTGGTGATATTTTCAAGGTAGGAAATATAAAGGTTGGTGAAGATATTGACGGGAAAGCTATATATGCAGATATATTTTCGCCTGCGAAGCCACTTCTCATGAAACTGGCAACTGCCGCCGGCATTCAGTTTCATCCGGAATTCACAACTGTAATAAGGGAAAATGTAAATACATATGTTGGCAGGGCATATGGGGCAGTAAGGCTGCCCGACGGATCTTTTAAGACGCATCCAGATACAAAACGTATATGCCTTGATGATGAAGAAGCAAAATATCGTCTTGAATTTATGGACAAGTCCATTATGGGAATAACAGACTGGAAAGCGGCAAAGTCTGCGGAAGAGATGTTCAAAGGTCATTGGGAAAATACTGATGAAACAAGAACGTACAATGGTAGGGAATACCCTGTTAAAAAGTTTGTAATTGATGATTGTGACAGGGAGAAGTATATTGAACGTTCCGTATTAGTGAATATGACGCTTCTTAGGAAAACGGCGTCGGAAAAGGCTCAGACGGGAGCAATTCTTAGGGTTATCAGGGCACTTTTGGGAATAAAGGGCACATATCGACTGCAGGAGCTCAAAAAGCCTTTTGCAGTTCCGACTGTAACATTTTCCCCTGATTATTCAGATGCCAGCGTAAGGCAGGCGATGTTACAGCAGGGAATGAATTCTATGGGGAATATATTTGGTGCGACATCCGCGCCGCCTGTGGCTTTGCCGTTCAATAATGAGGCATTTGCAGATGCATTTAATCCCGAGGAAAATCTGAACAACCCTGCGTTTGCATCTGACTTTGGAGCGGAAGACGAGGACTTTTATGCAGACTACCAACAGATGCCACAGGAAGATCCGGTACAGGAATCACAGACAGAGCCCCCGCATCAGAAAGAAACAATTGCATATCAGTGCAGTGAATGCGGGGCAGAAATTTCAGAAAGCGTTTATAAATATTCCAGCGGAAAATATGGAAAGCCGCTGTGCATGAAATGCCAGAGAGGAGCAGGGAAATGATGAATTATATGGATTTCAAAGAAGAAATAAAGAACAGATTTATGGAATATATGCCTGATGAGATGCGGGACATGAGAGCGTACATCCGCCGGATAACTAAAATCAATACAACATTGGATGGACTTGTCATTTTTAGGGAAGGTAAAAAGATGCAGGTTTCCCCCGTTATTTATCTTGATAATCTGTATGATTATTACAAAGAGTGTGGGAGCTTGGAGGAAACGCTGTTAAAAGGAGTGTCCATCATGCTGGGAGCAATGAAAGAAAACATTAATGTACCTGATATACCAAATGTTAGAGAGAATATTGTATTTCAGGTTATCAACACAATACAGAACCAACAACTGCTTGCTAATCTTCCCAATCGACCTTTTCATGACCTGTCTATCATTTATAGGTGCATTGTAGGGAGAGATAATGATAACACTTTCAGTACCGTAATTAATTACAGTATTGCAGAATATATGGGATTTACCGAAGAGGATTTGTTTAGTATGGCTGCAAAGAATACCAGACGTATTTTTCCGCCATGTGTAAAAACAATGAATGATGTAATGCGTGAAATCGCTATAAAAACGGGAATGCCGACAGAAGCTGCCGACATAATGCTCGGGGAATTAGAGCTGGATCCGGTTATGTTTGTAATTTCAAATAAAATAGGAATTAATGGGGCGGTTTCTTTGCTTTATGAGGATGAACTGTACAAGCTTGCAGAGCGTTTGAAAAGTGACTTGTATATCCTTCCATCTTCTATCCATGAATGTATTGCTGTGTCTGCCGATATAGGGGATCCTGAAGAACTGGCGTGTATGGTTGCAGAAATCAATGCAAATGAGGTTGATATTGAAGAAAGGCTTTCGAATCAGGTTTATCATTATGACAAAAATTTAAGAGTACTGACACTTGCTACAGATATGTCAAATAAAAGCCTGCAATATGCAGATGAATAAAGGAGGAACATGATTTATGAAAATATTACATTCAGGGGATTGGCATTTAGGCACTTTCCGTAGTCCGGTCAAAGATGGGGTAAATCTTAGGACAGAGGATACCAAGAAATGCCTTGATGAATTAGTGAGAGTAGCAGAAGAGGAAAGACCGGATTACACCCTTATTTCCGGTGATGTATTTCATGTCGGGCGTTTGTGGTCTGACAGGTGCTGTGAGGAAATTATTACAGCGATCCATTACATTAAAGAGTTAGCATCGGTGTCAAAGCAGGTTGTTGTCATGCGCGGCACGCCGAATCATGACGGAGCAGGACAGTTCAATGTTCTTAAAGAGATGTTTGCAGACTGTCCCAATGTGCATATTGTGACTACGCCGCAGGTTTTGGCTTTTGATAATGCGGATATTGCAGTCCTTCCGGGATTTGACAGTGGAATATACCGTACAAAGTTTCCGGGACTTTCCAAAGAGGACGAAAATGCGGCAATAACAAATGAGCTTGCCAATATTGTTACAGGTCTAAAAGCACAGTGCAGACTGGATAAAACAAGTATCCTTATGGCGCATTATACAGTGCCCGGATGCAATACGGAAAGCGGGCAGACCATGATGCTGACGCAGTTCGAACCGGTCATTCCGCCGGAAGCATTACTGGCGGCAGATTATGAACTGGTAGCACTGGGACATATCCACCGGCCGCAGGAAGTGCCGAACGTTCCGAATTGTTTTTACTCCGGTGCGATAAATGCCATGAACTTTAACGATGAAGGACAGGAGAGAGGTTTTTGGATACATCAGGTGCATTCGCCCGGTGTATGGCAGAGCAGTTTCTGTAATACGCCAATTAGAGAATTTAAGACAATGTGCCTTGATAATGATGACATTATCCAGTTTAACGCAGGCGCAATTGACATGGTTGCAACTTTAAAATGGCGCGGTGAAATAGACGGGAAAATTGTTCGGATAAATTATAGGTGCACTGATGAAAATTCAAAAGTATTAAATAAAGCGGTGTTGGAGAAAGAACTTCTTGATGATGGCGCCTTTATGGTATGGGAAATACTGCCGGATAAGATTGATGAGTTTGCAAATAGAACAGAGCTTACGAATACAACGGATCCCGAAGTAAATCTTATCAAGTATTTGGAAGAAAGGCAGATACCGCCGGAAAAGGTACAGGAGCTTGTTGCGAAAGCGAGACCGATTATTTCTGAGGCAGAAGCAGGCATGACCGCATCTGCCAATACGGGAGTATTTGAACCGGTGGAGATTTCGGTAAAAAACTATCGTAATTATGAAGAGGAAACCTTTAATTTTGAAAATATTACCTTTTGCACAATTAATGGTCAGAACGGAGCCGGAAAAAGCAGCCTGTTCATGGATGCTGTCATTGACTGCCTTTTTGAAGAACCAAGAGAGGGGGTTATCAAATATGATACAGGAAAATCCCCCTGGCTTAGAAATGATGAAAATGCACGTTCTGGTTCGATTATGTTCACATTCCGGATTGGGGAGAAGATGTTCAGGGTAACAAGGACAAGGGCGCGTTCCGGAAAAGGAACGCTGAATATTGCACAGTCTATTGACGGGGAGTGGAAGGATTGCTCTAAGGAACGGTATAACGATACACAGCAGGAAATCTTGGACATCCTCGGCATGGATAGTTTCACATTCAAGTCCTGTGCACTTATCATGCAGGATCAGTATGGGCTTTTTTTGCAGGCTAAGCCGGAAGAGAGGATAGAGGTTCTTGGAACGTTGCTTGGACTCGGAGTTTATCAGGCTATGGAGAAAATCGCCCATGATAAAGCGAAAGCAAATGGAACAAAAAACCGTGAGCTAAAACAGGAAATAGAAATACATAGTAAAACAATATCCGATATGGGATGTCCTGATGAAGAACTAAACACATGCCGGACAGAATTGGAAGAGTATGAAAGCGTACTGAAAACGAAAATTGCGGAGAGGGATAAAAACAAACTGCTTCTTGAAAACCGTCAGGCAGCTTTAGAAAGGCGGACAAAACTGTTGGCATCTATTACTACTCTGCAGAGTAAAAAAATAGCGACAAAGCAAAACAGGGATGCCCAGCAGGCTATTGTGGACAGCAGCGAGATTATACTTGGCGATAAGGCAGAGATTGAAACGAAAGTTGCCGAACATAAAGCTCTTTTGGCGCGTGAACTGGAATTGACAGGAGAAGCTGCATTGTATTCTGCCATGAAACGTGAGGCCGAAAATTTTGCAAGGCAGGCGGAAACAGAGCAGAAAGTTATTGACGGATACAGGATAAAGGTAAAGCAAAAGGAAACTGAACTGGCTTTGGCACAGCCAACGGATCAGGATGAAATTATAAAGGAAAAGGCAGAAGAGTATACGCGGAAGAAAGCTGAATTTGAGGCATTACGGGAGAAATCGGTTGCGTATCAACAGGCAAATACAGAGTATTCCGCTGCAGTGTTCCACCATAATGAAACAGTTAGAAAGTATAAAGAAGAGAAAAAGACAGAAGAGGAACGTAAAAGAGTATTGGAAAAAAAGGTTGCGATTCTTGCGGAATCCGGCTGTGTGGATTTGGATAATGCACACTGTAAATTCTTACAGGATGCGATAGAGGCAAAGGAGCAGCTTATACGAATGGATGCAGTGTTTGCTGATATTGAAGCAAGAATGCAGACAGAAGAATCAAAATCCAAAGCAGAAGTTGATAAGAAACACAGCATTATGAAAGAAATCGGTTTTGATGCCGCTGCACTGACACTTGTGCAAAACGAATGTACAACATTGCTGCCTTATGTTGCGAAGCTTGAGGCTATCAGGCAGAGAGAAAGCAGGACTGCCTTGTTAGGGGCTGATATTGAACATTTGCAGGCAAACATACTTGAATCAGAAAAAAGGCTTTCTGAGGTCAGATTAAAGGGCACAGAGGCGGAACGGGAGCGTGACCAGTATGCCAAATCGTTTGAAGAACATAAGAAAGTCCTGAACGCCATTACAATTCTTGAACCTTGGATTGAAAAAGAAAAGCAGCTGCCTGTGGCAGAGGAAAGAAAATCCACTGCATTGAAAAGGGTATCGGAACTGACAGAAGAGTTGGTAAATCTCAATGATGAAATCATTGAGAAGCAGGCAGAGGCAGATAAGGAAATTCCTGCCATGAGTGGCATCGAGCATCTGACAGGAATTGTTGCCGGAATGAATGCAGAAATTGACGCTGTCAATGCGTTGGTACGGGATCATCAGATGAAGATTGGGGCATTGCGCCAAAAATCAGAACAGATTGGCTTCCTGAGACAACAGATTGAAACATTGAAGGAAAAGCAGACAGAATGTGCAAAAGAGGCGTCAGACTATGAAATCCTAAAAATTGCATTCAGCCAAAATGGTGTCCCGCATCAAATTATCCGTTCTGTCATTCCGCATCTGAGCGCTACATCCAATACAATACTTGGACAAATGACGGGTGGAAAAATGGGAGTGGAATTCCGGCTGGAAAAACTACAAAAGAATGGAAAAGAGAAAACATCATTGGATATTTTCATTGAGGAAAATGGAAGACCGGCGCTGCCTTACTTGTCAAAGTCCGGAGGGGAAAAAGTAAAGTCCTCTCTGTCCGTTATTCTTGCGTTGGCTGAGCTTAAATCATCATCGGCCGGCATCCAGCTTGGGATGCTCTTTATTGATGAGCCCCCGTTCCTTGATTCGGACGGCGTTGAGGCATATTGTGACGCACTTGAAACGATTCAAAGCAGGTACCGCAATATCAAGATTATGGCAATAACACATGATCCAACTATGAAAGCCCGTTTTCCTCAAAATTTGGATGTCGTAAAGACAGAGAACGGCAGCAGGGTAATTTATTAATAAAATGCTGGAGGGCGGCGCTCTCTGGGAATGAAAGGAGTGGTGGGATGCCAAACAGGATATTGAAAGAAAGCATTTGCAGAAGTGAAGAAATAGATTCCTTATCCTGGTTTGAAGAAGTTCTGTTCTATAGGTTGATTGTAGTTTGTGATGATTTTGGGAGGTATGACGGAAGGGCAAAAATAATTAAGGGTTCCTGTTTTCCTTTGAAAGACGTTACGGAAAAGAACATAAATGAGGCGCTTGATAAGCTATCGACGGTAGGCTTGGTCAGAGTGTATGAAACACAGGGAAGACCGTACCTGCAATTGGTAACTTGGGCGGCTCATCAGAGAATCCGTAATCAAAAAAGCAAATACCCTGAATTTACAAGCGATTGCAATTTGCTGTCATTTGACAGCAAAAGTCAGCAAATGGAAACATCAGGCAGCAGATGCGTCCGTAATCCAATCCAATCCGAATCCAATAATAATAATATTATTGTTGCGCCTGCGGGCAACGAACCAAATGATACTCCCGATGATATGCAGGAGAAGTATCCAATTGGCAACTTTGAATATCAGTGTGTGGATATTTTGATTCGTTCATGTGTTGCGGTTTTCCCAAATTCCAAAGTTCCTGAAACGGCTGCGGAAAAAAAGAAATGGGCTATGGAAATTGAACGTATGAAACGGCTGGATGGGAGAAGTGAGTCAGATATTATTGAGGCGCTTACATATGCGACTACAGATGGGTTTTGGAAGTCAAATATACGCAGCGCAAAAAAATTCAGGGAGAAGTTTGAAACATTGATTATCCAAAGCAGAAGCAGGCAGGGAAAGAATTTCCGAAATGGGTTTAATCAATTTCCCCAAAATGATTATGATATCCAAGCCCTTGAGCGGGAACTAGTGGAGAATGGTGGTGATCCTGGGTGAAATATAGTGGAGTGATACAGGGAACGGAAAAAGAATTCCTAAGTGTTTTCAATCAGCTCTGCTATTCGCGTAGTGCATGGCAGGTATGGGTTGATTTAATGAGTGCGATAGCATGTTCACTAAGTAATGTGCTGGATCGGACAACAGGACATTATGAGCAGCGTGAGAAAGAGTATGCGCAATGCATAGAGAGGCTTGGTTCGGTAGACGCTCCGGCAAAGATACTCAGCATTATCGTCATGGCTTTGGAGAATGAGCCGGAACAGGATTTTCTCGGAAAGATGTACATGAACCTGAATCTGGAAAATCACTGGAGGGGGCAGTTTTTTACACCTTATGAAGTGTGTAAAATGATGTCAATGGTAACGGTGGGAGATTTTGATGCACAGATAGAAAAGCAAGGTTATATATCTATCTGTGATCCGGCATGTGGTGCAGGTGCAACGCTAATAGCAGCGGCAAACAATATAAAAAAGTCAAAGTATAATTTTCAGAATCATGTACTTTTTGTAGGGCAGGACGTGGACAGGGTAGTTGCCCAGATGTGTTATATCCAACTTTCGCTTCTTGGATGTGCCGGATATATCTGTGTAGGGAATACGCTCACAAATCCGCTGACGGGACATGTATTGTTTCCCTGTGAGGCGGATGGGCATGAACTGTGGTATATGCCGATGTTCCAGTCTAAAATATGGCAGTGGAGGCGGACGTTTAAATCGCTGGAAAGTATGTGTGGAACCGTAACCACCGAAAAAACAGTGGAAAAAGAGCGCTTTTATGTATTTTTTGATTTTGACAAAGAGGAGGTTAGCTATGGAGACAAGACTTAGCTCAAATGAAATTTCGGAACATAACAAAAAAGCTTTGCAGTCCGAAACAGGGCAGAAGGTCAGGCAGGCAATGAAAACAGAGGTACAGCATTTTACTGATGCCCCTGAAATACAGCATTTTGCAACAGTGAAAGTATTCAAAAATGATAATGTTTATGGTGTTACATGGGGGAATTTGGTCAGGGAATATCTGAAAACGGCATATTCCAAAGGAGATAAGCAAGCAGATGTTGTGTTGGACGGTGTTACATATAAAATTTTGAAACGCCGGGAAGTGACTGTATTCTACGATTCGGACGAAAATACACTTTTTGATGTGGAGAATAAGAGGCTTGAAAAGGAATATGGTTATGTCATGCAGGAAGACAAAATAATTGCCGGATCAGAAGTGGAAATTGACAATACAGCTGGGGGTGAGATGGAAGAGACAGATAAGGAAATTGGAGAAACTCAGGAAGAAAAGCAAGAAGGGAAACACAGAAATGATGTACCGACCGATGGCATAGCACTGCTAGATCCAGCTACTATAAAGCAAACGGCGAAGGAAAAACTGGAAAAGGAAATGAAGGCTGATAAGGATAAAACTTTTGCCGAGCCTGTCATTGGATATCTGCTGAAACGCTGCGAAGATGATTTGGGACTGGCTCAGGATGTGGTGCAGGTTCATAAGACGTGGAAGAAATGTCTTGATTATATATACGAGCAAGCACGCAAGCAGGCGAAAGGAAATAGAGCTGCTGTTCGTGATGATGTGGTTTATGAATGGGCCGAGGATTACTACCACAAGGATGATAAGGCTGAGGAGGAAAGGAAAACCAAAGAAGCTGCAGAACGAAAGAAAAAGCAGGAGGAGAGGTCTAAAAAGGCAAAAGCTGAACCCAAAAAGGCAGAAGTTCCAAAACCAAAAGAAGAACCAAAGCCTAAAAAGAATCGTAAGGATATGGATGGACAACTTGATATGTTCTCCATAATGGGAATGTAGGAGGCGGTCATATGGATAAAAGAGCACTATCGGCTATACCAAGGCCGGTACTTACGGATAAAAATAAGGAAATGCTGCTGTTAGTGCCTCATATATCTTATCTGGCAACGGCAAGCAGGCAGGAAGTTAATGGAATTGACACGCTGATTATCAATTTTTTTCATGCAGAGGAAAAAGAATTAAAGCCAGCGTTCCGGACATTCTGCCAGCCGGATGATTACATCACGCAGGATCTGACAACAGACAAAACCAAGTGGAAGACAGGGGCTATCAATTATCTTACCGGATATCTTTACTGGTACCGTAATGGAGGTAATATCGCAGTTGCCTCGGCTGAGGAAAGGGAAATTATTCTCGGATTCTTATACGAATTTAAGAAAAGGCATGATACCAAAGATTATGACAGGTGCATGGCACAGGGCGGATCCGTAACGGATACGGAACTGGAAGACCGTATAGACGAGTACCAAGACAAAATCAAGGAATGGAAATTGCAGGAAAAGCACAACAAAGAAAAGGCAGAGATTGATTTGCAGATGGAAAAGTTCGGTGATGCTCCCGAAGATTATGACAGATTCGTCAGAGAAAAGGTATTTGGAGAAGAACACTATATTTTTTACAGCACTGCCAATAAGTCAGCGTATTGCACAAGCTGCGAGCTGGATTTTGAATTGGATAAGGAGAAACACCTCCGGCACAAGAAAATTCCTATATGGAATCACTTAGATAAGGTCAAACATAATCATACGGTTTTATGCCCTTACTGCGGAAAGTATCTCAAATGTAAAAGTGAGGGTATGAGCCGGCAGAGTTTATTTGCAGTTCAGTGGAGTGTATTGGTTCAAAAGCATGAGGAAAATGTATTGGTAAGATACTTCTGCCATACAAAGGATTTTCGTATAAATTATCGCAATCCAGAGATTACCACAATGGAGAAATTCAGAACGGTACATACAGCTGAAATGGCGAAAGATTTTGAATGGGCAAGATTTAGGAGCATATATGATTACCGCTGGTGCATATTCCATGACAGAAAATATAGCGGATGGTGTCCTCCGGCAGAAATAACGGTACCAAGAAGTGCGGTTTTATACAACGAGAATCTGCTTGATACAGTATCCGGCACATGTATGAAATATAGTGCGGTAGATATTTACATAGACAAGATTGTGAACAATAGCATATTGCTTAATAAACCTTGGACCATTGACTGGTATTTCAATCAGTATCGAAAGACACCATATCTGGAGCAGCTGCTTAAAATCGGATTTTATAAAATTGTACAGTCTGTCATGGAAGACCATAATTGTCCAGAATTTCAGAACGGGAAGACAGTATTGGAAACACTGGGGATAAATAAGCTGCAGTTTAATATGCTCCGGGAAGTGGGAAATCCAACGGTAAGAGATGTGATGATACTCCGGTATGCGAAAGAGATCCGACAGGAAGATTTTAAGCTGCTCCGCTATATTCATGATGATGGATACGACAAAATGTATGAAAAGTATCTTGATATGAGACAGTACACCACAATCTACAAGGTGGATAAGTACATAAATAAGCAGAGAATCAAACATGATGCTGACTATTTTGACTACATCAGCTGGTTAGAGGAAATGGGGTACGATATGCGGAATGAGTTTAATTTGTACCCGAAGGACTTCAAAAATGCCCATGATGATAAATCAAAGGAGTATGTCAAGTTCAAAGATAAGCGGGCAAAAGAAGATATCAAACGGTTTAATAGGCTATTGAAAAAGATCCGCAAGAATACTTCGGATGTGGATGCTATGAATTTGAGGGTTGAGGGAATGTTCATTCGATTGCCGGCACAGCTGGATGAGTTAAAAAAAGAGGGAGAAATTCTCCATCATTGCGTTGGAACCTATGTTGATAGGGTAGCAAAGGGAGAGACGATGATTTTCTTCATAAGGCAGGAAGCGGATCCGGATAAACCATTCTTCACATTGGAATGGAAGGGCAGGGTGGTTCAGTGCCGAGGTTATCGTAACTGCGATATGACACCAGAGGTTAAAGCATTCGTTGAGATATTCCAAGAAAAAATGGCGGAGTATGAGAATGCACCAAATAAACAGAGGAAGGTGGGTTGAAATGGCAGATAAGACAAGGCACAAAATAAATAATCTGCTTATGAAGCTGAATGATGAAGACAGAAATACTCTTTGCTGCCTGCTAATTAAAGCGGGGTATGCAGCAAGAATAGGAAAAGAACGTCCAGACGGTAAAGGGAAAACAATGTATTTTGTGGAATATTGGGAGGAGAATAATGATTCTTTTAAATAGAGCAAAAAAGCCTATATCTAAAATGGAAATTTATTTGAAATATGGTTTTGTCATTACAGAGCATGAAGCTCACTTGTGCCCGAGATGTCGAAAAGTTTTGAATGCAGGTCCTAATTATCAGCCTAATTACTGTAGCCAGTGTGGACAGAAAGTCAGTTTTGCGGGAATTAAATGGAGTGAAGACAAGAAATTAGGATTTGCGGAAAGAGGTGAAACTTATGAACCGGTCAAAGATTGAATGGTGTGATCATACATGGAATCCTATTACGGGGTGTCGGCATGATTGTAAATACTGTTACGCGCGTCGAATGACCGTCAGGTTTGCAGGCGATGTAAGACTGAACAAAATGGCAAAAAAGGATTACAGCATGGTTCCGGCAGCGGACGGAGGGAAAGATTTATATGTGTTGGATGTTCCGATGCTGAATGAAACAGGACATCCGTTGGTATATCCATTTGGATTTGAACCTACATTGCATAGATACAGAATGGACATTCCCGGAAAACTGAAAATGGGGAACAACATTTTTGTCGGTGCCATGTCAGATGTATTTGGAAAGTGGGTGCCGGACAAATGGCTTGATGAAATTTTTGCAACTTGTGAGAAATATCCTATACATAATTATCTTTTTCTTACTAAGAATCCGGAACGGTATTTAGAGTATATCGTACCAAACGGATATGAAAATTTATGGTTTGGAATCACCATAACAAAAGAATCCGAAATAGCTAAGGTATCAATGCTGCCGGAAGGACGCAGATCATTTATCAGTATTGAACCGATTTTGGAAGATCTTCATAGTGAGATTCACAGGCTATTTATACATTTAGTTGACTGGATTATTATTGGTGCAGAAACAGGACGCAGTAAAAATAAAGTTATTCCAGAAGCTGAGTGGATAAACAAACTTGTGGCTGAGGCTGACAATGCTGGAGTACCAGTATTTATGAAAGAAAGCTTGGTTCCGATAGTCGGGGAACAAAATATGCGACGTGACTTTCCGAGACAGCTCCAGCATTCAGAAGTGAGTCCAAAAATGAAGAAGAAGTTGTTTGATATATGCGCTGAGTGCAAGGCTAATTTGAAAAAAAGCAATATGATTACTCTGCTTGCGAGATCCAAACGGGGTGAACAGCCGAAACAGTTTGGTTTTATGTGCAAAGATTGTTTCATAAAATTCTGCAATAACTTTGGATTGGATATACCAGAGCTGGTAGAAATCATTATGGATAGTAAGGATGATGGTGATGTCTAAATGGAATAGGAATGGAGATGGATATACTGACAGTACTGCATGTATGGCGATATCAAAATTATCAAAAGAGGAAAGGAAAAATGCTATGGCAAAGAAAAGAAGCTGCAGACGAACAACAGATGAAAATGTAATCCATGATAAGGCTGTGAAACTGCGGAAAATGACGGATGAACAACTGGTGCATTATGTGGAGGACAGAGTTGAAAAAGCAAGGAGTGAGGGGTTTAATCGGGGCAGGGAGCAGAATAAGCCTGTAAATATCATGGAACTTATTAATGCTATTGGCAATATAAGAGGTATCGGGGAAAGTAAGTTGGCAGACATCAAGGCTATTCTTGAAAAACACTTGGAGGTGGGGGATGGTGGCTGATCCAAGGAGACAGATAATCGGGAGACGGAGCAAAGCATCCGGCGATGCCTTTGAGCGTTGGCTGTCAAGTTCCTGTGAATTTTATCTACAGAAAGGATGGGCGCACATAGAAAAAACGCCAGAACCCTTCCACATCACTGGTAAAGACGAAAACGGGGTTGTCCGAGGATATTACGAAAAGAAAGGACAGCCAGACTATAAAGGGATTTTATGTGACGGTACCGGAATTATGTTTGAGGCAAAACATACGGATTCGGATCGGATAAACCAGAATGTTGTTACGGACGCACAATGGAAAAGCCTTGATATATATGAGAAATTTGGAGCTCATTGCTATGTGATGGTGTCTGTGGGACTGATGAAATTCTATAGAGTTCCTTGGAATGTTTGGAAAAAGATGAAAGAGCTGTTCGGACATAAGTTTATGACAGAGCAGGAACTGGAGCCTTATAAATTGCAGGAAAGGCAATGTACAATACTCATTTTGGAAGGAGTGGAATTGAGAGATGAAGATACAGAAAACAGAGCTTGCAGCAAAATTGAATAAAATCAAGGGAGTTGTGCCCAAAAAAGGCACACAGGCAATTTTGCATAATATTTTGGTAAAAGACAGCTATCTGATTGCCAGTGATATGGCTATGACCATTAAGGCAAAACTGGAAGGGGGCGGGCAGG
This sequence comes from uncultured Lachnospiraceae bacterium, assembly GCA_910577115.1. GTDB lineage: Bacteria > Bacillota > Clostridia > Lachnospirales > Lachnospiraceae > COE1. Next base: position 51,834 of record CAJTMC010000016.1, read on the forward strand.
AAACCTTTCTTATTCCGGAAAGGGCGTTTGACCTGATTAATAATCTTCCTGACGGGGAAGTTGAGATCTCAGGGGGGAAGGATAACATTATAGTGATTAAGGCGGACAAGATAGAAAACAGGTATCAGACTATGGATCCTTTGATGTTTCCAAAAATCAATGATTTTGAAGAAGGGGAGGAGTTGACGATAGATTCGGGGATTATACTGGAGTCTATTAAAAAGGTTGCGTATGCGATACCAGCGCAGGCGGAAAACCGTATAATGACGGCAATGTATCTGCATGCCGAGGGCGGGCAACTGAATTTTGTCGGATCGGATGCACATGTATTGGCATGGGATATGGCGGCTTATGATGGAAATTTTAAACTGCTGATACCAAAAAATACGGTGGATAAGCTGAAATCGCTTGGATTATCCGGAGAAGTGCAGATTAAGCATGGAAAGTCGCAGGCAGTTTTTATTACAAAAGAGTTTGAAATATATACAAGGCTCATTGAAGGGGAATATTTTAAGTATCAGGCGATGTTTAAGGAATTTCCCATACATACGGTCGCATCAAAGTCAACTTTACTGGATGCCATGACAAGGGCAAAGATGTGTACTGAGGAACGGTGCCCGGTTAGATTCGAACTGCAGGAGAGCCAGCTGAATTTGAGTATCAAAGATAAAATAACCGATTACCATGAAACAGTAGATTTGCAGGAAAACCTTTCAGAACCTCTTACAATCGGATTTGATGCGAAACTGGTACTGGAAACATTAAAGGCTTTTGAATGTGATAACGTTGGCATCTCCTTTGACAGTCCCAAAATGCCAATGATTATCGAGGCGGAAGACAGTGACTTTAAGGTAATTGTACTGCCGGTTGTACTTAATTAAGTGCTTTTGGTAAAAGTTTATATATCACACAGGTAACACGTTCATTATTCTTGGCGGTCATCAGACCGCCGGAAAGGAGATGAAAATGGATCATGTTTTCATGATGGTGACAAAAGATAAGTACGAATTGCCATTAGCAGTAGCTGATACGAGGAAAGAACTAGGAAGAATGATTGGCGTAAGTCCTATTACGATAGCAAACAGTATTACAAGGGCAAGAAATAACGGTCAAAAAAGCCAATATATTCGTGTGGATTTTACTGACAATGATATTGATTGAACGATATTTTGTGGAAAAACATGCGGGTAGCAAGAATAAGTGTGGATAAGCACATAAAAAACGAGGGAGTGTTTAATGAAAGCAGTATTGAAATATCCGGGAAGCAAATGGTCACTGGCTGACTGGATCATAAGCTTTTTTCCGGAACATCATAGTTATCTGGAACCGTTTTTCGGGAGCGGGGCTGTACTGTTCAATAAAACAAGGTCAGATATCGAAACAGTCAATGACTTGGACGGGAATGTCGTAAACCTGTTTGAGTGTATCCAATCAGATCCGGAAAGACTGGCAAGAAGCATTTATCTGACACCGTATGCTCGTAATGTTTACGAAAGAGCATTTCAGGAAAAACCGGAGGAACCATTTGAAAGAGCGCTTAATTTTTATATTCGGCTGAATATGGGACATGGATTTCGGACAAATGGAGAAAAAGTTGGATGGAAAAATGATGTGCAGGGGCGGGAAAAAGCTTATGCATCACTGGATTGGTGTAATCTGCCAGAAAAGATTATACTGGCGGCTGAAAGGCTTCGGGGTGTGCAGATAGAAAACCGACCGGCATTGGAGTTGATTGAGCGTTTTAATTATGAAAATGTCTTAATATACTGTGATCCGCCGTATATGTTGGAGACACGACATGGAAAACAATACAGATGTGAAATGGATGATTCTGAACATGAAGAGCTACTGAAAGTTTTACTCAGACATAAGGGAGCGGTTTTGATAAGTGGATATGATACGGATTTATATAGGGATATGCTTGGAAAATGGACAAGCAGGGTAACTACATCGTATTCGCAGGTATGCACTAAGAAAAAAGAAATGTTATGGATGAATTTCGAACTGCCTAACAGGCAAATAACTTTTGAAAATTTGTCCCAAATGTGGTAAGGAAGCAAAGCTGCTTTTGGAATTATCAAGAATTGATAATAAAAGTATGGTTTGTGATGAATGTGGAATAATGGAGGCGCTGGACAGTCTTCCGCAAGGGGTTTTATCGCTACAGGAGCGCACAAGGATTGCTGTAGCAGCGACAGGAAATAAATGGGCGATGGAAAACTTTAATGCTACACACAATTAGGAGTTGGTTGCTTTGAAAGGGCAGATGAATTTATTTGATTTCATAGAGAAGCCGGAAGAACAGACAATAGAAAAATCAAAAAATATTCAGGGGCAGCTTATGTACATAGTTGATAATCCAGTAATACAATGTGCAAATTGTGTATGTCAGTATTGTGTAAACAATCAGGAGGAAGTATGGGATAAGGTGCGGCCGGATGAAGTGATTGAGCCTTGTTTCAACTGCGATGAATGCTATGAGTTCACCGGAGATTGTAGGCATCGAAGAATGTTAAAAGAGCATTGCGATAAGTTTGTCCTATCAGACTATGGAGCTGCCAGAAACAGAAAACATATAAAATTGATTAGAGATGGAGGTAAGAACGATAGGAACCAGAACTACACTAAATGATTTGAATGAGTATCTGTTCCAAGAGATGGATCGGCTCACAAATGAGGATTTATCTGCAGATGAGCTGGACAAAGAAATTAAACGTAGTGACGCTTTACAGAAGATTGCCAAAACGGTAATTGATAATGGGGCTCTTGCATTGCAGGCAAAGAAATACCTTGATGAATATGGGGAAGGTGATAAGGTGGAACTTCCTTTGATTGGTGTCACAGATAAATGACTGATGGAGGAAAATGAGGCGCTGCGTGAAACTGTACGGAATTTGCAGAAAAGAATTAAGAAATTGGAGGATTGGGGCTGATGTATGGACATCAATATACAGTAGAAGAACAAAAATTTATGAAGGAATATGTTCCAGGGCACAGCTATAAAGAAATCCAAAAGGCATTTACGGAGAAATTTGGGTGGGAGATTTCTCTTGGACAGGTCAATGCCTATATAGGAAATCATCATATAAGCACAGGAAGGACAGGGCGGTTTCAAAAGGGGCAGGAGCCGCCCAATAAGGGAAAGAAAGGTATCTGCGCTGCCGGATGTGAAAGAACATGGTTTCAAAAGGGGCATATACCAGCAAATTACAGACCGGTAGGCAGTGAACGTGTAAATGCTGATGGATACATTGAAGTTAAAGTGGCAGATCCAAACAAATGGAAATTAAAACACAGGGTTGTGTGGGAATCTGTAAACGGGAAAATACCAAAAGGCTACATCATTATTTTTCGTGATAATGATAAATCCAATACAGATATAGATAATTTGTTACTTATCAAGCGGGGGACACATGCAGTATTAAATCATACAGGTCTTTGTGAGTACAGCGGAGAGTTTAAGGAAACAGCTATTTGCATTGCAGAACTGAAAGCAGCTACTTCTAGGGCGAAAAACAGAAAGTGAAGTGAGGTGGGTGAATTGTAATGGATAAACAAAATCAATTATGGTTTTTCTTCCAATTTCTCCAGGATGTAGAAAAGGAACTATCCAAAGAAGAGGAAAAGCAGGTGATGATTGAAAAAGCTATCAATTTGAAGCTCATGTGTGATTATGTTGTCAGTTGTTCCTATGGTGATATTGTTCTGATTATCTGTATGCTGCACGATTATGTGAAAATGCTGAATGAGGTAAGAAGTGACATTCAATGGGAGGTTTACTACCGAGAGAAATTTATCAAAATGGCAGACAGGCTGTCAGAACAGATTGAATACGATTATGATGCGGCATTGGAAAAATGTAAAAAGAAATTAGAGAAAAAAGAAAACTATAGCGATGTTGGTGAAGAGGCTATGGCCCTGGCGGTGAAGCATGCCAAAGGAAAGAAAACGAGGAAAGAAAAGGAGGGCTTGAATGGAAAGAATTGATTGTGAAAAGTGCAGAAATGGACACTTTTATGAGGGTGATAAATTACGTTGCAGGCTAAGGAAATGTCAACCCGATTATGAGGATATGCAGGAGGCAAGGCAAGCATTATGCAGTGCTTTCCCAAAGAGCTTTATAAACGAGAAAGATGAATTCATTGCTGAGGAAAGAAGTAATCAATATTTTATACTGAGTGATTGTGAATATCCAGAAGATATAGATTGCAAAGTATTGGAATGGTTATCGAGGGCTGCAAGCAAAGGAGCTCCCTTTAATCAGGAGTGGAGAAATCGTAAATTCAGAAAATTTATGTTGGATGGAATAAATAATTTTCTTGACACGAGTTTCTCTGAAGAAGAGATGGAAGAAATATACACATATTTAGAGAATGCGTGCAACCATAGGAAAACCAAGCAATTTGTAGAAAGCGGTTTTGATATGAAAGTTTTGAAGGAGGAGGTAACATAATGAACATTGACGATTTGATTTGTAAACTTTTAGAAGAGCCTGTGACACAAGAGGATAATAGAATAGAATTCACAAGTAGAAGCATAGAGCTGATACATGAAGTTGCAAAAATGTGTAATGAAATTCCTATTGTGGAGAAGACAAAGGAACAGGCAGAAGACTACGCAGAGGGGTTATCTGCAGAGCAAGTATATTTGGATATGTTGGTTAAGATTGTGGATGCCCCAACAGCAATCCATATGAAAATGTCGGCAAAAATGCTGATACCAATTATAAGCCGGAAGTTGAAAGAAAGGGGATTGTGATGGATAGGAAAAAGACAACGGAGTTTCTTGGGAACCTTCTTGTTTCTGATAGGTTTGGAGGAATAGGAAAATATTGGGCGAAGGAGGTTAGTATAGATCCTTGGGCTGCTAAAGGAAAACCTAAGAGAGTTGACTATATGCAATTCGTTCCTGCCGGACAGTGTTCTGTGTCAGATATAGAAAAAGGTATATTTGTCTGCTATGAAATCAAGAGCTGCAAACAGGATGTTTACAGTGGAAACGGATTAAATTTTCTTGGAGAGAAGAATTACATAGTGACAACGATGGAATGTTATAAAGATTTGTTGCAGGATTTTCGAGATGGAACATTTGCAAGACATTTACATGAAGTAGCACCAGAATCGTCTTCACATTTTGGAATAATGGTAGCAATACCTTTTATGTCTGAATTAACAGATGAATTTGAAAATCCATCAAAGGTTGATTGGGAGAGTGGGAGGTGGAAGTTGGCAGTTATACAACAATGTGTATCGGGACTAAGAAAAAGACCAATGACAGAGCTGTTGTTTTGTATGCTGAGAAGCGGGCATTAAAGAATGGAGGAATGTAAAGTGATAAGACCTATTTTGTTTAATACAGAAATGGTAGAAGGCATTTTGGAATACAGAAAGCTCAACACAAGACGGATAGTAAAGCAACAACCTAAAAAGGATATGAAATACAAGTTGGGTTATTGTGTGGATGGTGATAAAAAGGATATTGGAAAATTTGGATTTGGTAGTCATGAGTGTGGCGGTCATGTACTTTATGTGAAACCGCCATTATTGGTTGGAGATATTTTATGGGTAAGAGAAACATGGAGTGAATGGACAGACGGATATGTATATAAAGCATGGACATCACCATTTCCGCAGCCAGGTAGATGTTCAGATAAAATGATGAAATGGCACCCATCAATACATATGCCGAAAGAAGCGGCTAGAATCTTCCTAAGGGTGACGGATGTCCAGGTGGAGCGTCTAAAAAATATGACATTGGATGATTTCTTGACGGAAGGAGTGGTACTCAGACCAGAAGCATTTAATGATCCAGAAAATGCATATATGCAGGCAAAAAGTTTGTTTGTTGACTTATGGGATTCCACAATAAATACTCAGCAGCTCACTTTGTATAGATGGGATGCCAATCCTTGGGTGTGGGTGATTGCATTTGAAAGATGTGAAAAACCGGAGGGGTGGTGTGTATGATTTGTTTAAACTGTGGAAGAAAACTGAGAAGTGCAGTAAGCAGGGAGGCAGGGTACGGTCCTGTTTGTTACAAGAAAATGTTCGGTACCAGCTTGCGAAGCAGCAGAAAGGACAGAGTTTCGGAGGCGACTGACACAACCTGTTACAATATACCCGGTCAAATGACAATGGAAGAATATCTGCAGATGGATTCAAAATGAACGGAAAAAGGAGAGTGCTTTCGCAACCCTCCCAACAGACAACTATAGTGTAACACAATTTGAGGCGAATTGAAAGAGGAGGGCGACAAAATGCAAAACGTGGATACCGAAAAAATTATAGCTTTAAGTAAAGCTGGTTGGAAAACAGATAGGATTGCCGCAGATATGCATATGGAATGGGATATTGTAGATAGGGTAATAGCTGATTATTCGGAGAGAGAGAATAAAAAAATAGAGATGGATCAGGAAGATAAGCCGCAGGAGAAAGAAATATCATTTATTTCTATTACTTCGGATCAGCTAAAAGAAATTTATCAAAAAGCTGCGGTAATTGGTGCAAAAGAGGCGCTGAAAACTTTTGAACAGGAACGTAAGAAGGAATATAGCAGCAGGGCTGACCGCAGGCTTCGGAATACGAAGCTGCTTCTGCGGAATTACCATATACTGAAAGAACACGCAGAGAACTCAGTATTTGGAAGAACACAGATGGAAGAATCGGCGTTGGATATTTTAGAATCAATGATGTCAATGTATGATAATGATGTAATTATTGAAAGCATCAAGCGCAGCGCCACTAGAACAGCGGTTATTGTATCACATATTGATACCATGTTCGGATTATATGCGGCATACTGTAACAATGCTCCAAATCGGGAAATTGAAATGAGAAGGTATGAAATCATATGGGATATGTACATGACAGATGTTACTCTAACGGCAAAAGAATTAGCGGAAAAGCATCAGATATCAAAAGATACTGTTTATTCAGATATACGAGAGGGAATTAACAGGTTAACTGCCCTGATATTTGGAGTGGACGGATTGAACGTTCGATAAATCCCCCATCTCAAAAAAATCTCAATTGACATCGGATTATAAATATGAGAAAATTGTATTTGTAAAATTCTAAATCAAACGTTGAGGGAAGTCTGAGACAATCGGGCTTCCTTTTTTCGTGCAATCTTTCCGGGAAAGGAGAGTATCAGACACAGGAAAGCATGAAGCTCCTCAATATGAAAAGAGGAGGAAAAGTATGAATTATGCTTTGATTGTACTGTTGACCTATGCAGCGGTAATGTTTGGGGTAACAGTATTTATGACAAAAAAAGAGAACAATATCGAAAAATTCTGTGTTGGAAACAGGAACACCGGCTGGACGATGTCGGCTTTAAGCATAGCAGCTACATGGATATGGGCGCCGGCACTTTTCACATCAGCCGAGAATGCCTATACGAAGGGCTTTGCAGGGCTCTTTTGGTTTCTTGTTCCAAATGTGTTATGCCTGATGTTGTTCATTCCCTTTGCAAAAAAGATAAGGGAAGAAATGCCGGAGGGAATCACGCTGTCCGGATATATGCATGAAAAATACAATTCCAAACCTGTGAGGAATGTCTACCTGTTTCAACTTGGGACATTGTCGGCATTATCCACCGGCGTGCAGCTGCTGGCCGGCAGTAAGATTTTGAGTATGCTGTCTGGAATTCCTTTTGCAGCCATGACGGTAATTATGGCAGTAATCGCCTATTCCTATTCCCAGTTTTCCGGGATAAAAGCCTCGATACTGACAGATGCCATTCAGATGGTGTTCATGTTGGCCGTAAGCATTTGTTTTGTGGCTTTTGGTGTAAAGAATGGTGGAGGCCTGGAAATGCTCGTTACGGGTTTAGGAGGAGCCGCAGGAGATGCCGGATCCCTTTTCTCGGAGAGAGGATGGGAGATATTCCTTGGATTTGGTCTTCCAACCACAATCGGACTTCTGTCCGGACCGTTCGGGGATCAATGCTTCTGGCAGAGAGCTTTCTGCGTAAGGAAGGGAAGGATTGGCAGGGCGTTCCTTGTCGGAGCTCTTTTATTTGGCATCGTTCCACTATCCATGGGAATCTTAGGATTTATTGGCGCCGGCATGGGATATGTCGCAGCGGATACCGGGATAGTGAATTTTGAATTGATAAGTGCATTGTTGCCGGCATGGGCGGTGGTACCGTTCCTGTTTATGATAGTGTCCGGCCTGCTGTCCACCATTGACAGCAACCTATGCGCGGTTTCTTCCCTCACAACAGATATTTTTCGGAAAAAGACGCTTGGAAAAACAAAGTTCGCCATGATTTTACTGTTGGCCGTCGGAATTACAGTAGCCAATATCCCCGGATTGACAGTAACACACCTGTTCCTGATGTACGGAACATTAAGAGCTGCCACGCTGCTCCCGACAGTATTCACGCTGGGAGGAGTAAAGCTGAAACCGCAAGGGGTTGTGGCAGGAATCATTTCCGCCCTGGTAATTGGTCTGCCGATATTCGGATATGGGAATATACAGGGCATTGCAGCTTATAAGACAGCCGGCAGTCTTCTGACGGTAATTCTCTCCGGAGCAGTTGCTCTGGCAGTAAGCAGAATGAGAGGTGTAAATCGTGGGTGATGTACTTGGAAGAAAGCAGAGGATTAAAAACTCTGATTGGATAGAGGCTCTTGGAAAGATCGAGCAGATAGTAAGCAGGAAAGAACTCGATCAGTTGGTGGATAAGACTGTGAAGGAAATTAAGAAGAAAACCAAAGGGAAGAAAGCCGCCTATGCATGGAGCGGTGGAAAAGATTCCCTGGTGCTCGGAGAAATCTGCCGCATGGCAGGGATAACCTCCTGTGTGCTCGTTATTTGCAATTTGGAGTATAAAGCATTTACAGAATGGGTGGATGCTCATAAGCCTCCGGAATTGTCCATAATAAACACAGGGCAGGATATGAAATGGTTGGCCGCCCATCCGCACATGCTTTTTCCGCAGGATAGCAAATATGCGGCCCAATGGTTCCATATTGTCCAGCACAGAGGACAGGCCAAATGTTATAAGGAGAACCAGCTGGATATGCTGCTCCTCGGAAGACGGAGAGCTGATGGGAACTATGTCGGCAAGGGAGACAATATTTATACCAACGGGCAGGGCGTGACGAGATACAGTCCGCTTTCTGATTGGACACATGAACAGCTGTTGGCATTCATTCATTATCACAACCTGGAGATGCCGCCGATCTACGATTGGAAGAATGGATATCTCTGTGGCACTCATGCATGGCCGGCAAGACAGTGGACCGGGAGCACAGAGAACGCATGGGCAGAAATCTATGAGATAGACAACTCCATCATGACCGAAGCAGCTGAGTATTTCCAGAGTGCAAAAGAATTTCTGGAAAAAATGCAGCAAACTTAAAATGTTTACCATTGACAGCGCTTGCGGGCAAATGTCGGCAATAGCTGTCTTTTTGCTATTTGCAGATAGCATAGATAGAAAAGCATATGTCGCACAGCTCCTCCAAAATCAGATTAGGAGGATGCGAACATGGAAGTAATCACAATGAAACTGGCTGACCTTGTGAAGCCGGAGAAAAATGTCAGGATACACACCGAACAGCAGCTAAAGGAGTTCCAGCGCAGCGTGACAATGTTCGGACAGATCCGCCCCATTGTTATTGATGAAAACAATATTATTCTGGCGGGGAATGGACTGTATGATACCCTCGTTGCAATGGGAAGGGATACTGCAGATGTGTATCGATACGATAATCTCACTGAAAATCAGAAAAAGAAGCTGATGATTGCTGACAATAAGATTTTCAGCTTGGGAATTGAGAACCTGGAAACATTGAACAGCTTTCTGGAAGATCTACAGGGGGATTTGGATATCCCCGGATTTGATGAAGAAATCTTAAAGCAGATGGTATCAGAGGCAGAGGATATTACAGATAAACTCTCTGAATACGGTACTCTCGATGAAGAGGAAATCCGAAGTATCAAAGAAAATGGCGAGAAAAAGGAACAGCAGATACAGCGGATGGAATCGGAGCAGGGAGATGGGCAGACAGAGCAGGCGCCGGCAGTACCTATACAGCAGGAGCCCGCGAGGGATGATGGAGACACCGCTGAAATCAAAAAGTTCGTTATCTGCCCGAATTGTGGAGAGAAGATATGGCTATAAAGAGATGTCCGGCCAGCATTGATGTTGTAGAGGCTGCGAAGATCAGAATTCGGAATGTGTTCCGAAACGGTCTCCCGGTTTATATGTCCTTTAGCGGTGGAAAGGATAGTCTGTGCCTGTCGCAACTCGTTATGAATCTGATACAGGCAGGAGAAATCAATCCGGCGCAGCTTATCGTACAGTTTATTGATGAAGAGGCTATTTTCCCTTGCATAGAAGAAAAAGTGAGGGAGTGGCGAAAGAAATTCATGTTAGTTGGAGCAAAGTTTGAGTGGTTCTGCCTAGAGGTAAAACACTACAACTGCTTTAATGAGCTGTCCAATGATGAAACATTCATCTGCTGGGACAGATATAAAAAAGATGTTTGGGTAAGACAGCCCCCATCGTTTGCTATCCGAAACCACCCATTATTGCGACCTCGCATAGATGCATATCAGGATTTTCTACCCAGGATATGCACCGGCGGGATAACAATTACGGGGATCCGGACAGCGGAATCAGTTCAGCGGTTGCAGAATGTGGCAACCATGCTGAAAGCGGGAAAGTCCATGACAAATAAGCACCAGGTATTTCCCATTTATGACTGGACCACTAATGATGTGTGGCTGTACCTCCTTAAAGAAAAGGTTGATATACCGGAAATTTATCTATTCCTGTGGCAAGCTGGCACACGAAAGGGGCAGCTTAGGGTATCACAGTTCTTTTCCATTGATACCGCAAAGAGCCTCGTAAAAATGAATGAGTATTATCCGGACCTTATGGAAAGGATCGTGCGGCGTGAACCAAATGCCTATCTCGCTGCCCTGTATTGGGATAGCGAGATGTTTGGGAGAAGTACCACTACGAGAAAGCAGAATGAACAGGGAATGGCGGAGAAAGATTACAAGGCCGCTCTCCTGGAGCTGTTTTCAGACATGGACGGGAACTTCCAGACGGAACATAAGCGGTATGTAGCTGACAGGTACCGGAATTTCTTCATGAGTGTGTCTGCTATTGCTGACAATAAGGACTGCAAGGCGATTTATGAAGGTCTCATTTCCGGCGATCCGAAGCTGAGATCGTTTAGGGCGTTGTATCAGAGGATATACGGTAAATACATTACGGAGGCCAAGAAAAAGGAGGGACTGTCAAATGGATAAGAAAATGGTAAGCCCTCTGTCAACGCTGCAGTGGGTAGACAGGGGAATCGTAAAGCCGAATGATTATAACCCGAACAAAGTATCAAAACAGAATTTGGAATTGTTGAAGCAATCCATACTGACCAACGGATGGACGCTGCCGATAGTGGTAAGACCAGATTTTACGATTATTGATGGTTTCCACCGCTGGACTGTTGCAGGAGAGGAACCGCTGAAATCTCTGCTCGAAGGCAAGGTTCCGGTTGTTGTCGTGGAGCATAAGGACAAAGCGGGGAATATATACGGTACCGTTACTCATAACAGAGCCAGGGGTACACATTTACTGGAGCCTATGAAAGCCATTGTAAAGGAGCTTATCGGCGAGGGAAAAACAGTAGAGGAAATCGGAAAGCAGCTTGGAATGCGCCCGGAGGAAGTATTCCGGCTCTCGGATTTCTCCAAAGAAGACTTCCTGAGAATGATGATTAAGCCAAATCAGGGCTTTTCAAAAGCGGAGTTTATAACGAAGATTTAATGTTTTATCAAATAATATTCGTGAGCGACACACACGGGGGAGCATACGCTCCCCCTCTTGCGTTCCCACGAAACACAAAACGAATAGGAGAGAGGTGGTGATATGCCGAGGGCACCGAGCGAAAAAGTTATCGAAGCTGAAAAGCTGTTCAATGATGGAATGGCTATGGTAGAAATCGCAAAAAAGCTGGGAGTTTCCGATGGAACTGTACGCAGTTGGAAGAACAGGTACGGATGGGGAGACAAGTCAAAAAAAAACAAACGCAACGTTGCGAAAAAAGATGATAAAAAAAGTGCAACGTTGCAAAAGAAAAAGCGCGGCGGTCAGCCAAAGAATCAGAACGCTAAAGGGGGCTCCGGCAATCCAAATCCCAAACAGAGGATATCTCCCGATGCAGCGGTTAAGCATGGAGGGTATACACCGGTATTCATGGATGCTCTGGATAAAGATGAGCAGGAACTTGTCGGAACCGTTCCAGAGGATGAAGAAAAACTGCTGTTGGAGCAGATACAGCTTTTTTCTATTCGTGAGCGCAGGATATTAAAGGCGATCAATAAATACCGGGAAATGAATGGTGAAGTCGCTGTTGCAGATGTGAGCCGGTTTGAGGAAAAGCGGTCCTTCAAAAACAATGAGGAAGAGGCTGAATATGATAGGCGCCAGAAGATAAAGGTCGATAAGGGAGACATTCTTCCGGGTAAGTCCTATAACATACAGACGCATACCACAAACAAGGATATGGTTATAGCCAGATTGGAGCAGGAACTTTCCACCGTCCAGGGTAAAAAGACAAAGGCAATCGAAGCATTGTCAAAGCTCAGGCTTGAAAAGGCGAAAATCGAGAATGAGAACGCTGGCAACGAAGCGGTTGACGATTGGATTGCAGCTGTTCTGGGGGAAGAGGTGGAGAGCTATGAATAAGAATTCACGAGCTTTACGCAGGCGATTCTTCCAAAAGAAGATTCCAGAGTATCGCAAGGATCCCGTTCTGTTTGCTCAGGAGGTATTGAAGTTCGAGCCGGATGAATGGCAGAAGGATGCCCTGATGGATTTAGCAGCAAATCCAAAGGTTGCGATAAAGTCCGGGCAAGGTGTTGGAAAAACAGGTCTGGAGGCTGTTGCACTGCTGTGGTTCCTGTGTTGCTATCCGTATCCGAGAATTGTCGCCACCGCTCCTACGAAGCAGCAGTTACATGATGTACTGTGGTCCGAGGTAAGCAAATGGATGAGTAGGTCTCCTTTGCTCTCAGAAATCCTTAAATGGACCAAGACATATATTTATATGGTCGGCAATGAAAAGCGTTGGTTTGCAGTAGCGAGGACTGCCACAAAGCCGGAAAATATGCAGGGTTTCCACGAGGATAATATGCTTTTCATAGTTGATGAGGCTTCGGGTGTTGCCGATCCGATTATGGAGGCAATACTTGGTACGCTGTCCGGTGCAAATAACAAGTTGCTGATGTGCGGGAATCCAACAAGGACCTCCGGCACATTTTATGATGCCTTCCATGCAGACATGGCTATGTATAAATACCATACGGTTTCATCTGCAGATAGTCAACGAACAAACAAACAAAACATAGAAGCTCTTATTCGGAAGTATGGAAGAGAAAGCAATGTTGTATTGGTTCGTGTGTTCGGGGAATTTCCAAATCAAGAAAATGATGTATTTATCATGCTTTCCCTCATTGAACAGTGTGGGAGTAGAGCATATGAACTGCCAATAGATAAAGGTATGCCTTATATCATATTTGGGGCAGATATTGCAAGGTTTGGTGATGACGAAACCGTTATATACAGGAATGTAAAAGGAAAATTGAGGTTGGCTGCTCATAGGCGCGGACAGGATTTGATGGCAACTGTAGGAGATATTGTAGCTCAATACAGGAAAGCAATAAAAGAATTTCCGGAATATAAAGGTCCTGTTTATGTCAATATTGATGACACAGGGCTTGGTGGTGGTGTAACAGACCGGCTTAAAGAGGTGAAACGTGAACAGAAATTGCATCGGTTATTTGTTATACCAATTAATGCTGCAGAGAAGATTGATACGGATACTAAAGAAGGCAAAGAAGCCGCGGAATATTATAATAATCTGACTACGCATATGTGGGCAGTATTACGTGAGCTGTTAGAAAATAAGGAAATTGAGATAGAGGATGATGCGGATACCTTTGCACAATTGTCTGTCAGAAAGTATATCATGGCATCTAACGGAAAACTGGAGCTTGAAAGCAAAAAAGAGATGAAAAAACGTGGAGTAAGTTCTCCTGACAGGGCAGATGCCGCAGCACTCTCTGTTTATCTCGGAAAAATAAAGAAATATACAGGAAGTGCACCAAGCCCAAATGTTTTGAAAGGTCTTGGAAAATCAAGTTATTGGAGGTGATAAGTCAGTGGCGGGCAACAAAGAAATCGGGCGTATAGGACAACGGCGCTACGGTGGAACTTTTTATGAGGAATTCTTGCATGAATTGAGAGGTAAGCGGGGAATAGAGGTCTACAGGGAAATGTCTGAAAATGATGATGTGATAGGCGCTATTCTCTTTGCAATTGAAATGCTTGTAAGGCAGTGCAAATGGAATGTCGAACCGGGAGGAGATACCACAAAGGACCGAGAGGCAGCAGAGTTTGTTAAAAGCTGCATGGATGATATGCAGGATACATGGATTGATACCATATCTGAAATATTGTCTTTCATTACATACGGATGGAGCTTTCACGAAATTGTGTATAAACGCCGCATGGGAAACACGAGAGATGCAAGAACCAAAAGTAAGTATACTGATGGACTGATTGGCTGGAAAAAGCTGCCTATAAGGGCACAGGAGACTCTTTATCAATGGGAATATGATGCAGAAGACAACCTGCTTGGAATGACACAGCAGCCGCCTCCATACTATGGTACATATACTATACCGATTGAAAAGGCGTTGCTTTTTCGTACAAAAAACAGAAAAGGCAATCCGGAGGGCAGGAGCATACTCAGGAATGCTTATCGTTCATGGTATTTTAAACGGAGAATACAGGAGATTGAAGGCATTGGCATTGAGAGGGATCTGGCTGGTCTGCCTGTAATACATGCACCAGAAGGCTTAGATATTTGGGATGAGAATATACCTACCAATGTTAATACAAGGATACAGCTTGAAAATATGGTCACAAATATTCGGCGTGATGAAATGGAGGGAGTTGTTCTTCCTGCCGGATATGAATTTGAACTGTTAAGCTCGGGAGGGACACGTCAATTTGATACCAACGCAATCATTAACCGCTATGATACCAGAATTGCAATGACGGTATTGGCGGATTTTATTTTTTTAGGGCATGACAAAACGGGAAGCTGGGCGCTGAGTTCTGATAAGACAGAGCTGTTTGCCGCAGCGATAGGTGCATTTCTTGACATTATCTGTGAGACATTCAACAGTCAGGGGATTCCGGCGTTGATTGATATTAATGGCACGCATTTTGCAGGAATTACAGAATATCCCCAAATGACACATGGGGACATTGAGGACGCTGATATTACGAAGGTTGCAGGATTTATTAAAGATATGACAGGAATTGGTGTACTGGTTCCGGATGACAGTCTTGAGGATTATGTGCGGCAGGTAGGGCATCTTCCTGAAAGAACTTCTGATACTAATGAGATTGATCACGCAAGGCAGGAGCAGCAGGATCAGAACCAGCCTCCAGAACCTGAAACGGCGGCCGGCACCGAAACGAAAAAAGAAGGTGATGAAATACCGGATAAAAAGGTAGAAGAGGCAATAAAACGGTTAGGAAGGGGCGACTCTGATGGCAATACGTATCTTACCACCAAAACGGGTAAAGAAAGCAAAAAGCAGAAACAGTCAAGAAGTCCTACGCAGGCTTGAGCAATACCTTGAAAATGAATGTGATGATCCGGTGCGGATTTTATGTGGATTTTGGGAAGACCAGCAGAACGCTATTTCCTATCAGGAACTGCGCGCGGCTGTCATGGAGGGATACCTGAGCATGGAAACGCTGCGCCTGTGGCAGCAGGATTATTCTGTATTGGTGGCAAACAGGCTTGGAAGTATGTGGACAAATGCGGCTGCGGCAGGACCATCAGGGCAGCCGGTACTTGATAATGTTTCCTTTAAATTTGACACGCAGACGTCGGGTATGATGAACTGGATTAAGGATCGCGGCGCGGAATTTGTTACGGCAAGCACTCAGGAGCAGAAAGATGCCATTGCGGCGTTGCTGACAAAGAAAATGAGAGACAGCCATACGGTCGATGAGCTTTCAAGGCTTATTCGTCCCTGTATCGGTTTGACAGAAAGAGATGCCAAAGCAGTCGCAAGGTTCTACGACAATATTTCCAATAACCTGAAAAAAGAACATCCTCGGATGAAACCTGAGAGTATCAGGAGAAAAGCGCTGGATGCATCAGGCAAATATGCCGAAAGGAAGCACAGGGCGCGTGCCATGACAATTGCACAGACAGAAAGCGCGTTTGCTTACAACCGAGGTGCTGATGAGGGAGTACGGCAGGCACAGGAACAGGGATTGCTTGGGAAAACAATAAAAAAGTGGAGTACTTCCGGCGATGATGGTGTGTGTGATTTATGTGCATCTTTGGAGGGTGTGGAAATTGAGATGGATGCGAATTTCAATATTGGCGGAAAGCTGCTGTTTCCCGGTCAACATATGCTGCCGCCCGCGCATCCGAGATGTGCATGTGCGGTTGAATACATAGAGGTGGAGCCGCCGAAAATGTTCCAAAGTGAACAGGTATATCAGTATAATGTAGACAGTGGCGGTGTTGATAATGCGGAAATGCAGACATTATATTTAGGAGCTGTTGAAAATGTATCGGAGGATATGGTAAAATTAGTTTTAAAGGATTACGAAGATTTAATCGTCAGCAGCCCTGTTGAAAATGCAGTTATCATTACAAAAGACGGATTGATGTGGAAATGCGTTGGCAATAGCAATAAAATACCAATTGGATCTGATTCGGGGATTGTGCTTGACGGGGCATATGTAACACACAATCACCCTGTTGGATCTTTAAATGAGTATTCTTTCAGCGATGATGACATCAATATGTTTATTGAAAATAATCTGAAATTTCTGAGGGGAGTTGATGAATACTATGTGTATGAATTAACAAGGAATTCTCAGGACTTAGACGAAAGTTTATCAATATTTGACATAACGGACCACGACTCAAGGCATGAAATGGTAATCAGCAAGGCAAAAAAACTTGGCATAGGATACAGGAGGTGGAGAAGATAACACCGGCAGATAAAACGGAGATTTGGAACAGGCTTACGGATGATGAAAAAAGGGAAGCTAATGAAAAGAAAGCGAAAATTATCGAATGGGCTGTTGAGCAGGAAAACCTGATTATGGAAAAGCTCAAGGCAGAAGGGAAATGGAAACAAGGCTTGGACAGTAACATTGACAATCCTGAATTACAAAAGGTAAATGCAGAATATAAACATAAACTCGATGAACTACTCAAAGAATATGGACTTTCTTCTGTATTTGAAAAGTGATATTGGATAGGGCTGGCGAAAAAAGGCAAGAGGAGGGAAAGGGAAGGTGAAAAAATTCTCTGAACTGATTGAAAAACAGGACGATGTTCTAAAGGGACGGTTTAAGATTGCAAAGTCTGATGATGACAGAACACTTGCCTTTGGATGGGCAAGTGTTTCCATGCGTGCAGGCGGGGAAGTAATTGAGGACTGGCAGAAAGACATTGTGGAACCGGAGGAACTGGAAAATGCAGCTTATGAATTTGTAGAGCTGTACAGGGAAGGCGGGGAGATGCATGAAAGGGGCGGCGCTGCTGTTTTGATTGAAAGCGTTGTATTTACGGAAGAAAAAATGCAGGCTATCGGTATTCCGGCTGGCACGCTTCCGGTCGGCTGGTGGATTGGCTTTAAAGTGCTTGATGATGATGTTTGGGAAAAAGTCAAGGACGGAACTTATTCAATGTTTTCGATTGAGGGTGAAGCCGAGAGGATAACTGTTTAAAAAGAATATGGTAAGTAATATGCAAGGCATCCGGAAATGGGTGCCTTTTATATTGCAATAAATTTTTCAGGAAGGAGGAAGCAAAGTGGCAACAAAATTGAAAAATCTCAAAATCAGGAAAGTTGATTTTGTGGATGAAGGCGCTAATCCGGATGCTGACATCAAATTGTTTAAAAGAAAAGACCAAGGGAGTGATGTGCAGGCTGATAGTGACAATGGAGAGAATCGTTCCGGTAGCATACTGAAAAAGCTGCTTGGATTTATCGGCAAGGCAGCGGGCATGGAGCAGGACGAAATTGATAGCGCGGTGGATGAAATACAGAAAAGTGATTCCATGAGCTTCAATGAGAAAATCAATGAAGTAAGAAACAGGAATATCGCTGATGAGATGTGGGACATCTGCTATGCACTGCAATCATCTCTCTGTTCGATTCTGAATGATGAAGAACTGGACGGCGCAGGCGCAGCGACAGCAATGCAGGAGAGCCTTGACGAATTTTACGCAGTGGTAAAAGAATCAATTGCGAAATGGTCCAACGGAAAGGCGGCAAGCATTGTCAGTAAGAATGGGGAAGTATCGGAAACAGAGCTGGATATTATGAAGTCAGCCGTAGTAAGGCTGAATGAAGTAATCAAAAAGGCTGAGAGTGATACTGAACTAATGGAGGAATCCAAAGAAAACGGACCAAACAATAATATCCTGAAAGGAGAAAAGGAAGAAATGGGATTAAAAATCGACAAGAGTAAAATGACAGAAGCGGAAAAGGCTTTCTATGAAAGCATTGAAAAGCGTTATGGCGTTGATGATGTAGGCAGCCCGTCTGCTGGATCAGCATCAGCAATATCTGTACCGGATGTACTGGCACCTGAGCCGAGTGTAATTAAGTCTGCGGCACAGGCAAATATTGAGTCAGAACAGACGCAGCAGGCGGATGATCCGGACAACATTTATAAAGGTCTGCATCCGGCTGTGAAGGCAGAACTGGAAGGATTAAAGAAGTTCAGGGAAGAGTCGGAAAATAAAGAACTTGCAGAGGTTGCGAAAAAATACACGATTATCGGAAAGAAGGAAGAAGAGCTTGTACCGCTGCTCAAGAGCTTAAAGGCAGCAGGCGGCACTGCGTACAATGACATGATTGCTGTGCTTAATCAGGCGGTGGAAACCGTTGAAAAATCGGGTGTATTTTCAGAGATTGGAAAGTCAGGGCATGGCAGTAATGAGAATTCGGCGGAAGCGAAAGTCAGCGGCATTGCCAAGAAGTATATGGATGATGATCCTGCATTGAGCTATCAGGATGCGGTTGCTAAGGCATGGGAAAATAACCCTGACCTTTTAGACGAATATGACGAACAGGAAGGGTTTTAGGAAGGAGGATAGTATCAAATGAACAGAAATTTTAACGGCGTACAGATTAACCAGAGCGCTACAATTGTGGAACAGGCCGGTGCTAAAATTGAGGACTGTAGGAACAGAATTATGGTCTATGATGACAATGGAAATGTAGTTCCTGCGGCGGACGGCACGAAACCCATTGTAGGCGTAGCTTTGATTGAGTCCGGATTAAATGATATTTCAGGAAAAGATTCAGGATCGGTTGAAGCAGGTGGCGATGTGGACATTCAAATTAAGGATATCGGTTACATTTTGGCTGGCGCGGAAATTGCAAAAGGTACAGAAGTCACTGCCGGCGAGGGTGGTCTTGCAGCAGTAGCAAAGGCAGGAGAATATGTAGTGGGGATTGCACTTACAGCAGTAAAAGAAAATGAATATTGCAGGGTGCAGATTACCAAGTATAAAAAGTAATAATATCAAATATTAGCAGGAGGTTAATTTTATGAAAAGAACAGCAGCAAGCATTCAGGCAGACATTAAAAAGGGTGCTTTCAGACCACATACCGCGCTATCCAATGTAGCGTTGGCATATTTTCAGAGCGATGCAAAAGCATTTGCTAAAACGATTTTTCCGATTTGTCCGGTAAATTTATCTTCTGACAATTATTATATTTTTGCCAAAGAGGATTTACTGCGTGACAACTGGCACAGAAAGCCTGCATACGGAAAAGTTGATCCGGCTGTATTGTCTGAGTATACTGACAGCTATGCTTGTCAGGTAGATCAGATGATTATGGGAATTGACCGTATCAGGGAAACTGATCAGAAACGAAGACAGGGACCTGCAACAAAAGATTCACGAATGCAGCGCACAAGGACTATGGCAGGGCAGGCAAATATTCACATGGATGTAATGTTTGCAAGGAGCTTTTTCAAATCCGGAGTATGGGGGAATGAGGAAAAGGGCGTGGATTCCACAACCGTAACATCAGGGCAGTTTATTAAATTTTCAAATGGAAATTCTGATCCTGTGGCATTCATTGACGAAAAGAAGACTAACATGGAGGAGAATACAGGAAGAATGCCGAACAGGATTGCTATTGGAGTGAATGTATTCAATGCATTAAAGAAGCATCCCGCGATATTAGAGAGGGTGAAATACGGCGGTTCCACTGCAAATCCGGCAACCGTTACAGAGAATGTATTGGCCCAGTTATTCGGTGTTGAACGTCTGTCTGTGCAGCGGTCCATTATGAATACGGCAGAGCTTGGTCAGGCTGCCAATATGAAGTACATCGGCGATCCGAATGGTTTCCTGCTTGCATATGCAACGAATACTCCTTCCATCGAGGAGCCTTCGGCCGGATACATTTTTACATGGGATATGCTTGGCGACGGTAATATTATGCCCGTATTGAATTATGATGGAGAGTCCGGTACCCATTCCGAGTTTATTGAAGGACTTATGGCTACCGATATGAAGAAAACGGCAGATGATTTGGCAATGTACTTTAGTGATGCGGTATAAGGAGGAGCTGCTATGAAATTGATTGCTAAGAAACCTTGCAGTTTTGGCGGAAAGCAGTTCTTTATCGGCAATGAAATACCAGCAGAATTGGTTGCAGATCCGACGACACAGGAAAGGTTTGGAATTATTGCGGTTGTCAGTACAGATGATGATAAAAAGGTGCCGGTCGGAAAGCCGGGCATCTCCTATACACAAGAGGAAGTTGACGGCATTGTAGCCGAGGCTGTTTCAGCAGCAGTTGCGGAGCTGGAGAAAAAACAGGAAGAATTGCAGCAGGCAGTTGCAGAACTGACTCAGATAAATCCTGATGTATATGACGAAGCATTCATGATTTCTGTTAAAGGGGCATCTGATGGGGAAAATGTGCAGATGACATCTATACCTGCAACACCGGAGGATATACAGAAAGTATTTGAGATAATGCAGATGAATGCTGACGAAGGAGCCAAAGCGATTACGGATATCAAGAGCGAAAACGTCCTTATATTGTTACATGCATCGGACAGCCGAAAAACTATCAAGGACGCCGCCAAAAAACAGGCAGATAATTTATTTCCTGATGATGCGGTTCCAGGTACAATCAGGGACAGTAATGCAGCAACAAGCGATACGGCGGCTACAGGTACCAATTCGGAGGGAGCTGATGCTTAATGGCAAAAGGTGTATATACGTATGAATCGGGAAATATATCAGAATTGGGCAAAGACCGTATGCGATTCGAGCTTGGCGACGTAATGGTGGAAGGCGGTTCTGACACAGCGGCATTGACCGACGAGGAAATTCAGGCGGCAATTGATACATATCCAAAATCATGGAAGCGTGCGAAGCTTATGCTGCTTGAAAGTCTGTGCCGCCGTTTTGCTTATGAGGTTGACACAAAGACGGGTCCATTATGGCTGTATATGCAGGAAAGGGCTAAACTGTGGCGTGCTGACTATGATGCTTTGAAAAAAGAAGTATCAGTGGAATCGTGCAGTGCGTCCAGATTCGGTGGATCATCTCAAAAACCTCCGTATTTTTATACAGGAATGCAGCAGAATGAAAGGGCTGGAAGAGCATGGTAAGCACAAGGATGATGTATTTAAGACCGGGGAATATGTTTAAGGATTTTGTAATTGAATGTAATGATCAGACTGTAACAAGTACGGGAAGGGTGGCAAACAGGCATACTGGAGATGGAACAAAGACTATGCGGGGCTGTCTTGCGGAGGCATCTGATGATGATAGGACGAACCATAGCCAAAAGGATCATGTGGTCACTCATACGATTGTTCAGGCAGGAATGCCAATGGCAAAACGTACTGACAGGCTGGTGTGTGGAGAGAGAGTATTTTATATTGTTGATATTGATGATGTCGGAGCGCTTGGAATATCAACGATATACTATGCTGAAGAAAGGCGGGATGCTAAATGAAGCTGTGGGCAGAGGGAGAAGAAGGCAGTATTGGCGCTGCTATCAAAATAAAAGTTTCAGAAATAAAAGCCGATGTTAACCGTCAGGTAAGATCAAGAGGTGTCAGGGCAGTAAATGCTCTAAGAAATGCTGAACTAAAAATAATGAAAGGCCAGCGCAGTGGTCGAAAGTATAGAAAACCTTATACCGGAAGTAAAACAAGAGAGGAAAGAAAGAAGTCGGGGTATAAGCCGCGTATGTATACGGCATCAGCGCCGGGAGAAGCTCCGGCAAGACGTACAGGAACTCTGCGCCTGCATTGGAACGGCGATGTGGAAACAAGAGATACTTCCAGCGGTACGGAGGTTATAGCCGTATTGGAAAGCGGCGAGAAATATGCGGCAATGTTGGAAAATGGAACGTCCAATATGGCACCAAGACCGTTCATGGAAAAAATCAAAGAAGAAGCTGCGCCGGAAATCCGGAAGATTTACAGTGAGCCTTATACATAGGAGGTATTAGTATGGCGTTGATGATAGAAAAAAGCATAGCAGTCTTTGATACTAACCAGATTAAATGCGGATTTCTGATTTGGGGAAAACACCAAACATGGAATGAAGGCAGAGCAGGGTTTGTGACGGCAGTTACGGAAGAATGCCTGACAGTACAGTATTATCCCGGTATCAGCAATGTAACAAATCATTTTTCCATTCCTGTATCTGAGGCAGCAAACGGGCAGTGGGAAATCCGCTGGTCGGCTGATATGGCGGAAGTACATGAATATGGGATAAAAGAAGACGATAGGGAGGAAACAGAAGAAATGGAAGGAGTTGATGATGATGATACTGGAAGAATTGATTTATAAAAGGTTTTCCGGTTCCCAAGAGCTTGTGAAGCGTCTTGCATCATATAAAGATGCGCCTGCTGTTTTTAGTCCGGAGCCGCCGGATGAGAGTTCGGAGGGATGGAACGGAAACTCGCAGTATCCAATGGTTATTTACAATTTTGATTTACAGGCGAATGAGGAAAGACACAGCGCTGGTGTTTTGTCAGTATCCCTATTGTGTCAGAATACGACGGAGGTTATGCCGGAAGCGATTGAACCGTTGGTAAGGGATTGCCTGCGGGATGTGATATTAAAACCGGAAGGTGGCACACCATACTGCTTTACATGGGCGCGGACGGATGCATTCACCATAGACGATGATAAAGGAAGCGCTACAATTGGGAGTGAAGTACGGTTTGACATTCTTGAATATCCTTCTTGGGAAACGTCCGATCCTGATCCTGTGATGGCGGTGAACAAGTATATAAAAGAGTTATATCCGGAGTGCCTCATTATGGGATATGACAGGATGGATGAAATAACAGAGGCGTCAAAAGGACAGCCGGTAATATACTGCCGGCTTCTGTCTGTGGATAAGTCAAGGGAAACAAATACGGTCGCATGGATGGATGGCAGAATAGCCGTCCATATTTTATGCCCTGACAGCGAAATAAGGCTCAAAATGGCTGCTGCGATTACAAGCAGTATGTCACTGGACGGAGAGATAATCATGTTGGATCACTCGCCTATGTTTATAAAACGTCTGCAGGCGAATTATAAATCTGACTATCTGAAAGACGGGCAGATTTTTGTGACAGGTAATTATGGACTGCTTAGGTATAAAGCAAAGCCGCATGCCCTGACAAAAGTTCAGATTGCATACAAATAGGAGGTATATGATGGCAAAAGAAGCATTAAGGGATGCCAAAAGCGTCGAGAGCACTGAAAATAAATTAGAAGCAGTTCAGGAACAGGCACCTAAAAAAGGACGGAAAGATGCGCAGGAATCCATATACTCGGTCAGTGAGCTTGCGGACAATGCGGGGAAACTCTTTGGAACAAGGCAGGAATGCGTTGTGACGGCGCTCAAAGCAGCCGGAAAGATGGAATGCACTGTTTCTGATGCAAAAAAGATTGTATCAATATTCTTAAAAAGGGAGGTTGAGTAAATGGCTGGTATATTTAATCCGGGAGAAGTAAAAATACGCCCCGGTGCTTATTTCAACATTCAGAAAAAGGGGGGAAATGCGGCAGCCGACATCATGAACGGTGTAACGGCTGTAATCTTTAGAGCAGATTTTGGTCCGCTGAATACGGCAGTTGAACTGAGTGCTGAAGAT
Source organism: uncultured Lachnospiraceae bacterium (assembly GCA_910577115.1). Lineage (GTDB taxonomy): Bacteria > Bacillota > Clostridia > Lachnospirales > Lachnospiraceae > COE1. The sequence continues at coordinate 76,053 of CAJTMC010000016.1, forward strand.
GGTTATGAGAAAACGTTTGGAACGGGGCTTACTACAGATGCAATGAGGGAGGCAATTGCCGGAGGTGCAAAGACAATCATTGCATGCCGTATTGGCAATGGCGGAACGCAGGGAACTGTTAATTTAAAAGATGAGGATGGAGAAGTTGCTCTCAGTATTACGGCAAAATACCCGGGAGATAAGGATTTCATGGTTACGGTTCGTGAGAAACTTTCGGATTCGTCGATGAAGGAATGTATTTTTTATTCTGGAACAACTGAATTTGAGAAGACCGAGTTTGCTTCTGGAGAAAGTGAGGCAAAGGCACTTGCAGATGCTTTGGCGTCTTCGAGGAATTTCATGGCAGAGGTAAAAGAGGGAAAGGAAAATGTGGTCATTGCGTCTGTTTCTCAAAGTACTTTTATAAAGGGAACAAATCCGCAGGTAACAGCGGGGGATTATTCGAATGCATTTTCACAAGTTGAGCCGTATGATTTCAATACAATCTGCCTTGATACGGAAGATACGGAAATGCATCTTTTGCTGCAGTCATTTGTAAGACGTATTTTTGATGCAGGCTCTCTGGCACAGGCAGTTGTTGCAGAAAAGCATACGGTTGATTTGGAAACAAGAATGAAACATGCGGCATCTTTCAATGATGAAAAGATGAATTATGTTCTGAATGCATGGGTGGATGAGCAGGGAACGGAAATTGACGGCTATCAGACCGCGGCGCGTATAGCCGGAATGATTGGCGCAGTATCTTCCGGTTCTTCGCTTACCCATACTGTGATAAGCGGATTTTCGGAGATTTTGGAAAGGCTCAGCAACACTGACATTATCGCAGCGGAAAAGAAAGGCTGTATTGTACTAAGCTGCAACAAGGCGCGTCAAGTGTGGATTGATAACGCCATCAATACGTTGATAACGCCCGCCGATAATCAGGATGATGGTTGGAAGAAGATCAGAAGGGTTAAGACTCGTATGGAGCTGATCAGGCGCATTAACACTACTGTTGATAACCTTATAGGAAAGGTTGATAATGACACAAATGGAAGGGCAACTGTAATCAGTCAAATGCAGGCTATTGGTGATTCCATGAGGGAGGAAGGCAAGCTGGTTGCATGTACCGTAACTGAGAGCAGTTCATATAAATCTGACGGGGACAGTGCATGGTTTGATATTGACGTTATCGACAAGGACTCGATGGAACATATCTATATGACATATTTGTTCCGGTTCAATACGAACGAAGAATAGGGGGTATAGACAATGAGAAATGAAAGAGCATCAAGTGATACCAGACATGCAAGAACTGGGAAAGATGGGGCGTTTTTTAACAAAGACGGTGTGCTTATTGCAACAGTGGAGCAGTTTACATCGAATGTAAGCTGGAATAATGCGAAGTACAGTGTACTTGGAGATGCGCAGGAACATGAAACGGCAAATACATTTGCGATCAGCCTTACTATGTCGCAGATTGTAGTTGAGGATGATGAATTCATTGTTGAGCTGATGACATCGCTGCAGACACAGGTTATGCCTTCGTGGACTTTTCAAGGGTCGCTGCTTGGAAGAAACGGATCAGAAGAGCGCGTAATTTATCGTGAATGTGTTCCTTCCGGACAGGTGGACATACAGAATGTTGCTGTTGGTGATGTTATTAAGCGCAACTGGAACTTCTTTGTTAACAGGGCGCCTAGTTTACAGTCTCTGCTCAGTGTTGACAGGGATTAATTGAATATGCAGGAAACTAAGGGCGGCAGACGGCTGCCCTTTTTAATCTGAATAATTGGAGGAATGGAATATGCAAAAGGAATTTACAAAAGGTGTAACAATTGGAGAAAACAGTACAGAAACGGAAAAAGAAAACACGCAGCAGGAAATTGGAGAATATGAAACCAACGAAGAGGAAAGCAGGGCACTTATCAGGGCAAATGAAGATGATTTTATACATGGTCTTTTGAATGCTGCTGAATATGCCACAGAGGAAACACAACGCATTGAGATTATCCGCGGAAACAAGCTGTATTTTGCTTTCAATATCCGTCCCCTTAGCGCTGAGGAATACGACAGGTGCCGCCAAAAAAATACGAAATATGTACGCAATAAACAGTTTGGCATCAAAGTGCCTGAGAATACAAACAGGGTGAAATATCAGTCACAGGTTATATATACCGCTACGGTGGCTGAGGACAGGGAAAAACTGTGGGACAACCGTAAGGTATGGGATGCCCTCAATGCACAGAAGGATCGTGTCATAAATGGGCTGGATGTCATTGAAATCACATTGAAAGCCGGTGAGAAGGATAAGATTTTGGAGGCGATTGACAAGCTAAGTGGATATGATGACGAACTTGAGGAAATTGCAAAAAACTAATAAAATCCGGGGGGAAAGCCTGTTTACTGCACCATATTTTTCAGACAACAGGTATCACTCCGGATGAGTTTTATCAAAAGCCGGTTGGAGTGCAGAAATTTATGCTTGCGTCCATGAGAATAACTTTGGAATCACGCAGCGGAGGAGGTGAAGAAAGTGGCTGAAACACTTAGAATAGAGATACCGATTGAAACTGTGGATGAAACGTCAGCAGGTATAGAGTCTGTTATAAGCGGTTTGAATAAGATGAACAAAGCGTTTAAAAATGCGAATGAAGAAACAGAGAAGGCAAAAGAATATGTTTCACAGTTTGATAAACAGTCTCAGAAAACGGAGAAGAGCCTTGCGAGATGGGCAAAAGAAAAGTATGAAATCCTGCTTGAAGCAAAGGACAGAATTGCGCCTGTTCTTTCAACGCTAAGAAATGGGATAAGGAGTTTTGTGGGAAGGACATGGAGCGTTACGATGCGTGCCATTGATTTTGTCACTACACCTGTGAGAGGAATCATAAATCTGCTGAAAAATCCTGCCTTTCAAGTGGGGGCAGTCTTGGGAGTCAGTATAGGATTAAAAGACACAATAGATACATATAAAGACTTCGAGGCTGCGATGTCACAGGTACAGGCGATAAGCGGGGCTTCGGGTTCGGAATTGGCAAAGCTTACTGATAAAGCAAAAGAAATGGGAGCCACGACAAAATTTACAGCTCAGGAATCGGCGGAGGCATTTAACTATATGGCGATGGCGGGCTGGAAAACGGAAGACATGCTTGGCGGTATAGAAGGCATACTTAGCCTTGCAGCGGCGTCAGGAGAAGACTTAGCTACGACGTCGGATATTATTACAGATGCATTGACAGCATTTGGAAAGCAGGCAAGTGATGCGGGGCATTTTTCAGATGTAATGGCAGCAGCATCCTCCAATGCAAACACTAATGTATCCATGATGGGGGAGACTTTTAAATATGCCGGAGCTATGGCAGGTACTCTCAAATATTCTATTGAAGACGTAGCATTGGCAACTGGACTTATGGCTAATGCAGGCATTAAAGGAAATATGGCAGGTACGGCATTGAATTCTATTTTCACCAGATTGTCAACTAACACTAATGGAGCTGCAGATGCATTGAACAGATTGGGAATAGCCTATTTTAATACAGATGGTTCTGCAAGAGCTTTTTCCGATATTATGAAAGAATTAAGGGATGCAACTGCAAACTTTACTGACGAGCAGAAGGCTAATCTTGGAAACACCATTGCCGGTACTTATGCACAAAAAGGTTTTTTGGCAATCCTGAATGCTACTACAGATGATTATAATAAATTATCAGATGCAATCAATAATGCAGAGGGTGCAGCGGCAAATATGTCGGATATCATGATGGATAACCTGCAGGGATCTATTACACTGTTACAGAGTGCCGTCGATGGGGTAAAGATTTCCTTTGGAGAGAGGCTGTCGCCTTATGTAAGAGGACTTGCGGAATGGCTGACCAATCAGATGCCGGAGGTTGAGCAGGGATTAAATGAGTTTATGGACTGGCTTGACACCAGAGTTGACCGGATTCAGAGAAAATTTGATGCAATTGTTGATACAAAAGAGTGGCAGGAGGCCGATTTCTTTGGAAAAGTAAAGATTGCATGGGATGAATTTATTGCGGAGCCGTTCTTTGAATGGTGGAACAGTGTTGGCAAGGCGAAATTTGCAGGATTTGCACAGGATATTGGTATAGGTATTGGAACGGGATTAAAAGCCGGAATTATGACTTTGCTAGGGATAGACCTTGGCGAAACTTTTGATGAAGGTAGTAGCATCGGGGCTTCGTTTGCAAAAGGATTTTCCGAAGGTTTTGATTTTGATGCAGTATCAGGAGCACTATGGCAGGGATTTAAGAATATGCTTTCAAGTGCAGGAAAATTACTTCCGGGTGGTGCATCAGCAGATTTATCTTCGGTATTATCAGCTGTAATGCTGGGAAAAATCGCAACACCATTTATAAATATGGGAAAGGGTGCAGGCAGTATTGGTAAATGGCTGTTCGGTGCCAATGCAGCAACGGGGATTTCACGTATAAGTGCTTTAATGGGATCAACTGGAAATGCAATGGTAAGTGGTTCAGGAATCCTAGGAACACTTGCAAATGTCGGATATGGTTTAACAGGCGGCGGAAGTTCCGCCGGGATGTATTTTGGAAGCATGGCAGGTACAATGTCAGGCAGTACAGCGGCTCTTGTGGGTGCTGGATCGGTAGCAGGTGGAATTGCAGGTGCCGCCGGATTGATTCATGGAGCGATGGATTTGTATACAGGGTTCACTTCGGATGATGCTGAAAAAGCTAAGGCATATAAAAAAGCTGGAGCTGTGGAAGTAGGCGGAACACTGGCTGGAGCCGGGGCAGGTGCAGCGGCAGGTGCAGCTATCGGAGCTGTATTTGGAGGTGTTGGAGCTGTTCCGGGAGCGTTGATTGGTGCCGGAGTAGGCGCAGTTGGAAGCTGGATTGCAGGAAACAAAATCAAGGATGATTATGAAAAAAATGCAGAACGGATGCTAAAAGAAGCACAAACCGCACAGAAGGCTTTTGAAGCTACGGGGCTTTCCATTGATGAAATAAAATTTAAAAATAAGGAACTAATGGAAGCAATGCACGACTCGGAAGTGTCAGCACAGCAGTTTGCTTTAATGCTACAGGAGGAATGTGCGAAGGTTGCCAAAAATGCATTTGGAGATATTTCGCTGTCTTTGGCAGAAATTAAGAAAGCATCGGCAGACATTGTCTTTGCAGGAATGGAAGAGCAACTAGACAGATTTTCACAGGCAGCATCAAATGCTGAAACCGCATTAGCTGAACTTCAGGCTTCATCAGAGGTTTTGAGGAAAGAAAACTGGAAAGTCGGACTTAATATGGAGCTTTCTGAACTGGATAAAGATGGTTATAAGAGTGCAATTGAGGATTTTGTAAATGCGAGTCAGACATATATTGAAGACAATCATTATGAAGTGACAACTGCGTTAAAGCTTCTTGTAGGAGATGATGCGGATACATCCGGACTGGATGACTATTATGAAGTATTGACAAGGAAGGCTGAATATTTGGGCTCACGTTTAACAGATTCAATGAGCATAGCGATGACTGACGGTATAATATCACTGAACGAAAAATCGGAGCTTGAAAGCATTCAGAACCAAATTTTGGAAATCACAGATAAACTGTCGTCTGTAAATACGGATGCTAACATGCATGCTTTGCGGGTTAAGTACAAGGGGGCGGCGTTAGACACCAATAGTTTTAATGCCATGTTGGAAGAAATGAAAACGGAGGCAGAATATGAACAAGAACAGCTTTTCAATGCTCTAAATCTTACCTCAAAACACGCATACGCACGTTTGCATGATGCGGAGGAGGATTATAACAATGGTCTAATAACGGATAAAGAATACAGACAGATATATGATGACGTTCAGGATCAGTTGGATAAAGCCGACCAATCGTATTATATACAGTTGGAAGGCGTGAAAACAAGGATAAGTGACTTTGGTCTTGAAGGCATTGCTGATGCATTCAGTTCTGAACTGGTCGGAATTTTGCCGGAAATCGAAGGAACAACAAAAGAAAAACTGGAGCAGGCGATGGACAATGCGCTTCTTATCAAGCCTGATGTAAATACATGGACAGAGGCGGATGTTAAGGAGTGGTTTGGTTTGGACTCACTGGCAGCTTTGAATGGTGAGGCATTTGAAACTATATATTATGATTTGATGCAGACCGCACTTGCAGTTCCACAGGGTGCAAAAGAAAAGCTGCTTCAGGACTATAAACGTATGGTACCTACTGCGGAGGAGATTAAGGCGGCGATTGATTGGGATTCTATGACATTAAATGATTTAAACACACTCATGGAATCAGTAACAGGACCTTTGGAAGGTCCGGCGTTCAGTGCTCCTTCCCAGGATGGGAAAAAGCTGCTGTCAGAGCTTTATGATGAAGAATATATTGAACGTATTAAACAGTCACGTTCAGAGGCATTATCTAAAGCACTTGAGGAAAGTGCGAATAATGAAATACTGGATTCGTTTATTGCACAATATATGGCAGATGCGGGAGGCAGGTTTGACATGGAAAATATTATGCAGCGTTTCGGACCGATTTCTAATGGAAATTATGAACAGATTGTGATGGAGTGGCAGGAGACGGGGGCGGAATGTGGCGACGCATTGAACAGTGGCGTTTCGGAGAGCATTCTGTCGGGTTCGCAGATTTTTATGGAGAATATACAGACAGCACTTGATAATGCCACAGCAAGTCCGTTTATGATTAGTCCTGTAGTAAATATGATTCCTAAATATGGTATAAGCGGTACGGCATGGGAAATAGGTGGTCATGCGTCAGGCGGTTATGTAAGCGGCGGTCCGCAGCTTTCATGGCTTGCGGAGGAAGGTTACGGAGAGTTTGTCATCCCTACCAATCCCAGCAGGCGGTCAAGGGCATTAGACTTGTATGAACAAGCAGGCATTGCGCTTGGTGTGTCAGCTCATGCGGCGGGTGGTTATGTAGGTGGCTCAATTTTAAGTGATGCAGCATATAGCAGAACCGCAGAGCGCAACTATGAAAGAGATACGCAGATATATGAGCCTGTAGCATCAGAAAAAACGAGCAGCGTTGAGAGCGGTTCGATACAGGTCAGCGTAAACGTAGCGCCAGAGTTTGTCATACATGGTACTGAAGGGCAGAGCGAAGAGAATATTATGCAGATAATAAGAAGGCATATGAAAGAAATGGCGGATGAGCTTGGCGGAGAGATTGCTGGAAAACTTGAAGAGGTCTTTTCCAACATGCCGTTAAAGGAGGCATAGGCATAGGTATGGATATTAGATTAATTCCTGCTGGAAATGGCTCAACGTTTACATTTCCGGCTCTTCCGGAAAAGATACAGGGCAAATATGGCGCTAAGTACCAAAGCGTGGATATAATATCTAAAGGAACGGTTAAGGTGCCAAGGGGAACGGATGTGGCAGAATTTACATGGGATGGGGTGTTTTTCGGGGAATCCAAGAAACATGAGGCGATTGTAAGGAAGAGCAGTTGGAGGCATCCGGATGAATGCACAAAAATATTATATGGTTTCATGATAAACGAAACAGTTTTGAATCTGATTGTGACAGGCACATGGATTAACATGGATGTCACAATTTCCTCATTCCAGCCGCGGGCAACAGGGGCATATGGGAATATTGAATATTCCATAGCATTTGTACAGAAAAAGCCACTACGGATTTATACGACCAGCGAGCTGAATATAGCATTAATGCCAAGAAATGATTTTGAAACGGAAAGCGTTTCAGCTGGTGGGAGCAGCGTTTATACGGTTGTAAGCGGAGACACATTATGGGGGATAGCAAAAAGTAAACTTGGCAGCGGAAGCAAATGGACGGCAATTTATGATGCCAATGCTGATACGATAGAGGCAGAGGCGAAAAAACATGGGAAGTCAGGTTCCGATCATGGCCACTGGATATGGCCAGGAGAAGTGCTTACAATACCGGGATAGGAGGCGTTTGTGATTGACTTATCAAAAATCAGATATCGTGTCATTGTTATGAATGAAAACGGGAATCAGTATAATATTGGGGATTATGTCCACAATCTGGGATGGGAAGAAAATGAAAACGAGATTGCAATGCGATCCTCATTTACGGCAAAAAATGACAAGACTTCAATGGGATACCTATCAGGCATCATAAAACCGGGATGCCTGATAGGTATTTTTGCGTCTGATGGAAGCTCTTTAGATGAAGAAGTCGCAAGAGGATATGTTGAAACATGGAATCCAGTGGAAAAGAACAGTTCAAACGGTTTCAAATGCACTTGTTATGATGAACTGTATAAGCTGCAAAAGAGTCAGGATAATAGGTATTATGCATCAGGAACAGGAACAAAATCTGCTTTGGAAAGTATTTTTGATGACTGGGGGATACCGCATGGAGATTATGAAGGACCTAACGTATCTCATGGGAAAACGGTGTTCAACAATAAATATCTTTCGGATATAATGCTGGAAATGCTTGACGAAGCAGAAAAGAAAGGTGGAGGAAAGTGTATAATAAGAGCATCGAAAGGGTATGTCGACGTTATAAAAAGAGGATGCAATAAAACCGTATATGTGTTTAGTGTTGATAATACGCAGTCACTCAGCCAATCGGTTAGTACGGCGAACCTGATTACAAGGGTAAAAGTGGTCGGAAAATCGGATGATGACGGAATGAAAAGCGTTGACGCCACGCTCAATGGAAGTACAGAATACGGAATACGGCAGAGGATTTATACAAGGGGATCGGATGAAACACTGGAAGACGCAAAAACAGCAGCACAGGAGATACTTAACGGAGAGGGAAAAATTGAAAGGAAAATGACGGTGCAGAGTCCTGATGTTCCGTTTATCCGAAAAGGAGACCTTGTTTATATCATGAGCGGTTCTGTATCGGATTATTATTATGTGAAAAGCATTCAGCATAATGCGGATGTTTATAGTATGACGATGGAACTGGAAAAAGTAGAGCAGGAATCGGCAGAAAACGAAAAGACAGAAGAAAAAAAGGAGTATAATGTTGGCGATATCGTGAATTTTCATGGAGGTATACATTATGTAAGCAGTTATCCTGATTCGAAGGGCTATAATGCAAGTGCCGGAAAGGCGAAAATTACAAAAAAGAACGGTTCCGGAAAAGCGCATCCTTGGCATCTTATTCATGTGGATAGTGAAAGCAATGTATATGGTTGGGTGGATGATGGAACATTTGACTGAGTGAGGTGGTATGAATGGAAGGATTTGATGGACATCCCGGCATGGCTAAGCTCGCAGGCGTGTTGAGCCGGAGAATGAAAAAAGAAAATGAATCTTCTCTGATGCTGGATTTTGGTGAGGTGCAGAAAAACGGAAGCCTTATAACAAATACATTCCCCATACCAATACCGAAAGGGGGTTATTCCGTATGCCGGCATGTGGGAGGTCTTGAATTTAAGGTGGATAACGGCAGTCATGGCGGACATGAATCAGGGAACGGGGAACATTCGCACATGATAGCACCTCCTGCAGTAAAAGCTGGGGACAGGGTGCTTGTAGCTTGGGTACAGAACGAAGCAGTGATTATTGATGTTATAGGAAAAATGTAGGAGGCGGTAGGATGTCAGGAGCGCTTTTCCCGGTAGTCGAGGTACCGGAATTCATTTCTGAAAATGCAAAACGTGGTACGCACTATAAGAGAAGTGTCAGATGGGACTCGGCAGCGGGGGATTTTGTAAGAGACGGTGCAAATCGGATGGTAGAGTGTGATGGCAGGGAGGCATACGCAATATGGTGTTTCAAGATTGCGCAGACAGAGAGATACCGCTGCCTTGCATATCCGGATTCTATCGGCACCGAAATGGAACGTGCCTTGGATAATGACGATGAAAAGACGGTTGAGTCTATGGTGCAGAGGACAATCACAGATGCAATTATGGTAAATCCCAGAACAGAGAATGTACGTGATTTTGAATTTACATGGGATGGTGATAATATGTATTGTAACTTTAAAGTAAAAGGGATTGACTGGGATGAGATTATCACAGTCACAATTTAAACAGGGAGATGATATCATGCAGCCGGAATTTATACGACCGGATTTCATAGAGAACAATACAGCGGAAGAAATTCATCAGAGAATGATGAACAATCTGCCTGCAGATATTGATAATATGCCAGGGGGGTTTCCTTATGATTTCACTATGCCTGCTGCGCTGGAAAAAGATGAGTTTATTAATTATCATCTTGTGAGGTCATTGATGATTGCTTTTCCACAGTATGCATGGGATGAGTGGCTTGACCTGCATGGCAGGCAGGTGCATCTTGAAAGGCATCCGCCTAACAGGGCATCAGGAAAAATAAAAGTGACAGGTATGACAGGAGCAGTAATAGCTGCCGGAACAGTGTTCTGTACACCGGCAACGGATACAGGACCGTCCATTGAATTTCAAACCTTTGAAGAGACGGAGATTGGAGAAGATGGAATGGCTCTGATTCCGGTATCAGCGGTTGAAAGTGGTACCGCATCCAATGTTGCGTCGGGAACGGTGGCGCTTATGGCAAAACCGGATAAGAATATTGTTTCAGTGACAAATCCTGAACCAATCAGAGGAGGCACTGAACGGGAAAACAACGATGACTATTATGACAGAATTGCAGCAGAATACGCAAACAGTTTGACATTTTTAGGAAACGACAGCGATTATATCCGCTGGGCAAAAGAAGCAGGAGCAGGTGACTGTATTGTAATTCCGGCGGCAAAAGGACCGGGAACGGTAAGGCTGGTGCTTGTAGATGGGAACGGCCAGCCGGCAAATGAGGCGCTTGTTCAGGATGTATATAATTATATTGTATCTCCGGAAGACAGAAGACGGAGGCTGCTTCCTACAGCATGCGCGGAGCTGACATGTGTACCAGCTACAGCAGTAAAGATAGATTTTACCGTTACCGGACTGCTTATTGACAGAACAGCTACAATTTCACAGGTAAAAGCAGATTTTGCAGAAGCGGTCAGGGCTGTTTATGAAGTGGCAAAGCAGGAAGGAGTACTGAGATATAACGATGTGAGACCAGTCATTTCAGATATTGCAGGCATTGAAGATTTTGATACCTTTCTTATGGCTGGAGGAATGAAAAACATAATTCTTGATGTTGAGGAGTATCCGGAAACCGGTACCCTTGACTTCAGCTAGATGGAGGGTGCTTATGGAAAAATTTGATTTAGAAAACTTTCCTGTAAGTGAAAGCGCTAAGAAAATGCTGGGGTACGTGTCAGACGGTTTTTATGACAAATCCTATGTCGGAAAGTGGCTGTTTCAAGTCATGGGGATTGAGTATGACATGGCAAAACAAGCTGTGGAGGAACTGCCAGCACAATTCTTTCCGGAAACTGCAACATGGGGTTTGATGTACCATGAAATAAAATGGGGACTTCCGGTACGTCTGCATTTATCTTATGAGGAAAGAAGGAAGCTGATTTATCAAAAAAGAGATTGCAGGGCACCCATGACACCATACAGAATGGAAGAATATTTGGAAACGGCAACGGGATTCGAGGTACATATAGCTGATGCAAACGATCTTGGAGCATACGGCTTTTCTCCAACACATCCGAATGTCTTTAAAGCCTACTTTCTTGGAGAAGAAACGCTTGATTCAAAATTAGTAAGGGAAATGCTGAACCAGATAAAACAGTCGCACACCGTTTATATAATTAATGACCGGATCGAACTTTTTGTTGATAACAGAAATCTTGAGCAGGCTGTATTAAAGAATATTACGTTTAAAGTATGCGTGTTATTTTGGGATACAATTATATTCAACGGTGCTGTCTGCTTTGACGGAACTGTACTGATGAATGCCAAAAGGCGCTATGGTTTGGGTATTAGATTAAAAACATATGTAGGCATAGATATGTCCCAGTTGGAAACGGTAGAAGCAGTGGTGGAAACTAAAAGCAAAGACTACTGTTTTTTTGATGGTTCTGTCTGTTTTGACGGCAGCAGAAAGTTTAATTCTATATACAGAAAGGAAACTATTGAATGAGCACGGATACGGAAAAAAATAAAAACGTTGTTATAACAAAAACAGCACGCCAAAAGCTGGTTAAGGCCAGGGCTGGTGCTGTCCAGCTTCCTAAAATTGTTGGCATGGCGTTTGGAAACGGGGGCACGGATGCCGACGGAAATGTAATTGCTCCCTCTGATGCATGGAACGGGCTGTCGCATGAAATTTACAGGAAAGCGATTGACGGGTACAGTTTTCCGGAAGATACGGTGTGCAGATATGAATGCACGCTTACGGAAAAGGAACTTGCAGGTGAGGAAATAAGCGAAGTTGGTTTATATGACGAGGAGGGAGATGTTGTCTGTATTAAAACTTTTTCGCGCAAAGGCAAAGATGATGATATTGAGCAGACATATATTCTTGATGATATTTTTTAATGTTTATCAATAGGAAAGGATGGAGAAAATGAAAGATTATACAAGTCCTGATCCAAAGTTTTCCAAGAAAATACCAATTCTTGAAGTAGGAGACACGAACCATGCAGATAATGTAAACGCTTTTGTTAAACCACTGTTTGAAAACACGCTTATCAACCATGCTCAGCTTGAGCAGGCGGCCAACGCAGAGCTCGTAGAGTATGCCTTTTATTCCGTATTTACAAAAATGCCGGAAAATGAAGAAAAAGCAATGACACTGGAGGAAATCAACACAGCTATAAGTACGGCA
>CAJTMC010000017.1 GCA_910577115.1 uncultured Lachnospiraceae bacterium
AATTCTAATGTGTCAATAAATGAGCTGTTTGTATCGGTTGTCTCAGCTGTCTTGGCAACTTGAGTTCCGTCACTCTTTAAAATCTGCAATCCGCGGGAGCTGCTGCCACCACTTCTCCAGTATACTTTCACCTTCGCCGCTGAATCAGTACTAAACTGAATTGCCGCTGCCGGTCCTGTTGCACTTGCTCCTGCTTGGAAGTTGATTCCTCTCTCGGTTGAGTATCCGTCAGTAAAGTCTCTCTTATTCGTTTCTATCCTTGATGCTCCCTCAACCTTGTAATAAATTGAGAAAAGGCCATCCGTTCCTACTGACTCTTTTTTACCGCCAATTTCCAAGTTTGTCTGGGATGTCATTGCCTTATACTCATCTATCTCGCCAATATCCAAGACATACTTGACTTCTTTTACATTTTCATTCTTCGGAGCATTATCTACCTTATCCTCCTCCGTAGGCATAACAATTTCCATGTCCTTGCCTTCAAACGGATTCCAGCTGCCGAGGAATGTATCTACTGTAATAGGGCTTCCGTCTGCCAACTTCTCTTCTGTTAACACTGTTGCCCATTCAGCTCTCTTATCACTGTTATCAACATCTTTCGCATACTCAAAAGTACCATACTCCTGACTAAGCACAGATGCGCCACCAAGTGTATTTGTCCAACCAACTGCCTGAATTAAAGAAGCGCCATGTGTTTCGTACCATGAAGTATCCACTGCATCAATCAGCGTCTTATAGAATACAGCTTCACCTGTATTCGCTTCCCAAGGTCTTCCCAAATATCCCGGCTTTGAAGGATATTCTGAAGCAGTATCTACACCCGGAACAGTTGAAGTTACATGACAGTTATACATTAAGTATCCTCTGCCTGCCTTCTGCTGTGCTGCCGTAATATATCCTACATCATTCTTGTCCTCACTTGTATTAAATACAAGATTACACTTTGCAAACACTGCTGTCATGCCGCCAAAGATATAGTCTGTACCACCATAAATTGAACAGCCATAGAAGCCTGCTGTAACGTCTGTTCCACCATAAAGGGTATCCTGACGCCCGATAAACTTACAGTTATCAAAATAAATTTCTTTACAATTGTTTGCAATAGCGAGCGCTGCCGCTCTCTCTACATATGCCTTATCCTGTACTGCTGTGCTGCCTTCCGGCAAGTCATTTCTGGGAACACTGCCTTCCTTCGCACCAGCCTGTGGTACAAGCTCGTCCTCTGAAGCCTTCTTTGAAATATACTGGTTAAAAGAATTTTCAAAGATAATTCCCTGTGCCGAAACATTTGAACCCGTAATTACTACTGTAGCATTCCAATAGCTTCCTGCTGTTGTACCGCTTCCCGGATTCGTGAAAGAAGGATAGCCGTTCTGAAGGTTTGACTTCAAGACATCTTTATCCCACTTGCAGTCAGACCCCATACTATAATAAGTATATCCATGACCATAATATGAAGTAATACGAACTGCATTATCTGCAATGTTAACACCTGCATCTGTCAATTCCGTACTTGCATTTGCGCCTGCAGCGTTAACAAATTTTACATTGTCAACATCAATAACAAGCATCTCTTCATAGTTGCCTGGCTGTATGCTGATTGTTACCGGCTTTACTGCGCCGTTCTCACCAGCTCTGTCCATCGTACGCACCTCATCAAGCGCTTCATTGATGGTCTTATAATCGCAATCCTTTGCACCTACAGTAATTGTATCTCTGTATGCAAGGTTTGGCATAACCTGAATCTTTGTAAGATATGACTTTGTTATTGTTTTTGTTGTTCCGTCATCCTTTGCAACATCGCCGTCTACATGTGTCAATGTTACGTAGCCGTCATTAATCAAAGGATCTCCAACTTTGTAGACATATTCTGCCGTATGTGTTTTGCTTGTGCTTCCATCGGCCGTTGCAATTTTGGTTGTCTCTTCGTTTTCGAATCTGACATTTGCATTATATAAATATGTAACTACTACTTTGAATTCTTCCTGTGTATTTACAGGTATCATAATTGTACTTGTATCCGGTACAACATTCCCTGCTTCATCTTTTCCGTTTGCCATTGTGGCATAACCTTTAGAATCTCTTCCTATATTGCTGAACTTGAGACCCTTAAAGCCTGCCTTAATATCCTCACCGGCTGCTTGGAGAAACTCCTCGCTGCCAAAATCCCATACTGAAGAAGCAACCTCAAAAGATATTGCCTTTACAACATTCTTACCCCTTACGGCCAGATTAGAAGTGCGCTTCTGTGCATAAGTGCCGCTGTTTTTCACCTCTACGTTGTATGTTCCGTCTCTAAGATAGATGACATCGTCACCAGTTGGTTTTGCCTTAATGCTATACGTATAAACATATCCTTCTTCATAAAGGTTCGTAAAAATAACTGTAGCGCCGGCTTCTTCCAGTTCTGCCAAAGTAGCACCAATAGGACTTATGGTAACTTTGTAGACCGGCTTCAATTCATATGTGATATCCTGTGTTGTATTTTCGTTAATTGTTACTTTGTCAGCACTGGTAAGCTGATAGTCATTAATGCCTTCTGTTCTGACTGCATACTCTACGCCTTTTTCCAGCATTACTTCATAGGTAACAGCTCCGCCCTCTGCCTCGGGCTTAGAAATTGTAATTTGAGGTATATAAACTTTATCTGCCGGTTTCTCAAAGATAATATCCTCAAGAGCCTCCACTGCTGCTGCATCGAGACCTTTGATCTCACCGCTTAATTTATATCTCTCTACAGATAATACTTCAATATTTTTTGTAGTATTGCCTGCATCTTTTGCTAACTCTAACTTACTGTCTTCCTCACTAAGCACGAATGCACTATTATTTGTAGATATTACATAAGAGTGCTGATCGTTAAGACTTATACTATAAGAGCCGTTTGATATTGCTGCTGTTTTTTCTTCACCGCTCTCATTGCATTTAAATGTCAGTGCGAGATCGCTTGGCGCATCACCCGGAAGTGCTACAGAACCGCTTACTGTCACTGTGTTTGTATGTACTCTGGTAACACGTGTAACAACCAGCTTGCTCGAACCGTCATCCATATACATTTTATACATTCCTGCTTTTGTAGCATAAAATGTTATAAGATCGCAGCTGCTTCTCGCAAAATCAGTCCTGTTTCCATCCGGATCCTCTACGGTCAGCGTAAAGGCATCTGTAAGATTGTTTCCCGATATTGCTGCCGTCATAATATCTCCGGCATCTAATTTTACGCCGATATAGACATTCTTATCACCGCCCTTATTGCTGTACAGACATCCCTGATATGCTATTCCGGCAATGGTACGGCTCTGATTACTGTGATACTTTAACTCATCCTTCTTAGGATTATTACTGTCAAGTCTCCATCTGTGGGTAGTATGGAATCCTCCGTCATTGAAGCAAAAATCCACATTGGATGCATTGTCTCCCGACAAATCCAGCTGACCGCTTTCAGCGTCAACTACATTAACCAGATTACCATTTTTATCAATCGCAAATGAAGTAATGGTTGTATTTCCATCTGCACCTAATTTTGTCGATTCAGGATAGAAAGAATTGACAATATCCACTGTAAACATATTGTTAACATCTGTCAAATCCTCTACACCAAAATCCCATACATCCGTCTTGATGCCGGCATCATAGGTATTTGTCGCACGAACGTCCTCGTTCTCGTCGTCCTCTGCCTCTGTTGTCGTCTCTTCCTGCTCTGTGCTTTCTGTTGCCATTGTTTCTGTTGTTTCTGTTTTCGTCGTTTCTTCCTCTGTAGCCGTTTCCGTTTCGGCAGGTTCTTCCGTGCTGACATCTGTAGATGTCTTGGTTTCCTCTGCTGTTTCGGTTTCTGCTACTGTTTCGGAAGTCGTACTATCATTGCTGTCAGAAGTTTCTTTGTCGGTCTCGGAGCTTACCGGTTCCGACTTGGCTTCTGATGATTCAGCGGCGACTGTTTCTTCTGCGGTTTTTTCTTCCTCAACAGCCGTTTCCGTCACTGTTTCGGTTGCAAGTTCCGCAGCGTAAACAGACATGTTCGACAAAACCATAGCGCCTGATAAAACAAACGCCATGATACGTTTTGCCAACTTGCTTTTAAATTTACCCATACGTTCGCCTTCCTCCCTTGCGCATTCAATGTCACTTCTTTATAAAAATTTTACTAAATTTTAATAATAATTTTATAAATGAGTTTACATATCATGCACCAGATTCTAGTTATTTTGTTCCAATCCACTCTTTTTCTGTAGAAAATATTGACAAAATTTGCAGCAGCTTTCAATATTTCATGCAAAAATAATCGTGTATGTCCATTTTAACAAATAAAATTACTATTTTCAATATTTATTTGTACATTTTTCTTTGGTAAATTCGTTTTTAAGCGCCAAAATTTTTATTATTTTTTTGTAAACTTTGTACAATCCCCCCCAAAAGGAACACAAAAATACGCCCCGCCATATTTCTATGGCAGAGCGTATTCATCATCTAAATGTGTCTTATCTTGCCTTATCTTTGCTTACAATCTTGAATGTTACTTTCTTTGTACCTGAATACTTACCTGTACCTTTAATCATAAAGCTTGCAGTACCAATCTTTGCATTACCCACATAGCTGTTTGGTACGATGACAAAACCAGTCTTATTCTGAAGCTTCTGAGGATCGTTTGTAAAATCATACTTTCCTGTTCGCTCCTGACACTCCAGCACATCTTCGCCATTCGGGTTCTTGCATGTAATTGTCATGTACTCCTCAAGACGCGCTATTTCTACATCGCTCCAGTCAAGAGTTACTGATTCACCGTTACCTTTACTGTACTCTCCAAACACTCTGTCCTTAAGGCTTGTTACCTTCGCTCCTCTGATGCTGTACAATGATGCCCTGAAATAACCGTCTACATAACCTTCATAAGTACATTTGTTGCTTTCTTCTGCCGCCGGTACCCTTACAAGAATTGTGACATATCCATCTTTACTAAATTCGCTTACGGTTTCTGTCGAATTAATATCAAGCGGTTTCCCATCATCTTCCGAAATCTTAAAATCGCCGTCTCTATCAATATAGTATTCAATCTTCGCTCTATTGTAATCACGGCCTGCTTTCATCCGTTTGAGTTTACCGTTTACAGTCTGGTTTATGCCAACATTTGCCTTCTTAAGATCAGTATACTTTAATGCTTTTCCGTTTGTCGCTACATCATTGGCCGATATTGCAAAATTCGAATTTTCTGTAAGTGACACACGTGTAATAGAGAAATAGAATTCTTTTGTTCCCTTCAAGCCGTTTTTGCCGATTACCGTAACCTTCGGCGCATTATTCTGATCCGCGTTTCTTACTACATTATTAAAACTGTATTTGAGCTTGTAATTCTTTTTGTCAACATTTCTGCCATTTACTATAACATTGAAGTTTTCACCCGGAACATATGCTACTCCTCCAGTTGAATATGTAAGACTTGGTGCATATGAGAAGCTTACATCTTCGCTGTTTAAGTCAAGCGGCTTTGTCTTATAGCTGAAAGATTGAACGCCCGTATAACCGTTAATACCTTCTACTACAATCGTAACCTTACTGCTGTTGACACCTCTTTGCTTAATTCTGTAATCAACATCTTTTTTCAGTTTCTGAACAGTTCCGTCCGGAGTTGTTACGCTGACCTTAATACTATTTTCAGGTATCGAATATGCATTTCCGTCAAAAACCTTACCATTCAGTTCATAATCGCTTAAGTATTTGCCCTTATCTACCGTTGCATCCTTAATGCTTCTTCTCTTAACACTAAAGTTTATGCTCTTGCTTCCGAAGTAGTTCTTTCCATCTCCAATTACTGTCAATGTAGCTTTTCCAACCTCGATATTGTTTGCATATTCAACCGTGAAGCCTTCCGTGATAACCTGACCGGCTATCTTTACTTCACACTTGGGCTGTACTTCTTTGCCTGTGTAAGAAAGATCCTTATCTGTAATTCTTACACTCGCCTTGCTCATAAGCTGATCTTTTGAAACAGTCTGCGCTTTAACTATCTTCTCACCGGTAAAATTGCCTATACCGGCAACAATATACTCATGATCGCTTCCTTCTTTCAACGTCACTGTATAGTCTACGTCCTTTTTCAGCGCTTTCCCCTTCCAAGTAGGCTTTATTGCCTTCTCCGGAGTGTTGCTTGTAACTGCCACATCTACAATTGATACGGAATTATCATTTACATCAATCGGCATAATCTCAAATGTCTTTGTATTCTCATATCCTGCATAATTGCGAATACCTTTGATAATTACCGTTGCCGTGCCTGCATTCACATTATTCTGATATTTCAGCTGATAATCCTTGCCATATTCAAGCATCGGAACATCCGCACTATAACGTACATGTACTTCAGGTCTGATCTCTTTTCCTGTATAAGTTAACGGCTCTTTAGTCGTATAATCGACATAGTTGATATCTGCCGCCCAAATCTTTCCATAGTGCAGCTCTTCTGTCAAACCACCCTCAGGATAATCCGGACCATAATCCGGCAGATCTTCCGAACCTGTTCCCGTGTTACCTGATGATGTGCTTCCGTCTGTATCTTCACCCGGCGTCACTTCTTCGGAAGGAGTGCCTCCCATTGAAGGATTATCTTCCGGTTTTCCATCCCATACGCCGTCCTTAAGCTGAAGGAAACCATGTGTATTGATCGTACCGTCTTCATTTCTCCAGTAATCCTTATCTACACAGTCAAGGCTTGCATACTCAAGCGAAACAAAGTCACTTGCCTTAATTAATTTTCCGTCTGAGTTCTTTGCAGCCTTTGCACTTGTATCCCAGTAGTATGTTGAAGAATTATTGACTTTCCCCATATCCTGCTGGCCACGTGTTCCAACACCGTCTCCGGTTGATGTCCCTTGTGTTCTGAAAGAAATTACGTTTCTCAGCTCGTAATCTGTATGCGGGTTACCCTGCTCATACGATGAAAAGCTGATGTTTGCTCCGTCATTATTATATGAAATTGACTGGTATGCCTTTATATTGGGCGCATTGTTTGAGTCAAAGCCCTTCGACTTATTGTGGAATGCCAATGAGTTGAAAAGCTTATGTCCTGACTGCGGAACAATTGCGTCAGGATTATAGTCAGGGTCATATTCTGTTCCGGCCTTCAGACCGTCGCCGCCCATCTTAAATCCGTTTCCGTTTCCTTGTCCCTGTATACACTTTCCATGCTCGTCAAGATTACCGTTCTCGTCAAGTAATATGTATCCGTTTCTGTATGCGATACTGTTCTTGATTGTAACCGCACCGATACTGCCTGTCTGCGCTTTTGCAAATAAGTCCCAGCCGTCGTCTGCATTAAACGCCGCGATACATCCGTCAAATACATTGTTGCTTCCGCTGGTAAGCTTTGCAGCAAATCCGTCCGCATCCTCATGTCCTGCATCTACGTTCAAGTATGAATTACAGTTCAGAACAAGGTTGTCATGCGGCCAGTCCTGATATGTGTCCGTACCTGATGCACGGCAAATCTGCAAACCGGTACTTCCGTTCTTATAAGTATCTACTCTGTCGAATACACAGTAGCTTCCTGATGCCTGAATACCCTTCTCACCGTCTTTACAGCGAATAACGTCAAAGTCCTTAAAGTACCAGTAGTCTCCCACCGTTACCACCGCTGCCACCTTGCTGTTAAAGTCAAGTACAGGTCTGTTTCCATTTGCAACGTCATCAGGATTACCCATCATCTTAATATAATTCTGGTATTTATCCTCGCCTTCACCGGCAGGTTTTCCATCAATACCGTTTGGTATCTGGAGTGTACTTGTCAGACTGTAACGGCCGCCTGCAAGAAGAATTGTCTGTCCGGGCTGCGCATATTTTACAGCCGTATAAATATCAAGCGGACTTTCCACCGTACCTAAGTTTCCAGGCTTTCCGTCCTGTGATACATAGATTGTCTGTCCCACTTCACCATATGTCCGATACTCTACCACATGCGTAAATACTACGGTAGAATAACTCTTAAGCTCTACGAGCTTTTGCCCTGTGGTCTTATCTCTTTCCGGAGACCAGTCCTTATCGGGTGTAAACTCTACAACAAAAGCGTTCTTGCCTACAACCAGATTGTTAACCGGTATACGTACCCTTGTATCCCTGTTGTTATCGCCATCCTTGAGCGATGCAATGTCCGGGTCAAGAGATCCTTTGATATTATAGTAATCAAGTTCTTCCTCTCTGCCAAACTCATCTGTCTCTGTATGTCTGCTCAAAAGATTTCCCATGTTGTCCTTTACAACAAGCTTTCCATACCAGTTACTTGCAAACATAAACTCGTAATCCGGTGAGTTTGTCAACGCACCTGACAAAATACTGGTCGATACGTTCACATAGTCCGGTTCTCTTTCTTCTCTCGGTTCATCATTCTCCGGAGAAATTGTCGTAAGTTTTATATTTGAGAATGTTACATCTGCATTTCTTGAAGCAAATACACCCACATAAACCGTGTCGTTCTCCAACAAGTTTAATGCTTCCGTATCATAATATTTCTGTGTTGTTGTCTTTCCGTTCGGATCTGTGTAGCTAACAAAATAACCCGTGTTATTTTTCTGTATCTTCAGGTCAAAATCAACATACTGCTCATGATTACTTCCCGGAGGAGGATTAATCGCATTTCCCTTATCATCTACTGTCGCATAGTTACCTACGATGTTATATTCGCCGGCACCATACTTTGCAAACGTAGAATCAATCGCTGTCTGAGTTGCACTGAACTTTTTCGGCTGTGTATCTAATCCGTTTGCAATATCCTGCTGGTCTTTGCGTGTAACACCAATCTTCTCTGTGGAGCCTACACCGATCTTCATGTCAATCTTCGCACCGGAATCTGATATTTCCACACCATTCCAGCGGTATCCGACTCTTGATACGACTGCCTGATAGCTGTTGGTCCAATACTGTGCACCGCTGCCTTTCTTGCCGATGCTGTCGGCTGCCATAAGGCCAAAGCCTTCCTGTCCGTTTGTATACTGCCACCAGTTCACATGCGCTGTTGCAGACAATGTGAAGTTTGTAGTAGTCGGATCTAATGTTGTATAGTAAAAAGCAAGTCCGTCATTGGAAGCAGGTACGATCTTACCGCATCCTTTTGTTTTAATTCTTACTTCTTCACCTTTTACGATTTCTTCATAGCTGCCCTTACTTGTGTTTGTACCGTTTCCGTAAATATTAAAATCCCAACTAAATTCCTGTTTTTCCGTAACCTTGCACTCAATCGGTGCGGACTTTTCTGTCTTTTCCTCACCTCTGACTGCGTATACAGTAAACTTGTATGTCTGCCCTATTGTCAAATCCTTTATGGTTGCACTTGTAGTTGTGCTCTCTATCGGTGCGATGTCTGTATCTGCAACCTCTACAACATATTTCTCAGCCTCGGCTACCGCACCCCATTTTACTTCCACGCTGCCGCCGCCTACACTGGTTGCACCCTTCATTTCAGGAACTGCAAGAGGAAGATTAAATTCAAGCGGCTGGGAAGCTGCACTCTCTTTTGTAGTTTTCTCGTCCGCACGGCTGATAACTGCCTTGAAAGTATATGTTCCTGTTGCTTCAGGGAAAAATTCAAGCATTGGTGCATTGTTGTCCCTTGCATATTCTGCGCTCTGCACCTCTTTTCCTTCGGCATCATACATAAAAACTTCCACTTTGTCTGCGCCGCCGTGACCAATAACAGTATTTACCGTTACCCTTACCGCACTGCCATCAACAGCTGTTTCGGAAATCACAGGTGCCGCAATATCCGCCCATGCAGGGCGTTCGCCGGTTTCTCTGACCTTCCAGCTGATATCATAAGTATATATCTTTGAACCAGCCACGCAGAAATAATAAGTATTTCCCTGTTCTAAGTCAAGGTCATATGCACCTGTAGGCACTGCGCCTGATTTCAGAAGCTCTCCCGAGCCTCCGTTATCCTTTACAAAATAATACGTCTTATTATCTGCTTTTCCCAAAATAAACGTAATCTTTGCATCCTTTAAGGCATTAATCTTGAATGCAGAACCTTTTGTAGGAATCAAAACCGTAGCCGAAATATTCTTATCGTCCGCATTCTTCGGATTGTTTGATCCCTGTACACCGCCTGTATAGTTTTTCCCGTCAACCGTAATACTTCCGCTTTTCTTTGCCATATCCTCAAGTACAGTAAAAGTCAGAATATCATCACCATATTCCGTACCTGCTTTAAGACCGTTCGAAAGATCAACCGGATTGCCTCCTACAAGCTTATTATCCTCAGATTCTTCCGTAGTTTCTTCCTCTGAAGCCTCTGTTTCCGAAGTTTCCGTTTCCGAAGCTTCTGTTTCCGTAACCTCCTCCGTTTCCTTCTCAGACCCTTTCTCTGTTGTTGTTTCTGTCTGTTTCTCCGTCTCAGTCTCTGCTATCGTTTCTGTCTGTTTTTCCGTCTCGGTTTCCGTCGTTTCATCGGTCTGCTGTTCCGTTTTTGTCTCAGCCGTCTCGCTTTCGCTCTCAGAAGCCGTCGTCTTCTCTTCCGGAACCGCATCTTCGTCATTCGGCTTTTCCGCTTCCTTAGACTCGGTTTCCGCTGCCTCAGGTTCGCTAACCTCAGAAACTGTTTCGACCTGCTCAGTCTGCTCGATTTCCGCTGCGTACAATGTCATATTGGACATTACCATCGCACCCGACAAAATCACTGCCATGACACGTTTCACAAGCCCTTTTCTGAATTTGCTCATATCCTTCCTCCTATCTTGAAAATTACACCCGTTCGGCACATCTGAACCGTGCTCGTGCAAAATCAGGCCCCCATTAAGCCCCAATTTGCTTAATATACTATAATTTTATCAGATGTTTCCAAAATTTACAACATGATATATCGTTTTTATTTCACAAAAATATTCTGATTTTTTGTATATTATATATAATTCCGTGCACGAGCACGGTGCAATTACTCCATTTGTGGAAAGAGCACCTTCCGCAGGTGCCCTTCCGTAAATTTTATTTATCGACTATCTTAAACCGAAGTACCTTCGTTCCGTAGAAGCCGCCTTCCGGTATACCTCTTACCGTTACGGACGCCATTCCTTTTTTAGTGTTATTCCTGTAGCTTCCTTCTACGATTTCAATGTTCTCCCCAAGCCGGTACTCTTTTCCTACGTAGTCTCTGATATTTGCCGCTGTAAGCCTTACGGGATTTCTTCCGTCATATGCTAATGGCTCTTTTGTCTTATTATCGAATACAAAGTTCTTTTCCCTTGCAAGATTTTTCGCCGCTATGTAATTTGCAACATACGAAGAGCCTTCCTCATAATTTGCATAAGACAACGGTTTAATTGTAACCTGCTTATCAAGGGCATTATAGATAAGTATGTAATCCTTTTTATTTTTAAGCCTTCTGCCTGCCGTATCTTTGACAGTCACTGCCTTTTCAAGCGCCGATGCAAGATTACCTGCCGAAGCATCTACCACAATATCGTCATTCACTGTAATGCACTCTTCAAAAGGCGCCTTTGCTATCAGAAAGCTTTCAAGGTTAATGTTCTTTCCCTTGCACGCACCTTTTCCTGAAATAACTACCTGAACGCTGCTTCCGGCTGCCTTCGTTTTCTTGTCAAAATAGGTATATTTTGCAGTATAATCCACGCCTTCCGTTAAATGATATTCTGTCTGAGTCTTTGGATCTATGGCTGTAATCGTTGTCAGTCTTGCGCCCTTTGGTGAATATACAAGAGCTTTTTTCACAAATTCAAACTTCGAAATATCGACAGGATTGATCGTAAACCGCTGCGTCCAACTGCCGGAAATATTGTTTCCGATACCTTTTACGGTTACTGTTGCCTTTCCTGCCTTTGTATTATTCCGGTAAGTTACTGTGTAATCCAGATTTTCCTGTAACTCTTTCCCTTTACTTGTCTTTACCTGAAGTCCTTTCAGAATAACAGGTGTTCCTGTATAGTCATTGGAATTAAAGTCAAATCCTTTATCCCAGCTTACCCGAACATCCGCGGCAGATGTTGCAGATCTTCCGTTCAGTGCCGCTTTTTTAATGTTAAATGTAAGTGTTTTAGAGCCAATATATACGGTGTTTCCTGTATTCCATTTGGGGTCTACGGAAACCATCACGGTAGCCTTACCGACATTCAGATTGTTTCTGTATGCAACAGTCAGCTTTCCTTTCAGATTGTTTGTATCCTTTGAATAGTCAATCTCAGGTTCTATTGCATAACCCGTATAGGCCGAATTCTTCGCAAGCGCATCAAGGCTTATTCTTGCCTTGCTGATATCGACAACCTTGACTGCACTGTTCTTGTCCGGCTTGCTGATTACCTTATACTCTACCGTGCGGGAAGATGCGGTGTCAATAACGTATCCATCTACGCTCCTTCCGTTGACAGTCCTTCCAAGTCCTGTAAGCGTTACACTATAAGTATCGGTTTTACCTTCTACCGGTCCGTTCCAAACTGCCTTATAATCAAGATCTTCTGCAAACTTAACTGTCTTCTTCTCACCGTCTCCTGCTGTATATTGATATGTCACATATGTTGTCGACGGCTGTTTCGGATCTGCCTTCTTGCTTGTATTATAGATAATCGAAGGCACTGTTATAACACAATCTTTGAGTTGTATCGCTGTTGCATCCGGTGCATCCGGCTCTGATGGCTCCGGTTCTGATGAGCTTGGTTCTGTCGGTTCCGGTGCTGTCGAGCTTGGTTCTGTCGGTTCCGGTGCTGTCGAGCTTGGTTCTGTCGGTTCCGGTGCTGACGAGCTTGGCTCTGTCGGTTCCGGTGCTGTCGAACTTGGCTCTGTCGGTTCCGGTACGCTTGAGCTTGGCTCTGTCGGTTCCGGTACGCTTGAGCTTGGCTCTGTCGGTTCCGGTGCTGACGAACTCGGTTCTGTCGGTTCCGGTACGCTTGAGCTTGGTTCTGACGATTCCGGAGGCGTCGGTTCTTCCGTACCATTATAGTTCGTCTTTTCCCACTGTACTGTGGTCATGGTAACTTTTCCTGCACCTGCATTGGGAAGTACAAGTTCGTTTAATTTTGATGCATCATATGTCTTATAATTCTTATATTGCAGTCTCTCCTTAAATCTGGCTTCATCCGTAATCTTAGGAGGATTTGTGCCTTCCGATGTAATTTCAAGTTTTGTTTCATTACCGTCCATATAATAGAG
Source organism: uncultured Lachnospiraceae bacterium (assembly GCA_910577115.1). Classification (GTDB taxonomy): domain Bacteria; phylum Bacillota; class Clostridia; order Lachnospirales; family Lachnospiraceae; genus COE1. The sequence continues at coordinate 13,135 of CAJTMC010000017.1, forward strand.
ACAGTTTACCGCATTGACATACCCTTTCACACCGTCAGCCCCTTGACCCGTTTTCACAGGCGTTCTGAGACCGTATATATAGCAGTTCTCAAGAAGCATCTCGCCGTTGCACGTTGAAATCGCGCCATTTCCGGTAATGTGCTTATTTCCGGAGTTGTGCTGGTCATGCAGTTCCTGTGCATCAAAGATACAATTGTACTCATGAACTTTACCAAAACGCAGTCTCGGCAGCCTCGACATTGTGTTTTTGTATACGTTATTTGCAAGTGTTACACGAATTGCTTTGTCCTGTATATCACCGTCGCTTGAGCCAAACAGGTGTACCTTCTTTTGTCCATAAGACCCCCACCAAATCTGCTCCTTTGTCTGATTCTCTTCCTGACGAATTTTCTTATAGGCGTCCGTACTCTCAATATTGGCCTCAAGCCAATCCATCTGCTCATTAAAAAATGTATTGTTTTCGCTGCCCGGAAGAATCTCACACCATGATATTGTTACGGGCTGATATCCTGAATAGCCACTCGGATTCTTTATATCAATAATACCGTCATATGCTTTGTAGAATGTACAATGATCAATCCATATACCCTGCGCATTATCATCAATGGTCATGTAATCCCAGTCGTTTCTGTCATAATCTAACATTACACCCTTGCTTGTAACAATATCATCCCACTCCCAAAGTTCATCAAAAGCCAGGTTACGGATAATAACATTGGTGGAACCGCCTTCAATTTTAATACCTGCATGTTTAATTGTTGCTCCGTTCTTTGAGAAAATTGTCAAATTGTGAAAGTCATGCAGTTTTATGTAAGAAACGCCTGTTTCTTTTAACGTCGGATGCATTATGGGGTCCGCCTGCTGCGCTCTTATGTAGCCGCTATAAGGCGTTTTGTCACCCTGACTATTCTTCTGAACGTTTACCTCAGGATATTTTTTGTTCATTTCAAGAGCGCCAAGATTCAGATCCGTTGTGATCTCAATTACATTTGGAAAATCCTTCTTTGACCTGGTTTCCTTTAGCGCATCAAGAAATTCCTTCTCATTTGTTACTTTATAATAATGCGGGCTGTCTTCTTTGAGAAGTCCGCCGCCCGTAACGTTTGCCGCCTGCGCGTATCCCTCCTGATTGTACTTTGTCAGCGCGCTGCTGTTGCCTTCATTCGCATCATATACGCTGTCGCCTGCCGGTGCAGCAAATGTAGTCCACTCTGCGTCAACCTCTTCGGGAGCATAAGGCTCACTTGGAGGGTCGGTTTCTTCTTCTGTCTGATTTGAAAAAGCAACATAATAGTAATTAGCGCCTCCATCCGCATAAATACAATAATCTCCGCTTTCTGCAATCTCAAATTCCAGCACAGTTACACCTGAACTTTCCACCGTCTTCGTTTCACCAACTGCCGTACCGCTTTTATATAGTCCGAGCTGTCTGGTAGCCGAACCTGATGAGCTTGCAACGTATACCGTCAATCTCCCGGCTTCCGGCGCCGTAAAATGGATGCTGCGGTTGTCCGCAGCGCCTGCGCCTCCTGTTTTAATCCGTCTGGAAAATTTTATTCCTTCTACCGTTTTCTCATTTGTATCTACAGTAACTTTACTGCCGCTCTTTATCTTTATGGTAAATCCATTTTCTGAATAATCTTCTGTTATATCGCCCAACGGCGCATTATTTGCATTCAGATTAAACTCAATAACTGCGCCTTCTTCCAGTTCCTCCTCCGTACTTGAAGTTTCTTCTTCCGAACTTTCCTCTTCCGAACTTTCCTCTTCCGAAGTCCCTTCTTCCGAGCTTTCCTGTTCTGAACCGCTTTCAGGCACCATTGTTTCCGTAATTGTTGTTTCCTCCGAAGAACCTGTCACCGTTTCCTGTGCGGAACCCGTTGCCGTTTCCTCTGTTGTCTTTTCCGTTTCAGTCTCCGCAACTTCCGACTCCTCAGATTCGCTCCGCTCCATTTCCTGATCTTCAGCCGCCTCTTCCACGGCGTCCTCTGTGGCGGTCTCGGTGTTAGTCTCAACTGACTCCTCGACTTCAGGCACTTCTTCCGCAGCGGAAACAGGCACTCCCGACATCACCATAGAGCCTGTCAGCAGCAAAGCCAATGATTGCTTTAGAATCCTGTTCTTAAAGCTTTTTCCCAATCTGCTCATGTTACTTCTCCTTTCCCTGTTTTAATTGTATCATGTAATTTACTGCACAATACTCATATCTTTTCCAACAAACGGATTCCAGTCTCCCAAAAATGCACCCACTACCGTGTTGTCATTTACAACAGTTGTTCCGTCTGAAAGCGTCACATTACCGTCTGTTCCTGTGTTTAAGATTGCCGTCCAGCCTGCACGTGTGCTCGTGTCAGATGCTGCGCCGGTTGATTCTTTTGACGCATACTCCTGCATAAACGGTGACTCGCCGCTCAATGTATTAATCCACCCTTTCGGCTGAATCAGCGATTCGCTTACACCGTTGAAATCGGTCTGCTCAATGATTGTCTTATAGAACAGCACCTCGCTTGTGTCGGCTTTCCAGGGTCTTCCAAAAAGTCCTGGTTTTGAAGTCTTTACCGATGCCGTATCCACTCCCGGAGTAGTCGATTTGACAGTACAGTTGTACATCAGGTATCCTCTGTCACCTGCGCTCTGCTGTGCTGCTGTAATATAACCTGTATCATTTGGATCCTCGCTCGTGTTAAACACAAGATCGCACTTTGCAAACACCGCCGTCATACCGCCATAGATATAATCCACTGCTCCGTAAACCGAACAGTTATAAAAAGCTGCTGTCGATCCCGTTCCCCCGAATAGCGTATCCTGTCTTCCGATGAACTTACAGTTGTCAAAGAAGATTTCCTTGTAACCATTATCAATGCCAACTGCGGAAGCACGTTCCACCATTGATTTGTTCTGCACTGCCGTGCTGCCCGCTTTCATGGAAACCCTCGGCGTATCTTTCTCGCCTTTCGGCGCGTCACTCAAGGCTACGACTGTATCCTGCGCTTCTTTCTCCGAAATATATTGATTAAATGAATTTTCAAAAATAATTCCCTTTGCTTGGAAACCATCAGCAGTTATGGCAACAGTTGCATTCCATAACTTGTTTGTATTTTTGTATGTCGGATACCCGTTCTCTGTGCTGACTGAAAGTACGCGTTCACTCCAACGTCCATCCTCCCCCATACTGTAATAATTGTAACCATGCCCATAGTATGACGTAATGCGCACCGCATTTTTATCAATATCAACGCCCTTGTTCAATGTCTGTATACTTGGTGTCGCACTCGCATTCTTAAGTGTAATATTCGGAAGTCCGATTACAAGCATTTCCTCGTAATTCCCCGGCTGTATTTCAATCGTAACACGCTCATTGTTTGGTCTGTCCATATAATAAACCGCAATCAGCGCATCATTAATTGACTGGAACTCACAGCCTTCTTTTCCAACGGTAAGGACAGGTCTGTACGCCGTTTTTTTCTCATCCTCGTCTGTTTTTCCAAAGCTGATTTCCTTCGTCAGGTTTTTCCCCTCAACTTTTACATTTGATGTAAGCTTTTGCGTATAAGAACCGCTCTTTACTTCTACTTTATATACACCATCTCTTAACCGGATTCCGTCTGTTCCCGTAAATGTGTATACATAGCCTTCCTCGTCCAAGTTTGTGAAAACAAACTCAGCGCCTGCAAGGTCGCGTGCCGTTGCCCCTTTTGGAGCAATGTTTACTTTATAAGTGGGCTTTTTCTCAAACACCAAATCCTTTGTTCCATTTTCCGTAGCAGATATGCTTCTGCGGGTCAGTGCATAATCATTTACCATTCCCGCATGAATATCATATGTAATTCCTTTTTGCAGATAAAGTGTATATGCGTCTCCATTAATATTGATTTCAGGCTTGTAAATCTCATCTGCTGCAAAAATAAGCGCAAGCTTTGAAATCTCCGATGTGTTAAGTCCCTTAATCTTACCGCTTACCGTCACAAGATCCACTGCATTCACATTGATATTAAAAGCAGTTGCACCACCGCCCTTTACAAGCGCAAGCTCACGCGCGCTGTGAATCACATAGGAATTTGCTCCCTCAAGGGAAACATCATATGTATACTGCTCGCACAAATCAACCGCATAAGTTCCGTTCTGCACAAGCGCGGTTTTCACCTCGCCGGATTCTCTGCTTGTGAATACAACCTTATATCCTGCCGGAATATCCGCAGGCGCCGTCACGGTTCCCGAAACGGATACCCTTGCCGGACTCTCAACTGTCACTCTTGCCACAACCAGCTTTTCCGTCAATGTATAAAGTTTGTACATTCCGGTTTCCGCTGCATAGTAGGTCAGAACCGTACCATTCTCCAAGCCTGTATGGTCCTGCTCCGTCTTTGCGCCGCTCGGACTTTCAAGCGTGTAGGTGTTAACGCTCTTTGCAGAGTTTGCACTTGCCGCAACGGTAAGAATATCACCCGCCTCCGCATATACGCTCAAATACACCGTATCCGTCATGGATTTGTTGGAATAAAGATACCCATTGTAGGTATTATCCGCAAATTTGAGCGACTTTTCATCGTACCGCGTCACGTCTTTGTTGACGGTACGCAGTCTGTGTGTATTTTTATTTCCGCCGTCATCGAAAGCAAAAAGCGTGTCACCCGCCTTGTTCCTGATCGCAAAAGACGTAATATTCTCACCGGCTGTTCCCGCCGTCTTTCCCGGATAAAATCCGTTCAGGACGCTTTTGGTAATCATGTTGTTGTAACCCTCGCCAAGATCTTGTGCACCAAAATCATAAACATCAATGTTTCCGTTCTCGTTCTTGCCTTCCATCTTCTTTGGCAGTTCGGATGCACTGCCGGCAGGCTCTGTTGCAGCCGCCGTCATTCCCGACACAAGCATCGCGCCTGTCAGAACGAGTGCCAAAAATGATTTTGTCTTATGCTTTTTCATTTTACCTCCCTTTCCGCCGTTTTAACGGCAATAAATTTCCTCCGCATATTATAGAACGCTTTTATACAATATAGCAAATTTCGAATAATATTTCAACATATGCTTTGGATATTTTTCATAAAAGAGGAGCTGCAACCGTGCAGCTCCCCTTCATAAATAACATTTCAGACAAATATTATTTATCTACAATCTTAAACTTCAATACCTTCTGTCCATAGAAGCCTCCGTCTACTCCGGAAATGCCTCTTACAGTCACAGAACCTGTTCCCTTTCTGGTATTGTTCTTGTAGCTTCCCGGTACAATCTCAATGTTTACACCGAGCTTGTATTCAGGACCGACAAAGTTCACAATATCCTCTGCCGTAAGCTGTACAGGATTTCTTCCGTCATAAGACATCGAAGCTTTCTTGTTAAATACAAAGTTTCTCTCTTTCGCAAGGTTCTTCGCTATTCTGTATCGCACAGTATACCGCGAATTTGCCACATAGTTCTTAGTGTCTATCGGTTTGATTGTAATTGTCTTTGCTGCTGCATCATAGATCAATGTGTAGTCCTTGCCAAGATTCAGTTTCACACCTGCCGTATTCTTTACTACAGTTGCTTTTGCAAGTGCTTTTCCGAGATTCTTTGCTGCTGCATCCACATAAATATCATCTGGTACGGTAATGCATGTCGCAAAGTCTGCTGCTACTATGTCAAATTTTGCAACTTCAATGTTCTTGCCTTTGCATGCACCCTTACCTGAGATTGTTACTCTTACTGTAGAACCTGCTGCTTTCTTCCGCTTATCAGAATATGTATACTTCGCAGTATAATCTCTGCCTTCCTTCAGGAAGTACCGGTTGCCATACGGATCTGTTGCAGTAACTGATGTCAGCTTCGCACCCTTTGGCGAATAAGGAAGTGTTACACCCTCTGTATCAAACTTAAATCTTGACATATCAACAGGGTTGATTGTAATCCTCTCCGTCCAGCTGCCGGAAACGTTGTTTCCGATACCCTTTACGGTTACGGTTGCCTTTCCTGCCTTTGTGTTGTTCTTGTAAGTTACGGTGTAATCCTCACCAATCTTTAATGCCCTATCCTTAGTTGTCTTTAATTCAAGTCCTTTAACTGTAACCGGTGTTCCGGTATAGTTATTTGAACCAAAGTTAAAGTCCTTATCCCAGCTTATCCGTATTTCTGCAGCAGACGTTGTAGATTTCCTATTCAATTTTGCCTTCTTAATGTTGAAGGTAAGTGTCTTAGAACCTACATACATTGTATTGTCATCGTCTGCACTCGGTTTTGCGGAAACGATTACGGTTGCCTTTCCTGCATTAATGTTGTTTCTGTATGCAATGCTCAAATCCTTCTCAGAAAGACCTGCCGGAAGATTCTTGCAAACAATACCCGGCTCAATTGCGTAGCCTGTATAGAATGCATTCTTTGCCGACGCGTCAAGACTAATCTTTGCTTTGCTGATATCTACAACCTTAACCGGATCGTTCTTAGATGGCTTATCAACTACCTTGTACTCTACTGTACGTACACTGTTCGGGTCAATGATAAATCCGTCTACTGTTCTTCCGTCAATTCCTCTGCCGAGTCCTGTCAGTGTTACGCTGTAAATATTAGGATCGTCTTCGCTTCCACCATTCCAGTTTACTTCGTAATCAAGTCCTTCCGCAAACTTGACAATCTTTGTGTCGCCGCTTGCAGTTGTATACTTGTACGTTACATATGTCGTTGACGGCTGTCTGAGATCCGCATTCTTGCCTGTGTTGCGTATAATTGAAGGTACGATAATCTCGCAGTCTTCAAGTCTTACCACGATGACAGTTTCTGCCGGAAGCTCTGAAACCGTATATTTAAAGCTTACAACAGCGCTCGCAGCAGTGCCCTTAATTGCAACTGCCTTAATTGTTACAGTTGTGTCAATAACAATTGGAGTTGTATATGGTGTACTGTCGGCCGTCGGGTTTGTTCCGTCCAATGTGTAATAAACGATTGCGTCTTCTGTTGCGCTCGTCAGTTCAACTTTTGTTCCCTTTTCTACCAGGCCTTGTGCCACGCTTGCCTTAGGCTCTGCAACACTTGTCCCCGGATCTGTTGTCTTTACTGTGTAAGTATAGCTTACAACATCACTGTTGTCATAGCCTTCCTTTACTGCAATTGCTTTAATTGTTACCGCTTCATTAATTGTAATCGCTTCTGTATACTTCGTGCTGCCTGTTGTCGGATCTGTTTCGTCTGTGGTGTAGTAAATATCTGCACCTTCCGCACTTGCAAGCGTTACCTTTGTTCCCTTTTCTACCTCACCGGAATCCGGTGTTGCAACAGGATTCGTTAATTTTGTTGACGGTGTATCTGTTATTGTGTAGCTGAACTCAGCAGCTTCACTGTCCTGATATCCTGCTTTTCTTGCAATTGCCTTGATTGTTACAGCTTTGTCAATCGTAATTTCAACCGGAGACGCAGCCTTTGTTCCGTTTGTTGCAGGATCTTTTCCGTCTGTGGTGTAGTAAATATCCGCACCTTCCGCACTTGTAAGCGTAACCTTTGCTCCTTTTACTACAGCAGCTCCCGTGCCCGGAAGTGCAGTCACTTTTGACAGAATCGGAAGCGATGACTCTTCTACTGTGTATTCCAGTGTAACAGATGCACTGTCCAGACAGTCTTCCTTCACTGCAACTGCCTTTATTGTCATTGTTTTGTCAATTGTAATAACTGCAGGTGACAAAACTTCTATTCCGTTTGTTCCTGACGGTTCCGTGCCATCTGTTGTGTATCGAATGTATGCGCCTGCTGTTGCACTTGTAAGCGTAACCTTTGTTCCCTTATCGACCTTGCCCTGCTCTACATCTGCTGTAGGCGCTTCTACCTGTACCGGCGTTTCTCCCTTAACCGTATATGTAAATTCGCTTACCGGAGCGCTTACATTTGTATCTTTTACAGCAATCGCTTTAATTGTTGTTGTCTTGTTAATAACAATTGCCTGTTTCTTGTATAGCAGTTCCGCCTTCTTTGTCGGTTCTGTTCCATCTATTGTAAAGTAAATATTGGCGCCTTCTGTTGCACAGCTTAACGTAACTGTTGTGCCCTTCTCTACCTCACCCGGTGTTACAGATGCTTCCGGTGCTTTAATTAAGTTCTCGCGGGATACAACATTGTACTCAAAGCTTGTGACATTACTCTTAATGCCATCCTTTTCCGCGTATGCCCAAACAGTCACTTTGCCTTCCGTGGTGCCAAGCGAAACCGGTTTTCCTTCTTCATAAGGTGTCCAACCATCGTCTGCCGGCTTGCTTTCGCCGATTGCATAGTAAATTGTTGCGCCTTCTGTTGCACAGCTTAACTCAATTGTCGTTCCTGTCTCTACGTCACTACTTGTCGCGCTGGAAACAGGTTCTTTTACTACCTTTGTCTCATCATAAGTCAAATACATTGGAGTCCAGCCGTCGAAATAATCTGCCTTTACCGGTAATACATCCGGCTGTTTGTATTTCAACTTTCTAACCGTGCCATCCTTCGGAACGATTTCCGTTCCATCCGGTAATTTTGTATTGTACTCATAGTAATTCGGATTGTCTTTTGCACTTGCGCCGGACATATCCTGCCATCCTGCATCTGTAATCAGGTCTGCGCTCATTTGTGTCGTATCTGCAAAGATAACTCTTGCGCCTGCTCTCCACGGTCTTCCCAAATCACCAAAACCGTTATTGTATGTCTTGCCGCGCGTTATCGTACAGTTCGTGAAAAGATAACCATGTTTTGAATCTGCCTGATTTACTGCAATATAACCACCGTACTTTTTATCCGTATCACTGTATCCTGCGAAGCAAAGCTCACACTCATCATATACCGAGTTACTGTCACCGAACAAGAAGTCCGTATTACCTTCTAAGAGACATTTCTTGAAATATGAATGTACGCCGCCGCTTCCTGTGTAGACAGTATCCTGGCTTCCGTAAAATTCGCACTGATAAAATTCTGCATGATCAGCATCTATCGCAATCGCTGCCGCACGCTCCGTTGCCGCTTTGCTTGCAACCTGTGCATTTGTCAAACCTGCTTTTCTGACAAACGTAATGCCAGAGTCGGTTCCCTCTGTATGAACCTCTACACCATCCGCGATCTCTTCCTCCGTAATGTATCTGTTGAAAGAATTTTCAAAGATAATATTTTCGGCTCTAAAATATGCAGACTTAACCTGTACGGCACATCCCCATCTGTCAGCATTACCTTTAATCTGTTTATCATGCGCTCTGGCTTCGTCATAGAATCCGTTCTTTGCACTATAGTATGCATAGCCGATACCATAATACCATGTAAGCGTTACTTTTCCATTCGGAGCCTCATCATTTGTAAATGTAATATAAGGTGTATTTACAATAACCTGCTCTCTATAAGTTCCGGGAGCAATGTGAACCGTAATACGTTCTGCCTCGTTTGTAGGTTTCGGTGTCATGCGTTCTGCCGCTTTGACAGCCTCTCTCACCGTATTATAATTGTTTTTCTTGCCCGGATAACCTACATAAATGTCTGACGCCCTTGGTATTGTAGCCGTAGTTTTCGCTACAAACATCAAATCCTTATATACAATTTCCCCAGCCACAGTTACATGTGCATCCAGCTTCTCATAGTTTCCTCCGCTTACTGTAGCATCTGCAACATATTCGCCATTTCTCAGCTTAACAGAATAACTGCTGTCATTTACTGTCGCTGTATATGCATAATTGCTGTCCGGATTCCCTTTTTCATCAAGCAGAGTGAACTTCAGTTCTGTTACCTTTGATTCACCCTCCAATCCGATAAATCCGCCTGTCACTTCGTGTCTCGGTTTAAGTCTGACTGCAATATCTTCCTCACAGTCTTCCACCTTATTAATAGTAGGAGCACTGCTCACTACATAATCATCCACGCCTTCCATTTGGATTGTATACTCCAAACCGGTCTCCAAATGTGCCTCAAACGTCTTATTTTCTTTATTAATCTCAAGGTTTACACTGTCTGCGTTTGAATCTGCAGGCGGCACCATCGTAACTGCAAGTCTCGAAACATCATATCCATCTGCAAAGCCGACAAATTTACCGCTGTATACATACATGGATTTCTGTTCAACTGCCAATACCTTACCCGTTATGGCAGGAGAATCTGCCGGTATTGTGATATTCTTGCTGTCACTGGTAAATCCGTACCCTGGTGCACCTGATAATACTGCCAAATAATCATATCCGCCAGCCAAAGACACCTCAAAGTTCTTGCCTTCTACTGTCGCAACTGTTTCCTGCTTTGTGGTCTGATTTACAAATTTTACAGTATAATCGCTGCCAATATCATATGTCTTTGTGTCAATTGTACCACTTACCTTCACACCCGGAATTCGCATAACCCTGTGGTACATAGCCTTTCCGGCACCCTGACATTCCATCCAAATCTTATAAGAGCCGCTCTTTTCCGCAATAAACTCAACCTTTTGGAAGATCTGTCCGCTTCCTAATACCACACTGTCTTTCTGACCTTTTGCCAATCCCTGACCTTCAAAGTAACATGTGTTAGGACCATATTGGCTTCCGCTTAAATGCTGTCCTGCATAAACGACGATCTTATCGCCTGAAACGGCCTTAATTGTGATATTTCTAGTGTCTGAACTTCCGGTTCCTGCACAGTACCATGCACCTACCGCCTGATAGTCATCATACTTCTTGTTTGAGCCGCTTCCGGAAATACTATAAAGTAATTTCTTAAACTCTGCATCGCTGTTACCCAATTCAGAGTATAATCTGTCACCGCTCTTATGCGTTATGGTCAAATCGCCAAAAGCATATTCGCCGTCTGCTTTGAACGTAGGTTTTTCCACTCCGGCATTAATCAAGTCAGCGCTAATCCACTTTGCCGCAGTTACATGATTCTCATATTTATCAGTATCTTCCTCTACCTTACCTCCGAAATCCCATACGTCAATCTTACGGTTATCAGGTACAACAACTTCCTCAATCGCTTTTACTCTGATGTATCCAAAGTAACCGCCTTTTGTTACGGTAATTGTTGCAAAACCGTCTGTTCCTTGGCAAACAAACGTTTCTTCCTTCCCGTTTGCTGTCTCGTTATTTTCTACACCGTCAACAGTGTATTTTTCACCACCGTAGATTTTCACCGTCACTTCGGTCGGTCCATCTGCAGGCACTTTGATTATCGTATAGGTTGCGGGATTCTTTGTGGGATCACCATTTACCTGTGCCCAGTCGTCTCTACCCTTTGTTGAGAACTTTCCGCCGTTGGAAGCATCAATTTCAAGTCCGTCCAAAGTACCTGTTTTTCCTTCACCAATGTCCACAGCCCCCTGCATATAGCTGCTTCCTCTTCCGAAGTTCCACTCTGTACGTTTACTGAAATGGAGTGCATAATCAGTCACGGCAGCTCCCTCTACCTTAAGCTGTGCAGGTGTATCAGCTACATATGGATAATTCGCGCTTACACTGACAGAATATGTTCCGTCTCTTAATAAAATCTCATCGGAACCCTTCTTTTCATATGTATAGCCTTCTTCATTCACATTTGTAAATACAAGAGCAACTTCTGCCGGATTAATCGCGTTTTCATCAAAACTTGTAAATGTAATGGTTACTTTATGTGTTTCCTGATCTTCAAACGTAATATCTGTTGCCGCTGCAGCTGTATTTAACTCAGATGTTACAAGCTTGTAATCATTAATTCTTGTTCCCGTTGCTGTTACAGTGTATACTGTATCTTTCTTCAGCGTCGCTTCATACGTTCCATCGTTTCCTGCTATATCCTCAACAGTATGTGTTCCGTCTTTTTCTGCAAATTTAAATTTCAAGTCAGCCGGAATATCCTTACCTTCTGGGAATATAACATTTCCTGTTACTTTTGCCAAAGTCATTCCTTCTGCTGTGATATCTTGGTTTATGTCAGACGCACCTTTGGCAACATCAACTTCTGCGCCTTCCGGAATCGTAACGCCATACGTTTCATCGCTCAAAGTAATACCGTATTTTGCACCGGTATATAACTCAGCTTCATACGTATTGTCACTCTTAATTTCTGTCTCAATGACAAACTTTGATGCACGGTCCGTTTTTTCCGTGAATATTACACTCAGACCGCCCGGTGCACCAGACGGCAATGTTACGGAACCTGATATTTTAATTACTGGAATCGGATCTACCTTGATAATTCCAAGATAACCACCCTTCTCAGATACATCAATCGTTACATAACCGTCTTTTCCTTCACATGTAAATGTTTCTCCCGTTTTGTTCTCAGATACGGTATTCTTTATGCCATCAACTGTATATGATTCGTCATTATACCATGTTAAAGTTACATAACTGGCTCCGTTAACGGGAACCTTAATAATTGTTCCTTTGTTTACCTGTGCCCAGTCATTATTATTAGTCACATTAAACTTTCCGTTATTTGTTGCATCTATTTCCAGTCCTTCAAAAGTTCCGGTTTTCCCCTCCGAAATATTTTTATCCGCTGTCATGACGGGTCTAAGTTCACTGTCTTTCTTAAAACTCCACTCCGTACGTGTCACAGCCGGTTTCTTGGTAAATGTAATCGTCTTATCCGTTGTAGCCGTGCTCATCTTCGCAGGAGTAAAGTTATAGCCGCTTGCGCCTGTTACTGAAACTGTATAGGTTACGCCCTGATTTAAAGTAACAGTATATTCGTCTCCCGTAATTGTTGCCTCAACCGCTGTTCCAGTTGCTGGTGTGAATGTAAGTGTTAAGCCAGCCGGAATTGTTTCTCCGGTCGGGAATACAATTTTTCCGGTTATCTCCTCTTCGTTACCCGGAACTTCTTCGCGGGTTACGACAATCTTTTTCAGATATGTATTCGGTCCTGATACAAGTGTTACATATTGATCCGTTTCGGCTGCATTTGTCACATCATATGAATACTCGCCATTTGGATCTGTTGCTGCTACGCCGTCCACCGTATAATTTGTATAATTTGCGCCGGCACTTACTATCTGCACTTTTCCTTTGCCTGATACAGGGATTTTAACGGTAGTTCCATCATTTACCTGCACCTGTTTATCATCAACTCTTACATCAAATTTGCCGCCTGTAAGAACCAAACCATTATATGTTGTTCCTGTCTTATTGCCTGACTCAAGCATCATAGGATCAGTCGAAGTGCTGAAGTCCCATATTGTACGCTCGACAAAATTGAGCGTACAGGTTGCATCAGCTCCTTTTACCTCAAGTGATTTTGACGATGCAGGATCAAGCATATATGGATATAAATCATTTAACGCGATAGAATATACGCCGTCTCTTAATTGCGCCTGACCAAGATCTGTAATCACATGCTTATCCCCGTCCGCATGTGTGAATGTCACTTTTACTTTACTCTGAACCAGCTTATTATCATAACTGCTGATGTCAAAGTTCACTCCATATTTCTGTTTTTCAGCAAACGTAATATTTACTGTTGTGTCGTCTGCCGTAGTAACAGTCGCCGGAGCCGGAGCGGTAATTTCATAGTCATTTGCTCCCGTTGCCGATATTGTATACTCTGTATCTTTCTGCAGGCTGACTGTATATGCAGGCTTTGCCTGTGTTTCATCAATTGTTACTTCAGGCATGTCGCCGTCTGCTGACTTGAAAACGAGCTTGAAATCTGCCGGAAGCGTACCGCCCGGGAAATCAATTTCTCCGGTCACTTCCGCCGTTGCAACAGGAGCGTAATCTGCTGTACGTTCTACCGTAATGCTTTCAAGATACTCGCCCGATTTCGTCGCTTTCAGCAAAAGATATGATCCGTCAGGCTTATTCGTATATTGCCCATTGTTTTCTATAGAATAACCTGTTGTATTATTCAACATTTTTATAGTCACAGTTCCCGTCCCTTTTACAGGAATTTTTACTTCTGTGTTGAGATTAAACTGCACTCGTTTGTTAGCAGGCTGCACATCAAACTTTGTCGAACTGCCATTCGCAGTAATTAATAAACCGTTATAATTTACATCTGTTCCGGTTGTTCCGCCCGACTTAAGCATAGGATCGCCTGCCGTAAAATCCCATACATCGCGCTCTTTTACTTTAACTGTATATGTTGCGGCATTTTGTCCTACTGTAAGGTCTGCGAATGTATTTGAATTATCGCCTTCTCCCTTATCAAGCATATATGGATATTCCAGATCCATGCTGACAGAATAAGTGCCTTCTCTTAAATTTATTTTATTTTCGCCCTCCGCACCATTTAACTCATATTTACACTCGCCCCGTGTAAATGTCATGGTTCTGTTGTTCAGGCTAAAGGCATCATCAAAACTTTCTGCAGAAACTGTAACTTCCTGCTTTTGTTTTTCTGTAAAAGTAATTGTTTTATTTGTTATGTCGCCTGTTTGTACTTCAATGCTGTTCACATCAAAAGTATAATCCTCTAAATAAGTTGATTTCGCGCTTACTGTATATGTTGAATTGCCTGCCAATTCAACAGAATACTCATCATTTGTAAGGTCTGATCTTTTTACATTAATTTTTTCACTGCCTTTTGTAAAAGTAAGTACCAAGTCATCAAGATTATCGTCTCCCGAAACCGCAATCTTTCCTGATACAGATACTCTGGTAACTCCCTGCACTGTAATATCCTTAGTTTGGGCGTCTAATTCTGCAGCCGCTTTATTGGCAACTGTTACTGATGCATTACCGCTTATTGAGTAATTTGAATCGCTTAAACTGATTTCATATGTTCCCGCATATAATTTAGCAGTATATGTATATGCTGAACCTTCTTTTGTTATATTCACCTTAGTTTGAACTTCATCTTCATCCGTAAATATAACCTGAGCCCCGTCTGCCAATGTCGTTATGCCTGTAATAGAACCTGACACCTCTGCTCTTTGGTCCATAACAATATTTTTGCCATTTTCACCTGTTGCAAGATATATTCTATCAAAGGCGACTTTTGCTTTTCTCATTGCAAACATTCCAATATACTGATATTGGCTGTCCGTACCTGTAAGAATTACTGAACTGTCAGTATAAGTTTTGTCATCAATTTGAATCGTATAAGCACTTCCATCAAATGAAATGCTTAAATTATATACATTTCCTGCCTGTGGTTCACTAACAGTAATATTTCCGGGATTTCTGTTTACACTTTTTCCAGCTTCCCTTTTTATTCCACCTGTGGTAGTCTTTCCACACATACCCGCTGCTATATAAGCAGTATTCATCCCTGCCACATTGTCATCAATGTACATATCATCACGTGCCATAAGTCCAAAAGCCGATTGACTTTGACTGCTTACTGTTTCTATATCTTTAAGCACTGCTCTTGCCTTAAGTGTAAATGGTTCGGTGGCACTTAACTGGTAATAATACATTGCAAGTCCATCATTACTACCTCCAAGCTTAGCTTTAGCATTTATATCTGCCACATACATATTGCCATCCGTGTCTTCCTTTATCTCAAAATTACCAGTTGTAATATCAGATTTATTCACTGTTCCAAATACGCTTCCTTTAAAAACAGCGTAATCTTGCCACTTATCACTGGATGTCGACGGCGGTGCATATTGCAAACTCTCATCCTTGTCATCTTTCTCTTCGTCCTCTACTGTAGTCTTCTCTTCACTCTCTTTTACTGTACTCTCTTTCTCCCCGCTCAAAGAAGACTCCGTCTCGGAAGCCTGTTCCTCATCCTCTGTTGTTGTCTCGGGTGTCTCCGTTGCTTCGGCTGTCTCTGCAGAAGATTCCTGCACTTTTGTATCATCTTCTTCGCTTGAAGCATTATCCTCATCTTTTGAGACTGCTTCAGACGCCTTTTCACCGTCGCCGGAATCCTTGACTTCCGCTGTTTCCTCTTGATACTCCCCGCCAGTATCCGTGGAAGCCTCAGCGGCAGCTGCGGTTATTCCTGATGGTGCCACGCTTGAAAAAATCATCGCGCCTGAAAGCACCAATGCCAATATCCGCTTTGCCAGTTTGTTCTTTACTTTCAGCATATATCTTCCTCCTTTTTATTGTGTTCAGGGCGCAAAAAGCCCATTTACACCCTAATGCTATATTATAATTATAAAGCATGACACCGCGTCATAGTCAATTCAATTTTTACAAATTATCCCACAAAAAATAACCGTCCATGCTGTATATTTTGCACAAACGGTTATCTCCATATGCTCCTATCCTTCGTCATTTCCCACAGTACACCTCTATTTCGTCAATGCTCCCATAATAAGGAGTTTTCACCCTAATCCTTTCGGGCGTTTTGTGGTACGAGCCAATTCCTCCTACGCTTTTGTGTTCAACAGGCTGTGCCATTCAGCAAACGGACTTACACGGTCCTTGTCCGGCTTCTTTTAAATCGTTATTTCAATGCATTTTGGGGATTTCTTATAATTACATCCAATATCTGTCCATATATCCCAAAGCCTGTTCATCATCAAGATTATATTTTTCTGCTACTTTAGCAAACATACTATTTCTGTCTACGCCTAACTCCTTTCCGGATTCTATCATCAGCTTAATTCCATGCTCGCGCTCTTGTTGTTTTCCTTTTTCTATTCCTTTTTCTATTCCTTTTTCTATTCCTTTTTCTATATTCTCCTGATCTCGCATTAACAACGTCATATACTCATGCCTCCATTCTCTGTTTTTCCTTGCCTGTTTTACTGCTTCTTCTAATTTTCTTACAAAAGCATCATCTGATTTCTTGCCCGCCACGTAATCCAAAAACGTCCTTAATTCCTTGCCGATATCGTCCATTTTACTGGACGCATTTAAAAATATCTTTGTCGTCCCATCATTCAAAGCAATGCTGTTATCCTCTTTACAGAGATTTTCAAAGGTATAAATATGCCTTCCCATGCCAAATGAATCAAACGGGCTTATAAATATAATATAACTTGGTTTCAGCTTACTGTATAATTGCCCCTTGTCTATCATCTGCAGGTCAATCATGCTTTGATAATACCGTGTCCTTTTGGGAAGCTCCTTCGTATCGGTCACCTGCATTTCTATGTCATAAACCGTCCCTTTGCCGTCCTTCACATATACATCAAGCCTGACACTTTTCGCATCTGCGTCTGACCGAATGCTCTTTTGCAGTTCTGGATATTCTATACGATCTATCTGCAATTCCGGAAGGATTCTTTGGAGCAGCTCTTTGCATAATTCCGAATCCTGCATCACTTTCCCAAACAGGAAATCGTTTTCAATCCCTAACTCTTCCCATACAACGTACTCTTTTATCTCTTTTTCCATTCCTAACTTCCTGCTTTCTGCCATTATTTCATATGGAACAATCCGTTCTGGCATCTCAATATAATTTTACCCGGCGATATCTATAATAAAGCAATCCCTTCCTCTTGCGTTGTTCACATAAATCCCCCGTTTTTGTTTTGATATTTTTTAAAATAATGTAT
This sequence comes from uncultured Lachnospiraceae bacterium, assembly GCA_910577115.1. Lineage (GTDB taxonomy): Bacteria > Bacillota > Clostridia > Lachnospirales > Lachnospiraceae > COE1. Next base: position 30,446 of record CAJTMC010000017.1, read on the forward strand.
TCATTATTCACACTGTTTTAATACTCTCGAGCGGAATTTCCAACACGTCGCTGGTAAAGTGCTTCCTCACCGTACCATTTTTCATGACTTCCTTGATGCAAAAGTCATACTTTAGTGGTATTATCTTCATTATAGCTTCTACCTTTGTCTGTTTCAATTGGTTTTCTTTTGAAATTAATTTTTCACTATAATAAAAGCATACCCTATATTTTTCGTTTCCGCATTGGACTTTTAACCCAATACAATCAGTTTCCAGGCAATCACTATTTTACAGCAAAATCCCCCGCTTTTATGATTATAAAAGTGTACACTCCAATGATGGAAATCCACTATCTGCCGCACAAGGCGGATACCCAATCCATGCTCTGGCAGCTTGCTTGGTTTTCTCAATGAATTAAATCTCCGAAGCTGTCTGCCGTTTACGCCGCACCCGTTATCTGACAGTTCCAACACATAGTTTCGAAAGACCAGGGAGCGATGTGCCGTCAGGGATACCGAAATTTCACACCCCTGTGGATTGTGAATGACGGCATTATTTATGAGATTTTCAAGCAATCGTTTTATCAGCTCTTTGTCGCCTTTAATATATAACTGCTCCAGCTCCTCAGAAATACTGACACGAATGTCATATTTTTCATCCATGTTTCTGTTCAGAATTTCGCAAATTGTGTCGCGGATAACCGCAGGCAGCAGAATTTTCTCTTTCTTCCAGCTTCCCATCCCATAGGTAAGCTTATTCTCTGTGTTCAGGTTGGTGACCAAATTTTTGATGCGCACAGCCTGTTCCTCAATCGCCTCCGCCCTCCGCAAAATGCCGTTTGCAGGAAACGGTGTATTAGCCGCGCCACCTGTACAATCCGTATCGGTGCTGTCTGGCACCAAATGCAGGATTTCGTCCGCATAGCCAAGCACCAAAGAGAGCGGTGTGCGAATGTCGTGTGATACGCCTGCAATCCATGTCGTGCGCTCCTTTTCGCGTCTGCGGTGGTCGTGCTTTACTGTAATAAATGTTACAAACAGAAAGACTAACAGATTGACTGTAATCATGGTCGGGAAGGTGTACAAATATGCGTTAAGTGTCGTTTTATGATAGATCAATGTGTACTTCCATGTCTCTCCCTTTTCTGTTCCAACCACGACAATTCCGTTATCCGTAATATGGGTATAGACGGGATAATCATGCAAGTAATATCTCGAAAACTTCAACGCATCTTCTATTGTATACTGGCGGGGCAGCTCCTTTGGCATATGATACTCCCACAGCACTGTACCGTCGCTATCCATCAAAAACACAAATCCGTTATGTGCGTCAACATAATCGGCGCCTTCTTGTGTCAATGAATACGTTATATTGCCGTTTTCCTTTGCATTCGTTTCAAGACGGTTTGCCACATATTTTGCAGATACACTTTCTTTTTGTTCGTCCACAGAGATATATGCCAGTATCAATATGTCTGCGAAAATCAAAAAAACAAGTGTTCCAATTGTCAATACAATATATTTTATAAGATTTTCCAATCTTCTCATAGTGCTGCGTTCCTTTAATCCTTGAGTTTATATCCTAATCCTCTGATATTAAGCAAATGCGCCGGTTTTGACGGATTTTCCTCAATTTTCTCGCGCAGGTGTCTGATATGCACCATCAGGGAATTTTCATAGCCATAGCTGCCGTCAGGCCAAAGGGTGTCGCACAGCGTATTGATTGACAGAATGCGCCCTTTGTTTTCACACAGCTTTTTTAATAGGGCATATTCTTTTGCGGTCAGCGGATAGCTCTCATCGCCTGCATTAATTGTACCTGCGCCCCAATCTACGGTTGCTTTTCCGATTGTTTCAACGGCATTTTCCTCGTTTATGTGGTATGTTCGTTTTAAGATGGACTTTACGCGAAGCAGTAGTTCTTCGGGCAAAAAAGGCTTTGTGATATAATCGTCCGCACCCAGTCCAAGTCCTCTAAGACGTGCCATATCCTCGTCACGCGCCGAAAGAAACACAACGCATACGCTGCTGCCCTTTACGCGCTTTATCTTTTCAAACAAATGAAATCCGTCGCCGTCGGGGAGCATGACATCCAAAATCAGAAGGTGATATTCCTTTTCCTGAATCAGCTCCATCGCCTGAGCGCTGTTTGCCGCCGTATCCACATATTGATAGCCTTCGTTTCTTAGCAAGTCCTCCAGCAATTTTAACAGCGGCGCTTCGTCATCGACTAAAAGGATTTTGCTGTTGTATAGTGTCATTTCCATACCCCTTTTCTATTTTGATTTCTATTCCGTTTTTATTTCAACTTTCTGTGATGATTTCTCTATTCCATATCTATTTGCATTATCTTCGTTTATTATAATATATCTTTTTTCTATCGGCATCTACTCTGGTCAAAAATTAAGGTAATTATAAGAAATCAAGAATTATTTTGTCTTTTCAGACACTTATAAATATCTTGCATAAGTAAATAACATATAGTAAAATGAATACACTAAACACCAATACACGTTGCGAATCGTTTTATTACACCCGATAAAGAGTCACTCTGATGTCACGAAAACAACCTGTCATTATCAATTGAAATGGAGGATTTTATGAGTAATAAAGAAAAAGTAGTCCGGCTTTTGGACAGTGTCCCTGATTATAAAATGGGTTACGTTTTAGCATATGTGCAGGGCATCACCGCTGATGAAGAAGCTGATGATTTGTTCTGCAAACAAATAGCGGACGATTATATAAACGATCCCGATCAAAAAAACGTATAATTGCTGTATTTTCTAAATTTTTCCACATTCTATAAAAAATTCCTATTTCCCACAAATTTAAGGTTATTATAAGGTTATTTTCATTTTGCTTTAATGTACGTAATTTATGATTTATCACAAGAACGAAAAAAACATTCAATCATTATTACATTTTACACATGGAACAGAAAGGAATGAGGCAAAATGAACATTATCGAAACCAAAAACCTGACAAAAGGCAGCGGCGGCCAAATGCGTGTCAGCAAGCTTGATTTAGCAATTCCAGAGGGTTGTGTCTATGGATTTCTCGGACCAAACGGCGCGGGAAAGACGACGACGTTAAAGCTCCTGCTTGGACTGCTCAAGCCGACGGACGGTACCATTACTTTTTTTGGGCAGAAAATGACGCAGCAGAACCGTTTATCCATCCTCAAGTATACCGGCAGCCTGATTGAAAGTCCAAGCTATTATGGGCATTTGACAGGACTGGAAAATTTGCAGATTATGGCAAAGCTCAAAAAAGTCCCTGCCACGGAAATTGAAAAAGTGCTGCACACGGTCCGCCTGTATGAACAGAAGGATAAAAAGGTCAAGCAGTATTCGCTTGGCATGAAGCAGCGGCTTGGCATCGCAATGGCACTGCTTGGAAATCCACGCGTTTTAATTCTTGACGAGCCGACAAACGGTTTAGACCCTGCCGGAATACAGGAAATGCGAGAATTTATCAAAGACCTTCCCATGACGCATCAGATGACCGTTATCGTATCGAGTCATCTTCTGAGCGAAGTGGAACAGATGGCTGACATGGTTGGCATTATTCATCATGGAGTGCTAGTTTTTCAGGGAACAATGGCGACACTTGAGGCACAGGGCAACGGGCTGGAAGAAGTCTTTTTGAAGCTGACGGAAGGCGGTGAAAGTCTGTGAAAATTTTATCAATAGAACTGCAAAAAACAAAGCGCCGCGGTATTTGGCTTGTGCTTGCCGCTCTGTATGCCGTTATGATGGCGTGGACGGCGTACTCTTATACCGGAAGCGGCAGACAGCATATTCAATATGGCTGGATGGATACCCTTTATACGACGCCGCTTTTAAACGCGATAATGATTCCGACTGCGATTGCGGTATTTGCAAGCCGTATCATTGATATGGAACATAAAGGAAATATGTGGAAGCTGCTGGAGACCGTTCAGAGCAAACGCACGTTATATTTTGCTAAGATTTTATATGGTGCTATCGGCGTTTTTCTGTTCTCTGCGGCGGAGTTTGCCGGACTGCTTTGCATGGGATTCTTTTTTGGATTTTCAGGCGCCCCCGACTTGTGGGCTTATGGTTTGCTATTTGTTCAGACTTTTGTCATTAGTTTTAATTTATTTTTGTTACAAATGATTATTTCGCTTTTATTTTCCAATCAGGCGGTTGCGATCTGTGTCGGACTTTGCGGGAGCATGGCGGGACTGTTTTTGATGTATCTGCCACAATGGCCGCTTTTGCGGTGCATGCTTCCTTGGGGGCACTACGGCGCGACGATGTTTGTGGGAATGGACTGGAATGCGGAAACGAAGCGCATTGTCGGATTTTATTATATGTGGCAGGATAACGGCGCAGTTATTTTTATTGCCTGTTGGTTTCTCCTTTTGATATTTGGCGGATGGTTTCTTTTCAAAAACATGGATACGGACGGTTATCATTTCCAAAAGATGTTTCGGGCAAAAGAGAAGGCTGCTGCAATCAACAAGCCTGTGAAAATTCCGCATATGCCCATAGAGCTGATGAAGACAAAGCGCACTCCGATATGGCTTGCTTTTCTGATTCTTCCTTTGATTTCCTCGTTTATCGGAACGGCAAACTATCTCAACAATATCGAGATTTTGCAAAGCACATGGCACTCGCTTTGGACGCAGCATTCTCTGTTTTTCTGCTATCTTTTTATGCCGCCTTTGATTGGCGTTTATGCAAGTTATCTGTGGCGTTTGGAGCATAACGGTACGAATTGGAATATGATTTTGACGCATACCAGCGCTTATCGGATTGTATTTGACAAAATTGCTGTGTGCTCTGTCGTTTCGCTGTTTACAATGCTGTGGCTTGGCTTTTTATTTATTGTATGCGGATTGATTGCCGGCATTACTGCACCAATTCCGATTGCGCTTGCGGACTGGATTGTCTGTGGGTTTATCGGCAGCGTTTCGGTTTGTGCGATACAGTCGTTTTTGTCACTTTGGATTCGAAGCTTCGCCGTTCCAATCGGGATTGCTTTGGTTGGCGGTATTGCGGGGCTTGTTGCGACTGCAAAAGGGATTTTGTATGCGCTGCCTTATTCATTGTTAAGTATCGGCTTGCGCGCAAACAATCCCAACCGCGAGCTGGATTATAACGCCTTTTTGACTTCATCGGTTATTCTTATACTTTTATTTTATCTGCTAAGTGTGGCTTATATCAAATGCCGCGATGTGAAAACGCAGGGGTAGTGATACCTCTGCGTTTTCACATCAAATTTTATTATTCATTACGCCTTCAGATGTTTCATTTTATGCTCATTGATAGAAATTTCAAAATTATTCAAAAGCACTTGTTTACATAAAATATATATGTTATACTGGAACATATTCTTTTTTAATACATAAAATCATGGCTAGTCGCCGAAAATTCACACAAAAATATTTTTAAATCAAAAGAAAACCAATTGAAACACTACAAAAGAGAGGTTATAATGAAGCTAATACCACTAAAGTATGACTTCTGCATTAAGGAAGTCATGGATAATGAACTTGTAAGGAAGCATTTTATCAGCGACGTGCTGGAAATTCCGTTAGAAAACATTAAATCTGTGCGGATTGCCAGTCCGGTTCTGTGGACACGCCGCAAAAAAGAAAAATTAGGTATTCTGGATGTTCAGCTTACAATGAATGATAGTACGAAAATCAACATTGAAATGCAGTTAAAGCACCATCCCCACTGGGAAAGCAGGACGGTCTTTTATCTTGCGAAAATGTTTACCGCAGACCTGCGGCGTGGGGAGAAGTACAAAAAGCTAAAAAAGTGTGTCGCGATAACAATCTTGGATTTTAAACTGGATAACAGGAAAGAATACCATAATGTATACATGTTACGGGACAAGGATGGGGATTTGTATACAGATATTTTGGAACTGCACACAATCGAGCTGACAAAAACCCCCGATCGGGAAAAGCCTAATCCGCTTGACGAGTGGCACAGCCTGTTCAATGCGAAAACAGAGGAGGATTTGGATATGATAAAACGCCAAACAAGAAATTTGGGAATTATAGAAGCAATTAAGGAGCTAAAGACCATGAGCCTTTCCGACAGATTATGGTATATACACGAGCAGCGCTTAAAGGAGAAACGTGACCGCGAGTGGATTGAAGACGAGATGTATGAAGAAGGCTTGCAGAAGGGTATTGAAAAAGGTATCGAAGAAGGTATTGAAAAGGGTATCGAAAAAGGTATTGAAAAGGGTATCGAAAAAGGTATTGAGCAAGGACGTGAAGCGGAAAAAGAGAAAAACATAAACTCGTTCGTAAAATCTTTTCGCCGAAACGGGCATACAGACAAGCAAATTGTATCAGAACTCATGATCGAATATGGACTTAGCCTTGAAGAAGCAGAAAAGAAATTAAAGTGAGAAAGCCGGTTCAGGATAAACCGACTAAGTTACTGGTTTATCCTGATATATTGCATTTATATTTTAAAACTCCCGCTTCTCCATAATCCGAACAGACCACCGGTAAAGACCAAACATCAGCGCAAACAATACGAGCGCTGCTACTGGTACCACGATATTCCAATTTAAGCTTAATATGACAAATCTTTCCCCAAATTCCAGTTGCATATAAGCGATTGACCCAAACGCACCAATGATTGCGGCAAAGATCATCATAACAGTGCCGCTTCTTTCCGCAAACTTTAACTTCAACGCTATTTGAAGCGATACGATAAAATATACGACAATTAGATATGACACACAGAATACCAGTTTACGCCAAGAATCTCCGCTGTCTTCTTTCCATATCAGTATGTCAAAAAGAAAACATGCCGCCCCCATAATAATCCATGTAATCGTTGCACTGAGAAAACCAAATATGTATTTTTCACGTACATAATCAATTCTTCGAAACGGCAGGGTGAATAGAAACAGCATTCCGTTTTCATATTCGTCATAATTGATCGTGGTGAGTGAAAAAACGCCAATCATTAATGTCGCAAAACCGACCGCCGCTTCACTGTTGAATGTCCCTAATTGATATACCGCATAACCTGCAATGAATACTAAGAAAAAAATCCCGCGCTTTTTCAGCAAATTAAAATCTTTGATTAGTAAACCTTTCATAAAAATAACCTTGCTCCTTTCTTAACCTGCGAATTTGTGCACGAAGCACAAATTTGTTGTGCGAAACATTTGTTTTTCACACTATCAACCCTCCGTTTTATAACGCTGTCCTTGTTCATTTCTGCAAAAACATTCTCATCATCAAATCCAAACTGCCGTTTTCAATCACGATATCCGGATAGTTCTCCAAGTAAAACTGCTTTTGGTTGGTGATACAGTTATATCCGAAATCTGCCTCAAAGCTTTTTAGAACATATGTTTTATCCAGTTTTTCAAACTGATTGCGTGTCACCTTAATCAGACCATAGCTGCCCAAAATCTCGTCCGTATCTTCATGCATCACAATCTTACCGTTGTCAATCATATAAATATCGTCACAAATTCCCTCCAAATCGCTTGATATATGGGAACTTATAATAATACTGCGCTCCTCCGTTTTCATATAATCCTGCAGCATTTCAAGAATCTCGTCCCGCACAATCACGTCAAGTCCGGCGGTCGGTTCATCAAGCACCAGCAAATCCGCATTATGGGATAATGCCGTAAGGATTAGCAGCTTATGCTTCATTCCCGTTGAAAAGTCTTTGATTTTCTTATTGATTGGCAGCTCCATGCGCTCACATTCCGATACAAATTTTTCTTTTGAAAAGTCACTGTACATCGCGGCAAGCATCGGTGCATAGTCCTTTATTGTAAGGTATCCGCAAAATCCCGAGTCCGCAAGCACCACGCCAATCCTTTGCCGATCCTGTGCCGTCAGCTTCTGCACGTCTTTCCCAAACAGCTCTATTGTACCGCCGTCAATTTTTATCAGTCCCAGCATCGCTTTGAACGCTGTCGTTTTCCCTGCTCCGTTTCTTCCGATGATTCCCGTTATCTGTCCCTTTGGGATTTCTATCGAACAGTCTAAGCAGAAGTCCTTATATTGTTTTTTTACATTGTTGAACTTTACCATAACAATCATTCCCTTCCATAATTCTATATAGTGCCACAGTCTGCGAATTTGTGCTTTCTCACAAATTTGTCGATTCTAACTATCCAAAAGCACAATCTCAAACATCTCCCTGATATCATCATTCCCAAGTCCGCAGCTTCTCGCCTTCCTGATCGCACTTTCAAACTCCGCCTCCACTTCTTTTTTACTTTCCTCTAAGATCTGCGCCTGATTTGCGCATGTCACAAAGCTGCCCTTTCCATGTACCGTGACAATAAAACCCTCCACCTCAAGCTGGTCATATGCCTTTTTCACCGTCAGCGCACTCACCTTTAAGTCTTTTGCCAAGGTTCTGACAGACGGCAGCATCGCTTCCTCCAAAAGCTCCCCATGTACAATTTTGTCCTTTATCCTGCTTACAATCTGCTCATAGATAGGCTGCATTGCGTTGTGATTAATAATTAAGTTCATAAGAATCCTCCATGCTTATCAACAGTCGCAAATTCCTGACATCAAAACACATGTACTTTTTGGTATATATACCTTTGCACAAATTTGCCAATTAAAAAATCTCTGATTTTTCAATTTTTCCATTGATATAAACAGTATAAAACAGCCGACAACTGTTGTCAACTGTTTTATACTGTTTATCCAAAATTTTCCTATATAGCAATAACTATATTCCAAAACCTTCTATTGCCATAAAAAACGCTTAAAGCTTCTTACCAAATAAAACTTTAAGCGTTTTTAACCCAATCTGTCATTCTTTCCCGTCAAGCGCAATCCGCAATATTTCCTCACGCCTGCCAATTCCCATCTTTTCAAAAATATTCGAAACATGCTTTTTCACGGTGGTTTCCGATATGTAGAGCTGTTCGGCAATCTCACCGTTTGACTTTCCCTCCGCAATCAGACCTGCAATCTCAAGCTCGCGCTTTGTCAGTCCGTAAGCCTTCAATTTCTCTGTAACATTCAATCCCGCTTTTTCCTCATTTTCTACACGGCTTTTCACCTGTTCCGATTCTTCACGCTTCTGCTCCTCACGCTTCTCCGAAAAGAGAATTAACATGCAAAAACCATACAGTAGAGGCCGAAAGCTCATCGCGATATCATGCAAAAACATGCTTCTGTCCTCGTAATTTTGCAGCTCCACAAACAGCAGCAAAAACGTTTGTATAAATCCTGCTTCAATTGCCTTTCTCCCAAATATATAGCAAATCTCCCCGCGGCTGATACCCTTCTCATAAAACGGCAGCGTCAAGACTACTGTTCCCAAAACCATAAGAAGAAGCAGTCTGATATCAATCAGTTTCCACAGGTTAAAATGAAGTGCGCCCGCAAGAATAAGGATATACAGAATAAGAGAAACCAACACCTGCCCTTTTCTCCTCATAATCATTCCACCCTTTTACTGCTAAACTCCTCATGCTTCTGTTCAATCGCCTGCATTCTGCCGTTCACCGCACCGATACTGTCTGCCTTAACAATCTCTGCATTCATTGTATCATGATTGACACAGGAATCACCGGCACCGGTGCTGTTGGCACTGACATGATTGGCACCGGCATTATTGACACTTTCTTCACAAAGTATCTTTAGCTGCATATTCAGCCTTGACCGCAGAGGCAGCAGCAAAATCACAAAAAACGTTGTATACAATAACGGTATCATGGAAACTGCCAAATAGAGAAATGCCAGATTTGCTTCCGGCGCCTGCCTCATAATCGCGATGCTAAACTGAAAGATAACACTGAATATCCCCGCAGTCCACAATGCCTTAATCGTAAATGATACTGCTTCCACGGCGCGTATCAGCTCCATCCGTTTTGCCTGCGTCCTCCGCTTTGCGCCTAGACGGAATGCATTGTTCAAGTCCTTCAAAACCCCTGCACTCAAAAGCATCGGCACCAGAAGCAAAATCAATATAATTATACTTGGCATATCAATAAAATAGCTAAACGTCTGAAAACCTCCGCCGCCGGCGACTGCCATAAAACCTACTGCCAACACCATGAACACAAAAAGAGATAATAAATACATACTGTTTCCTCCTTTTTAAAAATTTTTTATCATCAAGCAGCTTGTGTATCTTGATTTTAGCAATTTTATACCAGTCTTCCCATACTCCATTAGTAGTATTTTCGGTAGTATCCTTTCTATTTTCGCAAGCCGTTTTATCTGCTCACTTCTTTTTCTTCACAAACAACTGCACCTCAAACGGCTGCAAAAATTCTTCCCGTTCGCCCTCAACCATTTCATACCACTCATGCAGATGATAAACCTGCTCATCATTCGTATGATTAATCACGAAAAGCCAAACCAAATCCGACGATTCACGCGTCATCATTTCCACGCCGTCTGCCGCCGTTCCCAGTGTTCCGACGCCGCTGACCCGTTCAAAGTACGCCAGCAAATCCTCCATAAGCTCTTCGCCCGGTTCTGTTCCGACGTACCATGCAATGCCGTTTCCATACGTATTTTCCGTAATCGCCGGTGACTGCCTGTAAAATCCGGTGGAATATTCTGCCAACGTCTTAGCGCCCTCCGGCTCTATTATATCACACCATTTTTTCACCACGTATTCTTTTTTCCCGTAAAGCACGCCGCCCGCCGTCTCAAGCAGACAGTCATACTCCGGTATCGTAATCCCGCAAAGTTCGCCGAGCCGTCCGGGAAGCTCCCTGTCCGTCATACACAAATTCGTCGCGTCCTTCACGCCTGTACGCATGGTCAGCACCAAATGCCCGCCGTTCTCCACATAGTCAAAATAACGCTGCTCCAGCTGGGGCGTCATCAAATACTGAAGCGGTGCAACAACCAGCTTATATTCCGACAAATCGTCCGTATCCTGCACAAAATCCACAGGGATTTTCTTTTCATAAAATGCCCTGTAATACTTATAAAGTTCCTTCACATATGTAAGCTTCGGATGATGCGGCTGTATCTGAAAGGCATAATTCTGCCGGAAGCTGTGCACAATCGCCACCTCCGGCTTTGGCATACTTCCCTCCAATGCGTCCATATGTTTGGAAAACGTTTCCGTCAAATGCTTTACTTCCCGATAAATTCTTCCCGGCTTTCCGCTATGCCCCAAGATGCCATGCCAAAACTGCTCCGTTCCCATCGCACAGGTGCGCCACCGGAAAAATACAACAGCGTCCGCGCCATGCGCCACCGACTGCATTGTCCGCGCCGATAACTGCCCCGGCTTTGGCAGCCTTCCCATGATTTCCCAGCCTGCCATTCCCGACTGCTGTTCCATAATCCAAAACGGCTGCTTTTTATAGCTGCGCACTACGTCATGCGCCGCCGCTGTCTCATATTCCGGCTGGTGCGGCTGCTTTAGCCAATGTCCGCCGGGATAAACATCATTCGACACAAAATCCAAAAGCGCCCCTAAATCGTAATAATTGACCTTATCGTCAAAGCACATATAATTATGCGTGATAAAATGATTGGGGCATTTTTCCCGAATAATGTCCGCCTGCCACTTTGCAAAATCCACAATCAGATCCGAACAAAAGCACTTCCAGTCAAGCATCGCCGACGGGTTTTCGCCTGCCGCCGTAATCAGCGGCGTTCCGATTTGCGCAAACTCGTTGTAGCCCTGACTCCAAAATGCCGTTCCCCACGCTTCATTCAGCCGTTCTATTTTTCCGTATTTCCGTAAAAGCCATTCTTGAAAATGCAGCCGGCAGGAACCGCACATGCACAAATCCGCATGTGAATTGCCCAGCTCGTTGTCAATCTGCCACCCAATGACACCCGGATTATCCGCAAATTTTTCTGACATTGCTGTCACAAATCGCTCAATATGCTCGCGATAGGTCTTGTTTGACTGACAGCAATGGTGCCTTCCGCCAAAAAATCTGCGCCTGCCCTCTCTGTCTATAGGTTGTATTTCCGGATTTTTCTCGATAATCCACGCAGGCGGAGAAGCAGTAGGCGTGCCAAGTATGGTTTTTATTCCGTATTGGTCAAGCAGGTTTACTGCTTCTTCAAGCCATGCGAACTGGAATACGCCCTCCTGCGGTTCCATTTTGAACCACGAAAACTCAGCCATGCGCACAACCTGTACACCCATTTCCTTCATCAGCTGCGCATCCGTTTCCCAGCGTTCCCGCGGCCAATGCTCGGGATAGTAATCGACACCAAAATGTATGCTCATTGAAACAACCATACTCCTTTCTCAACATGTGAATTTGTGTTTTGGCACATTCATTGCATAGCAAATAGATTCATTATGTGAAAAGCGCCAGCAGTAACAGGATCACGACTGCCGCTGCCGCAAATGCCGCAGGCTTAAACCACCTCCACCGCGCCGTATGGGGCACCTTGCCAAGCACGATATTCAAAAGTCCAAAAAACAAAAACAGCCAAAGCGGCAAAAATCCCTTTACCACGCCTCTTGCGCCCACTATGGTACATGCAAGCAGACTGATTGCCGCACCCAAAAGTGCAATGACTGCCGCGGGATAAATTTTATTGTGCAAGGTATTTTTCAATTTCGTCTAAAACCTCCTGTGTGTTCCAAAAATCATTGTGCCCGATTTCATCAATTGTCACAAAATTGCAGCCCTTTTTATACTGCTCGAAAAGCCTTACAGAGCTTTCATAGGGAATTTCTTCGTCCATATTCGAAGCGATAAGCAGCGGCTTTACAGTTACCTTTTCCGCAAATTTTACCGACTTCATTTTAAAGCTAACAAGCGCCTTTAACGGCCCATGAAAAATATTCGCATAACTGTTATACAAGTCGTAACCGTCCGCATACGGCGCCATTAGAATCAGTCCCGCAGGCTGCCTCTCGCTTGCCACATAATTTGCCACGCCCGTTCCAAGACTGTATCCCATTAGCGTAATTTTGCTCACATCGTCCCTGTTCATCAAACAGTCATACGCGCTAAGACCCATGCGCTTAAAGCTTTCCTCCGAGGAAACGCCCTCGCTTTTTCCATAACCGGGGTAATCAATATATGCAAAATGACAGCCGCCAAATACAGAACGTACGTTTTTGTCTTCAAAAAGCTGAAGCACTCTCCCTGCCGCATCTTCGCCGTTTCCGCCAAAATAAAGCACCGTAGGCGCGCTCCCCTGCGCATTATGCAGGAACCACCCATGAAGTGTGCCGTTTGCCGTTTCAAAGGAAAGCTCCTCAACATTCCCGTTTGCAGCATATGCTTTCAGGCTTTTTTCCGCGCGCTCATTATGCACTGATGCAAACAGCATCACAGGTGCAAGCGCACAGATTGTAGTCGCCAAGAATGCAATCAGTGCAAATAAGATAAATAGTTCGTTCGCCAGAAATTTCTTGGTAACTCCCACTTTTTCTATTACAAAGTCATATGCGATTTTGAGAACAAATATCACAACTGCCGCGCCCAAAATGGAGAGTCCGAGTGTTCGTACATTTCCATTGCAAAACAGTATAAACCATAGAAGCGTCACTGTCACGCTCCCTACAAGCCCTGTCAATGCGGATTTCTTTAATTTTTTTAGTTTATCTAAAAAAGTGCTCATTTTTATATTAATCCCTCACGCTGTCCACATTGCGTTACTGTCCACTTCATTCCGGCAGCAAGCTTAAATCCATGCAGACACGAAATCCTTTCCGTACAGCAACAGCAATATATCTCAGATTCTTGTCACCAAATTTTCTACAAGCTTTGCGCAATGTGCCGATGCCGCGCGCTCAAACTCCGGATAGTCCATATGCGCGCTGCCGTCCGCCTTGTCAGAAATGGCGCGCAGTACCACATAGGGGATCTTGTTTAAAAATGCCGCGTGTGCAATCGCCGCGCCTTCCATTTCCGCACAGTAACCGCTAAAAAGCTTAATCAGCCTGTCCTTTGTGTCCCCGTCCGAAATAAACTGGTCGCCGCTCACCACGCGTCCCTCGTATACGCCAATCTCGGGATTTACCTCGGCGCAGACTGCCTTTGCCTGCTCCACAAGCGTTCTGTCCGCCTTGAAAAACGAAGTTTCCATCTGCGGAATAATGCCCGGCTCATAGCCAAGTCCGCTCACGTCCATGTCGTGCTCGCACGCGTCTGTGGAAACGACGATATCACCGATATTGATTTCCGCGCGCAGCGAGCCTGCCACGCCTGTATTGATTACAGCGTCTACATCAAACAGGTCCGCCAAAATCTGTACGCACATTCCTGCATTCACCTTGCCGATGCCGCACTGTACAATAACGACATCTTTGCCGTTTAAAATGCCCTCGTGGAACTTCATTCCTGCCTTTTCGACAACGTTTTTCACTTCCGTTTTTGATTTCAGCTCAGCAACCTCAAGCTCCATTGCTCCTATAATTCCTATTTTATTCATTTTTAACAATCTTACTCCTTTCTATACCTGCAAATTTGTCCGTCAGTCCAAATTTGTTTTTTCTCTCCCTTTTTGGGGAAATATGTTCTTATTTTCATTTTGAATCATTTTAAACGCTTTCCCATGAGACCCAAATTATGCATAATCTTCAATATGTTCCGCGTATTCCTCACTGGCATCTTCATCGTTTATTGCCTGGAAAATTTCCGTTCTTTCATCGCCGTCCAAATATTCTCTGATATTAAAAGTCAGCAGCACGTCCGAATGGTCTTTATTGATGACCTGCCGAAAGCGGATGAGTGCATTTTTACAATGCTCTATGATTTTATCACAATGTTCATCAAATTGTTCTGTATACTCATAGGTATCCGAATTTGTGAAAACTGTCCAACGATGAAAAACCGCTGTCATTTGCCGGACAACATCATTTTCAAATTTTTCATAATCAAACATTTCATATCCCCTCTCGATTTATCAATATAATAAACTGATAATTCCTTACCCTACAGTGCCGCTCGAAAAGCCCCCAGCTTTAATCCGGATAAACAAGCCTGTCGTCCTTGATATCATAAAGCACATGGTCAAGATAACGCTTTGCAAGGTAATTTGCCATACCGAGGTTCATGTCAAGATAGTTGCCGCAGTCCTTCGGGCTTGCCCCCGGTACCTCGTCCTTGAAATCGCGGATAAATTCATACAATTCTATCATCAGCGGCACAATATCCTTTGATGCATAGTCGCCTGCAAGCAGCAGATAAAATCCCGTACGGCACCCCATTGGGCCAAAATAAATCGTCTTTTCCCCATATTCCTTATGATTTCTCAAAAAGGTTGCCGCCAAATGCTCAATCGTATGCATTTCCGCTGTGTTCATCACCGGCTCCTCATTTGGTGAAGTCATGCGCAGGTCAAAGGTTGTTATCGTGCGATCTCCTACCTTGTCCTTGCGCGACACATACACCCCCGGCTGTAATTTGATGTGATCAATTGTAAAGCTTGTTATTTTTTCCATAGAATTAATCTCCCTTCTTCATTTACAATGCGCGAATTTGCAGACTGCCTCTTGTGTAACAGGGCTGCCTTCTTCATTCAAAAAGCGGATCGCAAGTTCGTCCATACTAATTACCTCCTATGCATTTCGTTTGAAACGTCGCATTAAACATATGTTTGTTTTACGTTTCTTCCCTGCATTCAAAAACAATCCACTTATCATTCATAAAAATCTCTATTGTATTCGCTTCACTTCCATACTGGTACCCAAATCCGCTGCCAAAATTAGACTGGTCATTTTCCGTCGGAATTTCGGAGCCGTCAACCGTTGACGTTATTTGCCCGTCCATATTGCCGCAACGTCCCTCGACAGTGCTTTCCCTTCCGGTATCGTAATACAGTTTATCCTTTACCCGCACCATTGGAATTTTATCCCACATGGAATCGGCTTTTGCCTGCTCTATCAGGGTAATCTGATACACTTCTCCAAGCTGTGCCGGATAGGATTCTAAAATGCTCCCATCGTATTCGATTTCGATAACATCACCTGCATGCAGCTTGATGCCTTCTTCATTGGGTATCCGAAATTGATCGGAGGAATCGGATTCCAAAGAACCTTCCACAGGCTCTGCCAAAATAGAAGTATCAGAGGATTCCAGCACAACAGCCTGAAAGGTCACTGTTGCAGGGGAATTTTGCTCTGCGATACGATACATTTCCGTTATTTTTTCCTCCAACGATGTCTTCGGTTTATAAATGCCCTGATAGGGCTGCTCCACATATTCCGTATTTTTGTCTTTGTAATAGTAAAGCGTTGTCACGCTGTCATCACAGTTTAGGGATATTGTAATATAGTCTTGATTTGCAGGGGCGTCGGTTATAGACTCTCTGTTGGACATTTCCATATCAGATAAAATAGCATAAAATGCGTCAATAAACGCCGCAGCTTCCTCCTCTGTATTTGGGGAAAACGCCGATTTTTCGCCATCGGAAACCCCGATTGATATAATATCCTCCCGCTGGGGCAGCTGAATCGGATTTTCCGTTTTTCCGCAAGCCGTAAATACAAATAGCATTAGTATTGTCGTAATAATTATTTTAAAATTTTTCATTTGAAAGCTATACTCCTTTCACAGACTGCACATTTGAATTTTTGGAAGTCTTTCTTATAAAACCGCCACCTGACGGCGGTACTCGCTTTTAAAGTATATCATTTCCACAATTGCCGTAATGCTCCATGAGAATATGTAGAGCAGGTACAACGACGGTATTGTTCCAAACCATGCAAAAATCGTATAAACCCAAACAATCCGGAATACGCAGGAACCCATAATAACAATAATCGTAGGCACCACGCTCTTGCCAAGTCCCCTTGACGCCGCTATCGCGTTATCCATAAAAGCGGAAAAAGCGTATGAGAATCCCATAATGACAAGCCGTTTCATACCTGCATCAATCACAGCCGCCTCCGGCGTAAACAGCCCTAAAAACTGTCGTCCGAACAGCTCTAACGTGAGTCCGATTACCGCGCCCGCGCCGAAGGAATATGCGAGCGTAATAAAATAGGTTTTGCGCACCCTGTCCTTGTTGCGCGCTCCGTAATTTTGCCCGATAAAGCTGCTGCACGCCGTATAAAATGCCGCCATTACATCATATACCAGCCCGTCCGCATTGGCTGCCGCCGAATTGCCTGCTACCATTGTCGCGTCAAATGTGTTTACGCCAAACTGGATAAACAGATTGGCAAGCTGGAAAATGCCATACTGTACGGCGGAAGGGAAACCGACAGTCAATATTGCGGAAGCCTTTTTTGCGTTCGGACGGAGCTTGGAAAGCCGAAGTCCGTATGCTTCTTTACTGCGAAACAGTGCACTCAAAATGAGAATCGCAGAAACATACTGCGAAATAATACTCGCCAGCGCAACACCTGCCACGTCCAAATGACATACGATGACAAAAAATAAGTTCAGTATAATATTAATGATACCTGCGGTTGTCAAATAATACAACGGTTTCTTTGTATTTCCTACTGCGCTGAACACAGCGTTGCCGTAATTGTAAACGGCAAGCGCCGGCATTCCGAGAAAGTAAATGCGAAGATACAGTGTCGCTCCTGCAATTAACTCGTCCTTTGTATGTAACAGCCTTAAAATAGGATATGAAAACAGCAGTCCTGCCATCATAATGACAATTCCCGTAAGCAGGCAGATAATGACCGCCGTATGTGTCGCTTCTTCTATATCCTTTGGCTTTTTGGCTCCCAAATATCTCGCAATCAGGACATTCACGCCGCCTGACATACCAATCAAAAAACCGGTAAACAGCGTCACAAGCGTTGTCGTGGATCCGACCGCTCCCAGCGCAATCGAACCTGCAAACCGCCCGACAACGGCGATATCCGCCATATTAAATAACACCTGTAATAAATTAGAAATCATCAAAGGGAGGCTGAAAACCAATATCTGTTTCCAAAGATTGCCCTTTGTTAAATCCTGTTCCATCTTGTCATTTTACCTCATGAAAAACGCTGTATTTGTGTTCTTCTGATACAAAATTTAGAAATTCTTTGCGAAACAGCCTTTGCTGTGAGCACTCGAATTTCTTTTCGTACTTTATACTACTATATTTCTCTCTTTTCCATTCAAAAAGCTTTCAATATTCTGATAAACCTCTTTTGCACACCGTTCCCGCGCCTCGTGGCTGCCCCATGCCATATGCGGCGTAATCAAAAGCTTTGTGCTGTCCTTGATTTTGCCAAGCGGATTGTCCGCCGCAATCGGCTCTTTCACCAGCACATCAAGCCCTGCCGCAGCGATTGTTCCGTTTTCAAGCGCGTCATAGAGCGCCTGCTCGTCCACCACCGGACCACGTGCGACATTAATCAAAATTGCCGTTTTCTTCATTTTTGCAAGTGCGTCTGCATTGATAATATTTTGCGTTCTGTCTGTCAGCGGGCAGTGTAATGATAAAATGTCGCTTTCTGCAAGTAATGTGTCAAAATCTACGCGTTCATATTCTGTTGAAGTATTGTTTCCGGACGCGGAATAATAGATTACGCGGCACCCGAAAACGTTTGCAATTTCCGCAACTTTTCTGCCTATATTTCCAAGTCCGATAATACCCCAGACCTTTCCCTCAAGCTCTGCAAAAAAAGGTTCAAAGCAGGTGAATATCGGGCAATTTGCATAGTTTCCGTTTTTGACATATGTGTCATAAACCGGCAGTTTTTCCAAGAGATAGAGCGCCATCGCAAAGGTATGCTGCGCGACAATCGGCGTGGAATATCCTACCACGTTTGTCACGCGGATTCCATGTGCTTTGCAGTAATCGAGGTCTACGTTGTTGTAGCCGGTTGCAGTTTCGCAGATTAGTTTTAAGTGCTTTGCTTCGCCGAGTGTTGCTTCGTTTAGCGGGGCTTTGTTTGCGATGATGATGTCTGCGTCTGCTACGCGCTGTGCGACTTCTTCGGGTGTGGTGTTTTCATAGTAGGTGGTTTCTCCGAAGTCCTTGTAGAATGAAATGTCCAAATCAGTTCCCAAGCTGATTTTTTCTAATATTACCAGTTTCATGGTGCGTATCTCCTTTATTTCTTCTGTCCGTCAACCATCACAACACGCAGCCCTTTTTCCTCCAAAGCCGCTTTCATATCGGAGGGCAGAGCAAGCTTAGCTGTGCGATAGCCTTTATAATATACTTTCTTGGTTTTTCCGTCTTTTTTTATAACCCAAACCCACAAGCCATATGACCAACGGTGATCCAATTCCCACTGATTATAGTGCAGCTCCACCCGCTCAATCTCATCAAATGGGATTGCATATGGCACCCCTGTATTGAGCACCAGGCAACCGTTTTCAAAGAAAAAGGCTCCCGACCACGACCTGTTTTTGAATTTACTCCGTTTATAAATGAAGAAATATAGGATAACTCCCAATAGCAAAATATAAGGCACATACAACAAAAAATACATCTGATTTACCTCCCTGTGAAGCTTTTATTTCTATAGTCTGATTATAAAGTAAATATCCGCTCTTTACAACGGATATATATCTTTTTTTTCCTGTCCCGATACATAGGAGCAGCTATTTTTACTCTCCAGTCTTCCTTAGTCCTATACTAACACAAAAGGTGTCCAAAATGAACACCTTTGATTTTAGATTTATCCCAAAATTGCCTTATCACTTGTAAACTCTTCGCCGCTTGCTTCCCCGAATTTATGAAGCAGCTGCTCTACGGTAAGGTTCTTCTTCTCCTCTCCCTTGATGTCCAAAATAACCTTCCCGTCATTTAACATGATTAAGCGATTGCCATGCGTAATGGCGTCCTTCATGTTATGCGTAATCATCAACGTAGTAAGCTTATCCCTATTTACAATGAACTCCGTCGTTTCCAACACCTTCGCCGCTGTCTTTGGGTCAAGCGCAGCAGTATGTTCATCAAGCAGCAAAAGCTTCGGTTTCTGCAAAGCCGCCATAAGCAGCGTAAGCGCTTGTCTTTGTCCTCCGGAAAGAAGCCCTACCTTAGAAGTAAGACGTTCCTCCAGCCCAAGTCCAAGAATTTTTAACAGTTCCTTATACTCCTCGCGCTCCTTTTTACTGATTCCCGGCCGCAAAGTTCTTCTGCGCCCTCTGCGTTTTGCCAGCGCAAGGTTTTCCTCAATTCCCATCGTCGCCGCTGTGCCGGTCATCGGATCCTGAAAAACGCGTCCCAAAAACTTCGCCCGTTTATGTTCGGAAAGCTTCGTCACGTCCTCCCCGTCAATGATAATCTGTCCGGAATCTACCAGCCATACACCGGCAATCGCATTCATCATCGTAGACTTTCCCGCGCCGTTTCCGCCAATTACCGTTACAAAATCGCCATCATCAAGGGTCAGCGAAAAGTTGTTCAATGCAACCTTCTCATTCACCGTTCCCGGATTAAACACCTTCGTCACATTTCTGATTTCAAGCATTGTCCTGTCCCTCCTTCTTTACAACCAATTTGCGGAAATACTTTCCTTTCCAATAAGGGATTGCAAGGAACACTGCCACAACCAGAGCAGACAGCAATTTCAGCAGGTCTGTGTCAATGCCCATCCAAATCACTGTCTGAACGACAATATAATATAGTACAGAACCAAACGCCACGCCGATCAGCTTGAATCCAAAGTTGTGAAACACCTTTCCAAACACAGCTTCACCGATAATAACAGCCGCAAGTCCAATCACAATTGCGCCTCGTCCCATATTTATATCCGCAAATCCCTGATACTGCGAGAGCAGCGCACCGGAAAGACCCACCAAACCATTGGAAATCATCAGTCCGACAACCTTTGCAAAATTCGTATTAATTCCCTGTGCTCTTGACATATTTCCGTTACAGCCTGTCGCACGCAGCGCACATCCGTATTCCGTGCCGAAAAACCAGTAAAGAATCAAAACAAGCAGGACAATCGCAGCCGCTACAACAAAGATGGAATTTTTATAAAAAGCAACCCCTTTGATGTACCGCAGCGATACCAAAAGACTGTATTTATCCACATTAATCGCCTGATTCGATTTTCCCATAATCTTTAAGTTTACGGAATACAGGGCAAGCTGCGTCAAAATACCGGAGAGAATTGCCGGTATTCCCATAAATGTATGAAATATTCCTGTCACAACTCCGGTAAGCATTCCGGCAAGCGTCGCCGCCAGCATAGAAACAAATACATTATGGCCGGAAAGCATCATCATAATGCACACCGCGCCTCCCGTACACAGCGAACCGTCTACTGTCAAATCCGCTATGTCAAGGATTCGAAACGTAATATAGATGCCGATTGCCATAATACCCCAAATCAAACCCTGGGCAAGCGCTCCCGGCATCGCACTAAACAAATTCATAATATTCATTGGTTTCCTCCATCCGGCTATTCCTATGTTTGCGGGGCAGACCCTATTTTTTCCGGAACACTTCCTGCCGGTTCAAATTTTCTGTTCTTCAAGAAAGGCAGTGGAAAGAAATCTCCACTGCCGGTTAATTGATAGCTATTTACTCTGTTTCAACTGCCTCATATCCATCAGGAATTGTAATACCCAGTTCATCACAGATTGCAGGATTATATTTCTTTGTAAAGTTTGGCGCATACTCAATCGGCATTTCAGAAATATTCGCTTTTCCCGTAAGAACCTTTGCTGCCATCTTACCTGTCGCAACACCCAAATCATAATAGCTGATCGAAAGTGTCGCAACTGCACAGCCTTTGCAAATGCCTTCCTCACCGGCAATTACCGGAATCCCTGCCGGCATACAGATATTGTATACAATCTCTGTATTGTTCGCTACCGTATTGTCTGTCGGAACGTAGATTACATCTACTTCGCCTGTTGCCGTTGTCGTTACGGCAGAAAGATCATTGGAATCCGAAAATGCATAATACTTGCACTCATATCCTTTTTCCTCAAGGAATCCCTTTACTGTATCAACCTGATACTGTGAATTAGCCTCTGCCGAGCAGTATAACAGTCCTACTGTCTTCGCATCCGGAAAAATCTCCTGAAGCATGTCTGCTTGTCCGTCAAGCGGCGCAAGGTCTGAAGTACCGGATATATTTCCTCCTACTGTGCCGTTAAAATTGTCTAAATCAAGCGCCACGCCATACTCTGTGACAGATGTGCCTAAAATCGGAATCTCATTCGTTCCTGCTGAAGCCGCCTGAAGCGCAGGTGTCGCGTTTGCAAGAATTAAGTCAACATCGCCGGAAACAAAACTGTTTACAATTGTAGAGCAGGTGTTCGAATCTCCCTGTGCATTCTGCTCATCAAAACGTACCTTGTCTTCTCCCAGTTCTTCAATCAATGCATCCTTAAATCCCTGTGTTGCAGCATCTAAAGCGTCATGCTGCACAAGCTGGCAGATTCCTATGGTATATGTATCCCCGTCTGTTTCTGTCGGTGTCGTTTCTGCCGGAGCAGTGTCTGTCGGCGTGCCGTCGTTCTCTGATGCGTCGTTCCCTGATGCAACCGATGCGCTGTCTGCCGCACCGTCTGATGAACTTCCACAGCCGGCAAAGCTGCATATCATAGCGGCAGATACCAATAGTGCTAATAATTTCTTTTTCATAATCTTTTCCCTCCTAAAAAATCGGGGCAGTGTCAACCCCACGGATTATTATACGTTTTTAGAAGCGGAAAGTCAATATAACATATCGCTGTGTTTACAATCTGCAAAATTCTATTGTTGTTGTTCACTTCTGCAATGTGGCAGAATATCATGGCAAATAAAATGTCTTCTTAATTTCTCCCCATTTCCAGAAAAAAATTCTGTCATTGCCGAAAAAGACTCTATACGGGAAACCTCCCGTTTTTTAATATCTGACTATAACACCCCAAACAACCCGGAAATTTCGTCCTCTCCCATAATCCTGCTGCTCGGCATATCAATATTGGCAAGCATCGCTTCCACCTTATTTGCCAACGTCACATCAATAAAATGTCCTATTTCTATTCCCCGCAGCTCAAAGAAAAGCATCGGATTGTCGTCCAGCCTTGCGCCAACGCCATAGAGTGCCGCTGCCACATGCTTGCACATCAGCGCCCAGTCAGGACAGCTGCAGGTAAAGCTGATTTCCCGCGGACTCGGAAACAATCCGTCTTTTCCGCAAAAAAGCTCTTCCATTTCTTCCGGAAACCGCCCCGCCAAAAGCTCCTCGACATTCTCAAGTTTTTTTCCGCATTTACCGATAATCTGCTGACAGCGTTCCTCAGACAGCGGACTAATCCGGATTTCGGTCTTATAGGGCGTTTTCCTTGTTCCCTGCACTTTCGCCGAAACTTTTCCCTTTTCTATTTTTAAATCAATCACCGCACCCGTCCGCACATACCGTTTTCCTCGGTCAATGCGGCTGCTATAATCGGCATATTGCTCCAAATTATTACACCACGCCATTCCCCACCAGTTCTTTACGATATTTCTTCCCTGTATCACAACCGGCTCCAGCACTTTTCCCTTTGCCTTCTCACGCTTTTTTGTTTCACTGGATCGCCTCTTAATCTCTCCTGTTGTAGGCTGTTCATAGTATGGCATCTCGCCCCAATACTTTTTCATCAATCTCTACCTGCCCTTCCAATGAATCCTTAAATTTGTAATTTCAGCATCGACATCAGCTCTTCGTTGCTAAGCTCTGTCAACCACTTTTCGCCGCCGGAGCCGATTACGTTCTGTGCCAGTTCTTTTTTCGATTCAATCATATCATTGATTTTTTCTTCAATCGTCCCTCTGCATACTAATTTGTGCACAAGTACGTCCTTTGTCTGTCCAATTCGAAATGCCCTGTCCGTTGCCTGATTTTCTACAGCCGGATTCCACCAGCGGTCAAAATGAATGACGTGATTCGCCTTCGTAAGATTAAGACCTGTTCCACCGGCTTTTACAGAGAGTACAATAAAGGGCACATACGCTTCTCCCTGAAATGCGTCCACGATTTTCTGCCTTTTTGCAACGGCGGTTCCGCCATGTATGACATATCCTTCCCGCTGGAAAATCTCTTTCAAAAACGCGGCAAGATACTCTGTAATTTCTTTAAATTGCGTAAATACAATCACACGTTCACGCTTCTCATAAATGGTTTCGCATATTTCCTTGAGCACTTCCATCTTTCCGCTGTCACTTCGGGCATATTGCTCCTGTCCCAAATATTGATCCGGATGATTACAGATTTGCTTTAATTTCATAATTGTCGCAAGCACAATGCCTTTTCTCGATATTTCGGATTCGGCATCTGACATTTTCTTTTCCATGTCTGAAACAACTTTTCTGTAAAGCACAACCTGCTTTTTCGACATCGCAGCGTATTCAACCGTCTCAATTTTTTCCGGCAAATCGGCAATAATTGTTTTGTCTGTCTTTACACGCCGAAGCATAAACGGCGAAATCATCGTCCTCAGCCTTGCATATCCCTGCGGATGTGATTCCAAGCCTTTACAGAAATCCCGAAATTCCTGTGAAGTTCCCATGAGTCCCTTATTTAAAAAGTCAAACAAAGACCACAAATTTGTCAAATCATTCTCAATCGGCGTTCCTGTCATGGCAATCCGCATTCTTGCATGGATTTCTTTCACCTGTCTTGTCTGCTTTGTAAGCGGATTTTTAATTGCCTGTGCCTCGTCAAGGATCAGACAGTCCCACTCCTGATCTTTCAATGCCTGTATCCGCGAAACCATTCCATACGTCGTAATTGTGAGAAATGCCATGTGTCCGGCAAGCTCCTGTTCCAATACTGCCATACTTTTTCCATGCAGTAAGGTATAGTCCATTTGGGGTGCAAATTTCTGCACTTCCTTCTGCCAGTTTCCAAGCAATGATGCCGGTACAATCAGAAGCGTTTTTGCAGCCTTTTTTGTTTTTCTTAATTTTTCAAGATATGCAAGCACTTGAACCGTTTTGCCAAGCCCCATATCATCGGCAAGACATGCGCCAAAGCCCAATTCGTCCATATAATTGAGCCATGTATAGCCGCTTTGCTGATAGCCTCTAAGTGTCGCCTGAAATCCCTTTGGCACTGCCCGTTTCCGAATCGTATCCGGTCTTCGCAGGCTTCTTAGCAACTCGGAAAGCCACTTTCCGTTTGAAACCAAAGCGCCAATATCTGCCTTTGCTTTGTCCGTCCCAAGCTCCATGCGCAGCGCGTCCATCAGGCTTATTTCACCGGGCATCTGTTCCATTTCGTCAAGAAGCTTTTTTAGTCTGTCGTGGTCTACTTCAATCCATTTTCCCTTTAAAAATGCCAAGCCCTCTGTCTGTGCAAGGAGGTTTTTGATATCCTTCTGCGTCAATTCCACGCCGTCCGCCATAAGTTTGGGTTGAACGGAAACCAATGTGTCAAACCCAAGCATGGACGCCTTTTTTTCGCCAAGCTGAATCGATACGGATAACGCGGACATTCTTTTTCTCCACCAGTTTGGTATTCTGCAAAGGATTCCCGTCTTTTCAATTTCTTCTGCACTTTTTAAAAATTCATATGCTTCCGCATCTGTCAGACGCAGCGGATGAAAAAGCTCTCCGCTCTGCATAAATCCTGCAATCAGAGGTGATAGTTCTGCTGCCTTGTTCAAACATGACAGTAGTGTCATAAGTTTTTCACGTTCGTTTTCATATTCTGTAAGCGCATATTTTAATGGCACATGACGAACCTTTTTCTTTTCATCCTGTGTTGCATAGGTAGCTAAAAATGCAAACGGGTAATCCGCCTCGTTATTTTCCACAAGATGAAAAAAGACACGTTCTGGTACGTGAAGCTGCTGATTTTTTTCTGTAAAATACATCGCTACGGTTCCGTCATAGGCGGATATTTCTGCGGCAAATATTGTTAAAAGATTATCAAATTGCCTTTGCAGCCATCCCCTGTCGATATACTGCGATCCAATTGCAAAGGGAACCGCCTGTAACAGCGCCGATTCATTCGCCTCGGAAACGGTTATCTGAATATTTTCTCTGGCAAGCTCCAGCTCAGGCATATCCATAAGCTGCTGAAAAAAAGTTGTCGCAACCAAGTGAAGATAACGTTCTGTGGAATCTGCATCGTTTTTTGGTTCATTTAGTCCGGCATGGTATAGAAGCCGATACCGTTCTTTTTCCGATTGATTCGCTTCGTCCGTCTGATCGATTAAAAATCCTTCTTTTGTAAATTGAAAAATCATTTGTGCCTCCGGCTTATATATTTTTATTGCGCTTTTGTTCTATGTAAATATTATCATAAGATGTATTCTTTTCAAAGGATATCTTTAAAAAAATAAGCTGAAATGTCAAAAATTGCACTTGTTTTCACAAATTGCTAATGATATAATCGGTTTCATGCTGTGTTATAAACTGGAGGCAAACGTATTTATTTCGTATGCACCTAATTGCAAAAGGCTTTTCTTTTTGTGTTAATGTTTTACATTCCTGCAATTTTCTGCACTATACAAATGGCAGGATCGGCAGATTGCATTGAAAGAATTTGCAAAGTAAATTCTTTTGGAAGGATTATCGTGATACATTTTTTGCTATCAATTAAAACATATTTAACATCTTAACAATTAAAGATGTGTATACAGCGTTTGCAGTTGAAATCAATTTAGAACATATCTTAACATCTTACTACTTCGAAATAATTCACAAAAGAAAGGACGATCTGATGAACGACTTTCAAGGAAACACATTCCAAAACGCCACCGGCAAAATTGATTATACGCTTATGAATGATTACATGTTTCGCGCCGTATTGCAGGAAAATGAAATCGTTCTGAAAGGGCTAATCAGCTCTCTGCTCCATCTGCCATCCGGCGCAATCCAATCGACTACCATTCTAAATCCAATTGAGCTTGGCAAAGCCTTCAATGACAAAACCTTTGTTCTTGATATCAAAGTTCTTCTTAATGATGAAACAATCATAAATCTCGAAATGCAGGTTGCAAAACAAGATTTTTGGACGAACCGCTCCCTCTCCTATCTTTGCAGCATCTTTCAAAATCTTGAAAGCGGCGATGATTATTCAAACGTAAAGCCTGCATATCATATTGGCATTCTTGATTTCTCCCCATTTCCCAATTACCCCGAGTTCTACGCAACGAACCAAATGATAAATGTGAAAAAACATTATATATATAATGGCAACTTCACCTTAAATGTGTTAGACTTAACTCAGATACACTTGGCAACCGAGGAGGATAAAGCCTACAAAATTGACTACTGGGCAAAACTCTTTAAAGCAAAAACATGGGAGGAATTAAGAATGCTGGCACAAAAAGACAATGCTTTCAAAGAAACCTGTGAAACTGTCTATAAGCTGAATCAAAATGAGGAAGTCCGGTATCTGTGTGAAATGCGAGAGGAAGGACAGCGCATTCTGCGGACTTATGAAAGTCTTCTTAAAATGAAAGATGAAAAGCTTGCCGAAAAAGATGCCATGATCGCCGCACTCCAAGCGCAACTGGAAGCTTATCAAAAGCAATAAACATTTTATAAGATCCATATAAATCGGGAAGATTATTCTAAAGATGCGAATACTTCCCGAATTTGTTTCAAATTAGCAATCATACCATTTATAATATATGCGGAGACTAACTTCGCTGTACCGATATGGCATCTTATGCCTTTATAAACCTTAACATTATCTGCTATTTCTAACACAAGCATAAGATCACCTTCTGAAAACACCTCCTGATTTTCAATAATCAATATTTCTCCATTAGTAAAATGAAGCTGATAAATTCTCCTTTGGGTTAACCAATGAGGCTTTCATTTTCAAGTTTAGCCTGTAACTTATACGCATTGCGTGCCTATATTATAGTGCACACAATGCGTATGATCAATCATTATTTCTACTTTTTCCACCACCACAAAAAGCCCTTGCCCTTTATTTTAAATGGAACTGTCTTTACTCCGCCGTAATCTCCGACACCTTTTATCGTAATAAACGCTTTGCCTTTATTGACATTATTATCACATTTCACAATCTCGTAGCAATCACTGCCGAGCGTTTTGCCGCTTATTTTTACAGTCAAGTCTGATGCATTTGGTTCTATGGACTTACCGGTATAAATCTGATCCGCTATTTTTATGCTTGCCTTGCTGATATCTGCTTTTGTAATACGATACATACCGCTGATTGTTCCCTTATAGCTGCCTTTTCCAGTGGCAGTAACCTGAATGACAGTCCCGGCAGGCATAATATCATTTTTCTCTATTGCTGATCCGGCTTTTCTCATAACATCATTGGAAAGCTTTGTGTCCGCAGCATATGTATATGTCAAATTTTTGTCATAGTCCTTTCCGGCAGACAATTTTTTGCCGTCAATATCCACAATTACAATCTTTGTACCATATATACCGCCTTTATTTTGATACATTTTATCTGCGGCATTTAATGTCAGATTGGAAATATCCTGTGTGGATATTTGAAAATCCAAAGTACACGTTCCTTTATAATTCCCTTTTCCTTTTATAATTACCTGCGGAATTTTCGTTGATTTCTTATTTGTACTGACAGCCTCATCCGTGACTTCTTTGTTGTTTTTGTAGCTCAACGCGTAATCAACACCTTCACAAAGAACCGCCCCATGAAACGTAATAACAGGCTTCGGGGTGCTTCCTCCTTTCGCATAAGGCACTGTCTTGGAAATGTTAATTTCACATTCCCTGTCTGATTGGCTGCTAATGTCAAATGCCTCAATGATAAAGCTTTGTTTCAGTATGCCATCAAATCCGTTTATTCCTTTGAAAAGGATTGTCGCTTTTCCTGCGTCAATATTATTTGCATAGGAAACAATATAGTCCGTATCCTTTTTCAAGGTTTTTGTACTGCCGTTAATTGTAATTGTCAGCTTACAGTTTTGTGTGATTTCACTGCCTGTATAAGGCATTTTTTCATTCAATCCCGTAATCTTTGCCTGTGCAATCGAGCCGCCTGTAATGTTGAAGTATACTTTTTTTGTTCCGCTGTACGCTCCCATGCCGGTAATTGTGACAGATGCCTTGCCAATTTCTGTGTTGTTATTGTAACTAAGCACGTAATCTATACCCTTTTTTAGCGGTGTTTTCCCATTCTTAATTGATACCTCCGGCTGGATTTCTTTTCCCGTGTAGGGTTGGTTTTTGATTTTGTCTATTTTTGTCTTTGCAATCAGTTTCTTATCAGTAATGGTTAGCGTTATCTCCCTCTGACCTATGAAATTTCCGGTTCCGGAGATAAGGACTTTATAACTTCCGACATGCTGATACGCTTGCGATGAGGTGTCGGTGTATTTTACCTGAAAGTCGGTTTTTGGCTTTAACTTTTTTCCGTCCCAAGAAATCACGGGTGTCGGCTTTTGCACTTTTTTGTTATAGGATAAGGTAATATCATCAATATTGATATCTTCATCGGAAATGGTTTTTGGCAGGATTTGAAATATTGTTGTTTCTTTTCCGGTGTAATTGCCTTTTCCTGTAATGGTAATTGTCGGAGCTGTTTTTGCAGTTTTGGCATCGTTTGCTTTTATGTTGTTTTTGTATGAAATGGTGTAGTCCTTTTTTTCTGTCAGTAATGTCTTATAATCATAAACTCTGACAGCAGGTTTGATTGCTGCACCTGTGTAATCCTGTGGGGTTACATCCGAAATCCATAAGCCCTCGGGAATAATACCATCTGCAGGAATGTCTTCAGGGAGGATGTCGCCATAGTCGGGTTTCTCCTCTCCTATATAAAATTCAAATACAAAAGGTTCGGACATGGCATTTCCTGCGCTGTCTACCGCATAAACAGAAAGCCTGTGTACTCCATCGGACAATTCTTTTTCTACTTGATAAGATATACAGAAGCATGCAGCATTATAGTATGTTTTCCAATTGGAATCATCAATCAGCTCCTGCTCATCAAGGCAAATAGAAATTTTCTGAAATCCGCTCATTTCATCAAAATAAACTGCAATCAACGGCTTATTGGTACCTTCTGATATACGCACTTCCGAAATTGCAGGTGCAGAAGTATCCACTGCCAAAAGGTATTGTCCTGCTTCTTTAATCTCTGTCCTTACTTCCTGTTTTTTGCTGTCAATCGTTCCTCCAATGCATACATACCCATACAACTCCTCGGAATATTGATAGATAGAAATATTTTCTACTTCGTTTGTGCTGACACCTGCAGCATATAACATTTCATCTGTATATTTCAACGTCAGCTCCAAAGGATAATTCTCAAAATCATTTATTGTCTGTTCATTTCCATCCGTCACATAGACATAGTAAGGATCGCCAATTGTAAACACAACCTTTTCCGTTTCTACGTCACCGCCTGGCGCTGCATTTACCGCCATAATGCCGTAGCTGTTAAACATTCTTTGTTTTTCATTTCCACCATCTATCTTTACAACATGAAGTACCCATTTTTCAATTGCGCCTATACCATTTTCAGCCGTTGTCTTTAATGTTACATAGGTATCCACAACACCGTCAGCAAAGGCTTCTCCTATATCTACGATAAAATTCTTTGCGTTATTCAGTGCAATCTCTACAGGATCTGTGAAAAAGTCTGTAAAATCATTCCATTGTGTTCCTGCCAATAAATTAGAAACATCTGAAACCTCGCTTGTTTTTATGATGGAACCGTTTTGGTATATACCATTTTCCGTGTTGTATGTCAAATCATAAAGACCTTCTATTCCCATCCCCAGCTTTAGCTTTGCGCCAAGGGAACCTCCGAGAGAAAAATCCTTGCTGTCTCCAACGGAAGTAGATTGAGAGATATGATATTCCCCGTTTACTCCTGCCTTATCAATCTGCGTCAATAAATTATCTTTTGCCGCCGTCATTGTAACAAACGGTAGATTTCCCAGCTTTAATTGATGCAGCGACAAAATTTCCTGTTCCAGTTTTTGCGTGTCAATTGCGTCAAATTCAACTGACAGGCTTTTTGTATTCTTTTTATCTTTTATGTACTGTGTTTTTTCATCCGCTGTTTTCAAATCAATTTTTAACTTTCTTGGCAAATGGTCATAATTTTCTGTCAGTTCAACTGCATAACTGTTTAAATAATCCTGAGAAAAAATATTCTCAGCCATAGTCACTTTGTCCGTCAAGGGAAGTTTTACCTCAGAATTAAATTTTACACTTTCTTCAAGCTCCATTTTATGGCTTAACGTTTTATTGAATTCATTCTTTCCGTTCGTATAGGTATAATTTATGCTGCCTTCTGTGCCTCTGATTGTTCCAAGTTCTTTTTCTCCATATTTGATTGTTCCTGCATCTACTCCTGCCTTCGCATAAAATCCAACCGATTTATCCGATGTGTTATATAAGTCCAATCCCATTAAATCAACAAGTCTAATCAGCATTCCATTTCCCGTTTGGGAACCTATCATGGCAATTGCGAATTTTCCAATATTCAGATTATCATTAAAGTTGGCAGGATTGTAATCATCAATTTGCAGTCCAATCCCCTGACCTGCACCAACCCCTGCGCTTCCGCTGACACTTAATACACCAATATCAATCCCCTTGCCAAGCACGATTGCTTTTGTCTCTGATCCGCCGTTTGCTTTTAATCCTATTCTGCTATTAAAATCCTGTTCCAATTTTACATTTTGTTCGTTGCCGGAATGTTCAATTTCTAATGCGATTGTTCCCTTTCTTGTTCCGGTTGCATATGCTTTTCCAAGGCTTGCTTCTGCTTCGGCAGCGCCAATTTCTGCAGAAACACCACCAAATCCAAGGTCTACGGAACCAGATACTCCTACATTCCACTTCTGCGTATATGTAAATGGCGTTACTTTGACATCCATTACAACTCTGCTGTTCAGTTTTTCTTTTTTGCCGTTTGGGTCAAGGATGATTTCAGTGGTTTTAATTTGCTTTTTTGTATCCTTGTTGTCAGATATCATTTCACTTTTTATTTGGACATATCCGTCCTTGTCGGAAGTCGCCGTATAGCTGTTGCCGCCAAAACGATAAGATATTTTTGTATTTTTTTGGACTTGTCCGTTATTGTCCTTTAACAGAAACCGCGCATATGCATATCCTTTTCCGTTGATGGTAATGTCATTCTTTTTAATATCAATTGTCACACCGTCCCATTCCTCGACATTGAAACCGTTGTCTTTCGCCCATTTGTAGGCATAACTGTCTTTTATACAATGAAGCGTTAATTCCATGTTTTTGAATGTACCTATCAAGGCATTAAAATACCGGAACGGATTTCTGCCTATTTGGGTGAGTGTGTCCCAAATGTAGATGTCTGTAACGCCTGTACAATTATAGAATGCGTCGTCGCCTATGCTTACTATGGTATTGGGGAGGATTATGTCTCCGTTAAGATCTTCACAATTGTAAAAGGCATATTTTCCGATACTTGTTACGCCGCTTTCTATGTTTAGGGTGACGGTTTTTGATTGCATTTGCTTTGTCCACGGGGCTGTGGAGGAATTGTTTTCTAAGGCATAGTCGTACATGGCGCCTGTACCGGATATTGTTAATGTGTAATTTCCGTTCTTATTTTCAAGCTTCCATGTTAAATTGTCTCCGCATTTTCCAGAGGTTTTATCGTCAGAAGGATTGTCTCCGCCGATAGTGGTGCCATCCCAATCAACTACCTTAAAGCCATTTTCAACTGCCCAGTTATATGCGTAGGAATTTTGGGGGCAGTGGAAGGTCAGATTTAAATTTCGGGCGGTACTTGGATCGTATCCACCGTACTCTCCATAATTTTCATTATATTCAATCTGTTGAAATGGATTATTTATTATTTCCTTAAGAGTTTCTGTAATATAAATATCCTTTAAATTAGTGCAATTACGAAATACATCTTCTCCCATACATTGTTGCTTACCAGAGAACAAAACTTGATCTCCTATGCTTGTTATGCCAGTTGGAATTATCACTTCCTGACTAAATCCACTACATTCTGAAAAAACATTATCCCCTATATAATTTACATTTTGGGGAAGAATTAATTTTTCTTTAAAACCACTGCACTCTTGAAATGCATCTGATGATATGCTTGTTACATTATCAGAAATAATCAAACTCCCATCAAAACCACGACAATATCGAAAAGCAGCTCTTCCTATTTTTGTTACACCACTTGGTATTATTAAATCCCCACTAAATCCTGTACATCCCTCAAATGCACATACGCCTATGCTGGTTACACTGCTTGGAATTACTAAACTTCCAGTAAATTGACAATATTCAAATACTCTTATGCCTATACTTTTTATATTCTTAGGAAGCACTAATTTCCCTTTAAAACCGCAACTTGCAAACGCACTTTCCCCTATAGTTAATATATTATTTGAAAGAACTAAATCGCCACTAAAATTATGACAGCCACTAAATACTCCGTCTTTTATATCTGTTATACTATTAGGAATTATTAAATTGCCATCAAAACCATTACACATATAAAAAGCACCAATTCCTAAATCTGTTACACTATTAGGAATTACTAAATTGCCACTAAAACCATCACATTCTGCAAAAGCACCGTCTCCTATACTTATCACGCTATTTGGAATTGATAAATTACCACTAAGATCCCAACATGCAGTAAATGCAAAATTTCCAATACGTGTTATACCATTCTTAATTATTAATTTATTTAGATTATCTCTATGTTTTCCCCATGGAGCGGTAGTAATATAACCTATATTATCATCCCACGTATCAGTATAATCCCACATATCCCCCGTTCCCGATATCGTCAACGTCCCATCTTCTATTTTCCAAATCAAATCATCACCACACTGCCCTGACAATACTTTTCCATCTTGAAGTACTGCATCATCAGACATCATTTCTTCATTTTCACTCTCTGTCTCCAGTTCTGTTCCAACCTTCTGATCCTCTTTTTCCACATTTGTTTCAATCACATCATCTTCTATTTCTCTCTCTTCTTCACTATCCATTTCCATTTCTGAAATTTGCTCTGTTACAGGAAAATCCTCTTGCTTCGTCGTTTCTATCAAACTCTCAGCTTCCCAAACCTCTGTATTTTCCTCCGTTAAGCTTTCATCTTCACTATGCTCTATTTCATTCTTTGATAACCATTCTAAAGTTTCTTCATTGCCATTTTCCTCTACCGCAAAAGCATCCAGCGATATCTCCTGCAGCACAAGACTTACACACAACAAAACCCCTAATATTCTATGTATCCTTTTTACTTTCCTCATAAGCTTACCCTCCGCTACTTTTTAAATTAAATACTTGGAAAAATCTAAAATTTCTTCCACATTAAACAGCCTATTATTATTGTTAAATTTCCTTGTACAACTACACATCACCTCATATGACATCCTCCTTTTTTCACGACATACATACATTTAAAAAAAATATATCAGTGAATTTTTTCACGATAATAAATTTCTGTTGAGTGCTTATATAAGCAAACCCGCCTAACTCATAGCCACCAAAAAATTCAATAACAACACATCTTATTACTAATTTACATTTATTTCCACAATCTCCCAAATTATCGCAACATTTTTCCACAATAAAATAATTTGTTTGCCTGTTAATCCACAATCCATGTCACTTATTATTTTATCCAATAACCTATCCTATTTAACAAATCAACGTCTCACTATGTGTTAATCCTATAATAATTACAGTATTATACTCTATTTTATACAAGTATAACCTGTATTCTTTATAAATACAACCACTAAAAATTATTACTTTAATTACAATTCCCAAAATAAAAACCTCTAACTTAACACCAAACCACTTATCAAATCTATCTAAAGCGAAAGGAGACTTTCCAAAATGAACCGAATAAAACAGCTCCGGGAAGAAATTAACATGACACAAGTCCGCTTATCCATCGAATTAGAAGTCGCTCAGGAAACCGTCAGCGCATATGAAAGCGGAAAACACTATCCAAGCGTCGCGATTTTGCTAAAGCTCTGCAAAATCTTCAATACCAGCAGCGACTATATTTTAGGTCTGTCCGACGACCGTATCCCTCAAAGAAACACTGAACTTTCCCTCGAAGAGCGGCGTCTATTATCCAAATGGAACCTTTTAGATAATCGCGGCAAAGAACTTCTAACTGCCTATTTAGACGGATTAACCGCAAGATAACCCATAGGACATTAGGCAACCACCCTTTTTCTCCTACAAGCTGCCCGCGCTGCTAAAACCAATTCTGCAATTCCTTATCTTGTTATATTTATCTATAAATTTAAAATCAATAACCCTACCATACACAGCGACTTCTCATTTCCCTTATTTCTTAACAGCTCTTTGGCATTTCTTATAGCGGCTGTACTTCTTAATCTGTGAATTTGTGCCTTAAACACAAATGAAACAATCCCTTACTCTATTCACACAAAAACCATATACTACGCATTATCAAACCAATTATGCGATATATCGTAATATTTTGCAACGCAAACTCGTAGTATAATTAACGCAATCTTTATTGATAATCATTATTACATGGCAAAAGTGGGAGGATTATGATGGATGTTTTGGAAAAAATTACAGCATTGCGATTAGGACGCCACTGGTCAGAATACCAATTAGCAGAACGCTCCGGTTTAACACAGTCCACAATCTCATCATGGTATCGCAAAAATCTGATTCCCTCAATACCATCTCTGGAACGCATTTGTGACGCATTTGGTATCACACTGTCACAATTTTTCCTTGAAGACAATGCTGCTCCTACCCTTTTAACACCCGAACAGGCTGCATTAATTAACGCATCAAATAAACTTAGCTCCGAACAGTTTTTGGCTCTCTTAAATTTTATTAACACGCTTAACTAAGAAATTGCCAGCTATAAATGCATATATCTGTTAATGTCAGATTTTTCGTAACGATTCAATACCTTCATCGTTACGATTTTTCTATAGATTTCATAAAAATCCCTATCTGAAATGTCAAAAACAGACCTTGTTTGCATAGCAATTATATGGTATACTTTAACGCATATCTAGGCTCAAGTCTTAACGTCTTGCAATTCTATTCAATTCACAAACGAAAGGAAAATTCAATGAACAATATTCAACAATTTACATTTCAAAACGCCACCGGCAAAATTGATTATACGCTTATGAATGATTACATGTTTCGCGCCGTATTGCAGGAAAATGAAATCGTTCTGAAAGGACTAATCAGCTCTCTGCTCCATCTGCCACCCGGCGCAATCCAATCGACTACCATTCTAAATCCAATTGAGCTTGGCAAAGCCTTCAATGACAAAACCTTTGTCCTTGATGTCAAAGTGCTTCTCAATGATAAGTCAATTATCAATCTCGAAATGCAGGTTGCAAACCAGGATTTTTGGCCAAACCGCTCCCTCTCTTATCTTTGCAGCATCTTCCAAAATCTTGAAAGCGGCGATGACTATTCAAGGGTAAAGCCTGCATATCACATTGGCATTCTGAACTTCTCTCCATTTCCCGATTACCCCGAGTTCTATGCAACGAACCAAATGATGAATATTAAAAAACATTACATTTATAATGACATTTTCACCTTAAATGTGTTAGACTTAAATCAGATACACTTGGCAACGGAGAAGGACAAAGCCTATAAAATTGACTATTGGGCAAAACTCTTTAAAGCAAAGACATGGGAGGATTTGAAAATGCTGGCACAAAAGGACAATGCTCTGAAAGAAACCTGTGAAACTGTCTATAAGCTGAATCAAAATGAGGAAGTCCGGTATCTGTGTGAAATGCGCGAGGAAGGACAGCGCATTCTGCGGACTTATGAAAGTCTTCTTAAAATGAAAGATGAAAAACTTGCAGAAACTGCTGCTGCTCTTGCGGAAAAAGATGCCATGATCGCCACACTCCAAGCACAATTGGCGGCTTATCAAAAGCAATAAACATTATATAAGCCCCATATAAATCGGGAAGGTAATTTTAGAAGAGCAAATACTTCCCGATTTTGTTGCAAATTAGCAAACCAACAAATTGGCAATCTTACCATTTATAAAATATCCGGAGACAAAAATGAGAACTTTTAGTAATCTGTTCATCATACTATTGCTCACCATTTTCACAACCGCCTGCGCCACCAAAAACATGTCTGAAAACAAAGACACGTCTGTAAGCAAAGACTACGGCGTATTCTTAAGTATCAACGCTTTCGAAACAGAAAAATTAGACGGCTACAAAACAGTAGTTATAGACGCACAATATTTTTCCAAGCAAGACATCCAAACCCTGCATAATAACGAAACAACCGTATACACCTACCTCAATATCGGCTCCATCGAAAACTTTCGGGACTATTATCCGGAATACGAAGATCTCACACTCGGAGATTATGAAAATTGGGAAGAAGAGAAATGGATCGACGTATCCGACGCCAAATGACAGGCATTCATCGCAGACCTTTCAACCACGCTTTTGGAAAAAGGCGACACCTATATAACACAATACCGTCAAACCTACGGCTCTGCAAAGGACATTATGAGCGCAGTCAATCAGGAAGACGTATTCAGCAGCTACGACTTTGACACCGCTTCTTTCGGGACGAACGAAGCGGAAGAAAAAGCTTATTTTTCCGACTACATAGAAGCATGTCGGGCTGACGGAATGGACGTCTATCTTTTGGAATACACCACCGACCGCAATCTAATTACACAAATTGAAACATACTGCAAAAAAAAGGCTTTCATTATTATATAGCAGATTCCATAGAGTTAGATTAAACTAATTGCTCAAATACTCTTCCAAGCAAACCCCACTGCGATAAATTTCCGCCGCTGCCTTTTTGCCGACATAACGGTAATGCCAAGGCTCGTTGATAATCCCCGTTATCTCAGTCTTATCCTCCGGATAACGCTTAATAAACCCAAACCGATAACTGTTTTCGGCAAGCCACTTATAAACCTGCTCGCCCGTTGAACGCACACCATCTGCATTGATATCAATACCAATCCCCAACTGATGCTCACTCGTCCCAACCGGCGCAACCCAAATTTCCGCTTTCTTCCTTGCCTCCTGCTTTGAATACCCCTCCGCCACATACGCGGCAATCTTCTCATCCATAATGCTCTGCTGCTTCTTTGCCGTCCGATACCCCGAAGCAACCACAGGATAAACACCCTCCGCCCTCGCCGTATCAAACATCTCTTGTAACGCCGGATAAATACGCCTGTCCACGCACTGTCCGTTTGACAACTCCACCAACTCTACCGCATAATCATCAGGAATACCATGCTCCTTATTCACCAAAATCAAACACCACGCCTCTTCTTCTTCAAGCTCCTCCGCTGCCTCTCCTTCCACGTCTGCCACATCATCGCGCAAAAAAGAAATTTCCGACACCTTTTGCCGTTCTATCGAATATACGTTCAAAATCGCTGCCGCAATTGCAACACCTGCCCCTGCAAAAACTCCAAGCTATAAAATAAACCATTTTTGTCTCATAACAATTCCCCCGCCTGATACTGATACCGTTTGGAAAACATGGTCAACGAATTTTTGAAATCACGCGCTATAATTTGCAACAGATTGCACTGAATAAAGAAACGATAGATTTGTATTATATGCTTGTGCAGCTTACCGACGAGCTTTCCCCTGTCCTTGCCGCAAACGGAAATACCGCAGTCCTTCGCGCTGACGAAAACCTGTCCGTCTATGGCGATTCGGATAAGCTCGCACGCGTTTTCAACAATGTTTTAAAAAACGCCGCCGCTTACAGTTTTCCCGACACCGAAATCATCATATCCGCCGAGGAACAAGACGACAAAATCACCATCACATTCCAAAATAGCGGAAAAACCATTCCAAAGGAAAAGCTGTCTGCGATTTTTGAAAAATTTTACCGCTTAGACGAGGCGCGCACTTCCAACACAGGAGGCGCGGGACTTGGTCTTGCGATTGCAAAGGAAATCATAAATTTACATGGCGGAACAATCACTGCGCACAGCGAGCAGGAAACCGTTACCTTTGTGATATGCCTGCCCGAAACGATTCCGTACTCTGACAATTTCGGGCAAAATCCATGCAAAGTCACCCTCGGTAATGGCTTTTTGCCTGCATTATAAAATGGTTTCCATGCCTATTTTTTGGACTTTCAGACCAATTTTTTCATAAAATTTTACGGCGTTTTTGTTATCCGCCCATACATTGAGCGTTACATTATAGCAGCCTTGTTCTTTTGCATAATGGATAACATATTCATAAAGCGCTTTTCCAACATGTGCACCGCGCACAGCTTCATCAACGCATAAATCATCAATGTAAAGTGTCTTGATATCAGTCATATTATTGTTGTTGATATACTGCTGGTGCACGCAAAACGCATAACCCACAACGCTCCCGTCCTTCTCCGCAACAAAAACGGGCGTTTGGTCGTCTGCGAGTATCTTTTTGAGTTCCTCGTCAGTATATTTCTTAGTGCCTACTTTAAACAAATCAGGGCGCACATCGCTATGTACTTTGAGAACCTCATAAAGTAATTTATTAATCGTAGGAATATCGCGTTCTTTTGCGCGACGGATTATTAATTCTTCCATCTTCAACCTTCCCTCCACAACCGGACTTCATCAAAGTCATCTGCAATAGCAATCAATTCATTTGCCAGCGGATTTACCGACCTGTGAATCGTATGCTCACTGCCCGTAAAATGCTGCATCTGCTTTTTTTCTGACGCATACTTCAAATATCTTATAAATTCAATTGCCTGTTCTATCATATCTTCGGAAAGGTCTTTTGCTTCTCTAATCAAAGTATCATATGCCATAAAAACACACCCTTTCAAATATATTTGCACTTACAAATTCCAGTCAAAAGCTTATTATCTAATCATATCAAATTTTTATGTAACCGTAAGTAAAGTATAACAAATGAATATAAGAAAAACAACGATTTTCTCACTATCAGCAAGGGCATTTTCTGAATCAAAATACTAACTGACAGTATATTTTAAAACGCCGTATGCAAGAACAAGATGCTTATCAAGCCAATTGCGATGACTGTTTTTTTAATGTCGCTTCCCAAATGCCTAATTTACTATAAAAAAACATTGAAATTCCCATCGCAATCGTCCAGCCGATTGGCCACGCACACCAAATACCGGTTTCGGAATCAAGCCAGCCCGACAATACAAATGCCAGCACCACGCGCAGTACAAGGTCAGTAAACGTCGCTGCCATAAACTGGCGCATTGCGTTCGTTCCGCGCAAGATACCGTCTGCCACCAGCTTTGCGGATATCACAAAATAAAACGGCGACAAAATCCACAAAAACTGCCTGCCCGTCATCAGCGCAACTTCCGAAGTCTGATCCATAAACAGCAGCAGTAAATATTTCCCACCAAAAATATAGACAACCAAAAACGGAACACTCAAACACCATACCAATTTTAATCCCGCGCGAAATCCTTCCTGAATCCGCTTATATTGCTGCGCGCCAAGATTCTGCGCCGAAAAATTAGAAATCCCGTTCCCAATCGTCGTAAATGATGTGATAACAAGGTTGTTTAATTTCACCGCAGCCGAATACCCCGCCGCAACACTGACGCCAAAACCATTGATACACCCCTGTATCATCATATTTCCGACCGATATAAAAGACTGCTGCAAAATACTCGGAATCGCAATCACCGCTATTTTCCCAAGCAGCGCCGCCGAGAAAATCGGAACCCTTCCACTCGTCTTTAATTTCAGCAACCGCTTTAACACCAAAACAACAGAAAGAATACAGCTTACTCCCTGACAGAGAAACGTCGCCCACGCAACGCCGGCAATTCCCATTGACAAACTATTCACAAACAAAATATCGACCAGTATATTTGCACTTGACGACACTGCAAGGAACACAAACGGCGTCTTGGAGTCCCCCATCGCAGAAAAAATACCGGTTGCAATATTATAAAAGAACAAAAACGGAAGTCCCCATATGTAAATTTGCAGATACAGCGCAGAATCCGCCATAATCTCCGTCTGCGTTTTCATCAGATTCAGCAGCGTTTCACATGACAGCAGACCTGCCAGCATTAAAACGCCGCACAAAACACCGCTTGCAATCAGCGTCGTATAGACAGCCGTCCGGATTGCATTATAATTCTTCGCACCAAAAAGCTGCGATACAATGACGGAGCAGCCGATATTGCAGCCAAATGCAAAGGCAATAAAAATCAGCGTAATGTTATAACTGTTTCCAACCGCGGCAAGCGCATTTTCCCCGATAAATTTCCCCGCAACAAATGAGTCCGCGATATTGTAGAGCTGCTGAAACACAATGCTCCCAAACATCGGAAGGCAAAACGCCCATAAAATTTTCTGCGGATTCCCCTGTGTCAAATCCTTATTCACAAATACCATATCCTTTCTATCTTTATCTCCATTTTCCATTTGCAGTGACACCGTTTCCGAATAGCACCGATTGAAAAACACAATAGCAATCGACCTTGACTGCGACACTTTAAAAAAGCTTCCGAATAATACCGGTTGCAAACGCAGAACATGCATTATTTCAGAATAATGCGTTGACAGTATATTCATACTCTTATAGGTGCCGTTATCGGACAACATCT
Source organism: uncultured Lachnospiraceae bacterium (assembly GCA_910577115.1). Taxonomy (GTDB): domain Bacteria; phylum Bacillota; class Clostridia; order Lachnospirales; family Lachnospiraceae; genus COE1. The sequence goes on from CAJTMC010000017.1 coordinate 71,754, forward strand.
TATTGCACTTTTATCTAAAATGCATTATACTATTCCATGCAAAATATTAAAAATATATATATAATATAGGAGATATATAAAATATATATGGATATTAACTTTGAATACTATAAAATATTTTACTACGCCGCAAAATACAAAAACATTACAAAAGCCGCAGCAGCCCTGGGAAGTAATCAACCCAACGTGACGCGAATCATCAAGCTGTTGGAATCACAACTAAACTGCCGCCTTTTTATCCGCGAACCAAGAGGTCTGCGCCTGACCGAAGAAGGCGAAAAATTATATTCCCATGTAGAAATTGCTTACAAACATTTTATGAACGCACAGGAAGAAATCAGCGGGCAGTCCGATAGCGGCAGCGGTACCATCGAGCTTGGCGCTACAGAAACAGCGCTGCACCTTCTCCTGCTCGACGCCATGCGGAATTTTAAAGCAAACCACCCCAAAATCCGCATCAAAGTCCACAACTATAGCACACCGGAATTGATTCAATTTTTAAATTCCGGAAAAATTGATTTTGCGGTAATAACAACCCCTTTTCAAGCAGCCAAATCCTTTCAATGCGAAACATTATACGATTTCCGCGAAATTCTTGTCGGAGGGTTACAATATCAAATTTTATGCGAAAGAAAACTGGAATTACAGGAGTTGAAAAACTACCCCTTAATCGGCTTAGGCAGGGGAACCGCAACTTATGATTTATACAAAGACTTTTTTATCGCACACGATACGGATATGGAGCTTGACATGGAAGTCGCAAGTTCAGATTTGATGATTCCGTTGATTCAAAGCAATCTCGGAATCGGCTTTGTGCCGGAAGATTTGGCATTACCGTTATTAGAAAAACAGCAGTTAGTGCAAATCCGCATTAACAATACAATCCCTCCACGCTCTATCCAAATCGTTTCAGACAAAGGACGAAGAAAAAGCACAGCAGCAGATACATTCTATCAATATTTGAAGACAGAGCATAAAGTCAAAAACTCCAAATAATATATGCAAGCACGATATCCCATTCAGCGAACAAAATACATGCATAATGATTCGTGTTCAAAGATTTAACTTCGTAAACTCTTTCTTAAATGGTTCAGGATTAGGGTGTCAATAACCTTCCCCACCACAAATTTGGCACCCCAATTCTACAGAATAAAAAGCCATACACAGACAAATTTTCTGCGTATGGCTTTTCTATCGCTATTCCATTCTTCAGATAAAGAACTTATAACCGCTTCAGCAACGCCTCTCTCGCCTCTTCATATCCCGGCTTTCCAAGCAATGCAAACATATTTTTCTTGTAGCTCTCCACACCCGGCTGGTTAAACGGATTCACGCCAAGTAAATATCCGCTCAAGCCGCATGCAAACTCAAAGAAATAAAACAGCTCGCCAAGATAAAACTCGCTCACCTCCGGCATATGCACCATAAGGTTCGGAACCTGTCCGTCCGTATGCGCAAGCACTGTACCGTTCATCGCGCTCTTATTAACGAAGTCAACCGTCTTTCCTGCAAGATAATTCAAGCCGTCAAGATCAACAGGCTCTGTGCCGATTGTGATTTCCTCTCTCGCCTTCTCAATATCCAAAACCGTCTCAAACATAACTCTTGCGCCGTCCTGAATAAACTGACCCATCGAATGAAGGTCTGTAGTCAGGTCAACGCTTGCAGGGAACAAGCCCCTCTGATCCTTACCCTCTGACTCGCCAAAGAGCTGCTTCCACCACTCGGATACATAATGTGCGCTCGGCTCGTAATTGCAAAGAATCTCAACTGCCTTGCCTTTTCTCAAAAGGATATTTCTGACAGCCGCATACTGCATTGCGTCATTCTCCTCAAACGGAAGCTCCAATGCGCGCTTTCTGCCGCTTGCCGCGCCTTCCATTAACTTGTCGATATCAGCGCCGCTGACTGCAATCGGAAGCAGACCAACTGCTGTCAAAACGGAGAAACGTCCTCCTACATCATCCGGAACAACAAAAGTCTCATAGCCTTCCTCGGTAGCAAGATTCTTCAAAGACCCCTTCGCCTTATCTGTTGTCGCATAAATTCTCTTTGCTGCGCCTTCCTTGCCGTATTTCTTCTCCATCATTTCCTTAAATACGCGGAATGCAATCGCAGGCTCCGTCGTTGTGCCGGACTTGCTGATCATATTAATAGAGAAGTCCCTGTCACCGATAACATCAAATAAATGCTTAATATAAGTAGAACTGATTGAATTTCCTACGAAATAAATCTCCGGCGTTTTTCTGATGCTCTTGTCCACCATATTGTAAAAACCATGACGCAAAAATTCAACCGCCGCTCTTGCGCCAAGATAAGAACCGCCAATACCGATTACAAGAAGAACCTCGCTGTCACCCTGAATCCTCTTGGCTGCCTCCTTAATTCTTGCAAACTCTTCCTTGTCATAATCAACAGGTAAATCAATCCAGCCTAAGAAATCATTGCCTGCACCGCTCTTTCCCAAAAGAACCTCTTTTGCATCGAGAGTGAGCTTTTTCATGTTCTCAACCTCATGCTCGCTGATAAACTGTGCTGCCTTTGAATAGTCAAACGTTACCTTGCTCATTTGTCTTCTCCTTTACATTCACATATTTTGTATAAACCACCGGCTGTCCCTTCCCATAGTTTACGGAACAGCTTTACTATATCGTCTATTTTATCAAATATTCCCATTCAAGTCAAATACCCTGTTGGGCATTTGACTCTCGCGGCAGTCGTTAAATATCCGTGCAAGCACGGCTGTTTAACTCGTTGCCCGCGGAAATCAATGAAATGTTAATTTTTTGTGCACATGTGGCAATAATTAAACTTTATTTGCAATAATCCCTCTCAGCAGTTCCTCAAGCTCGCGCGTCTCCTCCGCCGAGAAAACAGGCTCTTTTGTTTTTTCGGTTTTTGGCGCTTCCTCCTCCTTCGGAAGAAATATCTCCTTCTCGATAATATTCGCATCTTTTTCCTGCGCAAGCTCCCAAAGCAGCTTTTCCTTCTCCATCAGTCCATGCTCAAGACGCTGTGCAACCGTATTCTCAAGGTAATCTGTAATGTTTGTCTTTAACATTCTTCTGCGGTTGGGCATGTCCACGATCGACGCAATGCTGAGATACAAATAAATCCCCAAAAGGCTGATAATATAAAACGGCAGCAAATTGATAAATCCCCGTCCCTCGACAATGCCCTTGCACACGCCAAAGCCTGCCACGAACACGCCCGCAAGCATTAACTGCCCCGAAAGGTGCTTCATAAAGCTCATGCTCATACCAAGAACGCGTATTCGATTAATAAACTTGTCCACAAACACCGGAATATTCGGAACGCCGCCATTTAACTTATAGCTGTTCACAAAGCGCTCCTTGCACTGCACAAGAAGCTTATTCTCCATTCCCGAGAGCGTGTCCGTTGCCTGTATCATCTTCTGATAAATCACGCCAATCGCAATCTGATACAAGATCCCGATTCCCATTAAAATCAGTGTCAGTACAATAATAAACGAGTGATCAAAATATTTCATTACTTCATTAGCCATTTTATCCTCCATTCTTACCTGTTCGAATCCTTAAAACATTTCGTCTGCGCAGCAAGCCGCGGGAACAGGCATGTCCGAATTTGCATGCTGCACACGATATTTTATGCTTATAAGTATACGCAATTCAAATGCCCGCCACAAGACGGTTTGACCAAAAATCGTTCGTCAAATTCATCTAAAAGCACCTGTATTTTTTCCTTTTTTGACTTGTGTTTTCTGCTTTTGACAGGAATCGCAATTATTCGCTCCTGCGTGAAACTGTATTGACTTCATTTGATTTCACTGATAAAATTCTTTATAGTAATAACAGGCAGAATTTTCCTGTTTAGCAAAAAGTTCTGCGCAAAGCGTGAAATGGAGGGTTTATCTATGCAATATAAAACAAGCGGTACCTGTTCTAAATTAATTGATTTTGAAATTGACGGTGATACCATAAAATCCGTTGCCTTCACAGGCGGCTGCAATGGGAACTTAAGCGGTATTTCAAGCCTTGTACGGGGTATGAAGGTGGATGACGCGATTGACAAGCTCAAAGGAATCAAGTGCGGTATGAAAGAAACGTCCTGCCCGGATCAGTTTGCGAGAGCGCTGGAAGCATACAAAGAGAAAGAAAATTCATAACTTTGAATGACATCACAAAATTATACGAATATTATATAAAAATAAAAAAAATACTGAACAATAAAAAAGCGGAGGCTTTAAAATATGAAACGCATCGTATTTACAGGCGGCGGCACTGCCGGTCATGTCACACCGAATATTGCCCTGATTCCTAAGCTTAGAACCTTAGGTTATGATATCCATTACATTGGCTCTTACGACGGCATTGAGAGAAAGCTGATTGAGGATTACCGCATTCCATATTATGGTATTTCCACAGGAAAGCTCAGACGCTATTTTGATATAAAAAACTTCAGTGATCCGTTTCGGGTAATCAAAGGCTTTATAGAAGCAAAACAGGTCTTAAAAACATTAAAGCCGGACATTGTTTTCAGTAAAGGCGGTTTTGTGAGCGTTCCGGTCGTACGCGCCGCATCTTCCCTGAAGATTCCCTGCATTATCCATGAATCCGATATGACACCGGGACTTGCAAACAGCCTTTGTATTCCCGTTGCCGAAAAAGTCTGCTGCAATTTTCCGGAAACACTGCAAAATCTCCCCGCTGAAAAAGCAGTACTTACAGGTTCCCCGATTCGGGCAGAGCTCACAAAGGGCAGTAAGGAAAAGGGACTTTCCATGTGCGGTTTTCATGGTGGAAAGCCTGTTATCATGGTGATTGGCGGAAGTCTTGGCGCCGCCGGAATCAACAGCCTTGTGCGCGAGGCGCTCCCGCAGCTTTTGGAGGATTTTCAGATTGTGCATGTCTGCGGAAAGGAAAAGATTGATAATCTGCTTTTGAATAAGGACGGTTATAAGCAGTTTGAATATGTTAAGGACGATTTGAAGGATTTGTTTGCAATGGCTGATATTGTGATTTCAAGGGCCGGCGCAAACGCAATCTGTGAGCTTTTGGCATTGCGCAAGCCAAGTCTGCTGATCCCGCTCCCTGCCCGCGCAAGCCGCGGAGATCAGATTTTAAATGCCAAAAGCTTTGAATCACAAGGCTTTGCGATGATGGCTGATGAGGATTATCTTACGGCAGTGACGCTGACTGAAAAAGTACATGAGCTTTATTTTACGCGTCAGTCCTATATTGATGCCATGCAGAACAGCAATCAGAGGGATTCGATTGATACGATTGTCGGATTAATTGAGGGAATTGTAAAGCAATAAAAAATTTCGCTCGGAGGTTTTCACTGTCCGAGCGTTTTTATTTTCTTATATTTTTGATTTTTCTATGATGCAGTTGTGCGATTTGTTATCTCTGTCATAATTTATGCCAACAAGTAAAATCTCGCCATTGCAACCCTCAAATGCCTGTGTGTAATGCCTGTCTTTAAGCTGCTGTATTGCCGCCAACGCGGTTTTATTATTCTTGTATTAACAAACGCATTCGTACACGCTATCAAATTTGTTTTGTCTACATAGATTCTGGAACGGAGTGATTCCCAAAAGCCCTTATTCCCTGGATTTAGATAAATTCCCATGCCGACACTTCCTTTCATCAGATCTTTCCCTGAATGTTCTGCCTTTTTTATCCTTTCATTTTCTTGCAGAAATCACGAACGCTTCCCAAAAGTCCCTCCTCGTCCTCTTCCTGCAGCAACTCCTGCAAAACACCTGTCCAATCTGCGCAGGTATAATGTATCGAATGTTTATCGTCATATTCCGAAAATGAGGATATGCCCTCTTTCTCAACGGTATCCAAAAAACGGTTCCATGCTGCCGTCAGGTAACCGCGTTTTCTTTTGTCTGCCACATCTTCCCGCTCCGGTCTCCAAATAGGAATTGCCCGATGCTTTAATGCAAGATAAATCATTTTGTCCGTTTCAATACTTTCCTGACTGAAAAAATCCTCTAAATAAATTCGCCCATCTTCGTCGTCTTTTTTTGCCGGCGGATAATATTCGAGCCATTTTTCCCGTTCCTGCCTGCTCTCTATGGTATCAAGCAAAGACTTTGGTTTATTTAGGCAGCATTGCTTGTACTTCTTCCCGCTCCCGCATGGACATGGATCATTTCTTCCGATTTTTTTCTGCGCTCTTTCATTGCGCATTTTGCGGATATCCTCCTTACGCATTTCAGAGTATACTTTTTCCTGTAATTTATCAAAATCCAGCTCCGACTCTTGCTGCTCAAACATTGCCCAATGCTTCAGCCTTTCTGCAGCATCAATCGGACAAATGCAACTGTTCGCCTCAGTCCGATAAGAAAACATCATATCAATGCAATCCTCAAACTCGCCAATCGCATAAGGATCCACACGTTCATCTCTATAAAGCCGCTTTACCTCCGGAAGCATTTCCATAAAATGGCATTCACAAATCGTCGCAGCCAGACTTGTATAAATATAATCTCCGATTTCTTCATCTCCATATACAATTTTGCGTATAAAATCCTGCCACTCCTGTTTGCTGAGCACTTGGTCCAAGTATAGCTGTTTCATCACACCCAGCATTGCTGACTTCGCAAAATCATCAACATGCACATTACATATGGTCTGTTTCAGGAGCTTCAAATCCCCGTTATACGTATAATAGAGAATGTCACAAAGACCTTCCGTAACCGCATCTCCAATCAGGAAATCCAATGTATCATCCGGCAGAGACGCCAGCTCCATAATGCGCGGAAAGCTCTCTTTATCCTGAAATTCTGCAAGCAGGTATAGCGCGTAAAAATGTAATGAAGCATCTTCTCCTATCTCTTTTTTCTCTGCAATCGCCCTATCAATGGCACTGCGCAGATAAGGGGTTGCTTCCTCTTTGTTGGCGCGTATAATATCAAATTCCTTTTGGGGAAATTTCGTGCTGTACTGTGTTATAGCTTCAATTGCTTTTTGTACGGTATCTTCCATGCTTATCTCCTCGTATGGTTGTGATTCGGTGTCTTATATGTTAAATTGTTATCATACTGTTTATAATACCATAAATTTTGAAACCCTTCAATGCATTCTTGTGTAAAAAAGAGAAGCCTTTGGAACACTTCCCTTTCATTATACTTTTCCTATTTTCCGTAAAGACAATTTCCTTCATCAAATTCATAAGCCTAGAATAATACACACATTTTCCAGTATACTTTGTTGAATATATTCTCCAAAAAACATTTCAGACACTTTTTTTCGGAGGTGCCGCTTATGCTTAAATACTGGCAGACGCATGCTGAATATCAGCAGTTTATTTCTGACGCTGTTTCTCATCTGAATGATTCACAGCGTAAAAAGCTTGGTTCTTATTCCTATCCCATTGCTAAACTTTCTGCTTTGAACTTTGACCCTGTCAGGGATTTCATGCACATTACTACATTTGACAGATAAACACCGTCCCGATAGACAAAAACTGTATGCTCAATGATATCTTTGACAACATTATACTTCTGATACCATGTCTCACGATACAAACATTTGTTTATCGCTTCAGCATATTCTCTTTTTAACAATGCAAACGGCGCGAGAAACAGCAAAATATTTACCGTGAGATATGCCTTATCTTTGCTCCCTCTCTCCACAAATAATTCATGACAAGGCTCTCCGATTGCGTCATTTCATATATAATATTTTTTCTCATATTTTTCACCCTTTTAATTAAATATAATTTGTTTTCATTGCACTACAAATACATAATACTGTAAAGAAAATAAATCTTCTTCTCCGCAAAAACGCACGCATAAAACGTAACCGGTGAATAGTATTTACCTATGCAAAATCCGAGCAGTCCTGTATCATAGAAGATAATATTTTTACTTTTATATCAAGGCTTATCGTTCAATTTGATGGTGGAAATTTTAATTTTTCTGTGGTAAACTATTTTAGTTAAAATCTGCATACCAAGGTGGTATAATAAATGAAAATTGTACAGGCTACAAATGACAATTTGACAGAGCTAATGTCTTTTTACAGTGTAATGTGTGATGTCCTTGGTGAAAAAAGTTTCCTGCCAAACGGGGATAAAGGTGGTTTTCCCTCGCAAGCAATGGTAGAGGAATCTATTAAAGGCGAATGTCAATTTATCGGCATAGAAGATAATAAAATCGTTGCAGCATATATTCTAAACCATGATTGCGACAGTGCATATAATACAGTTCACTGGCAAATCAACGCCGCAAAAAATGAAGTAGTCATTATGCACGCACTTCGTGTTCTGCCGGATTATGGCGGGCGTGGATATTCAAAGCAG
>CAJTMC010000018.1 GCA_910577115.1 uncultured Lachnospiraceae bacterium
AATTATCTCAACGGCCATTGTTTTGTCAGCCTCATGCTCTGTGTCCCGGTATGGAGAAATCAGCGGATTGTTTACCTTGCCGTCCCTTTGGGATACCGCATGTGGAATAAAGAATTATCTAAGCTTGGGCTGGCAGCATCCATGATACGTCAGGTTATGCCTGTTTTCCTTTCCAAGAAAAATGTAATTGTCCTCTGTGACAGCTGGTATGCAAAAAAAGATTTGGTATGTGTTGTAGATGAATATGCGAATCTTGATATCATCTGCAATGCCAGATATGACTCCGTAATTTATGACCTTGCGCCACAGCCTACAGGAAAGAAAGGAAGGCCTGCCAAGCATGGGAACCGTCTTTCTCCTGATAATGATTTTACTCTGTCCGATGAAAAGGTTGGGGAATATTACATTGGTGCACGCAGGGTTCTTACAAATCTTTTTGGACAGAGGGAAGTCTATGCTTATGTGACAGCGTCAGAAAAGATGAAGGGATCCCGGCGCCTGTTTTTCAGCACCATTTTCCCGCATCAGCTGCAGATATTTTGTGCGTGGCAGGAGAAGGCGCCCCTGAACCAGACCGGAAGCAGCCGTATGGAGTTTATCCCTATGCTGTGCTATTGTTTTCGCTGGAATATTGAGGTCAGCTATTATGAGCAGAAGACATTCTGGTCATTATGCAGCTATATGGTGCGCAGTCAGAAAGGGATAGAAATGCTGGTCAACCTGATTAATGTCGCATATTGTGCAATGAAGATACTGCCTTATCAGGAAAAAGAGTTTTCAAAATATCGCGGCGAGAGCGTACAGGAGTTTCGTTTTGCCCTTAGTATGCAGATACGTCAGCAGATATTTTATGCCAATTTGCTGCAAAATATCGAAACAGGCATAAAATCAAGTGCCTATATAAAAGTCTTACAACGGCTGGTTAAACAGTGTTGTGGTTGTTTTAATAAGTTGTAAAGTGGTGTATATAAAATAAATGTAAAATAAATAATAAAAACCGCCTGTCATATGCGGTTTCCCACACAAGATAAGCGGTTCTTAGAAATCCATATCTGATAGCGGCAAAATCTGTCTGTCATCTATCCTTCTGCCATCCGGTTTTTCTTCGCATTTTGCTTATCTTATATGAGCGCACAGGAATAAAACTCTGTTCTTTTTTCTGTGAGAGCAGAGCTGATTCGCTTATATAACTCATATAAAGATTTGCAAAATAAATTCCTAACATATTTTTTCACCATTTTTTCTTTCATTGTACTGTTCTATACCGTAATCCTAGCACAAAAACAATCTCCTGTCATTCTACCTGTGGTAGAAAACGCATTAAACCTCCACTATCCAGCCTTTCGGCGCTTCAATGCGTCCCATCTGAATACCGGTAAGCGTATCGTAAAGCTTTTTGGTAACAGGTCCCATTTCGTCCATTCCGGCAGGAAGGCATATTTCCGTTCCATGATCTACAATCTTTCCGACCGGCGAAATGACAGCCGCCGTTCCGCAAAGACCGCACTCTGCAAAGTCCTTCACCTCACTTAACAAAACCTCACGCTCCTCGACCTCCAAGCCGAGATATTCCTTTGCTACCACCATCAGCGAACGACGCGTGATAGATGGAAGAATGCTGTCTGACTTCGGTGTAACAACTTTGTTGTCCTTCGTGACAAACAGGAAATTTGCGCCGCCTGTTTCTTCTACCTTTGTGCGTGTTGCAGGGTCCAGATACAGATTCTCATCAAATCCCTCATTATGGGCAGAAACAATCGCATGAAGGCTCATCGCGTAGTTCAGTCCGGCCTTAATATGCCCCGTACCATGCGGTGCTGCGCGGTCAAAATCACTCACCCGAATTGTAAGCGGCTTTGCTCCGCCCTTAAAATACGGACCTACCGGCGTACAGAACACTCTGAACTGATACTCAGCGGCAGGCTTTACGCCGATAACCGGATCGGCGCCAAACATATACGGTCTCACATACAATGTCGCTCCGGAACCGTAAGGAGGCACATATGCTTCATTTGCCTTGACAACCTGCTTTACCGCCTCCACAAAACGCCCCTCGGGAAGCGCAGGCATCTCAAGACGTACACAGCTGTCGTGCATCCTCTGCTCATTTAAGTCCGGACGGAACACTACCGTCTTTCCATCTTGTGTCGTATATGCCTTTAAGCCCTCAAAGCAGGTCTGCGCATATTGCAAAACGCCTGCACACTCGCTCAGGACAATATTGGCATCCTCTGTCAAACCGCCTGCATCCCATGCACCGTCCTTAAAATTTGTAACATATCTCTTTTCAGTCTGTCTGTAACCGAAGCCAAGACTTGACCAGTCTAAGTCCTTCTTCTCCATGTTTCATCTCTCCTTTTTTCCAAGTGTAAGAATACTTTTTAGAAATGCTTTTTTCTCTTAATTTTTAATTATATCACTAAAATTCATAAAAGCAATATCAATATTTCATGGTTTTGTAACACGTTTTTGATATTGAAGAAAATAATATTCCAAATCAAAATAAGTCTGCTCCTCACTATCCGCCACAAGCTCCCATTCGGGCATCTCATCAAGATTCGGAAAATACGTATCCGCCTCATACGCATAGTCAATCTTTGTAATATGCGCCGTATCGCAATACGGCAAAAGCTGTCGGTACACAGTTTCTCCGCCTGCCACAAAAATCCCATCGCTTTTATACTTTTTCAGCTCCCCCAAAAGCTCCTCCACAGAATGAACCACCGTCGCGCCTTTCACTGCATAGTTTTTGTCGGAAGACAATATGATATTCGTCCTGTTTTTCAACGGCTGCTTCTGTGGAAGGCTCTCCAGCGTATTCCTTCCCATTACAACCACCTTTCCTGTTGTCATTTCCATAAACAGCTTTTGGTCACGCGGTATTTTCACCAAAAGAGCATTTTTATTCCCAATCGCCCAGTTCCTATCCACCGCTGCAATCACATTCATACTTTTTACCTCACAACCTCGCTAAAACCGAAAGAACGCCCAATTTGGGCGTTCTTCACCATGAAAAGATTTTCTTATCCGGCGTCTTTTGCCGGCTTAGAAAATCTTTTCATGGTTCCCACTTATCCGCAAGCGAATTCACCTGATCCGCAAACTTTGCCAAATCCTTGTTCGCCCTGCCTTCGTTTCTGTAAATAACGCCGATAAGCCTCTGACCAGCCGCAATGAGTCTTGCAAATACATCAGATGCAGTACGTGCACGTTTCTTGAGTGCAACCGGAGCCGCCTCGTATTCAATAGCATTTGTTATCAAATCAACCCTTGTTCCCGAATAAGGAGCATACGCATTATGTCCATATTCATCATGCAGACAATCCGCAAACAAACTACATGTCATATCCTCGCCATGTACAATAAAGACTCTCTCGGGCTTCTTTGCAAAGGCATTTACCCACTCAAGCAGACCGCCCTTATCCGCATGACCGCTAAGACCCGGAAGCTGCCCGATCTCGGCGCGAACCTCGACTTCCTCACCGAAAAGCTTAACCTCTCCCGCACCCTCTATCAGTGCGCGTCCTAACGTACCTGCTGCCTGATAGCCGACAAAAAGAATGGTACATTCCGGCCTCCACAGATTATGTTTTAAATGGTGCCTGATACGGCCTGCCTCGCACATACCGCTCGCCGATATAATGACCTTTGGCGTTTCGTCAAAGTTAATCTGTTTTGACTCCTCGCTTGTGATTGCAAGCTTCAACCCCTGAAAATTCAAAGGATTAATGCCTCTTCTTACAAGCTCCATTGCCTCCTCGTCAAAGCAGGTGTAAATGTTTTTCTGGAAAACGCCCGTTGCCTCCACTGCAAGTGGGCTATCCACATAAACCTCAAACCGCGGGAAGTCGGGGACAAGGTTATCTTCCTTGATTTTTCTTAAGAAATACAGCATTTCCTGCGTTCTTCCGACTGCAAAGGAAGGAATGACCACGTTTCCGCCCCTCTTAAAGGTCTTGTTAATCACTTCCGCAAGGTCGGTAACATACTCCGGCTTTTCGCCCACAGCATGATAACGGTTGCCGTAAGTAGCCTCCATTACTACATAATCCGCTTCATCCGTATAGATTGGGTCTTTAATCAACGGCTGATTTTTGTTTCCGATGTCGCCTGAAAATACAATCTTTTTCGATACGCCATTCTCATTCAGCCACACCTCGATGCTGGAAGAACCGAGAAGATGCCCGACATCGGTAAACCGTATGGAAATCCCGTCACTGATCTCTACAATTTTATTGTATTCACATGGTACAATGCATCGGATCACCCCGTCTGCGTCTTCCATTGTATAAGCCGGCTCCACAGCCTGTATACCGGAACTTCTCTTCGCCTTTCGGTTCTTCCATTCTGCCTCCTGCATCTGAATATGTGCACAGTCACGCAGCATGATTGAACATAAATCGGCTGACGCCTCCGTCGTAAACACCCGCCCCCGAAATCCTTTTGCGTACAAAAGCGGAAGGTTTCCGGAATGGTCAACATGCGCATGTGTCAGAAACACATAGTCAATCAATGACTCATCTACGGGGATTTCACAGCATTCAAAGGGATTTGCCCCCTGCTGCATTCCGCAGTCCACAAGGATATTTTTTCCGCAGGCATTCAAATAGTGACAGCTGCCCGTTACCTGGTGGTCTGCACCTACAAATGTAAGTTTCATAGAAATTCCTCCTTTACCGTTATATTATTTTATGTCCGCAGTGCTCTTTTTTATATTTTATCACATTTCAATTGAAAAGTATTAGAAAATATAGATTTTTTTCACAAATTCATGTTATTATTATATAGATTTCAAAATAATCTGAAAATCGGAAAAGAGGGCACTTGTTTTGGACAAACAATTTACACTGAATAAAAACCTTATTATAATCCCCATACCTGTTGGGAAAAATACAGCTCGTTTCTTTCTACCCAAAGGTGTTTGGACTGATTTTTATACGGGAAAGGAATATTTGGGGGGAGACTATGTTGAAGAACCTGTTTTATCCCAAAACGCTATCACATTAGTGCGTGAAAATTCCGTAATCGTAGAAAGTAACGGCGCAGAGCGCAACGCGGGCTGTGAACTGCGTGTATACGCGCTCTGCAATCACATGCGCGTTGACGCAGACGTATATGGGGACTCCGCAGAGCCTCAGCTATCCGTTTCTATCAAACGAAACGGGAACCACATTCACATCACATCAGACGGAGCAAAACCCTATACCGTCCGCATGATCAATATGTACGCCAAAAGTGTCGCAAACGGTCTAATCCTGATAGACGGCAACGATTCCGTCATAACTCCCGACGCATGGGCTAGTACGATGGAAATTGTGTTTTAAAAAAATTTTGATATGGTCTGCGAAACCTGACACTTATATATATCTGAACAATCCGGTGTAAAAGAATCAGCTGTACAGCGATATGAAAGTGGAGATATAAAAAAATTTAAACACGAAACCATTGCGTCACTTTCTGAAAACCTTAATTGTTACCCTGCGTACTTAATGGATTGGTTGGATAGCCCTTTTCGTTCATCTAATCTGACCTTCCGAAGAAACTCTTTTGACCGATTTCCGCAGCTTAAATGATGACGGACAGCAAAAATCAATGGAGCGCAAGAAGGAATTGAAGGATTGGGGCCATGTAAAAAGGGAAAACACAAAATGGCATATTGAGATCGGTAACAGATTCATTTTGCCAAAGCTGACAAAATATTACAATAAATGCAACACATAAAAGAAAAAGCCTGGAAACTCCAAGCTTTTCAAGAGCGATAGACGGGGCTCGAACCCGCGGTCTCGACCTTGGCAAGGTCGCGCGTTACCAACTACGCCACTATCGCATCAACCTTTACTCTGATGCAACAATTCATCAGAGTACTCTAACGAACAAAATATATTTTACCACAAGTATTTCAACCTGTCAACTGTTTTTTGCTATATTATTTCCATTTTATTCCAAAACCTTACTTTTATACTTCACACGATAAATGCGCACAAGCGACTCATGAATCCGCTCCTTTGTAATTTTCCCGTCCGCAATCGCCTGCAGCACCCCCGCATACGCCTCGTCAAAATCTGCCGGCCGGTACAAAACATCTGCTCCCGCCTCAATTGCCGCAACCGCTGCCTCCGCAGATGTGTAGTTCTCTGTGACCGCCGAATCATCCAGCGCGTCCGTTATCACAACACCGGTAAATCCCAAATCTCCCCTGAGCACTTCCGTAATCATTGTGCCCGAAAGCGAGTCGGGAGTGTCATTTGCCGTCACGCCCTTTGAACTGATATTCGATACCATAATGCAATCCGTACCGCTCTTTATTGCCGCGTCATACATCAAAAACTCGCTGTTTTTCAGCTCTTCCAGTGTCTTTAAGCTTGTAGTCGTTCCGGGAAACTTCTGCAGCACTGCACTCACGCCCTTCTCCTGCATCGCCTGCACAGACGCATTGACAAACGGCGCTGCTGCCGCTGCATCGGAGCCAAAAGTCCTTCCCTGAAGGCTGCTGTCTCCGTCAGAGGCTACAACCTCTGCCACAGGAGCCATATTCATGTTGATTCCATACGAAACCAGCGTCTCCGCAATCATTGCGTATGCTTCGCCTGCACTGCCCGCATCCGTAATCTCCGACGCCTTCCTGGTATCTTCTATTCCAAAGGGCAAATCCGTTCCGCACTCCGCTGTCACAGCAAAAAAAAGCGGATATTTAGAAAACTCTTTCGTGTTTCCCAGCATTTCCTGAAACTGCTCTTTGGATTTGAAATTTTTATCTGAATAGATAATTCCTCCTACAGGCTTTTCGGCAAGCGCATTCTTTGTGCCCTCCCTCGCCTGCACGACTGTCTGCACGCCGGTTAAGGCTTCCGGCGTCACCATAAACATGCCTGCCACCATTTCCTCTATCGTCATATCCTGCAAAAGCGTATCGACAAGCTCCCCTAACGGATCCTCGGACAACTCAGACGAATATTCCTTCTCTTCATGCGTCGTGACAGGCTCGCTCTGCTCTTGCTGCACATCACTCTCAGGCTCTGTCGCAGCGTTTGATTCTGCCTCCGCGATTGTCTCGTTCACTTTTTTGTTGTAATTCTTAATCGTTCTGACAATGCCGTTTGCGCCAAAATAAAGCCCGGCAAGCACCGCAACCGCAAACATCATAAGAACAATATATGCAAAAACCTGATTTCTGATGCGCCTGCGCCTGCGCTTCTCCCGCTTAATCTGTTCGTCTCTCATAGATCCCCTAAATCAGCCCTGACTTGACAGCAAGCTCCATCTCCTGCTGTCAGGCCGACAATTACCGTTCGCTTCCGGCAACAACTGATATCTTCTCGTAAATTAATCCAGTGGGTATTTCTCCGTAAGGGACTGCACAATTGCGCGTGCCTGCGGCACTGCACTCTCCTGTCCCTTAATCACCGCAGCAATTGCCTCGGCAATTTTATCCATATCCTCCTCCTTCATGCCGCGGCTTGTGACTGCAGGCGTACCCAGACGGATACCGCTTGTAACAAACGGCGACTTCGGATCGTTGGGAATCGTGTTTTTATTACATGTAATATGCGCCTCGTCCATAAGCTTTTCGACAGCCTTACCCGTCAGGTCATATGTAGTGAGGTCAACAAGCATCAGGTGGTTGTCCGTACCGCCCGATACAATTTTAATATCGCGGTCAATTAAGCCCTTGCATAAAGCCTGCGCATTCTTGATAATCTGCTGCTGATATGTCTTAAAGTCATCGCTAAGCGCCTCCTGAAAGCATACGGCCTTCGCCGCGATCACATGCATCAGCGGCCCGCCCTGTATACCGGGGAAAATGGCTTTATTAAAGTTAAACTTCTCCGCCGCTTCCTGATTGGCAAGAATAAGCCCGCCTCTTGGCCCTCTAAGCGTCTTATGCGTTGTCGTTGTCACGACGTCTGCATACGGCATCGGGCTCGGATGCAGTCCTGCCGCAACCAAACCTGCAATATGCGCCATATCCACCATCAGCACAGCGCCCACTTCATCACAGACTTCCCTGAATTTCTGAAAATCAATTGTTCTTGCATATGCACTTGCACCTGCGATAATCATTTTCGGCTTGTGCTCAAGCGCAAGCGCCCTCATCTTATCATAATCAAGAAATCCGTCATCATTCACGCCATAAGGCACTACGTTGAAATATTTTCCTGACATATTCACCGGTGAACCATGTGTAAGATGTCCGCCATGATCAAGGTTCATACCCATAATCGTGTCCCCCGGCTCAAGCACTGCAAACTGGACTGCCATATTTGCCTGTGCGCCGGAATGCGGCTGCACATTGGCATAGTCACAGCCAAAAAGCTCCTTTGCACGCTCTATCGCAAGGTTTTCTACTACATCGACACAATCGCATCCGCCATAATAACGCTTTGCGGGATACCCCTCCGCATATTTATTCGTAAGCGGGCTGCCCATTGCTGCCATTACGGCCTTGCTTACCCAGTTTTCCGATGCAATTAGCTCGATGTGGCTGTTTTGTCTCTCCTGTTCCGCAACGATTGCGTCCGCGATCTGTGGATCAACGTTTCTTATTTCGTCAAATGAATACATGAATCTTCTTCCTCCATATTTTATAAAATGTCTCTTAAGTATACCTGTTTTTTGCTCCCTTTACAAGGCTTTCGTCAATTAAAGTGAAAAATTCTCTGACAGATTTTATACCCGTCCACCGTAATTTTTCTTCCAAGCTTTCCGGGCAGGTGCATCGCATTCCCCAATATTCCGAAACGCAGATGTGTCCAGACCCACTTGTCCTTCTCCCTGATGTAGTTCCACAGCTCCTTCTTCTTTTCCAGATTTTCAGGAACCTCCGACCGGATTAACAGCACAGAAGAAACCGTTGTTATAATGTCAAGATAGTTCAGCATGTAACGCCGCACCTTGCCGTTTACAATAATCCGCTGTTTTTCACTCACATAATAATCCATCAACAGCTTATTTACCTTAATCTGCTGGTCAATTCTTCCAATCATAACCTGCTCGTTTACCGACTGATCCTCCCTACCGATAAAATAGCGGTAAAAATTCACATCAAGGTAATACATCGTCTTCACATACGGCAGCGGGTTAAAGACAAAGATATTGTCCACATAAAAGGTATGCTCCGGAAGCTTTAGGCCGCACTCCCTTAAAAGATTTGTCCGATAGATTACCGAGTGCATGAGAATATACTGTCCTACACGAAAGTGCCTTACGTCCTTCCATGTAAAAATCTGCTCCTGTGGAAGCGCATGATGATATTTCATCACCTTTTTGCGCTTTTCCCCTTCCTTCTCATATACATAATTGCTGATAAACATGTCTATGGTCTTTCCATCCTGAAGCAGCTCCTTTAGCGTATCCAAAATCCTGATATAAGCGCTTTGGTTTACCCAATCGTCACTGTCCACCACCTTGAAATACAAGCCCCTCGCATGTTCGATCCCTGCATTGACCGCAGAGCCATGTCCCCCGTTCTCTTTGTTTACCACCTTCACAATACTTGGAAAACGTTCCCTATATTCCTCCGCAATATCTGCCGTATTATCCTTTGATCCGTCATTGACAATAATAATCTCCACATCTTCACCGCCGGGTAATAAGGAATCAATGCACCTTCTCATGTAAGCCGATGAATTGTAGCATGGCACTGCTATAGATAATAATTTCATATTAATCTCCATTCTTGCCAAAGTGAACTCACTTTTAACGCAATCTGTTGCATTCAAACCGCTCCATCGTAATCAGGCAGTTTCTGATTTCCGCATAACGTGCTTCAATGTCGCCCTCCTTCACCTCGGTATCAAGGCTGACTGCCATTGTATCTATCATAGCATCTGTTATTCTATTATGAAGAGAACTCAGTATCTGAAGCTTTTTCTCATAACTGTCCGCGTCAAGAAATTCGACAAGTCCCGGATCCAGCGCAAACTTCTCTTCTTTTGCGTCTGTTTCGGAAATGCTCTGTGCAGCTTCATTTTCCTTCTTTCCCCTGTTTAATATCCGGCTTAACGTTTCGGCAGAGGTTTCTTTTGGCGAATCAACCTTGTCCTCACCTCTGATATCAAGCTTTTCAAAACGATATTTTTGTTTTTCGTTCGGATACTTGTACGTGTCAATCTTGCTCATAAACATATCAAGCGGTCTCACGTACACCTCATACGGCGCATAAAGCTGCTGATATACCACCATTTTCACTTTTGTCTCCGAATGACGCGCAATTGTAATAATCTGATACACGTTTCCTTTAAAGTGCCTGTATATTTCCTGCGGCTTTGGATTTGGTCTCATCAATCATTCTTCCTTTCCGGTTTCGACAAATACAGTTTGCCCCAACTCAAAACAGCTTATTCTTAATATTCTCAGGATCCTGCGCAAACTGGATTGCCATTTCCTTATCAATTTTATATTGTTGGAACAGCTGCACAAGCGCATCGTCCATCGTCATCATGCCCATTTTCCTGTTTGTTTGCATAACACTTGTTATCTGATGTGTCTTTCCCTCACGAATCAGGTTTCTGACCGCCGAATTTGTATGAAGCACCTCAAATGCCGCCACACGTCCTTTTCCGTCTATCATCGGAATAAGCTGCTGCGAGACAACCGCCTCAAGCACGTTGGCAAGCTGTACGCGAATCTGCTGCTGCTGGTGCGGCGGGAATACATCAATCACGCGGTCCACCGTACTGGCAGCGCCGATTGTATGCAGAGTCGATAAGACCAAATGGCCCGTCTCTGCCGCCGTAATCGCTACACTAATCGTCTCAAAGTCACGCATCTCACCTACAAGAATGACGTCCGGATCTTCGCGGAGCGCCGCCCGCAGCGCATTTGCATAGGACATGGAATCCAAACCGATCTCACGCTGGTTTACGATTGATGATTTGTGCTGGTGCAGGTACTCAATCGGATCCTCCAAAGTAATGACATGCGCTTCCCTGTTGTTATTTATTTTATCAATAATTGCCGCAAGTGTCGTTGATTTACCGCTTCCGGTAGGGCCTGTGACGAGGATCAGCCCTCTTTTTCGGTTGTACAAATCTATGACGGAATTCGGAACACCAAGCGTCTCGGGCGCCGGCACAACCGTATCCACCAAACGAAATGCCATTGCCGCCGATCCTCTCTGCTTATAGACATTCACACGATAACGTCCCTCACCCGCAATGGCAAAGGACATATCGACCTCACCCTTCTCTTCAAAACGCGCCTTCTGCACGTCATTCATCACAGACTCCGCAATCATCATCGTGTCCGCAGGCATAAGCCGCTCGCCCTCCATCATAATCAGCTTGCCGTTTACCCGCATTTTCGGCGGAATTCCTACGGTAATATGTACGTCAGAAGCCCCTGCTCTTTTTGCTGCTGACAATATTTCTTCTACTGTTTGTGGCATATTGATATTCCTTTCCTTGATTTCATTCGTGGTTTTCGTATATCAAAACCCGTTTTCCTAATTATTTTATCACTCCATCACAAGATTATCAATGAATTTCTCGTTTTATAAAAGTCCTTGCAAAAAATGCAATTATTGAAACATTTTGCAATATTTAAACAATTCAGAAAACAGCGTGTTGTTATGATTTTTTCTTTTTCAATCCCTTGTCTTTTGGAAATCCATATAATATTATGGTTAGTAGTTAAGAACTTTACATAATAAGTTAAAAGGGAGATAACATATGAGGGAACGCTTTGAGTTTGAAGGGACTTCCACGGGGGAGTATCGTGGCGGTCTTTATGTAACCTATGACGGCAGGGAGTATTCTGCCGTTTATCTCGGCATCGGCCGCTATGTCCTGTATTCCGACGTTGCAGACGAGAATTTTACCTTTCCTGTAGACGACGGCAGATACCTGATGCAGACAGATATCCGGGACGAGCTGCTCACAAGAGCGTGTGAAATCCGTATGGTAGGTGTTGTAAGAGAATGCTATGAAAACGTGATCATACATGATATTTTAGAAGAAGGCATTATCATTTCCACCTACAATCCGCGTCTTGGCTTTGAGCTTGGCTTAAAACCCGTCAAAGAGCTTGGCTTTACCGGACTGATTGACAGAGAGCTGCTCTTAGGCATGTATGAGGAACGTGATTATTTATGGAATCCGGAGCTTTGTATGTACTCTACGCTCTGCGAGGTGATTGGCGCAGACCGCGAAAGCACATGGCTGATCAGTGATGACCGCATCACACAGCTTCGCGTAATACCGCATTTATAAAAAATAATTGAAAACGGCTGACATGATACTTTTTCATGTCAGCCGTTTTTTACGTATTATTTACATATTCATAGAACCGATTTACTACCGCTGTCAGACGACAGTTTTATTTCGCAAGCAGCAGCATAATCTTATTGCTTCTGTTGATGAACTTCGTCATCTGCTCAGGCTGCAGGGGTGCCTGCTGGATTAACGCCAGATCGTAGAGCTGTTCGCAAATCAAGTCAACATTTTCGCCGTCCTGATGCTCAAGCACATACTCCACAAGCTTGTTGTTGGCATTTAAAATGAGCGTCTCGCCTTCTCTGCCCATTCCCATATCCATGCCCGGCATCGCATACATTTTCATCATGTCCTGCATTCTGCGCGCTTCCTCAGAAACCGTAATCATTGATGCGATATCCTTATTTTTAAGCTTTTCTACTTTAACCGTAATGTTATCCTTTTTCACTGCCTTTTTAAACAGCTTGGAAACCTCTTCGCTCTTCTTTTCAAGCTCTTCCTCTACCTTCTTTGAATTCTTTGTCTTAAAGGTATCCGTAAGATCCGCATCAATGCGGGAAAACTTAATGCCCTCATTTTTTGCCTCAAGCTGTGAAACAAAAGGCTGGTCGATTTTGTCGGGAAGCACAACCGCGTCCATTTTTGCCTTTTTGAACATATTGATATACTGGCTCTGCTGGACGGGGTCTGTCACATAGTAAATAATCTTTTCTTTTGTCTCCTCGTCCTCTGTCGGTATGTCAACAGTCTCTCCGTCCTCATCTACGACCTCGGCTTCTATCTTTTCGCCTGTCTCCGCGTCGGTTGCAGATGCATTATTCTCCGTATTTTCTGTGCTTTCTGTATTTTCTGTATTTTCCGCATTTTCTGCCTCGTCCGGATCAATCTTCTTGACCTCAAGGCACTCGGGAAGTGTCAGATATGCTCCGTCAAGGTTCTTAAACAGAATATAGTCTGTCATCTTCTCGCAGAACTTGTCGTCCTTTAAGCAGCCAAATTTAATAAACGGGCTGATATCGTCCCAGTATTTCTCGTAATTCTCTTTGTCCGTCTTGCACATGCCGGAAAGCTTATCGGCAACCTTCTTTGTAATATACTCGCTGATTTTCGTCACAAAGCCGTCATTCTGCAGTGCGCTTCGTGAAACATTTAACGGAAGATCCGGACAGTCAATTACACCCTTTAATAACAGCAGGAATTCCGGAATGACTTCCTTAATGTTATCCGCGATAAACACCTGATTATTATAGAGCTTAATCGTGCCCTCAATCGACTCGTACTCCATATTAATCTTAGGGAAGTACAAAATTCCCTTCATGTTAAACGGATAATCCATATTCAAATGAATCCAGAAAAGCGGCTCCTTGTAATCCTGAAATACCTTTCTGTAAAAATCAATATAATCTTCCTTCGTACAATCGTTCGGGTGCTTTGTCCAAAGCGGGTGCGTCTCATTGAGCGGCACAGGGCGCTTCTTAATCTTAAGCTTCTCTACCGTTTCTTTTGCAGGCTCTTTTCCATCCTCACCCGGAATTTCCTTCTCCTCATTGATGGTCTCAACAACGACATCATCGTCCTTCTTATCCGCAGGGTCAATCGTTTCAAACTCCTCCGGCGCATTTGCCTTCTCAAGATAAATCTCGTAAGGCATAAACGAACAATACTTCTTGATTACTTCTCTTGCCTTGTACTCGTTGCAGAACTCCAGACAGTCCTCATTCAAAAAAAGCGTAACCTCTGTACCGACTGCCGTCTTGCTGCCGTCCGACATGGTGAACTCCGTGCCGCCATCGCACTCCCAATGAACTGCCTGTGCGCCCTCTTTATACGAAAGCGTGTCGATATGCACTTCATCGGCAACCATAAATGCGGAATAAAAACCAAGTCCGAAATGTCCGATAATCTGATCGTCATTTGCCTTATCCTTATATTTTTCAATAAAGTCCGTCGCTCCTGAAAAAGCAATCTGATTGATGTACTCCTCCACCTCGTCAGCCGTCATTCCAAGACCGGTATCAATAAACTTCAACGTCTTTTCTTCAGGATTTACAACGATATGAATATTGCTCTTAACATCTGCAGGATATTCATACTCGCCCATCATCTCCAGCTTCTTCAATTTGGTGATGGCGTCACATCCGTTTGAAATTAACTCCCTGTAAAAGATATCGTGATCCGAATACAACCACTTTTTAATAATCGGGAAAATATTATCACTGTTAATTGATAAGTTTCCTCTCTTTTCTGCCATGAAAAATCACATTCCTTCCTTAGATATTTTTGTTTCTGATTTCGTTTATCTGCTTCTTAGCATAGTTTAATCCCCGCTAAAATAAATGTCAAGGAAAAATTAGCACTCAATCCACCTGAGTGCTAATAATTAATATTTTGTTTATACTTTTTATAATTCATTATGATTTCATGAATTTTTTATTATGAATTACCAATGAAGTTTTCGTTCTGAAATTGCTCTCTGTAAACCGCAAAAAAACTGTCCGTTGTCACTTCCTCGTCCTCGATAAACGCAACCTGATCCCAAAGCTTCTGATTCAGGTTTCTTGTAAGTCCCTCGACAAACCCCGAATACTCCTCGTTAAACACTTCCCTGCGGCGCTGTTCTACAATCTCCACCTTATTTCTGTCCGTCTCATCGCGGTCAAAGGTGCTAATGCACTTGATAATGTGATACCCATGTGCACTCTCAACGATCCCGCTGATTTCATCGGTGCCAAGATTAAAGGCTGCCTCCTCAAAAGCCGGATCCAGACTTCCCTTGATAAACGAATAGGAGGCGTTACTATCCTCGCTATACTCGGCAATCAGGCTCGTAAATTCATCTCCATCCCGCGCCCTCTTAAGCGCCTCGCCGGCTCTTTGGTACGCTTCACTTTTTGCCTGCTGCGTATATTCTACCCGTTCCCCGTTTTCATTCAACGAGTATGTCTTTATCAAAATATGCTGCACTGTAATTGTCCGCGCCTCGTCATCACTGATTTCAGGATTGATATCCGCGATCAGGTACTGATAAACCTTCTCGGAAAGCGCATATTCCTCATACATTTTACAAAGCAGCGCCTCATCCACTGACATCGCCTTCTTCTCCACATCATTTAACGAAGCATAATAAATCTGTGCAGCCTGCTTTGCCTGTTCTTTCTCATTTGGTTCAAGCGCAATCTCATACTCCGCCGCAAGAAGGTTCAGTGCCTTAATCCGCGCCATTCTTGCAAGCACTGTATCCTTGATGTTTCCTTCCAGCGTCTCGCCGTTGTAAGAAGCGTTCCAAATCTCCTCTCCGAAGGTATTTTCATACTGGTTTTTCGTGTTTGTCAGATACACCATAATTTCCGCAAGCGAACAGGAGCTTTTTTCAATCCGAAACACTTCGTCCCTGCCAAATCCTGTTGTCAGTACAATCCTTGTCATGCCGTTTGAGGGCTGTGTTTTGTCACCGCAGCCGGCAAGCCCCAAAACCAGTAATAGAAATAAAAAAACGATTTTTTTCAACGGATATCATCCCTTTCTTATCATTCCATAACCCCGTCATTTCTGAAACAGCCTGCGAATTTGAGCCTCTGCTCAAATTTACCAGTTGAAAAATCTTTGATTTTTCAACTTACTTTAGCATATTTTGGATACCTTCTGCAATATCTTTGGTAAAAAGTATCAAAACAAAAGCCTTTTACCGCCTAAAATTCGTATACACAAATTGTCTGTTTTTAGTAGAATTCAGTCCGTATTTTTGTTATAATATTGTCGCAGCGGTATGGCCAATTGCCGGCATGTATTGCAGGCCGGCTTATCGGACGGAAAAAACCGCTTTAGGGGGAGCTCATGGTTTTCAGCAGTCTTTCTTTTATTTTTGCTTTTTTGCCTGCCTTTCTGGCTTTATATTATTGTGTGCCCTCAAGAAGTAAAAATATGTTGCTTTTTTTGGGCAGTTTGGTATTTTATAGTTTTGGGGAGCCTTTTTATTTATTTTTAATCTTTGCTTCGACTCTTGTCAATTATATTTTAGGTCTCGGCATTGCAAAATATCAAAAGGGCAGGATCGAAAAACTTTTTTTATTTTGGATTGCTCTTTTTTACAATTTTAGCTTGTTGCTTTTTTTTAAATACGCAAATTTTTTTATCGATAATATCAATTGGCTTTTGAAAACATGCGGTGTCAACTGGCAGTTTTTTACTCTGAATGTTAGTCTTCCGCTTGGCATCAGCTTTTATACCTTTCAGATTGTATCCTATATCATTGATGTATACCGCGGCAGGGTAAAAGCTGACAAATCCTTTGTAAGCCTCGGTGCGTACATATGTATGTTCCCCCAGTTAATTGCGGGACCGATTGTCGTGTACTCTGACATTTCCAACGCTTTAAAAGAACGCAGGATATCCATTCAGAACATAGACCGCGGACTGAAAACCTTTATTATCGGACTAGGCTATAAAGTGATTATTGCAAACCGCATCGGCACGCTTTGGAATGAAGTGTGCACAATTGGCTTTGAGAGTATTTCCACGCCGCTTGCATGGCTTGGCGCTTTTGCATACTCGATGCAGCTTTATTTTGATTTTTGGGGTTATTCCGTAATGGCAATCGGTCTGGGTGACATGCTTGGCTTTTCGATGCCGGAAAACTTCCGGTATCCTTATATGGCAAGAAGTGTTACGGAATTTTGGCGGCGCTGGCATATTACGCTGGGCGCCTGGTTTCGTGAGTATGTCTATATTCCGCTTGGCGGAAACCGCAAAGGAACGCTGCGCACTATTTTTCATTTGTTCGTTGTGTGGCTTCTTGTCGGTTTTTGGCATGGGGCAGCATGGAATTTTGTTTTTTGGGGACTTTTGATTTTTGTCCTTTTAGTCATTGAAAAGACAATCACACTCCGGTTTTTAAACGGAAAAAATATATTTGCATGGCTTTTGTCGCATTTATATGTCATGCTCTATATTCCCGTAAGCTGGATTATTTTTGCCATAACCGATTTTTCCGAGCTTCGTGTATATTTATTAAAAATGTTTCCGTTCTTTAGCGGCGCACCGACTGCCTCACTCAACGATTTTTGGAGACTTCTTAATTTATATGCCCCTCTTTTGATAGCAAGTGTTATTTTCTCTGTCAGCTATCCGCAAAAGCTTTTTGAGAAAATACGCGACAAGGCGCTCGGAATTCTCATACTGCTTGTGGTATTCTGGTACTCTGTTTACCTGTTAGCCATCGGCATTAACAACCCGTTTTTGTATTTTAGATTTTAGATTTATTGGAGGCAGCTTTCCTTATGCGTGATAATAAAAATTATGCGCTCCTTACGCTGATTGTAATATCATCTTTGGCTTTCAGTCTGCTTGGCACCCGCTGGAACGCCTTGTATTATCATAACGAAGACACTTATACGGTTCCAAATATTCCGCTTGTTACGGCAATGAAGGCAATCCATGACGGCACATATCTTTCGGATCTGTTGGGCAGCCAGGCATTTGCGTCGACATCCTTTATTGACAATGATTCGCTGCTTTTTGGCAACATTGCGTTCCGTATCAGCGAAACCGACCTTTCCGCAGTGGAGGCAATGTCCTCAGAGATCAGAACGTACAGCTTTACTACGACCGATGATAATTATTTTAACGATGCCTGCTTTATCGGTGATTCCCGTACAGTGGGAATCAGCCAATATGCCGGCATTGAGAATGCTACTTTTTTATGCAGGAACTCGCTTTCAATTTATGATTATGACAAGAAAAAATTCACTTATGAAGATGAAAAAATGTCGATACGGGAAATTTTGTCGGAAAAAGAATTTTCCAAGATATACCTTATGGTCGGCATCAACGAATGCGGAACGGGCACACCCGAAACTTTTTTCAAGCAATATAAAGAAGTCGTGGCAGATATTCGGAGCCTTCAGCCTAATGCACTGATTTTCATACAGGGAAATCTGCTTGTGACGGAAAGCAAGTCAAACGAAGATGAAAACATTACAAACGAAAATATTTCCGCGCGAAATAAGCTGATTGCGACGCTCGCCAACCAAAAGGATATTTTTTATATTGATATTAATGAGAGCCGCCTTTGTGCGGACGGTTCTCTGATATCGGATTACACATGGGATCAGGTACATATTCGGGCGCAGTATTATCCGATTTGGAAAGAATTTTTGTTAAAACACGCAATTATTGTTTAGGT
Organism: uncultured Lachnospiraceae bacterium; assembly: GCA_910577115.1. Taxonomy (GTDB): domain Bacteria; phylum Bacillota; class Clostridia; order Lachnospirales; family Lachnospiraceae; genus COE1. Next base: position 18,394 of record CAJTMC010000018.1, read on the forward strand.
TGCATATAGCACAGCATAAAAATAACGCATGTTTTTAATCTATGCGTTATTTTTATGCTCTCTTTATTTCACCAAAGCTACCAGCTCTTCCCCGTTCTCATTCAAGTCTATCTGTATCATATCCCCGATCCTTACCTGATCTGCAAGAATCAGCTTTGCTGCCAGTGTTTCCACATATTTTTGAATATATCGCTTTAACGGTCTTGCGCCATACACAGGATCATATCCATTTTCCACGATATATCCTTCTGCACGATTCGTCAGCTCAATGGAAAGCTCCTTGTCTGAAAGTCTTCTATTTAAATCCGCAAGAATCAGCTTAATAATGCCACCGATATTGTCCTTTGTGAGCGGTTTAAACAGGATTGTCTCATCAAGTCTGTTCAAAAACTCCGGTCGAAAATGCGCCCGAAGCTCACCGGTCACCAGCTCTTTTGCCTGTTCACTGACAGTTCCGTTTTCATCGATTCCCTCCAGAAGATAATGCGCTCCGATGTTTGAGGTCATAATCAGGATCGTGTTTTTAAAATCTACCGTACGTCCCTGCGAATCTGTGATACGCCCATCGTCAAGTACCTGCAGTAAGATATTGAATACGTCCGGGTGCGCTTTCTCCACCTCATCAAACAGCACAACACTGTATGGCTTTCTGCGCACTGCCTCCGTAAGCTGTCCGCCCTCGTCATAGCCCACATATCCGGGAGGCGCTCCAATCAGTCTCGATACGGAATGCTTTTCCATATATTCACTCATATCAATGCGCACCATATTGGACTCGTCGTCAAACAACGACGCCGCAAGCGCCTTTGCAAGCTCCGTCTTTCCGACGCCTGTAGGTCCCAAAAACAGGAAAGATCCAATCGGCTTCTCCGGATCCTTAATTCCCGCCTTAGAGCGGATAATCGCCTCCGTAACCTTTGTAACACCCTCGTCCTGCCCCACAACCCGCCTGTGAAGCTCCTCATCAAGGTGAAGCGTCTTATTTCGCTCGCTCTCATTTAACTTCGTCACAGGGATTCCCGTCCAGCGGGAGATAATCCTTGCAATTTCCTCCTCCGATACACTCTCATGTACAAGGCGCATTTCACGAGAGCCTGCTGCTTCCTCCTCCGCCTCAAGCTCCTTTTTGAGCTGCGGCAGCTTGCCATAGCTTAACTCTGCCGCTTTCTCAAGATTTCCTTCTCTTTGTGCAATCTGGATTTGGTTGTTAACCTCCTCGATATCCTCTCTTAACTTGGAAAGCTTTTCCACACAAGTCTTTTCGTTATCCCACTGTGCTTTTCTGTTGTCATACTCCGCCTTTTGCTCCGCAAGTTCCGCCTGCAATGCCTCAAGGCGCTCCGCGCTTAACCGATCCTCTTCCTTTTTAAGAGCGGCAACCTCGATTTCCATCTGCATTATCCTTCTTTGCAGCTCATCAAGCTCCGCCGGCATGGAGTCAAGCTCTGTCTTAATCAACGCACACGCCTCGTCCACAAGGTCAATCGCCTTATCCGGCAGGAAACGGTCCGTAATGTATCTGTTCGAGAGCATTGCCGCGCTTACAAGGGCATTATCCATAATCTTAACACCATGAAATACCTCATAGCGCTCCTTTAATCCTCTCAAAATACTGATGGTATCTTCGACTGTCGGTTCATTGACCATAACAGGCTGGAACCGTCTCTCAAGCGCCGCATCTTTTTCAATATACTGCCTGTACTCGTCAAGCGTTGTCGCACCGATACAATGCAGTTCGCCTCTTGCAAGCATTGGCTTTAGCATATTTCCCGCATCCATTGCACCGTCCGTCTTACCTGCACCCACAATCGTATGAAGCTCATCAATAAAAAGAATAATCTGTCCGTCGCTGTTTTTCACATCTTCAAGCACTGCCTTTAGACGCTCCTCAAACTCACCGCGATACTTTGCGCCCGCCACAAGCGCGCCCATATCCAAAGAAAAAATCTTTTTATCCCTTAATCCCTGCGGCACGTCGCCCCGCACAATGCGCTGTGCCAGTCCCTCAACAACTGCCGTTTTTCCGACACCCGGCTCACCGATCAAAACCGGATTATTTTTTGTTTTTCTCGATAAAATGCGGATAATATTTCTGATTTCATTGTCGCGTCCGATGACGGGGTCAAGCTTTTGATTTCTCGCTTTCTCCACCAGATCCTGTCCATATTTCTCCAATGTATCATACGTTGCCTCGGGATTGTCACTCACAACCTTTTGGTTTCCCCGAACCTGTGAAAGCGCCTTCAAAAACCGCTCGCGCGTAATCCCGTACTCTCTGAAAATTTCTTTGATTTCCTTATTAGGACTTTGCAGCATTGCAAGGAACAAATGTTCTACAGATACATATTCGTCTCCCATGCGTTTTGCCTCGTCCTCCGCATTGATTAACACCTTATTCAGGTATTGACCGACATAAATCTGTCCACCCTGAACCTTCACGCGCTTTTCAATCGCTTTTCTTGCACGCTCTAAGAAATAATCCGTATTGATTTCCATTTTCTCTGTCAGCTTTAAAATCAAACTGTCATCAATTGTCAAAAGCGCATACAAAAGGTGCTCCTGTTCCAGCTCCTGATTGCCGTATTCCAACACAAGCTTTTCACAAGTATTGACTGCCTCAATCGACTTTTGCGTAAACCTCTGAATATTCATATCGCTTTCCTCCCTCTATCGTTTTTTGTTTTATTTGTTCTACATTCAATATAACACCATTTCACGATTTGTCAATTTAGTTTATACTTTTATAACATTTTTTATTTCAAATTTAGAATTTCATAGAATGCAAAGCACAAAAAGACGTAAATTATACATAGAATTTTTTATTTTTTGTATCGTTTTTAGACAATATATGCTATAATATATTCGTGTAATTTTTGCCCGATACGGCATTGAAAGATGGTGTGAATTTATTATGGATGCAGCGACAGCATATTTTTTAAAAAAATATTATCCGCATGTCATCAAATGGTGGTTAGTTTCATATAATCCCGAAGCTTTCCGCGTTTGGCCCTCAAAGGCTGAGAAAAGAGAGGCACTCCGGCTCGAAGCGGAACAGGAAAAACGTCTTGCACTCGAGATGCAGTCGAAAGAGAATGCTGCTGATGTTGCGCAAAACGCAGATGACTCTGTTTACAATGCTGCCACCGGTTCTTATTCCGGTTTATATGGTAAAAAACCCGTTGACGAGCAGACGCAGGAAGCGCTAAATGCGATTCTAAGCACCTCCAGCAATCAAAATACAGTTGACTCGCTTCTCTCAGGCGGCGGATCTGTAAAAGCTGCCGCGGATACAGCGGAAAAAAAAACTGAAAATGGAGATGTGATTCTTCCACCTGAACAAGATGATATTGTAAAAGAAGCAAATGCTATATATGAAAGACTCTTGCGGGAAGCAGCGGAAGACGAAGCCAAAAAGCAGGCTGAAATCGAAGCGGTACGCCAACAGGTTGAACAATCACAAAATGCAGGCTGAACCAAAAATCAACCTGCATTTTTATACCTGTTTTTAATTGCATTTATTTCGAAGTTCTTCCCAGCGCCTGTCTACTTCCTCCTGGAAACGTCCAAGCAATTCTTCATTTTCCTTCTTGAAAAGATGCCGGAACCGTCTCTGCGGTTTTAAAAAGTCCTCAATCGGCAGCTTCTTCTTTGGCTCATAGCTCAAAATCCACTGACCGTCTATCACTTCAAACAAAGGCCAGTAACACGTATCAATGGCCAGCTTGCAGATATTCATCAGCTCGCTTGACTCATATCCCCATCCTCTCGGGCATGGCGACATGACATTTAAGAATGCCGCTCCCGGCGTATAAATTGCCTTCTGTGCCTTAGTATACAAATCCTTAAAATTAGAAGTAAATGTGGTTTGTCCCACATAAGGAACATGATGCTCCGCAATGATAGCCGCCAAATCCTTCCGAATCTGAACCTTTCCCGCTGAAACCTTTCCCGCAGGCGTAGTCGTCGTGTCCGCATACTGTGGAGTCGCAGAGGAACGCTGTGTACCTGTGTTCATATACGCACCGTTATCATAGCACACATACACCATGTCATGCCCTCTCTCCATCGCTCCCGAAAGCGACTGAAAGCCAATATCATATGTACCGCCGTCGCCGCCAAAGGTGATAAACTTATAATTATCCTTAATTTTTCCCTTTTTCTTCAACACATTATAGGCGATCTCCACTCCGGAAAGCGTCGCTCCCGCATTCTCAAAAGCATTATGAATATAGCTGTCCTCGTATGCCGTATAGGGATACATAAATGACGAAACCTCGAGGCAGCCCGTAGCGTTTCCGATAACCGCCTTATCTTCCTCCTTCAATGCCCTGAGCACATTTCTTACCGTAATTGTACCACCACAGCCTGCACACATACGATGTCCCGGAGCAAGACGTTCCGGTTTGCTCATCACTTCCTTAAAATTATATGCTGTCTGTTCCATGCACTTAAACCTCCTTGTCTTTTGGAGGTTTTACCTCCTTGCCCTGCTCACTGCGCAGTCCGATATACCCGTACATTCCGACAGGCTCATGCGTCTGCGCCATCTTCTCAAGGTTCTCATATACCTGCTCAAAATCAGCTACCGTAATGTCTCTTCCTCCAAGCCCGTAAAAATAATTGACCGTCTCTGCACTACTCTTTGCCTGATAAAGCGCCGCCCTTACCTCCGCACCGAGCGGTCCGCTTGTGGCAGAAAACATTTCACTTCTGTCCATAATTGCAACAGCCTTTACATGCGAAAGCGCTTTCGCCAGCTCCTCTTCCGGGAACGGACGGAACACTCTGATTTTGATTAATCCGACCTTCTTCCCCGTAGTACTTCTGATATGCTCAATTGCAGCCTTACACGTTCCTGCTGCCGAACCGATAATCACAACCGCATACTCCGCGTCTTCCATTCGGTATTCCTCAAAAAACGCATACTTTCTGCCTGTCATTTCCTCAAACTTCTTTGCCACATCAAGAATCACCTGCTTGGCCTCAATCATCGCCTGACGCTGCGCACGCTTTGTTTCCATATAATAGTTTGATACGGCATACGGACCTACTGCCATTGTCTCGTTCGGATTGAGCAGATAATGCTCCGGCTCGTACTCACCCACAAATGCCTTCACCTTATCGTCCTCCACAAGCAGTATATTCTCCACGCCATGACTCGTAATAAATCCGTCCTGACACACCATCACAGGAAGATGCACTTTTTCGTTCTCGGCAATCGGATATGCCTGAATAAAGTTGTCATATACCTCCTGATTCGACTCCGCATAAATTTGTATCCAGCCGGTATCCCGTGCCCCCATGCTGTCCGAATGGTCTGCATTGATGTTAATCGGTCCCGTAAGCGCCCTGTTTACCAAAGCAAGCACAATCGGAAGTCTGTCGGAGGCAGCCACATAAAGCTCCTCCCACATCAATGCCATTCCGCAGGACGAAGTCGCCGTAAGCGCCCGCGCTCCTGCCGCTGACGCGCCGATTGTCGCGCTCATCGCGCTGTGTTCGCTCTCCACATGAATAAACTCCGTATCAATTTCACCGTTTGCAATATATGTCGCAACATACTGCGGTATCTCCGTAGACGGAGTAATCGGAAACGCAGGCATTACATCAGGATTAATCTGCTTAATGGCATATGCCACCGCCTCATTTCCGGATAAACGTTCTCTGATTGCCATATTCTCTCTCCTCTCAAAACCTACAAGTTTATGCTCCAAGCATAAACTTGTCAGTTGAAAATTTTAATTTTCAACTTTCCTTCATACTGATTGCACCAAACGGGCATACCTTTGCGCAAATGCCGCAGCCCTTACAGTGGTCATAATCAAAATCCCCTCTTTTCCCCTCGCTTACGGGAATTGATGAATCCGGGCAAACAGGTACACACAAAAGACACTGTTTGCATTTCTCACGCACAAATTCCGGTGTTGATGTCCGCCACTCTCCTGTGCAAAATTCTCTTGCGGTTGCCGCCTCAAAGATCTTATTTCCCTCCGTAATATGTTCCCACGTACTCTGCTCATTGATTCTGTCTTGTATCTTTTCCATCTTTTCCTCCAATCACTTTTATAAAGCTTCATGGAACGCCATTTCAAGCGCCTGCATATTTCCGTCGATCACCTCCGGCTTCTTTGCAAACTTATGTTCAAATGACGCTCTCATCTCGCCTAAAAACGCATCCTTGTCCATAATTCCCGACACTGCCACCGTCGCCGCAAGCATCGGAGAATTCGGATAATTCTTTCCAAGCGCCTTAATGGAAATTTCTTTTGCATTTACCGTATACACCGCTCCCTCATAGCCATGAAGCATCGGCATCAGTTCTTCCTTTGTGTGCTCCGAGTTAATAATCACAGCGCCCTTTTTGCTCAGCCCTTTTGTGACATCAATACTCTCTAAAAGGCTCTCGTCCACTACAACCACATAGTCCGGCTCATAAATATTGGAATGAACCGTAATGGGTTCGCTGCTGATGCGATTGTACGCCGTAATTGGCGCGCCCATTCGCTCCGGACCATACTCGGGAAAACCCTGTACATATTTTCCCGTCTTAAATGCCACATCTGCAAGAAGAAGCGCTGCGGTTTTCGCACCCTGTCCACCTCTTCCATGCCATCTGATTTCTACTGTGTCTTTCATATGTATAACTATGCTCCTTTCAAATGTTATGCACTCTGCCCCTTTTTTAAGATCCTTATGGAATCCGCAATGACATCAAATATATGTTCGCTCTCTGCCGCCTCATTCCTGATACACTGCATTGTTACAATCAGCTCCCTGTCTTCATATATTCCTAAAATAAACGCATTGTAAAACTGATATCCCATCGCATCGGAAAAATAACGAAGATCCATAAACGAATCTCCCAAAAACTGTCTTTTATTAACCTTGAGACATTCAAATGCAGACAAATCCTTTGCAAATCCTTTACAATATGTCTCAAGCCGCATTTCCAGCTGTTCCTGCGTTAGCCCTGCTCCACCTCTTGCAACATTTACGATTACCCTGTTATTATCAGAGGCGAAGCTGTTTTGAACGCCGAAACGTGATGCTGATTCTTTCAAGCAGGAAGGTATCAGCATCTCGACTCCGTTATCATAAAAGCGGTATTTTTCATACTGCATAGTTTTTACAATCCTCCCTGCAGTTTTTATCCCATACAATTATACAATGCAAACGCTGCCACAGGATTGTGACAGCGCCGTTTTCTTATTCTTCCACGCTATAATTAGGTGCCTCTTTTGTAATGTGAATGTCATGTGGATGACTCTCTCTTAAGGCTGCCGCGGAAATCTGTACAAATTTACCGTTTTCCTTGAGCTCCTCTATTGTCTGTGCTCCGCAGTAGCCCATGCCTGAGCGCAGACCGCCCATCAGCTGGAATACCGTATCCTCCACATTTCCTTTGTAGGCAACTCGTCCCTCTACACCTTCAGGGACAAGCTTCTTTGCATCTGTCTGGAAATAACGATCCTTACTTCCGTTCTCCATAGCTGCAATAGAACCCATACCTCTATATACCTTATATTTTCTTCCCTGAAACAGCTCGAAGGTTCCCGGACTCTCCTCACAGCCTGCAAAAATACTGCCCATCATGCAGACACTTCCGCCCGCCGCAATCGCCTTCGTCATATCGCCGGAATACTTGATGCCGCCGTCCGCGATAATGGGAATACCATATTCCTTCGCCACTGCATAGGAATCCATAATTGCCGTAATTTGCGGCACACCGATACCCGCCACAACACGCGTTGTACAAATTGATCCGGGACCAATGCCGACCTTCACCGCATCTGCACCTGCCTCAATCAATGCCTTTGTACCCTCTCCGGTAGCAACGTTTCCTGCAATCACCTGCAAATCGGGGAATTTTTCCTTAATCATGCGCAGACATTTGAGCACATTCTCCGAATGTCCATGCGCACTGTCAAGAACGATTACATCGACCTTTGCGCCTACCAAAGCTTCCACGCGCTCCAACACGTTTGCGGTAATTCCAACGCCTGCCCCGCACAACAGCCTTCCCTGCGAATCCTTTGCCGCCAAAGGATATTTGATTGTCTTTTCAATGTCCTTTATCGTAATCAGACCCTTGAGATTGTAATCCTTATCTACAATAGGAAGCTTCTCTTTTCTCGCCTGCGCAAGAATCTTCTTTGCCTCCTCAAGCGTAATGCCTTCCCTTGCCGTAACAAGTCCCTCTGATGTCATTGACTCTTTGACTTTTTTTGTGTAATCTGTTTCAAATTTCAAATCGCGGTTTGTGATGATTCCGACAAGCTTTCTGCCCTCCGTAATCGGCACGCCGGAAATTCTGAATTTTGCCATCAGCGCATCTGCATCGGCAAGTGTATGTTCAGGAGTAAGTGAAAATGGATCTGTGATCACCCCGTTTTCGGAGCGTTTTACTTTGTCTACCTCATCAGCCTGTTCTTCAATCGACATGTTTTTGTGAATAATACCGATACCGCCCTGCCTTGCCATCGCAATCGCCATTCTGTGTTCTGTTACGGTGTCCATTCCCGCACTCATCATCGGAATATTCAGCTTAATTTTTTTGGTCAACCATGTGGTGAGATCAACCTGATTTGGTATTACCTGTGAATAGCTTGGTACTAAAAGTACATCGTCAAATGTAATTCCTTTGCCAATTATCTGACCCATTTTTTTTCCTCCTATGAAATGAATATGTGAACAATGTGATTCGAAAATATTTTTAAAATTATACTAAAGCGCACACTGCTTGTCAAGCCTAAAATTATTCCATATAAACCTTTCGTGGGGCCACCGATTTCACTGTCTTTGCGAAGTCCTCATCTAAGTTCAGTAAAAAGCACTGGTTGCCTTCATAGTACACCATATAAATCTTCTGGTCAGGAAGGTCATGTCCTGCACTTAAATCCGTTATTTTTACCTGTCTGTTTTTATAATAAGTAAGTTGACTGGAATTTACCGGCGCCATAATCTCAATCTTGTTGACATCAAGAACCGCAGCGCGTTTTCTTCTTGTCTTTGCCATGACCTTGTCCACTGTAATTTCCTTATCAAGATAAAGATATTCATACTCAATATCTGTCCACTGAAACACAAAATAGTCAAAAACGCCAAGTGCAACAACCGCTATAAAAACAATCAGATTTCCCGAAAACATCAGTAATGCGAGGAGCACCGTAGGCACCACGCATACAATGCGCATAATCGTCCCTTGAATTCCACGTTCTTTTTTTACCAGAAGTTCCTTGTAGCTATCATTCATGTTTATAATCATATCCTTCCTTACTTTAATGCATTTTGGTATCCCTTATATCTTAGAATAAATCAACTTATTATGCAAGCATTTCCCTGTCTTTTCAAAAAAATTATATTCTCTTTCAATCTGTACATACAAAAATGGCATGTTTTATTCTTCTCATTATAAATAAAACACACCGTAAGCCATAGACCTTCAATAGAATTTGCATATCCGCAACATCAAACGTTCTTTCTCATGCTGGGATATTCTGTCAAATTTTCTACAAAACCGAAACGCTGACAGAGAGGAAATACCCAAAGTAAAGAGAGAACCATATTAAGGATATATCATCACTTTCATATAATCTTGCCTTTTATCCCGCATTGTCAAAAATCCGCTTTCTGCGTCCTCAAGTTTCAGTTTATGTGAAATCAATTGTTTGGGTGAAATCTTTTTCTGTGCCAGTCTGTCAAGTACATAATGCCAGTCATCGTCGTTTTGATGCGTAAAGGACGAGTTCCATGTGCCTGTTATTGCGATCTGGTTTCTTAGGATTTTCCAGTATACGGATTGCTCCAGTGTCATATTCGAATACGGGTTTCCAACGAGGCATATGTGTCCCATTGGCGCTGTTAAATCGACCGCCTGTGAAAGTGTTTCATTTCTTCCAACGCATTCAAAAAATACATCTGCCCCTGCATGATTGGTATGCTGCATGACCCACTCAGAAACATTCTGGGTTTTGCTGTCACAGTAACAGCTTTCGTCCAGTCCAAGCGCCAGTACAGTGTTCCTTTGGAATTTCTTGTTACCCACTGCCAAAATATTTTCTATGCCTGCATCTTTTAAAAACATCAAAAGCAGCATGCCGATTGTTCCGAGTCCTAAAATGACAGTCGTGTCATTTTTATGTGGCTGTATCCTGCGCATCGCATGCACTGCAACTGCCATCGGCTCCAGCATCGCAGCTTCCTCATATGTTACATTTTCAGGCAGCTCTATCAGGTTCCATTCGGGTACTGCCGTATATTGCACAAAGCCACCGTTTCTGCGCGAGCCCAAATAACTATAACCGCGGCACAATTCGTAATACTTTTTTTGACATGCTGCACAATTTCCGCATGGGATAAGCGGAAAAACCCCGACACGCTTTCCAATCCACTTTGTATCGGCACGTTTCCCCACTTCTGCCACCTGACCGGAAAACTCGTGTCCGGGTACCAGCGGATGCACATGAGCTCCTGTCTTATAGATTCTTGGAATATCCGAACCACAGATGCCCGCAGCCTTTACGGAAACAAGCACCCCGTCTTCCGCAGCGGAAGGCTTGTCCGCTTCCTCAAAACGTATATCGCCTACATCATGTAAAACCCATGCTTTCATCTGCTGCTCCTTTTAACATTTCCATTTTAACAATTTTGTTCTCTCAGTCTTTAAATCATATCTGCGCAATCCATTTGGGGCGCATGTTATTTTAACGGTTTGCTCTCTCAGTCCTTTATTTACGGGTTGTCCTGCGGTTCGCCTTTATGATTTCCCTGAAGCGCTCCAAATCTTCCGCCGTTGTAATTTTAAAATTGCCCTCGTCTCCTGCTATCATGACCATATCCATCCCTGCCATCACAGCGGGCTCCGTCGAGCCGTTTATTGTTAATATTTTATCAGGGAGCAGGCTCCGGTTTGCCTCATAATAGCCCCCGATTTTAAACGCCTCCGGTGCCTGCCCCGCAAAAATTTCACTCCGTTTTACCAGTGCGCTGATTTTCTTCCCGTCCATGCTCCGGTATACTGTATCTTTCATCGGAAGCACCGGCACCGCGCCGTCATGCCCCCGCACCGCTTCTAAACAGTCTGTTATCGTCTGCGCCAAAATCAACGGTCTTGCCGCGTCATGTACCAACACCACATCCGAATTATCCGCATATTTTCTGATATCAGTCAACCCGTTATAGATAGAAAGCTGTCTGTTCACACCCGGATTTGAAAATCCCCGGAACTTGTTATTTTTGTCATATTTTTTCAGACATGCTGTTATCTTTTCATGCCACTGCGCCGCAGCAACAATCTGTATCCCGTCAATTTTTTCATGGCGGGAAAGCTGTTCAAGGCAGTAGGAAATGACCGGTCTGTCATATACTTCTATGTACTGTTTCGGAATATCCGAACCAAGACGGGTTCCGGTTCCGCCCGATAAGATTAATGCAACCGCCATTTGCTGTGCCCTCCTGCCCTGTCCCAGATAATTTCAGATATCATCACAATAGTGATGGATTTCGTGAATAATGTCCCCATATGGTCTGTTCTTGCCAAATAGGAGCGTTGTGCCAAGCACAAAGCCGTCTATTCCCTTTGGCGCAAACTTTAAAATCTTGTCCGCACTGCACGCCCCGTCCCAGTATGCCTTAAATCCCATTTCCTCCTTTAAAAGCAGCAGCTTGTCAATCTTCTTCCCGACATACGGCATGTACATCTGCCCCGCATTTCCCGGATTTACGGTCATCACAAGGACCTTTTTTACAATGCGGAGCATTTCGTATACCGTTTCAATGCTTGTCCCCGGATTAATTGCTATGCCCGGTACCATGCCCGCGTCTATGATTTTCTGCAAGGTCGTTGACGGGTGGTACTCCGCTTCGGGATGAATATATACCGTATCACCCTTTCTTAGGTTTTTTAAAAATATCTCCACGCGGTTATTTGGGTGCTCTATCATCAGATGCACATCAAGCGGCTTTTTTGTCGCGCCTGCTATGTACTTCATGTCGTTTAAGGACATGGCGAAATTCGGAACAAACCTGCCGTCCATGATATCTATGTGGAACGAATCAATGCCTCCCTCATCCAGCTCCCTGACTTCTCTTTCAAGATTGCCATAATCCGCACACATCAGTGATGCCGTAAGCTCAAAATTCATAATTCATTCTCTCCCCTGCTATTGTGAATTCAAAAACCTTATCTCTCCGGAACAGCGTCAGGTCAGAAACCTGCATCCCGCATGCACAATATTAATCCGGTTCTTATTCGCCATAAAATAAAGCGTGGCCAGTGTCTCTCCCATATAGCCGATATAACGATCGTTCCTCTCAGTTCCCCTCGGTACGCTCAGCTCCTCTACCCGTTCCAAAATAGGAAACAGCCAGCTGCAATAATCTGCCAAAATCCCTTTTTTTGCTATCATAATATTATAGTTATATAAATGTGGCTGTGCTAAAATATCCGGAAAAACCGCCGCATATTGGGGAAATAATTCCTTCAGTGCCTGAATCAATGCCTTCCAGTCCCGATCTTTTATGTAACGCTTATGATGCTCTTCTATATCAGGTTCATACGACATCGGAAAGGGCAGCACAACATCAACTTCATTATCCTCAAGCCTTAACACATCATCGTCTGATAATTCCAATATCCTTCTGTAATGACACAAGCCATAATACCCCTTTTCACTAACAGACCACTCATCACTCAGCCGGTTTTTCCAAATCCAGTAAAGCGCTGTAAGTTCCGAATAATTCACATTTTTTTCGGATATATGTACCCCTTCACAATCCAATACGTTTGCCACTCTTTCACTGCAGAGAACGGCGCCAACCTGAATCGGCGTAATCCAGTCTGATTTTAAATATGTTCCGGAAAGTTCCTTATCCTTATAAAATTTAGCCATAAATACATGCATATCTGCCCTGTGATATCCTACTGGCAGAGCAGACAGCGGCAGAAACTTTTTGTCGCAGGCACAATGAAATCCCTGTAACTGGGCAAATCTTGCTGATGTAAGGCGTACATGGCAGTACATGCCCTTTTCATCCAGTTTTGTTTCTATTTCTGCCATTAAATTCTCCGGTGTAGCAATCAAAATCTCCAAATTATTTTTTTCTGTTTCTGAAATCCCGTCTGCATATGTATCCAGTTCCCAGACAGGAACCCCCGCAAGAAGCTCCGGATTATTTTCACGCCTGGTAACAAGGAAGCATTCTATTTTACGAACCGGATACAGGCTGTGGATTGACAGATATGCCTCCAGTGCAGTTGCCTGAGCACCGTAAATTGCTAAATTCATAACGTTTCTCCTCCGACTTGTTCATTACCATACTCAGCAAAGCATATGAATTATTTTAAGGTTATGGATATACACAAAACTGCGGTAAATCCGCCCTGTCCAAAGTTTCCATGTTCACCAAATCAATCTTGTCCTCTGATAATCCCAGACTGACATACTCCTTTTTTATACGTTCTGCCAAACTGACATTTAAAATCGCAATAACGAGCACATCAAATTCGGTGTGCATCACATCACTGCTCGATTTTACAGACAATCCCTGCTGAATATACATGTCGCAGCGTCTGTCAAACCATGCTGCAACCGATACGTTCTTTGAACAGCGGCAGTAATTCTCTATCACCTGTCCAAACAGTCCCGCCCCATATACTGCCACTCTCATTCCCTGCCTGACCTTCTCAAACGGAAAAAGCGCCATGCGGCTGTCAATGCGCTCATACCCCTTCAGAAGCAGTGCCTGCCACATATAATACCGCAGCTGCATGTTTAAGATTTCCTTATATGCGCACCGTTCAAAATTGGATTGTAATGTCTTATAAAGATACCTGAAATTTTCATCGCTTACCTTAGCGCTTCTCACGATAGACCCTTTGCGCATTCGGTAATGATATAAAAGCTGATTGGTCACATATACCGACTCGGCTGCCAAAATACAGGGATAAATGCATGCCGTATCCTCGCCATAACTGATAACATCTGCAACTTCCATACAGCATTTCTCATAGAGCTCTCTTTTAAACAGCTTGCCCCACAGACTTGTCTGAATGCCGTACGCAAAAAAATTACCGTTCATAATCATTCTTCCATACAAATCCTCACGCTGTTCCTTTGTAGCATAAAGCCCTTCCGGTACAGTATTTTTTTTAATTCCCTGATAGCTGCCACATTCCTCATATCCTGCACCTACAATAATATCCGCACCTGCCCCTGAATCCATAAGTCTCTGCATCATGTCTTTCTCTATCCAGTCATCACTGTCCACACAGGAAATATATCCGCCATGTGCTGCCGCAATTCCGGTCTTTCTCGCACTGACAAGTCCGCCGTTTTCCTTATGTATAACGTGAATACGCTTGTCCTTCATCGCATATTCTTCACAAATGTCAGGACATCTGTCTGTCGAACCGTCATCTACCAGTATTATTTCCAAATCAGCATATGTCTGGCGGCAGATGCTTTCTATGCATTGCGGCAGGTATTCTGCAACATTATAAATTGGAACAATGATGCTAATCATAATTACACGCCTCCCTGACTTGACCCGCCCAATAAGCTGACATATTATGATGTGTTTTCCGTTTGCTCTCCTCAGGAAGCTGCGTCCAGTCAGTTCCATAAAGGTTATCCAAATATTCCTTATATCCAGCCGGTACATTTACCTCTATATCTTCAAACCGCATTCTGACAGTGTCATCATATACTCCTCTTGTCGTGCAGTCCCGCTCTCCATACACAGTTCCCAATACTCCGGCATAGGCGGATTTATCAAAATCATATTTACATAAAAATTCCCTCTGTTTTGAAAGCCATTTTAAGAAAATGTCAGTTCTTCCATTCGCCGCATAAAAATCCTGCCAGATGCAGCGGTTCAGTTCTTTATATTCCGCAAAAAACAGATGTCTTTCCCCTGCATCATCGGGCAAACCTATCAGCGGGAAAATATCTACCCACAATGGATTGATTCTCCTAAGCGTACCCTTATCTTCATACACCACCGTTCTTTTATCCACTGCTTTTGCAAACAAATCCGGAAAGCCATCCGCCCCCTCGGTTCCAAATCCCATGATGCCGAACCGCTCCGTTTCCTCAAAAATATGCATCAGTTTCAGATAATCCTGCCACGGCAGAAAAATGTCTATATCATCATCCCACGGAATAAATCCCTGATGCCGGATTGTTCCCAAAAGCGTGCCGCCGCACACCCAGTAGCGCAGGCTATGTTTCAGGCAAAATCCGTCTATATAAGCAAGAATTTCTTTCTCAGCCTGCTTTATCTCTGATAATGACATTTCGGACTTCCCTGCGAAAAAACTGTCAATTCTGACATCCTTAAAATCATATGCCATATAAAAATGTACATTTTCTTTATATCCCATTGCCTCAAGCTTTGCTTTTTCCAAAGCATAGCTCTTTGAAACAACAACAATGAAAGCATCCTTGTCAAACGGCACCAGCCTTTCTTCAAATGTCCATACATTGACGGCATCCATTTCCCGATTCAGAAAGCGGCATGCAAAATTTTTAATTTCAAGCCGGCGCTGCAGCACTGCTGTCTTATCATCAGATACATACCCTTCAATATTATGGTATCCCAGATTGGATAACACTGTTCTCATCGCGAATGAAAAACTGTCAAGACCATATAGGAGAATCTTTCGCTCCTGGTTAATAATTCCCCGTTCTATCAGCCGCTCTATTCCCTTTGCAATTTCACCTACAATGCTTTTTTTGTAAGACATTTCCATATGAATCAGACCCTTTCCATTTCCTTCATGATTCTGAATGTTTCCTCAATTCCCCTGTCAATCGAAAACGCAGGCTGCCATCCTAATTTTTTTAATGCATCATTCCCCACAATCTGATCTGCAATAGGGGAAGTTTCCGCCTTTTCAGTACCACTTGGCAGATGCATTTCCACCCTGCACTTTCCGGCAGATGCGCATTTATCAGCAAATTCCCTGACAGAACAGCTTTCCCCTGAGGAAACACCATATACAGTCCCATTCTGCCCTGCTGCAAGTGCAGTCAGCAGTCCCGATGCAGTATCCGCCACATATGAAAAAGTGCGTACCTGTTCTCCTGCACTATACATCGCAATGTTTCTGCCTTTCACTGCCGATGCAATAAACTGTGCCGTTGCCCTGTTGTCACTCTCCATTACATTTGCGCCAAACGTATGGCATGGTCTTGCAATTATGACACTCGTGTCATATTCTTTATAATGAGAAATACACAGTGTCTCCGCTGCCTTCTTTCCCATCGGATAACACGCTCTCACAGATAAATGATCCACTTCTTCCTGTGCCTCTCCTGACGATACATACAACATACGGCAGTCAGTATTTAACTTTGCAATTTCCAGCGCTTTCTGCGTTCCCATGACATTGGACAACAGCACCTCCACCGGCATTTCCCTAAATGCTCTCGGATGTCCGTAACTTGCCGCGTGGATAATATAATCAAATGAACGTGTACTATTCAGCACAGTTACATCCGATTCAATAAAATTCAGACAGCTTGTATGCATATCTCCAAACCGTTCTTTTAACTGCGCTATATTTCGGCTTACAGCATATATGGTAATCCGTGCACCTATATTTTCATTTGCATAAATAAAGCAATCTGTAATAAATGAACCAATCAGACCTGATGCTCCAAGTATGAGCACACTTTTATTAAAAAAAACATTAAACCCAATGATATGTCCAACTGCCGTTTTGACATTTTCCCGATATGTTTCACTATTTAAATATTTCATATCACTCCTTAAGCCACTCTGCTCTTTTTGCAAGGAGCAGCGCCTTAAATATGTCAATATCCTCCACAGTTGTAAGCTTTATATTCTTCTCGGAACCTTTCGAAAAATGAACTTCCTGCCCCATTTCTACCATAAGCGTGCAGGATGCCGTCGAATTTGTAATTCCCTGTTCGAGGGCTTTTTTATGTACTTCCAGCAATTTCCCAATCCGGAACCCCTGCGGTGTCTGTGTCCTTTTTAAATGGTTCCGGTCAAATATCCGGTTGGAATTTTCCTGATTTTCGGACACCAGCATCGCCTCCGCACATGGAATGCAGGCAATGGCGGAACCATACTCAGCCGTCTTACTGATGCAATCCGATATAATCTCCTCCGATACCATAGGACGGATCGCGTCATGGATCAGAACAATGTCTTCCTGCGCATGTTCCTTCTCTATTTCCTCAAGCCCTCTGTATATGGAATTTTGGCCGCAGTCCCCGCCTTTTACGATTGCTGTCACTTTTGTTAAGTTAAACTGTCTCACATATGCCCAAAGCACCTTCTCCCATCCCTCAATGCATACCACTACAATTTCATCTATCGCCGGATGTTTCTGGAATACTTCCAGTGTATATATAATGACAGGCTTTTCGTTTACCGTCAGAAACTGCTTCGGTATATCCTGATGCATACGGTTTCCGCTTCCGCCTGCTATGATCATTGCGATGTTCATATAAATACCTATGCCTTTCACTAATTATTCGGGGATCCGTATTGCCTTACAATCATAAACGACAAACATCTGCTCCCGTTTACAGTCCGATTTTGCTTCTATGTACTTAACAATTTCTTCTGATGTTTTCCGGCGGATCACTGAAATGATGATTCCTGTCTCATCATCAATCCGGATATCGTCAAAAAGAATACATTCCGTATCCTTTGCCGTTTTATCAGTAACAAGGAGTCCTTTATACTTCCAGCCCTTGTGTTTAAAATACACTGCCAGGCTTTTGCCACAGACACCCGCGCCATAGATGTATATCTTTTTAAATTTGTTATAAAAAAACGCAAGACAATTTACTCCAAGAGGCGCATAGCGCTCTATATAAAACTGACTGTCTATTAAATCCCATATCATATTTGCAGGATATAAGTTATTCGCTTCTATATATTCGACTGCTTTTATTGCGTTATCAAATCCTGCATTGGTTATCTGAATGCTCTTTTTCTTTAATATGGGCAGACCCCTGTCCCTGATTAACTCCAAAGAATATAAACGGTATGGGTTTTCGTTATATTCAAAAGTCATTCCCCACACATCTGTTAGGGCTATTGGAACAAAACCTTCCTGTCTTAACAGGTTATTTATTCCATGCTCAAAATAAAAGATTGCTTCATCATATGTTTTTGGATATGAAAGCTCCTCCCAAAAATTTCTGAACTGCCAGCTCTTTAAAACCCGACTGCGAAACAGGAGATAATAACTCTGAATGTGTGATCCAAACTTCCCGATGAACGAATCGGTATACTCTCCACCAAAGTTTCTTGTCCATCCCCAAAAATCACAGGCAACATCCTTCATCAGATCAAAATACCTGCCAAAATCATAGAATGGTCCTAAAAAGGAATCGTTCATCAGAATCAGTTCATCATACTGGTAAACGGTAGCCCAGCCGATGAAAGTACAGAGCATGTCCTTATATGCGCCTGCGTCCAATCCTTTGTTTTCCCTGTAAAAAATATCATCTGCATATGGTGCGATATATTCCATGCCTTCTAAGATCTCAGCGTAATTGCATACCACATACAATGTAGTAACATTATCCCGAAGCCCCTTCAACATATAGCCTATGTATTCTTCTATTTTATTTTCTTTATTATAAGTTACATAAATACATAAACGGTTCACGCCGTTTCTCCTCTATTTTTTAATACATTTCCAATATATTCAATATCACTAATACTTAAATATGCATGCATCGGAACTGATAAACAGCAGTTACATACACTTTCGGTAACTCCATAATCTAATTCCATAAATTGATAGTCGCTAAAAGCCTGTTGCATATGCATAGGTTTTCTGTAATAAACAGCCGATGGAATACCTTTTTCCTTTAAAATCTCTATCGCCCGTTCACGCTCTCTGCTATTATGAAAACATATTGTATACTGCGCCCAACTTGAATGCATGCCATCTTTTACAAAAGGAACTTTAACAAAATTCCTTAATCGTTTTGTATATTCTTCTGCTACTTGATTGCATCTTGCAACTTCTTCGTCAAAAAATTTTAATTTTTCTAACAGGACTGCTGCCTGAAGCGTGTCCAACCGCGAATTCATGCCAATACGCACATTATCATATTTATCCTTTCCTTTTCCATGCACACAGTATGAACGCAGCAGTGTTGCCCATTCATCATTATCTGTAAAAATCGCTCCCCCATCACCGTAACATCCTAACGGTTTTGCCGGAAAAAAAGAAGTTGTCGCAATGTCCCCAAAACTGCATGCCCTTTTTTTTTCAATTTTTCCTCCGAAGCCCTGCGCTGCATCCTCCAAAATCAAAAGGTTATATTTATCCGCTGTCTGCCTGATTCTACTAAAATCAGCAGGCTGCCCAAATAAATCTACCGCTACAGCTACTTTGGGTTTTAAATCCGTTTTATGTATAACATATTCAATTGCTGTCTCAAGGCTCTCAGGACTAATATTATATGTATCCTTATCTATATCCACAAATACAGGCACTGCCCCTGCCAAAGGAACCACCTCTCCACTAGAAAAAAATGTAAAGTCTGGCACAAATACCGCGTCACCTTTTCCTACATTCCAAGCCATTAACGCAAGATGCAGTGCATCTGTTCCATTTGCACAAGTAATGCAGTGTTTCACTCCAACATACTGTGCCAACTCCCGTTCCAATTGTTTCACCATGCTGCCATTTATGAAATCCGCATCATCAAGAACAGACTGTATCGCTGTGTCAATTTCTGTTTTATGCAATTGATACTGATGTTTTAAATCTCTAAATTCCATTTTTTCCTCAAACTTTCCATATCAATCTTTTTTATCCATTATCACTATTTGATTTTCCGCCTCTGTGCGCACAATATCCGGGTTAAAAACCTTTCTTATTCTGAAATACGGCATTGGTTTTCCGCCAAATTGACGCATGGATTTCGAAATCCTTTTAATAACAGATCCTTCGAAATCATATTTTAATCCCATCTGGGATGCCAGTTTGATTCCCTCCCATGTCAACATATTATAAGTCTGCAAATGCTGATATTCCGGCACACTACCACCTAGCAGGTGATACACTGATTGTTCATCCCACACGAGGAAAAGCATACTTGAAATGTCACCATCCATATTCTTTGCATATAGAATCTTTCCACAATTGTGTTGTTTACAGGAACAATACAATCTAATCCACAAATCGTACGGAAAAGGACACTCCAGTCCCTGTTTTTCAAAAATTTTTTTATGCAAATGCCAAAATTCATCTGCATCATTCCCCTCAAATACTTCTGCTGTTTTATATCCCTTTCTTATTAGATTCCTATAACTAGATGATATCTCTTGCCATATCCTTTCTGTATCAAATGTATCATTAATTACATATGTATATCTCGTAAGCGCAGTATATCTATTCCAGTAAAAAGGAAGCCAGTTCTCAAAACTATAATGATATTGTTGTTCATAAACATCTATTCCCAGTGTTTCAATAAAATTATTTGCTGCATCTATTACATGTTCCTGAAATTTTGCTGACGTTTCCAGTTTTACTCCTTCCTCAATTTTAAAAATGATTCCATTATTCTGCGTTAATGGTGCCTTTGTAATATATTTATGCGTTCCTCTTGTTTCCGTGTAATATGGCATAGCCGCAAGTATACTTCCGCCACTCTCATATAACCAAACATCCCAATTATCCGGCAGACATACTGCATCCATCCACCACGATTTCGAATAGATTGGAACATACACTTCATCACAAAATCGAAGATATTTGTCCTTACTTATCATTTCTGCATTCCCTCAACACTTATCACTTATCGCTTACCACTAAATCTTTCCATAAAATCTGTCGTTGCACATTCTTTTAATGGCATTTTTACGCTGCCACCTTCAGCTGCAGATTTATATATTGCTAATACCAGTTCTAGCGCCCGTTTTCCATCCATTGCATTCACATAAGGCTGTCTATCCTGTTGTATTGCATTAATCACATCGGTATACAAAGGCGTGTGACCATAACCATATACATTGGGCGGATTTTCATGAAATCTTGATTTTACTTCTTCCGGATCATCCAACAAATCCGCAAATCTCCATTCTTCTATCACATTAACAGACTGCCCGCCTGCTTTGACAGTTCCCTTTTCCCCAAATATGTATAACGTTTCCTCTAAATTCTTAGGATATATATCTGTAGTGCCTTCAACAATTCCATAACTTCCATTCCTAAATTTTATAAGTGCAATGCCCATATCCTCGGCTTCTATATAGTCATGATTAAGCCTGTCCGTCATTCCGACAACTTCATCAATCTCACTCCCCATCATCCATCTAAGCAAATCTATATTGTGAATGCACTGGTTCATTAACGCACCACCATCCTGATCCCATGTTCCTCTCCACGCTGCTCTGTCAAAATATTCATGGTTTCTGCACCACCTAATATGTGCTGTACCATAAAACAGCTTTCCAAATCGGTTCATATCTATTGCTTCCCTTATAATTTGAATCGACTTATTAAATCTATTTTGATGACATGCGCATACTTTTACATGATATTTTACAGATGCTGAAATAATTGCATCCGCATCTGCTATGGATAGCGCGATCGGTTTCTCTATAATGCAATTACACCCGCGTTCTATGCAAAACAATGCAATCTCCGCATGTTTCCCGCTCTCTGTACAGATTGCCACAAGTTCTGGTTTTTCTTTCTCCACCATTTCCTTATAATCTGTATAACATTTTGTCTTCCTATCAAGTTTAAATTTCAACATCTTGTCTTCCATGCATGATGAATTAATATCACATACTGCTGTTATATCAAGTCCATTATTTTGCGCTGCCACAATATGATTCGGCGATATCCTTCCACAGCCTATCAATGCGTATCTCATAAAACTCCCTCTTTCCAACTTTAATCTGTCGTTAAATACTTTATAACAGGTTCTAATATTTTATCCCACGAATAATTTTCAGCCGCATAATGATGACAATCTAAAATATAATTGCTATTTTGTAGACTATCATAAAAATCAATTACAGAATCCATACTGATAGTCGTATTATCATTTAATACTTTAAAAATAAAATATTTATTTTTAAAGCCATAATCATCCGGCATAATAATCGGTAATCCTCTTACACAATACTCTACCGCCTTAATTCCTGTCCCCTCAAATATTCCACTTTTATATAGCCCCAGTGCTCCTATCCCTATATCAGAGTCCTCATATATTTTATCCAGTTCTTTACCCTGCAAAAATCCATGAAACAAAACATATTTCTCCAAATGGTATTCTTTTACCAGTTGTTTATAATAGGGCACTTCCGCACCATCACCTACCAAATTAAAATAAATTTTCCGTTTTCCTTCTAATTGATAGTACTCATGCATTCCTCGTATAATCCGCTCATACCCATGCTCTCTTCTCATTGTTGCCACTGCTATAAGCACTATATCGTCCGTATTTTTACGAACTGTGCTTTTCACCTTATGTTCAGAAACATCTACTCCATTTATCAGTGGTATGCAAGGTATATCAAAAATTGTTTTAAAATTAGAATAAGTCGTGCAACAATCTAAATATTGGTGCATATGCAATCTATAATAATTATCCTCAGCTACTCTTTTTCTCCATTCTTCATGCTCATAAGGATATGTTGGAATCTCTAGAACAGTTTTAATCTGTTTTTCTTTCAAAAATTTTAGAAACTGCAAGAACCACTTATTAGCCAGATTGTATCTGATATATGTACACGTAATGTTATAATCCTCTACCCATCGACACAAAACCAGATTACAATCTTTCCTTGTAACTGCCACTTCTTTCTCTATAATTTGTTCACCATTCATCAAATATAGCATCTGACCTGCATAACATGTATAATATACTCGTCCAAATATTCTTTTAAATGCAGAAATTTGTGCATTAATCTTTTTTCTGATTCCTACCAGATACTTCCTGTTTAAATCGTAGTATGTAACATACAACATTATAATATCCCTCCAAGAAACTCTCCCAAATAAAGAATTTTATCTTTTGGCACAAACTCTGATAACTCCTTATAAATTGATTTATAATGCTTAATCGGCGTTATAATTACTCTCTGTTGTCTATATTGAGATCTAAATTCATTTAAATCGATTATAGGTATATCCGAAATCTCTAAGAGCAATTTTCCGCTTTTATCTACAACACCTGATATATTCACAAACAGATTAATAGCATTATAAAGTTGAATCCCTAAATATCCGCCTCCATATATGTATACATCAAATAGTTCAAGCATTTCTAATCTGTTTTTTACATATTCTCTATCCAACATTTGTCCCATAAGTTCATAGCTTGCAGAAAAAATTTCTGACTCATATGCATATTCTTCCAGTATTTCATCCAATTCTTCCATTTCTATTCCTCATTTTAATCCTTCTACTCTCTTAACTGCTAACTCCATATCCCATATTTTTCATAATCATAAATATTGACGATTCTGTCTTCTGCACACAATCCTTGTTCTTTGATTTGTTCTATAATCTCCTTATAATAACTACTTACAATTATTAGCAACGCATCTTTTTCATTATAAAGCGCTTCCGGTGCCTTTATCAGTTTTCCCATAAATTCTGTTCCCTGCTTTCGTCTGTCATTATCAACAAAAAAAGTGTCTTCACTTATCGGAATATGATATCGGGAAACCAGCCTGTCTGCCTCTAATCCGCTCCCCCATAAAATTATCTTTCTATATGATATCTCACTAAATCGTTCTAAAGAAAATGGTATCCTGCTTTCCTTCCCACACACTTGATGCTCCTGCAGCCACTCCATAACTGTCTTGAAATATTCTGTATACCGTTCTGTTATTATTGGCATTTTTTCGGAAACAAGTGCTTGCAAATACAATTTAACCGCTGTTATATACAGTTTTTTTATTATCCTTACATAATCTGTCTCATTTCTCTTTCCAAAAAATTCAAAAAATGCAATATGGGCAAATGCGCTTGTTATATATCGCTCATATTCTGAAAGGCTTGATGCAAGACCTTTTCCATGACGTCTGGCACATCCAATGCTTTCATTTACAAAATATGCTTTTCCTCTTTTTAAATGAATAAGATTTCTAAATGAATCCGCACGAAACATCTCTTCAAATTTAGTTCCCACCAGTGCTGAATATTCATCGGGAATCCCATTTGAAAAATATACATTTCGATAAGTGCTTGCCAACGTGTTTGATAATACCTCCTTTCCTTTCAGAAAATCCGCATAGGTACTTGTTTTCGTAGTAATGTTGGGACGATTATAATATATTTCAATGGAACCATCATTAAAAAGTTTCTCCTCATTTGAAGCATATATCGTATAATCCGGATGTTGATCCAAAAAGTCTACAGCTTTCTTTAGCCTTTTTTTATCAGTCCAATAATCGTCTGGATCCAATACGCAAAAATATTCACTATCCATTCTTTTTAATGCCTTCAGCATATTTTGGAACAAATGACAGTTTTTTTCCGAATACAATGCCAAAACTTTATCCGAGTACATCTCTGCATACTCTTTGATAATTTGAGGTGAATTATCCTGTGAACCGTCATCGGTTATAATAATTTGATAATCAAAATCTACTTCCTGAACCAAAATAGAATCCAACGCCTGTTTGATATACTGACCATTATTATAAGAAGGCATAATAACCGTCATTTTATACTTATAATTTTTCATAAGTCACCTCATTCTCTATCATCACAATTCATATATAATATCTTCTATAGATATAATGGGATAATCTACTTTTTCTGCCAGCATTGACTCTATTTCATCATAATAATGAATCGCTGTTACCACAATCGCATCCACTTTTGAAAGCTCATCATCCGGCGTAACGATATCCAGTTCAGAATAGATGCGGTCTGCATTTCGATCAATTGCATATGCCACCTTAATGTTTGAGTCTTTTAACTCATCATAAAGTCTCTCACCCAGTTCTTTCATTCCATAAATCGCTATTGTTTTGTATTGTTTTTTCTCAAAAAACTTCGCATACGATCTTCCGCTTTGTTTAACTGCAAGCCATCTATTCAAAACATTATAAAATTCTAAAAATTTCTTTATCCAATCATCTGATATTGTACATTTCTTTTTCCAAATTTTACTTGCTGCTACAGCACCCACAATACCTCCTGCCAATGCTGTTAATAACGTTGTAATTACTTTTTTCATACTCTTATACCTCTCATTTATTGAAATATATCCCCCAAAATTAAAATCCAAATACCTTTATTACTTGTGTTTTATGTTTTTATACTCTTTTCAGCTGCCCCATAACTTCAGTTACTTTATCTTTTATCACCCACCAAAGCAAAAATTTATAACTTTGCCTGCGATAATCCTCTATTATTTCGGAATCATTATGAAAGCTTAATGCTGAAGATTGGTCTTCTTTATGATATATATATGTATTACTCGTATATATCTGTCGTAATCCATACTTTTTACACATCAAATATAAAATTGGTTCTTCTGCATAAAGAAATGTTCTTTTATAAAATCCGTCGTAATATCTAAAAAAATCCGGTGTAAATAATACTGCACACCCGTGAAGTATTTGTACTTTCTTTTTCCTTTTAGCTTCCGGAACAAGAAACGACCATGATTCTTGTCCCAATTTTTTCAAACACAAATTTGCCCACGTCTTAAAAGTTCCCTGAAATGAGATATCATATAATATTGGCTTTTGGATAATATGTTCTTTTAAAAGAATTTCCGAACCTATCATCCCTACTCCGTCTGAATAACAATCAAGTAATTTTCTAAAATAATCCTTTTCCAAAAAAACCGTGTCATTATTTACAACAAATACGAAATCTGTATGAAACTTTTGCCGTGCAATTGATATACCAATGTTATTTCCCTTTGCATATCCATAATTACGTCCCGCTTTGACAATCATGATTTTCTTGTTTGTCTTATATTTTTTCTTCAAAACTCTATACGACTCATTTTTTGAATTATTGTCAACAATTATAATTCCTTCAAATTTATATTTCATTTCCAAGATACTGTCTACACATTCTATTGTATCAACATAATTCAAATAGTTTAAAACCACTATGCTTATTTTATTCATATCTATTTTATTCATATCTTTTACACTTACAATTTAATCCAACCTTCCGGCATAATATTTATCCCTGTGTTCGTACCAAGCTTACTCAAAAACCAATCTTTTGGTCCTATTACGATTTTGTCCTTATTGCCATTTAGCCAAGCCCCCCACCAGCTATACGTACTATTCGCGATAATATTATGTTGACAATGGCTCATTATAATTAACTCTTCATAATTTGTTAATTCATGATTCCTGTTTACAAAAAAACACTTTCCCGCAAATTTCATATTTTTCTCGACCCACTCTATCTCGTCAGAAAAAATACAAAACAATGGCTTCTCAATTAAGGTGTTCATTTGTTCTATTGCCCTGTTATAATATTCTATAGGCAGTATCTCCCCATGTTTCTTATAATCTCCTCTGCGAACATGTACGGACACAGTATTTTGATTTTTCAGTATTTCTTTTAATTCATTACCAATTTTTATTCTTTTCTTTAATCTAAGCTCTCTACGAATAACATTCTCATAGTCTTTAAAATATTTTTCGTTTTGAAACCAGCCTTGTAAATAATAATTTCCTTGAACCTGTAACAGCTCTGGTTTAAATGCAACATTTTTTTCGCTAAAATATTTATAAGGAAATATCTCCTTTTCCGACAAATACATAATACATTGGTTCAATAAATTTTTCTCATTCAAAAAGAAATAATACTTATTTAAGTCCTTATATTCTTTCAATGTTATTCTAAAATTTGATAATTGTTGAAACCTATGAGTCCTTTTTGGATCATAGGAGTTATTACTGTATATACTAAAATCTAAATATACTTTCTCATTCTGCCTTAATTGCAAAGCTCTAGCATAGGCATATTGAAATAACTGGTTTCCAAGTCCCTCCCATATTTTCACCACAATCATTGTTTCCCGCCCCCACTAGTTTGATATTATCTCTTTTCGTTTTCCTATTTCTCGCCTGTTATCGGATTTTTTCACTAACATCATATTTCATATATAATGTCTTCCAAAGATATAATAGGATAATCCACCTTTTCTCCCAACATTGACTCTATCTCATCAAAATAATGAATCGCCGTCACAACAATCACATCAACCTCCTCTAAAAAATCTTCTGGGGTAACCACATCCACGTCTACATAGATTGCATCTGCATTTTTGTCTATAACATATTTTACTGAAATCTCTGAATCTTTTAGTTCATCATACAGTCTTTCGCCCAATTCTTTCATCCCATAAATAGCGACTGTTTTATAACCGTTCTGAATAAAATAAGATACCAACGATTTCCCTTCCTGTCTGATACGCAGCCATTCTATCAATATCCGGTAAAATTCCGTCATTTTCTGAGTATGATCCGCCCTTCTAACAGTTTTGGGTTTCTGCATCGTTCCCACTGCAACTGCTCCCACAGACGCACCCAATAATGCTGATAAACCTGAAATTGTAAGTTTTTTCATAATGCCTCTCTCCTTTACAAACAATCATTAAAATAATTTTTGTGTTACATAATCCGGCTTGGGAATATATATTTATTTTTTGGCATAAACAACACCTTTACGGAAATCCAATGTTCTAAAAATATCTGTATCTGCAATAAACACAACATACCCGTTTGAAGTCGAACATTCATATTCATTTGACAAAAGAATTTGTTCTATTTCTTTTCTGTCATTCTCCTTATGGTAACAGCAGATAGCACATCTGACAGAATTTTCCTTTAAAAGATCACTTGATGCCTGCAATGCCCTTACTTCTGCACCTTCAATATCCATCTTTATAAAATCAACTTTCCCATCAGCCAAAACCTCTGACAATGTAGTAGTTTCATCACTTACCTCATCTGACAGCATTTTCGGAATAATAACAACCTTGTCACGGTAATCTTTATATGTCATCTCCAAAGCCCTGATCCATCCCGGATCGCATTCAAACAAATAGAGCTTCTTTATTTTATCAATAAACTGAAGCGCAAAGTCGCCTTCCCTTGCACCAGCGTCCACCACAATGTCACCCTCTTTAATATAAATCTCAGAAGTTAAATATCTGTGTGGAGAATTCGTATGCTGTTCCATTTCGCGGTAACTATTGACACAAAGCACCTCGTCTTTCACGAAAAAACCCGAATACCCCCGCGGATAATACAGCCTCTTATCCCCATATAAAATATACGGCATATTATGATCTGTATCCCAAAACACCCTCTCAATCTGCATTGGTGCAAATTCAAATTGGTTAAAAAAAGTTAAGTTATTCTTTCCCCAATAAGCGAGTGTTGCACATATATCCTGATCAGAACTGTCCTGATACTTATTAATCATTAATTGTTTTAAGAGAAAAAATTTATTTACCAACCTGCATTGCTCAACATGATATCCGTATAACAACTGGTTATACACTTCCCTGTATCCTCTCTCTAACAGGATACAAATATAGTCATATGAAATTTCCCCTATACTTTCAGGACCCTTGACCGGATTCCCCCAAAAAACACCGCCCTGTTTTTTTTCGTCATTATCAATCACTCCTGCAATCTCTATTCTGGATTCCGATTGACTTATTCCATTCATCACCTGACTGGCAACGTTTCCTGTGCCAAACAATAAAAACCTCATAGCCACCTCCCACTATATGTGCCAAATTATTTTGTCCCTGATATAGTTAAACGAATGTCTTCTCCTGAGCACATTTACATATTTTTTACTGTAATCCATTTGATTTTTTACATGATTTAAAATGCACCTTTCCAGTTCATCTTTATCTCTTCCATAAATCACCTGTGATAATCCGTTTTTTTCAAAATATGCTGCTGCGGTATTCTGATTGTTTCCATATACTACAATTGATTTGGCTGCCGACATATATTCAATAAGCTTTGACGGAAACGATGTATTCTGCATCAGAAAAAAAAGCGGTTCGTCCGAATATGGCAAAAAACAAAACAAGCAGTCCCTCATTTTTTCCCTCAGCTCATTCTCCCTTTCTATTCTCTGCGAATGAATACACTGGTAATTTCCTATAATCCGCTTTACCTCTGCCTGTTTTTGATATGTAAACAGCAGTTCAATGTCCATCCCCCGTTCCCTGTTGATCTTATCTATAATTTCCGCGATATCCTGTATTCCCTTTACATATAACTTGTTAATGTTTCCCAAAAACATAATCTGATGACTATTCTGTCCCTTTTCTAAATTAATTTCCTTATACTCATAAGGAATAGGCAAAACCATAGATATTTTCCCTGCAATCTTAAGAATACGATCCTGCATTCCTTCAGAAATAACAAATACAGAATCCATTGCCTTCAAATATCGTTTGATCCGCTTTTCCAACCGCTCATTTTCTTTCGCACCCAGAATTTTATTTTGGTATTCTACAAAATCATCCACTACATATACACTAACTTTCATCCTCCAAAATTTCGCAATCATATATGCTCTCTTTAATTCTCTGTATTCTGCTCCCAAGGGAATAAAAAGTTTTTTAACACCATTATTTCTCAAGCAGCACACTATTTTCCCCATTTCCAGTAAAAAAAGAATATCTGCCAGCCACTCCATCTTTATACCATGAAATCTGTTTGCTACCACCGTCTTACCTTCAAATGCATAATCCAGATTCTCTTTTATAAAAACTCTGTCTGTTATGATAATCATATCCAAATTCCGCTCCAACGCTTTAGCCAGCCTGTGTACGACTTTGTACATGCCGAATCCATATGCATCTTCCCTAATCGGCATATTATCTGTCAGAAGCGCTATCTTCTCATTTTTTTTAATTTTATATAAAGAGCTCCTTGTATACATCCGCACGACCATTTTCGGCGCATATGCGAATAACTGCTGCTCAAAAAAAATCTTTTTGGACACTTCTATATTGGTATGTTTTGCCATAATCTGCGGATAATCACCCGCACATCCAGACAGGTTCACTGTGTTGTTTTTCCAAAAAATATCTGGAAACCTACCATACTGGCTCGGATCCCTGTATGCGTTTATCCCATATTTTTTACTGAGCACACTGAAAATCGACTGGTCATGTCTGTTATCAATGAATCCGCGGTAATTATGACTGCCCAGGTGGTTGGGCGCATCTGTGATAATGTCTTCCTGTTGGCATAGATACAGCCATTCTTCTACAAAACGCACTGCCACATCCGTCTTTTTTATAAGGATCATTGTTGCCATGCGTTGGTTTGTTTCCGTATATTGCGCCTCATCACAGTCCATATATACGAACACATCTCTCTTGGTATACCAGCATTCTTTAAACGGCACCTCAAACGCCATGATATACTGGCTGTCTTTTTCCATCTGCTCTATCAGATATTTCACATCACGTATATAGAAAGCGCCAGAATCAAGATAGACCAAATAATCATTCTCCTGTAATCCCTTCAATGCCTTTCGTATAAAGTACGGTTTCCATAACCAATAGCCGTTCCCTCTGTTCTGTTTCAAAATCTTTCTGTTTTTTTCAGCAAATATACAGTCCATATCCCTGGGTGAATAAGAAACCACTTTATCCACCTTCCCCTTATGAACAGCCGTTGCACTGTTAAACTGCTGGGTTTTCCTGTATTTTGGATCAGCATAATTAATTGCCAGTATCATCTTTTCTCCTTCATACCATCCTATCTGTCTAATTCATCCATTATGATCTTAATAAACCTCTTTTTGAAAGCATTTGCAGTCCATTTTTTGCTCCGTTCATATCCCTTTTGAATCATGTCCTGCCGCAGTTTCTCATCACTCCATACTTTTTCGATACAGGCGGCAATATCCTCTGCAGAATTTGGATCACACGATAATCCTGCATTTCCGACTTGATCGGGCATAGCATATTTATTTGATACAATTACCGGACACCCCAAAGCCATAGCCTCCAATGGTGGTATATTCGTCGGACCTATCTGAGTGGGCATCACCAGTGCAACTGCATGTCTATATAAATATATCAGCTGCTCATCAGAAACAAACCCCCGAATCAAAACATGGCTTTCCAATCCATAATCCTTTATAAGCCGCTCTATTTTCCTTTGTACATTTCTCTCCGATCCCACCAGAATCAGCCGTATATCCGTCAGTCTTTCTTTCAATAACCTGACTGCTGATATTAAGTTCTTGTGATTCTTATGTTCCCAAAATTGTGCCGGATAAAATATATATTTAGCAGGTGTCTCCACATATTCTTCTTTCTTATCCCCAAACTCCGGTGGTGCAAAAGGCAATACCCTTATCCTTGGAACATGCTTTCCTTTTTTGTAATAACACTCCCTGTATTGCGCTTTTCCCAGTTCAGAATCAACCAGAACCAGATCTGCAATACGTGCCTCACTTGAGAAATACATTTCCCTCCATTCAAATGTAGACTTTATTTCATCATACTGCGCTTCGTATCTGTGCATTAAATCATGCACCGGCTGCACGACCCTGCATTTTAGTCTAGGAATAAATATGCTTTGCTGACCCCCGACCAACAGATCAATTTTATTTTCCGATACTATTCTCCCTAACTCTGAAAAACAGATATTGTAAACTAATGCCGGAAATCTAAGACACGCATTAAATCTCATTTTCTGAAAGGAAAACTTCTCCTGTTTATAAAAAACTCTTTTCACATGATTTTTCCTGCACCATGTCTGCCAGTAATCATTGCAGCAAACAGCCAAAACCCGAAACTTCCTCTGATCATTCGCGATAAGAGCCTCCATAACCATTTTTAAATATAAATGTTCTCCGCCTGACTGAGGCACGCTTGTCAATAAAACTGCAACATTTTTCATAGTTTCATACGTCCCATATTTTCTCTCATCAATAATACCTGTACCGTTCAACATATCCCACTGCTTTAAACAAATTTTTTATATCGCTTTTGCAATAAAATAACTTGTCCATGAATCATAACTTGTTTTTCCAAGTGTCATGCAATCCAAATTATCCAATAGCTCAAATCCCGCTTCCCTTAAATAAAATTCCAATTCAGGTCTGAAAAAATATCTCATATTATGAATTTCATTTATTACCTTTGTTTCATTTGTCTCTTTATTAATAACCAAAACTTCATAACAGACATCCACAATATTTGTCTGATCATGCATTACAGGCTTTGCAACTCGTACCAGTTTATTATCGGCGGTTTCTAGTTCCTTGACACGAACTACAGGTTTATCAGTCAATACCCCCGGTCCATACCATGCATCAAAAATGAATAATCCATTCTTATCCAGCGCCTTTCTTGCACTTTTCAATGCTGCCAGCAGATCTTCATTGCGATTCTGGTAACTCATTACATGAAACATGGATATGACGGCATCATATTTCTCTTTCGGTTCATAGCTTCGGACATCTGCCACAACAAACCTGATCGAAAGCTGCTCCTGCATAGCACTCGCTATAGCTTTGTCGATCATTGCCTGGCTCATGTCAATACCCGTACAATGATACCCCAGCTTAGAAAGTTCTATATCATGTTTCCCTGTGCCACATCCATAATTAATGATTTTCTCACATGTTACCCCCTTGTATCTTTTCAATAACATGTCAATCTGTCCTGCTTCTGCCGCATAATTTTTATTGTTGTAAAATGCATTATAGTAATAAGCATAGTCCTGAAATACTTCCATTTCCTTCCCCTTATCTGTAAATAATCTGATTCTCCGCGATCCCCTCAAACCGTTTTTTGTCGTTATTTCCGGCATATGGTCCCTGCTTTACTTCTATCATTTCCACTTCTTCCAGAACCTGAAAGCCATGCCCACCCGAAATTAACAGGATGATATCGCCCTGATTCAAATCCCGACTCTCCAGATAATCCTCATACTCGTCATAAAAGTCAACACGCAGAACTCCTTTTTTGATAAACAATACTTCTTGCGTCATTACCACATTTCGGTGAACAAGATTATGTACATGCGCATCGATCACCTTTCCCAGCGGGTGGTGCATGTATGCCACCTGCTGCGAATATTCATTCGGTGTAATAAAATCCACGCCTTCACATTCATAATTATTACGAATGATCATCGCCAGTAACCTGTCTTTTTTCTTTACTTCCTCTACTTGTCCCATAGCCGCTCCTCTTTACTCATTTTTTACGTCAGCTCACTGCATAAATTACTTTGTAAAAATAAAAAACCTGATACAAGCATTTGACTTTTATACTTATATCAGGTTTCTTTCTTAATTCATGTTATATACTCTGGTATTATTCCTGGGAAAAGATATAAATTGTTTCTTTCTTATCATAGTAGCCTACCCCATATCTGTCCTTATCAGCTACTATTGTTAATAAATGTTTTTTTAAAGAGCAGTCAATCGTATACCTCATTTTCATAAACATTGATGCGCTCAGTATCATATCACTGGGAATTGCCGGTTTATCCATAACTGCTATCTTCATTCCTCTGTAAGTTATGCTGCTGCTTTTATCTGATAATATGAAATTGTCTATATTCCATAGCAACGCAGTTTCTTCTGTCCTTCCAAACCCGCCGACCATCAGACTTTTAAATTTGGATACTCCTTCCATCTCCTTCACGAGCTCCTCAAACAATAACGTTCCTTTACAAAATACAGGAATGTCGGCCCCCGTGTCCAACATACATCGAAATGAAATACCATTAATATATGCCCTAAAAATCGGTCTTGGAGAATCCAGTGTAATATTCAGCGGAAATTTCAACTCAATCATATTGTCACTCCCACAAATCCTCTTGTGTCTTCAGTACGCTCATAGTCATACATTCTGCCCGCTTTCATAAATTCCAGGCGCTGTCTTGTATAATCACTATCCGACATACCACATACAACAACTGCTGATTCAACATTTATTTCATCATCATCCATATACTTAACATCTGTAAGTGCTACCCACTGGTCGGGATATGACGCACGTATCTGCTCCCATGTAAGTCTCTGTCCGGTTGAAATCATTTCCATATAAATTACCATGCCTTTCTATAGCCTGATTTCATAGTTTAAATTAAAAACTTTATTTATAATGTATTATAGCAGATTTTCAAATTCTCAACAATGATCTTTCTGATATAAGTATGAAATTGTCAATGTACCAATATTTCGTTTTATATTCAAAGTGTTTTACTTCCAGCCTGCTACTTTTTGCATCACTTTTCTTACTCCCGTTGCCACTTGTTCCATCTGCTCCTGCGTCAACGCCAGACCACTCGGGATATAAAATCCTTTCCTTGCAAGATACTCCGCATTCGGATATGTTTCATCTGCAAACAGCCCCTGCTTTTGGTATACAGGCTGTTCATGCATACACCAAAAGAACGTTCTCGAGCCAATTCCTTCTTCCACCAAAAGCTTCTGCATCATTTTATTGTCAATATTGATATTTTCATCCAATACAATCCCATAAATCCAATAGATATTATCCGCATAGTCTGTCTTTTCAACAGGAAGTATTAATCCATCTATGCCGCACAACTTCTCTGTATAGTACTTACCCATCTGTCGTTTTTTTCCTACAAATTCATCTAAACGTTCCAACTGTGCCAGTCCAACTGCTGCCTGTAAATTGGTAAAACGATAATTATCGCTGATTTCATCATGCACGTAACGGACATCTTTCTTAAAACAAAGGTTTCTAAGCATCATGCACCGTTCTGCCAATTCCTCATCATCCGTTACGACCATTCCTCCCTCACCCGTTGTTATATGTTTATTGGGGTAAAAGCTGAATGTGCTGACATCGCCAAAGCTGCCGCACGGTTTCCCGTTATATGTCTGCCCATGCATTTCCGCAGCATCTTCAATGACTTTCAGATTGTATTTTTCTGCCAATGCAAGAATTTTATCCACTTCAACAGGAAGACCGTATAAATGTACTATCATAATGGCTTTTGTTCTTGGTGTAATCTTTGCCTCTATCTCTTCAATATTCATATTCCAAGTATGTAAATCACTGTCTACCAGCACCGGAACGGCACCCACTTTTGTAACAGCCATAGCGCAGGAAATAATTGTAAAAGTCGGCATTATTACCTCATCGCCATCTTTAATCCCCAGTGCCTGAACCGCTACCTCAAGAGCGGCAGTACCGTTTGATACAGCAATCCCGTATTTTCTATTTACACTGGCGCTCATTTTCTGTTCAAATTCTTTTACAAACGGTCCTTCGGAAGAAATCCACCCTGCATCAATACATTCGCATAAATATTTTTTTTCGTTTCCATTTAATAATGGCTCGTTTACTGGTACAAAATTCATTTACCAATCCTCATTTCCAGTTATACTCGCATATACTTTTCATTGATTAATTTACGACTAACTTTTTTCACACTATTCTTATTTATCTCTATAAAGCGAAAATCAAATTGTTGTTCTTGTGATATCCTCTCTAAAAGTAATATAATTAATCCAAATCGTAAATCCATATCAATTTGCTGAGAACATCTATATCTGTACATTATATTTATATTTTCATATATCAATAGCCACTCATCTAACCATGGTTTCTTATATCCATGCATATGTCTTACTTCTTCTAAAATGTAATACAATGCATCTATTGCCTGAATATCATTGTCTCGAGAACAATCGAAATCAATCAACACAGGCGTACTGCCTTTACACATAATATTATTCCTATGAAAATCTCCATGAACAATCCCTACACGTACCATTACCCCTTTTTGTTTTTGTAAATATTTACGCAACTTTTTACTGATTCTTCTTCCACTGTCACAGTCGTCCAGTATATTTAATCCATTCATAATCAAAGGATAATCTTCCATTTGAAATACTGCTTTATGACCAGCTTCTTTTAGTCTGTTCAAAATATGGCAAGCCGCTTTCTCATTTTTAATTGGCTGATTTAATATCGGCATCATAATAGCAAGAGGGATTCTTTTATAGACTTTTATGGGAGACACCAATGATGATTGCCCATAAACAGAAAATAGTTTTCTATTCTTCAAATCTTTTTTTATATTGTCACCATATAATTGAAACTTATATATATAATGACTTGTAAATATGTTTACGCATTGATTCCTTACATTTAAGGAAATAATTGATTGCACATTAATTCGTAATATCTTTGCAAAGCTTCTTTTTGCAATATTACTGTGGTAAAGATTATGTATTTTTAGCCAATTATCAATATTTCTCCACAAAATATACTTTTTTCCCATTACATCTCCGATCTTGTCAAAGTATCATAAATTATCTCGCCAATATTTTTTTCAGAATATCCTTCATCATCGTGTTCAAATGTATTTTGAGTTAAAACAATTTCTATTTCCTCTAAAATTGATGAAGCAACATATCTTAAAGTACTTCCTTCAAGAAAGAATTTATCAGTAAAACAATTTTCAAAGTAGACATTTGGTATTGAAAATCCGTCAAAAGAATTTGTAGCCTCCTTCCCATCAATTGTTATATATTTCCCATCGTAGAAAGAGAACAATCTTATTTTATTATTTTCAATACACTGTATATCATAGTAATAATACAGACTTGGATCATTATCTTTTTTATCTTCAACATATTCACTCATGTCTATTGTCGAAAATTTATTATTAATATAATCAAATAGCCGAATATTCTTATCATATACATTTATGATATATACATATTTACCAACTACATATATATAATGAGCAATATAATCCAAATCAGTAATATACTGACCCAAATCAAAAGTCCGCAATATCTCATTATTTGTATAATCCCATTGATAAACTTTATTCTTATCTGTAACAATCCAAATTCTACTGTCAGATTTACATACAGAACATATACATTCACCTAAAGAAATATTCAAACCTACTACTTGAAATTTATCTGTATCCATATCTAAAATAATCGCTTGACTTCTATCACTCATAAACATATAGATATTATTATCATCTGTGCAAATGGATTCAATTATGAAATTACTTTTTTTTTGATCTGGATATTGTTTCTTCAAATCACCCCAACCATCTAATTTTTTAATTTCCCCTTCAGACACACAATATTTTATAAAAAAAGAGGTCGAATAAGGTATAAAATAAACATGGTCATTATATTTTACGGATTTAGTATATTGATTAATTCCTCCTTCATAATTGGATAAAATTATATTAGAAAATTTCTTTTCATCGAGGTTATATACCGCTATCCCTTTGGCAAAGCAGGGTGTAAATATAAGTTGGTTTCCTATCAATTTTACATCTGTATATGTTCTAAATTGTGTTTTCATTTCATCTAGAAAGAATCCCACAAAATGTAACTCACCAGTCAACATATTTTTTTTAAATAAACCATTTGTATTTCCAGCCGCAAACCAGTATTCATTATCAATTTGAATGCCGCATTGAACAATAACTTTTCCCATTATCTTTCCTCTTTATCAGTTAAGTTAATAATTATATCAGAAATCTTGTATCCATCGTTTCAATATCAATATCGTTTGTCATAAAGTATAACATGACACAATATCATTAAGCTTGAAAATAATTATATGCTTCTTTATACAAGGAGGATTCTACAAAATTTATATTATTAAATTTCTTATTTATTAGTTTATATGCTTCCTGAATATTTTGTTCTTTATTATATCCCCATATATATTCAAGTATTTCATTATCAAGCAAAACGATATTATTCCCAAAATGCATTTGATATGCCCCATATACTATCTTCGCTTTTTCAATCTGACTGGCACTAAGCCTTTTAACATTTTTTAAACCTACCAGATTCTTTTTATATTGATCTTTATTTTTAGGCTCAATTGTAAATCCAAATCCCGAATAAAAAGCTCTCCCACATATTACTGCTGGAATACCCAAACAACTGCACTCTATACCTATAGTGCCTTGACAAGTCACAATCGCATCCGCTGTTTTCCCTATTGAATTAGTATTAAAATCCGAAGGACAAATATAGATATTTGGCGATTTCCTCTTTTTCAACAATTTATCAACAATTCCTTTTTCCTTATATACACGATCACCTGCTGGGTGTTTTTTTACGATCCAATTTATTCCTTCAATTTTATTTGCATACAATAATGTATTCTCCAACCATTCATAATAGTCTTTATACAATAGCTTTGAAGATATATGTGGCGAATCCCGAAAAACGTGAGCAAAAATAAATACTATAGGATTCTGATTTTTTATATCTAATTTATTTATTAGTTCTTTCCTTGAATAACTTTTTTTATTATTGGAATACGCTAATTTTGTATCTATATTCCCATATCCCCCCATCCTTTGCGATAGATTTTCTTCAGCCAACTCTATTAAATAATCTCTTTTTTCTGAATTAATAATATGTATTATTTTATTTCTGATTCTATCTTGCGCATACAAATCTCTGCATTCTTTTATAATTGCATGACTAAGATCGTCTGAATATACAACCGGTATATGCTTGTCTACTGCCATGAAAGGCAATATACCATATTCACAATATACTGTATGTGTTGATACATATGCAGTAACCGCTTTATCTGACAATAAAGTTTGATATATAAATGCTTTTATAAAAAAATTATATATATGTTTCAAACAATATAAATCTATTCTTTTTATTGTGTAATGTTTTTTATTATCATTAATATCATCATGCAATACATCGTCATAGATTAGATGTCCCATTTTTATATTATTATATGACAATTCAAGTATCTTCTTAGGGTTATGCATCAAAAATATTTTAAGGCACCCCAATACTGCTCTAATTTTTGCTTTTTTAGGAATTGTCATTTTTTTAATATTAATAAAGTTATTTATTCCAAATGAACCATATATTATTCTTGCTTTCCTCTCTGCCTCTTTAGAACAGTTAAGTACAACAACTATTTTATCACCTGTTGCATTTTCTACAGCTTTAGCTGATACTGCTGTTCTTAATAAGTAATTTGGTGCACCCATTAATTGACCTTCAACCAAAATAATATTCCCTTTTTTAGTCCCTCTGCCTATAGTATGCGTATTCCAATATTCTCTGTTCTTTTTAACAAACTCTCTTTCATCTTCTTTTAACATTTTTTCTCTCCCCTATCCCCAGAACATACTAATGCCCCAAATAAAATTGATACAAATCTTCTCGTCTGTCCATTTTCATCAGAAAATCACTTCTAAATTCTGAAACATTATCAACCAGCTCATATTCTAAAATACTCTCTTCTTCAAATAAATGCATCAATACTTCTCCATTCGGATTAATAACGCAGCTATCACCTACATAAGTTACTCCACCAATTTCCCCTGTACAATTAACAGCAATAATATACACCTGGTTTTCAATTGCCCTTGCCCGAAGCAGGCATTTCCAATGTTCCCTCCGTTTTTCCGGCCAATTAGCTGGCACCAAAATTACATGCGCTTCCTTTGAAGCTATTTGAAATATTTCAGGAAAACGTAAATCATAACAAATAAAGGTTGAGAACTTAACTCCTCCTAATTCAAAAACGTTTATCGCCTCACCACCTTGAAATTTTTTATCTTCCCCCGAAAAGGAAAACGGATGAATCTTAGCATAGTTGGAAATCATTTTTCCTCCTCTATCAACAATTGTATAGTGATTTTCTGCTTTTTCTCCACAATCCTTAACCCATCCAAATCCTATCGCAGTATGATACTTCTTTGCGTAATACGACATTTTACTTATCGTTTCCATATTACATTCTTTGGTCACTTCCGTATTCATGGAAAAACCAGTAAAACTCATTTCCGGTAATAGAAACAGATCCGTCTTTTTCTCTTGCGCTTTTATAAGTCCAGCCTCCACATGCAGATAATTAGCCGCTTTATTTTCCCACTGAATATTCATTTGGTATAATGCTATCTTCATATTTTTACTTTCTATTAAACCCACCGTCTGAATTTTCTATATCATTAAGCAGTTCCAATACCTCAATATCCTTTTCTATCGTATTTGGATAAAGCTTTGGTTCCTTTATGCCTTTTAAAAAGGCATATATTTCATCTATGTACATATTTTCATTAATATTTTTATTATACCCTTCCTCATGTATCATATCCTGCATTTCCATCGTTTTCCATTTGCCTGTCTGAACTTCATATACTTCAAAACTTTCCATATCGCACCGCCACTGTAACTGGGCATTTTGAAAGTTAATTACTAAATTTCGTATCGCATTGCGTCCGACAACATCTACCAACAGACTCCCGACCATATTTCCATAATCTAAGGAACAAACATAACTGTCTTCAATATTGCAACCTATATCCGCTGTTTTTCTAAAATATCCTTTTACCTCATTTGGAACACCCAGTATATCTACTATCCATGTCAGTTCATATGGAACAATCTCTCTTGCACCACCAGTAATTCTGTTGCTGACATAAAACGCATTTACATTTTCCCACGGATGCCAATCAGGAAGATACTGTCCACTGTGATATGAAAAATTACATATTTTTCCATACTCTCCCGACGCTATTATTTCCTTAATTTTTTTTATTACCGGATGAAATATGAATGTGCACGAAGGTGCTATAAATATATTGTCCTCATTATTCTCTTTAATCTTTTTTACATCTTCCAAAACCACACTCGCTTCAATAAAAACAGGTTTCCTATATTTAAATGCGGTTTTGACCCCTTCATAATGTTTATCTGGCGGCAGTGACACAATGATTGCCTCTGTTTCAGAAAAATTCATTTCATTCTCATTATGAACTATATTGATCCCATATTTCTCCTTGGCTTCAATACACCGATCTTCCCTTCTATCCATTCCATAAATATTTTCACCCGACACTCCTAACGCCTGTAAACATCTCACGCGCCGTTTTCCCATAGATCCCAGTCCAATCACAAGAAATTTTTTCACAGCTTGTCCTCCTCCATATGCATAATAGTTTCTATACATTTAAAGTCATATATATCATCAATTTCATAATTTTGCCATCTCTCTATGTAATATGGCAGTATATTTGACGTATATATTTTATGTTCTTTTCTAAAAACTGAAGTCTTGATTAAATATCCTACGCCGTATGGAAACAGTGCCTCATCATGCTGTTGACGCTGATATGCATTAATTGTCTCTGAAATATATGGTACAATAACTCCATTTTCCGAAACCCTCTTCACGATCATGGGATGTTCCAATTGTACTTTTCCAACTGATATCACCCCATCCTTTTCCGAATTATCAATAGCAAGCCGAATAATATTATTCAAATCACCCTTCTTACGTAATGGCGAAGTTGGTTCCAATAAGATTATATAATCATATACACAACCGAATTTCTCTTCCTTATCCAAAACATATTCAAGAACATCCATCGAAGACGTCTCATCTGTTGCTAAATAATCAGGTCTTAATTCTGGCACTTTTACGCCATACGCTTTACATACTTTCGCAATCTCACTGCTATCGGTCGAAATAACCAATTTATCTATAAACTCACTGTTTTGAGCCTGCTCAATCGTCCATGCAATAAGTGGTTTTCCATTTAAAAACTTTATATTTTTTCCCGGAAGACCTTTTGAACCACCTCTTGCCGTGATAATCGCCAAAACTTTTTTTTCTTTATACAACCCAAACACCTACTTAATTATATTTTCTAAAAACGGGTTTAATAACATTACCCTCTATGAATTGACTTACATCTCCATTTAACGCATCCTCAAATACTTTCATTGCGTTTCTCGCAACATCCAAGGTCTGGTCAATCTCTTTCTCTGTATGTTGATATGCAATCGCTATGCAAGGCATAAGTATTCTTGATTTAAGCATCTCCTGTAAAAATACTGTTCTGTATTCAAAAGATGCCTGCTTGTCTTTTCCACATATCACAAGATTTGGCGAGCATTCTGCTCCTTCTATATAAAAGTAATCCTGTAAGGAATATTCCCTTGCTATTTCATTTAATCCCTTTACAAGCATTCTTCCCATACTCCATATATGATCTGTAACGTGCAGCTCTTTATAAACATTTATCGTTTCTACAAGAGCTCCTAAACTACTCATTTCTGCACCATGTGTTGTGGAAATAAGAAAAACCCTTTCTTTTCCTGGTGTCAAACCTCCCAAATCCATAATATCCCGTTTTCCGCCTAGTGCAGCAACCGAAAAACCATTTGCCATTCCCTTTCCAAAAGTAACCAAGTCCGGTTCCACGCCATAATATTTACATGCCCCCTGCAAATCCCAACGAAATCCCGTTATCATCTCATCCAGTATGTATACTACACCATATTCTGTACATAATTTTCTTACTTCCTGCAAAAAATTGTTCGTTGGTTCCACTGTATCACATGGCTCCATAATGAGTGCAGCAATTTCACCTTTATATTTTTCAAACAGAGTTTTAACAGAATTAATGTCATTAAAACTAAACTGTAAAGTTAACTCCTGTATCTCTTTCGGAATGCCTGCATTCATAACTGTATCGCCAATAAACCAGTCATCATAAGAGAAAAATGAATGTTCCCTGCATCGTGCGATATATTTCTTTCCTGTATAAGCTCTTGCAAGTTTCGTTGCCGCAGATGTTACCGTTGAACCATTCTTGGCAAACTTCACCATATCAACCCATGGAAATAAATTGCACATTGCTTCCGCAGCATCAACTTCAATTTTTGATGCTTTCGTCGCCGTATTGCCATTATGTATCTGTTTTATCGCCGCAGAAGAAATTCTGTCAAAATCATATCCGACTGTCACCGACCTGCACGCCATTCCATAGTCTATGTATTTGTTACCCTCTACATCCCATGTATATACTCCTTTGCTACGCTCCATAATCTTTGGCGCATTTCCCGGAAACACTTCATCCGTTCTACTGTATGTATGTGCACCAGCAGGTATCAACAGATGTGCCTTCTTTCCATATTCCTCATTTAATCCCATAAAAAATCTCCCTTCTTTATTTAGATGCCACAATAAAATACCACGGCATCATAAGCGCTGCTGAAATCTGTAATCTTCTACCATCCTCCGTTTTTATTGTATATGTACCAATATCCATACTCTCTGTTTTCGGTAAATCAATATCTATTTCAAATAGCATATATTCAAATTTATAATATCCAAGCTTTTTTAAATATTCACGTACACGTATCAACGAATAAATATTATAATATGCCTCCTCATATTCTTTATCATTTGAAGCACGATAATAGTCTTTAAGCTTAATTGTGTATTCAATGTCTCCCTCATAGAATAGAGATGATATTGCTATCCATTTCGGATTGAGCAGTGACAAATTTCTCAACGGCTCTTGATATTCTGGCAACCAAGATAATGTTTGAAAGCTGATAATTCCGTCAAATTTTTCTCTCCATTTTGTTTTCGGTTGTAGCCAATCGCCCTGATATAATCTACAATTACTTTTTTCTTTCAAAATTGCATTACCATACTGAACCAATTCCTGTGATAAATCTATCCCCGTAAAATAACTATTTTTAAACCGATTACTTAAGTAAAAGACATTAGCCCCTCCCCCGCACGCCATATCACAAATATTTTGTGTCACCTCGGTATTCAAATATCCTAAATTTTCCAGCCAATCTACAAATTTTCTGTACTTCTATACACGTTTTCATACTGTTTTCTATGGTAATTATTATCTGTCATATATATGATTCACTCCTCAATTTCGTCAATTATCCTTAATATCTCTTTATCCTTTTCAAAGCTATATAAAGGTTCTTTTCCTTTTATTGCTTCAAAAAAATCCTCTATTTCTTTCATATATGCATACTCATTAATAGACTCACTGTACCCTTTTTCATGAATATATTTTCCTGCTGATACCTGTTTCAATTCCCCTGATACAATATCCTTTTCATACAATGTTTCCGGTGTTCCATCCCATCTAAGATATAAATTCTCGTTAAAAACTTCTAACCTTCTGACTGCCTGTCTGCTCACAACATCCACTGTCAGGCTGCCAATGTTTCCATTCAAATGTTCTATTTGTATAAGATAGGTATCCGGAAAATCCAATTTTAAATCGGTGAGTTTTGTTCGTACCGCATGTACATTTTTGATTTTTCCAAATGTGTTCTGTATCCAAGGCAGTTCAATGCCCAAAAGCTCCCTGCATCCATTTGTTTCTTTATTACTTACAAAAAAGTCCTTTAAATTGTCCCAGGGATGCCAGTCCGGAAGATACTGCCCCACATGATACTGATATGCACATGGCTTGCCATTCTCTTTTACCCTGCTGTTAATTATCTGCATTTCTTCTTTGTATAAAGGAGTAGAAGAAAGAAACAGTACTTTTTCTTTTTGCTTTGCTAATTTGATATTTTCATCATACAAATCATCTACTAAATTGATTTCCGAAAAAATATGAATATTCTTCTGAAGACATTCCCTAATTATTGGTGCATGAAACTGTGGTGATGTACATACGAAAGCACAATCAAGTTTCTCCGATATATCTGACAACGTGGAAAAACACTTTATTCCATATTCATTAGCCACAATTTTTGCTCTTTCTCCATTGCTGTCAATCCCTATAATTGCTAAGTTATCAAATAATAATCTTAACAACTTTATTCTTCTCTTGCCCATTGAACCTAAGCCTATAAC
The DNA here is from genome assembly GCA_910577115.1 of uncultured Lachnospiraceae bacterium. GTDB lineage: Bacteria > Bacillota > Clostridia > Lachnospirales > Lachnospiraceae > COE1. The sequence continues at coordinate 63,042 of CAJTMC010000018.1, forward strand.
GCAAACTTTCATGTAATCACCCCTTTTCCAACAATAAAAAATCCCAATATAATGATGCTTTTGGTCATTGAACATTCAACTGCATACCTTACATTAGGATTTTAATTTCATTATCAATTCATCTACTTTCCTCAAATCCTCCCTCTCCTTGATTTCCTGAATTGCAATGCACAATCAACTCTCCCTTTCAGAATATCTGACCTTTGAACTTGTCACAGCATTGATTATATCCACTACCTGCCGCTCCACGCATTTAAATCTTTCATCTGAATTTACTACATCCCTAAGTTTTTTACCATCCGAAGAATACTTAATGTATCTCCCAAGCATTTTGTTGTCTGCCATGATACAGTAACTGATTAAACACATCCGTAAATATGTCTAGACACTTTATATAGTCTTTTGTTATAATATCTGCTCTTCCCATGTATGTTACCTTACCACTTTCATTTGTATGCGTAAGTAATAACATATTCTGCGGGAAATCTCAATTAATTCCTGCTCCTAATGTAAAGTATGCAGTTGTCAAGGTACATTCTATTTCAAAAATCTTCCTCTTTACGCTAAATCAAATTGGATATTCTGTCTTTTTAACATTTTTTATTCAATCTCCTTTACCACTCTAAAAGCCTCTGCATACAACACACCCGCTTCCGTTCCCCTAATAACCGCCTGAGCCTTTAGCGCCTCAATGCTTCTTGGAAATGGAAGCTGCCCAAGTTCTGTGTCATATATATTAAGCGCTTCCACCTTTTTGTCAAAATAATCCGAAATATCTATATATAAATTCGGTTTAAACAGATCCTGCGGCATACCAAAATTTGTTTCTGAAATAATCTCCATTGTCAAAATCCTTTTTATGTAGCTGCGCCGAAATATCTTTGAACACGCATGCGCCGCCTCATATGTATATTTGTGATCGGAATGCACATCATTGTAATCCGGTAAAATGATACAGTCTGGCTTTACCTTGTCAAGTGCCTCCCCGATTGCGTTAATCAGTTCACCTTTTATGGTGTCATTCAATTTCGTTGGCGAAAATTTTAAATTTATAAAATCGGAAAAGCCAAAATATTTCCTAATCCTATCAATCTGAATTTTACGCTTTTTTAAAAAAGCGCCTTCATACCCCACCCCCGCATTTGCATCTGTTATGTTGAGCCAATAAATTTCATTTCCTAAATCCTTTAACTTTAAAAGACTTCCACCAGCTCCCAATGTTTCATCATCAGGATGTGGTGATATAACCATTACTTTCATTTTCCTATCCCTTTACGTTACTTTCTTATATTTCAAATATTATTTAGCCGGATTTCCTTTCACTGTACTTTCATCACCAACATTTTTTGTTACCACTGCCCCCATTCCTACCAAAGCGTTACGACCAATCCTCACACCATTTCTTATAGTGGAATTTCCTGAAATCATTGTATTGTCATCCACTTCTGAACTGCCAAATAATATGCTTTCACCCACAATAAACACCCGTTTTCCTACCTTAACATTGTGAGAAACAAATACACAGTTATCAATGGAAGTCTCCGCGCCAATAATGGTATCATCAATCGCCCCACGTGCAATAACAGTATTAGCCCCTATCGTTACATTGTTTTCTATAACTACTCCACCAAACTGAGGCATTTTTACGGGTTTACCTGCTTCATCCCTGTCGGTTGTCAATCCGTCTGCTCCAATTACGGCATTTTCCCGTATTATCACATTTTCACCAATTGTAACTTTTCCGATTATCTTCACCCCACATCCTATATAGGAATTATCTCCTATGGATGTTTCTCCACTAATATATGCCCCTGGCTGAATTAACACATTTGTTCCGATTTGGGAATTTTCACCAATATAAGCGCCATCTGTTAATCTGTATTTTTCTTTGAAAGGTATATTATCAATTTTATTTTCCTGAAAGAACTGGCAAAATCTCAAATGAGGATCATAACATAATACAATTGCATGTTTTTCTTTTATAGCTTGAGGCACTGTATAATTCTGCGGCCAAAAAATTAGGCAGTTTCTACATTTTTCAAAAATATTATTTTTATTTATATTCTGTTCTGACAAAAATGTTACCGATTGATCCTTAGGATAATCTAATGATGACGGATAATATACCTCAAAATTTAAGCTCTCTACATATTGATTCACATTAACCGCAAAAAATTTTTTCATTGTATTATTCTCTTATCTTTCAACAAACTTTTTAAATAATCTTTCTTCTTTCGACAATTTCATTATCTCACCTATATATTCCACTGCTTTAACAGCTGCATTTCCGTCACCAAAAATATACTTTGTCTTAACATATTTCTTTTTGAGTTCATCATAATTTTCAACTGCACTATTCAAAGCAGCTTTTATCCTATTATAATCCAACGGAACATCCGTAACATTGCACCCTCGAATCCTGCCGTTTTGGCGCTCTCCGACATTTAATACAGGTACACAATATAATGCCGTTTCCAACAATCCACTACTAGAATTTCCTACTATAATTGTCTTATAATTTTTCATAAATGACATATATCTATATGTTCCCAACGAATTAACACAAAATACTTTTTCATTATTATTTAAGGAATTAACATAATCTAAAATCAACTCATACCCCGGATCATTATTCGGATATGTTACGATCACCTTTGTTGCTGCACTGGCTATAACCGCCTCCAATCCACATTTGAACTCTCTACAATTTTCTTCTTTTGTTCTGTCACATGCCGGATGATATGTATAAATCACAACTATATCCATAGAAGAAATACCATAAGTTTCACTCAATTCTTCAGGAGTCGTGAGAAAACCAAGCCGTTCATAATCATAGCTTAAATTTCCTATATTAAACACTCTTTGTTGTTCCTCTCCCATCTGTAGTAGTACATTTTTGCTTCTCTCATTTGTAACAAAATGATAATTTGCCAATTTCGAAATACAATGTCGGATATTATTGTCAAAGTTAAAAACCTCCACTACATCTCCACCACATATATGCAGTAATGGTATCTCACTGTAAAAAGCCCCAAGAGCAAATCCCACAGATTCAATTCTGTCTCCCAACACAACCGCGATCTGCGTATCCATATTGGATTCAAAAAATCCGGTTGTCTTTATATAAATTTCACCCAAACATTTTTTATAAACGTCTTTCTCTTCTTTTAAAGGTATTTCCGTAATGCCGCAATGAATATGATTATCATGCAGCTGATTTTCCACATCTTTTTTTGTTTTCCATTTTTCCAATACATGTGCGCCCGAAAGAATCAGCTCCACTTGATAACGGCTGTTCAGGCTGCTTATCAGTGGAAATAAAATCCCGAAATCAGCACGGTTCCCGCTAAATACCGCTATTTTTTCCATAAATAATCCTCATCCCTAATAAATGTATATTTTTATCCCATAAAATGCGTTTTGGGTACTGCCCAGCACTCTAAATGCCATCCGCCGCGTATATATAATTTAAAATCAGGATTCAAATTTTTAATATACTTTGCAATCTCATATAAATCCTTTTCTTTATGGTATATACATATTGCTAGATACGGTTCATTGTCTTTTATAAAATTCTTCATGCCCTTCAGCGCTTTCAGCTCATAGCCTTCTATATCCATTTTAATCATAGCCTTACCTATGGTCTGTATTGGCAAATTGTCAAAAATCTTCTGATAAACCATACTATCACCCCGTTCTCTTATTTCCCCTACCAACCCATTAGAAGCAAAGGAAACCGCCTTTTCCTCATCTCCAAGAGCGTAAGGATATATTTCCGCCATATTATTTATTCCTGAATCCGAGACATATTTTTTTAATTCATTAAAAAGATTTTTGTCAGGTTCAAATGCTATGCACTTTTTTAATCTTTTTCCATAATATTGCCTGACCAGTTCTATCGAATCACCATTATATGCACCGACATCAATATATGTAACATCTCCCGCCGGTGCCAAAGCGTTATCACAGAAATAACTTAACCCCCCCCCCGTATCTTTATAGAATTCAGGCAGGTATAAATCATCCTCTGCCTTTTCCCGTAATTGGATAATAATTTCCATATATCTCTTTGTAATCATGTCATCCATGCTATACATGCCGATTATCTCTTCTTTATGTTCATTCATATCCTTTTGAGCGGCTTCATTTACATACGGATGCCCGACTGTCCCATGATATAAATAATATGGAATAATCATATAATCATTATCGATTCCATAACTTTTCAACGCACTTTGAATTGCACAGATAGAAATAGTATTCACTATTATCAATGCTTCTGGATAATTCAGGATTTCATCAGGAGTTCTGATTTCATACCCTAATCTCTTTTTTCCCACTATATTTTTATTACTGTCTGCAATAAAAAGCACTTTGCCCAAAACTTTCTTTCTTTTTAAAAGCTCAACAAGCGTTTCTATTGCTCTTCCATGTGAAGTCGTTGTGTTTATGCCGTCAGGCGGCATACTTGCCCCCCATATAATAATTTCTTTGTATTCCGTTAACTCTTTCACCTGCTCATACCTGCTTTCATATATGTTTCTATAATTTCTTAAACCTGTATTGCCTCATCCGGTTCATAATTTTTATTTGCTTTAAGTCCTATTATCTCATCCCATCTCATGGGACTTATCCCATTCCCCGGCCGTTTCGTTGTTATATTATCAGATGTAAACAGCTCGCCTTTTAATATGCTGCATTTTGCTACGATACTTTTCCTTGCAGCCTTAACATTTTCAAGTTCTCCTATAGCAGGTTTCTTTACACCATCGCCTAACGCTAGTTCAATTTTCCGAATTGATGAAACCATAGCTTTTAATTCATCCGGCTCTAAACTTGCCCTATGATCTGGTCCTTCCATATTCCTGTCCATAGTAAAATGTTTTTCTATCACAACTGCTCCCATTCCCACAGCAGCAACAGGTACCTCTATTCCCAATGTATGGTCTGAATATCCCACAGAACACTCAAAACGGTTTTGTAATGTTACCATTGCTTTTAAATTAACATCTGCATAAGCCGCAGGATACTCTGTAGTACAATGCATAAGCGTTATCTCACCAGCGTCATTGCGTTTTAACAGTTCTACTGCCTCTTCCACTTCTTCTAATGTGCTCATACCTGTTGATAGAATAACCGGCTGGTGTAAGTTTGCAATTTTGACCAAATATGGAAAATTTGTAATTTCTCCGGATGGTACTTTCCATTTAGCACATCCAAGACTTGCAAGAAAATCAATACTTTCCATATCGAATGGTGTTGATAAAAACTGTATGCCTATTTCTTTACAATAATCAGATAATTCTATAAAATCTTCATATGGCAAAAGAAGTGTCTTAATCATTTCTTTTTGTGAAACTGCGTTTTTAATATTCTTTTTTTGATACTCTGCCATCGGTGCTGAATCAGTTACAAGTGACTCCAACTTTGCAGTCTGAAACTTAACGATATCAGCTCCACTATTTTTTGCTATCAGAGCAAGTTTCTTTGCAATTTCCAATTTACCATTATGATTTACGCCTGCTTCAGCTATAATTAATACCTTATTCATTTATGCCATAGCTCCTTTTAATATATAATCCTAATTTTCATATACTTTTTTAATCATAGATGGCACTCCAACTGCCAAAGTATTACAAGGCACATCTTTAATGACCACTGCTCCGGCACCTATTACTGCTCCACTTCCTATAGTTTTACCTTGTATAATTTTTGCACCTGTTCCTATATCCACTAAATCCCCTATTTCAACATTTCCTGATACATTCGTTCCTGGGTTAATTGTATTAAAATTTCCTATTTTAACATCATGCCCCACCGTACATCCCAAATTTATAATATTAAAATCTCCAATACTAATATCTACTGTAAAGATATTGTTAGCACATACGATATTTCCTTCGCCTAATTTCACACTATCTGCAATATATACAGAAGGATCAATCAAATTAGGAAATTGAATATATGCATTGTTTCTATATTTTTCATAAAGCTGCATTCTAAGGTTAGGATTTCCTATTGCGATTACTACTGATAATTCCTTATGTATACCCAAAAGATACTCATCATTGCCTAAAACATTTTCGTTAGTTGTCTCCTTATCAATATAACCGCAAAAATTCCATTGAACATTATCGTGTTTTATTCTATCTATTATCCACTTTGTTTCTTTGGCAAACCCACCGCTCCCAACAATCACTATGTTTTTCATGCGGCGCACCATTTGGAAAGGGATGTATCTATACCATGCCCCCCCCTCCGTATTCTTATTATTTTAACATCCGCAACCATACTGTTTTCCTCCACATCTTTTCTTATTGTTATTCCTGCCCCTATAATGCAGCCGCTTCCAATTTTCCTTTCCTGAATCACAGTGGCATTCGCTCCTATCAAAGTCTGCTCTCCAATTGACACTCCGCCACACAGCACACTGCCTACTGCTATATGCGAAAACTTCCCTATCACACAATCATGTTCCACAATCGCTCCGGTATTGATAATGCACATTTCCCCAATTTGGGCATTCGCATTAACGACTGCCCTTTTTCCAATAAATATGCCCTGCCCAAGCCTTGCATTTTTAGAAACAACTGCCGCGGCATCAATAATGTTAGGTACTATGTAACCGATATCCTTTAATTGTTTATACAGGTGATTCCTTATGTTTCCATATCCCATATAGCCTATTGTTATAAATGCATTCCGTATCCCTTTTTCAAAATATTCCTGCAGCCTGTCGTCCGTACCCACGACCGGATAATCCCTGAAGCGTTTCCCCTGCATTGCTTCCGCGTCAAGGAATCCTATGATATTGTATTTTCCTGCCTGCTCGATACTGTCCACTACGCTGTGCGCATGTCCACCAAGCCCTAATAAAATAATATCTTCCATTCTTTATCAGCATCCTAACCTTGCCTTCATCTTTTCCAGTTCATCAAGCTGTCCCATATCCAGCCATGCCTCCTCGCCAATCGGATAGATGCCTATCCGTTTTCCCTCTTTCATATATTTTTCAATAATTGCCGGAAAATCTGCCGGTTCATTGTATTCCAAATCCTCTATCACTTCCGGCTCGACAAAGTAGCACCCCGTATTCGTAAAAAACGACATATTCGGTTTTTCCTGTATGGAGACAATTGTTCCGTCTTCCCCAATGTTCACTACCCCATATGGAATCGTAAAGTTTTTTAAAGAACACACCATTGTAATCATGTTTCCCGACGCAATATGCTGTTCATATGCTTTTGTCAGGTCATCATCTATCAAAATATCACAGTTTGTAAGAATAAATGTATCCTCTACTTTTCCTTTCAGCAGGCTGATGCCGCCTCCTGTGCCCAGTGCCTTTTCCTCCGTTATAAAATTAAGCCGATACCCTTTATCCAGCTCATCAAAATATGCCTTTATCATGTTTCTTTTATAATTGACTACCATATAAAACTGTCTGCAGCCATAGGCACAAAACCGGTTAATTATATGCTCCGCTATCGGATAATCACCAACAGGAATTAGAGGCTTAGGCAAAATATTTGTATAAGGTGAAAGCCTTGTCCCTAATCCTCCTGCCATAATAACAACAGGGATCTCTTTTTCAAATGTTCTGTGTTCCCGTATTAAATCGTTCGTAAAAACGACTTTCTTGATCCTACGCTCTGTATCCACAACAGGAAGTGCATCAATCCCATACTCTTTCATGGTGCGCACTGCCAAATCCGCCTGCTGCTCATACAGATACTTCGGTTCATAATTAGCCGCATGTTTAATGGGCATCTGCAGATCCCCCTTTTTCAGTATCCATCTGCGGATGTCGCCATCTGTAAGCGATGCCACGAGTTTTCCTTCCCTATGCACAAACAGTATTTTTCTTGCGCTCTTATCAAGCTGCTGCATGGCATCCAGTATGCTTTTGTCTTCCTCTATGTATACTTCATTCATGTTTCATGCTCTCTCGTTTTTTACAGATTGTATATATCCGGCTTGTATTCATCCAGATTTTCTTTTAAGAACGCTATCGTTTCTTTTAACCCCTCTTCCAAAGAATACAGTGGCTTCCAATCAGTCAAACGCATTATTTTTTCATTACACCCAAGCAGTCTGTTCACTTCACTTTTTTCGGGTCTTAACCGCTCCTCATCACAGACAATCTTTGCTCTTGGGTTAATCTGACTGATTAGTTCCTCTGCAAGCTGTCCGATTGAAATCTCCTTTTGTGTTGCAATATTTATCTCTTCTCCGATTGTTTTATCAGATTCATAAATTGATATAAAACCATTGACTGTATCTTTTACATAATTAAAATCTCTTGTCGGTGTCAATGAGCCAAGTTTTATCTCTGTCTCTCCCGCAAGCAGCTGTGTAATAATAGTCGGAATCACTGCCCTCGCCGACTGCCTTGGTCCATATGTATTAAACGGTCTTACAATCGTTACCGGCAATCCAAAAGAACGATAAAAACTTTCTGCAAGCCTGTCCGCACCAATCTTTGTCGCCGAATATGGTGACTGTCCCTGAAACGGATGTTTTTCATCAATCGGAACATACTGTGCTGTTCCATATACCTCTGATGTAGAAGTTACAAGCACACGCTTTGTTTCCAGTTTTCTTGCTGCCTGTAGTACGTTAAGCGTTCCTTTTATATTAGTGTCAACATATGTATCCGGTGAATGATAGCTAAACGGTATTGCAATCAAAGCCGCTAAATGAAATACCGTATCAACGTCTTTCATAGCTTGCTCTACACCGTTTGGATCTCGGATATCTCCTTGAAAAACTTCTATATTTTTCATAACGTCTTTTGGCAGCATATCCAGCCAGCCCCAGTTGTTAAAGGAGTTATAATACACAAATGCCTTTACCTGATATCCTTTTTTTACTAATTCCTCCGTCAAATGGCTACCAATAAATCCGTCAGAGCCTGTTACCAACACTTTCATATTACATGCCTCATTTGCTGATTATTATTTATAAGCTATCTTGTCTCACAAAAAAAGATGCAAAGTACCCATCGTATTGACAACTTCATACTTTACATCTTTCTCTGTTTTCCTAATTCAATTATTACTTTATTCAACCTTTAGCTGAAAATTCTGTTCATAATCATCTGCATCCTTGCAGAAATAAACCTTTTGATGATACGGATTAGTAATCATTATAACCTGTTTTAAAGTATCCATTCCCAACACGATATCCGTAACCCTTTTTTCAAAAGTTATCCATATGTATTGCTCATTCATATTAATATTTCCAATGGTAATTTGATTCAAATGATATTTGTAAAATCTGACAACTTCTCCTTTAATAAGACCACCTATTCATTTCGTTTCACAATCTGTCAATTCCTTTTCCTGTATACACTTGTCAACTACTCTATAATTACAACATGTAATTTTAGCTCCAGTATCAACAATAAACCGAACCACATGTATTTCTTTCGCAACTGCAATACAGTTGACCATATATCGGTTATCCTTTAAGCTCGTACTGTACACCTATTGCACCTCCATTATTATAGCTTCCTCCAAGTACGCATATTTTTCCTTCTTCTTCCAATCGATCTCTTTCATTGATTAACTCGTCAAATGAGTCCTCCGATGTACTAACACAATACAGATAACCACTATTCTCTGCAGCTTTTTCATAATCGTCTATGATGCTTACATATTTGCAGTCTTTATAAATATCTTCGATTTCGTCATCAGTTCTCAATATCTTTTCATCTACTATCTTTAACATACCATCTCCTCCTAACTTAATGTCATTTACACCTTTACAAAAATAATACCATAGGGGGGGGCGCATATGTCAACCGTTTATTCGAACATATATTTGCATCAAGATATAAAGTATGAAATTGTCAAGGTTCTGCTTTCTATTTCAAGTTCTAAAAATCGCAAGCTATGCTATCACATCCACATTCTGCATCATTATCGGTTTCCCTGTCTGCTGGTACATCTGTACCACACTACTACCGTCCCCATAATACGCATCACTCAATGCAATCGCTCTGTCAATGTCGCTGGAATCATCATAAATCCCCCAGCCCTCTTCCCGATATTTTCTGACAAGCTTGTCATATTCTATCCAAAGCTGCGGACGCATACTCTCTACGGTCGCCTTTATCAGCGGGTGCGGACGCCACAAAAGCGCAACTTCCTCCTGATTTTCCTTAAAAATCTCAAATACTGCTTCCATTTTCTGAAGCATCTTTTCATTATGCTCAAGCAATGCTCCTACGCTCGTATTATAAAAAATAATTTTCTTCCGGCTTCCGTCCTGTTTCTCAATAATTCTCAGCCACTCCTGTGGTATTTCCAAATTTTCCTTTTTGGTGTTCACCACCTTATCAATCTTCGGTGACCCAAGTCCTAAAATCTTGTTATCCCAGTATTTCTTAGCCGCTTCACTATGGTTATTCGTCTCATCTAAAAGGACTTTGATATATACCTGCTTCATGTCCTCCGACTGTACAATAACTTTATCCGCATGAAATACCCCCGGTGTTGTACAAAAATGCTTCATTCCCTCTATTCTTTCGTCTTCATCCGGCTTGATATCGCCTAATACAAAATAGGGTATATAAATCAACTTTTCCGTATATTTCTTTAAATTTTCCGAGAAAAAAAATGGAGGAACACTCGTCACGAGATTGAACGAATCATACGGATTGTGGATAAATATCATGTCCGGACGGTGCTGTTCAAAATCAAACGCATTGTAGTTTGTAATCGGAACATACTTTGGATACTGAGCGCCTTCATAGTGCATTTCACGAAAGCTTCCATCCGGATTTTTATCATAATATGGTATCGGAACAACATAGGCGTCACAATTCGGATCTGCATCTGCCGCCTTCCAAACACTTTCCAAGCTGTCCCACATACTGGCCTTATACGGAAGAAAAACAGCCTCTATCCTTACCGGAATATCATTCCTTAAGCTGTTTTCCGCCTTAATCAGCTTTTGCCTCAACAGCTTGTACACTTTATTTGCATTGATTTCTTTTTGCTCTGCCAAATCTGTATGAATCTGATAGACCAGCTCACAGTACTCTTCCAGCAACGATACCGTCGGATGACCTTCGCCTTCCGTTTCTTCAATCAAAGTACCTATTGTAATTCCGCCGTTTTGGCAGTCCTCCAAAAGCTCCATTGCAGACTGTGCACTGCCTTGATCAATATATTTTTTTATTTGGTCATGTGCTTCTTCTATTTGTTTCATTAATTCTGCTGCCTGTTGCTTCTGCACTTTTCTCATGTTTTTCTCCAATGAACTTTTTATTATCTGTGAAGAATTGTAAACAGTTCTTCTAAATGAAATGTAGTGTTTTTAAAATGCTGTCTTTTAATACTTAGCAACCCTTTTTCTTATTATCATAAGGATTATCGGAACATTTCTGTTTGCATTCTTTGCCAAAACACAAAGAATACTTCGCTCTGCGTAAGCCGCAGTCCTGGCATACCCGAAAGCTGCCAATGCGCAGCTTAGCTAATGCCGACCTTTTGCCCATGAACCGTTCGTAAACAGCTCATTATTATGTCAATGTACTTCTCTGCGATCCGTTTTACGGTGAAATCATCTCTTGTGATCATTTATTCTCAGATCCATACTTTTAACCAATATATTTTTGTTGTATATTTTTAGCAGAGTTCAGGGCGATTGTTGTTTTTAACCCACAACTCTCACACCAAAATTCTTTTCCCTGCCTTTTTCCCTCTGCTCCACATGCGGAACATATTTTCCCCGTTCCCTTAGAGTTCATCTCTATTAATTCGATAGAGTGAACACGACACTTATAATCAAGCCGCTCCCTGATATAACTCTGAAAATTTCGGGCAAGCTTTCTGTTTACTGATTTTACATAAATTTTTGTTTTATTTTTTGTAACAGGCTTGGTGATTACAATTTTGGCAGGCTTTTCGCTCTCCAACATTCTGTTGAGTTCCGAGTTAATGAAAGTTGTTGTTTTACGCCTTTCTTTTTCTTTCTGATTGTCATATTTCAACTTTCCAAGATTGTTTGCCTCAATATTTTCAGCCTTCTGCCTGTTTCCGATTTCTGTATTCTGCTCATAAGCCGTATACACTTTGCTGCGTTCCCTGTTTTTCCTCGCAAGCCTTTCCGTTTCCGGATTCACCAGTTCCTCCAGCCGCTCCCCGTATACGTTTCCATTAGATAAAGTAAGCATATCCCTGCTGCCTATATAAGCATAAATCGTATTTATATAGTCGTTATGTCTTCTGATTTTGGTTTCAACCGGTACTGCAAGTGCGACAAAATCGTGCCGGATATGTACCTGTATCTGCCTGTCAAAAGTTCTGTCATCTTTTAAAGGAATGGAAATTCTTTTTCTTGGCGTCCTGCACACAATACGCATTGCACCATCCTTGTAAGAATAGCCGTTGGGTGAGATGCGGAACCAATTTGTATTTTCTGTTTTTGGCACCGTCAAATATCTTCTCGTAAGCCTGCATAAAAGATTGTTAAGCCGATTTCTATTGATATCAAGGTCGCTTGCATTTTGTGGCATCTCATATTCCTGATGATTGAGAACTGCTGCATATACACTTCCTATTTTTAATACAGTCCTTAAATACATCCTGTCATCATCATTCAGATTTTCATTTGCAGTGATTCTCTCACCGACTTTGTTTTTTACAATGCCCCAGCTGCATTTAATATCTGTTACGGCATCCGCTATGGCAAGCTCGTAATACACTGCCGGAAGATTCAGTTGTTCTCTCAGTCCACAATGCCGCATTTCGTTTAAAATGCTGTATACCGGAGTTAACATGTTCAAACTTTTTACTCCGGAATATCTTCCATAAACGTAATTTTTGACTTTACTGTAATCCAGGGCAATTCCTCGCAAAAACTCCATTGTTTCCTGCGGTAGTGGTTCACTGTATTGCCAAATCGTTTTCGTTATGGTACTTTCTGACGGCATTCTTTCCACCCTTCTGATTGATATATCAATTTCGCAGATTGAAATATTCTGCGAAAA
>CAJTMC010000019.1 GCA_910577115.1 uncultured Lachnospiraceae bacterium
CTCCTGTATGAATAGTTTTTAATGATTCTTCTAACATTTGTTCAAAAGTTAATTCTGACATAATTTTGAACCTCCTCAATTATTTTGTTTGGGGTAGAAGCCCCCGCTGTGATGCCCACTAGTTCAACAGAATTAGGTAAATCTAATTTCAGGTCTGCCAGTGTTTGTATATAGTAAGTACTCTCACACCTGCTTTTACAAAGTTCATAAAGCTTGCGTGTATTTGAACTGTGAGTACCACCTATCACAATCATAACGTCAGCTTTGGCTGCCAGTTCAAGTGCTTCCTCCTGACGCTCTTTTGTTGCGTTGCATATAGTATTCGCAACAATTATATCATAACCTTTTTTTTCAAAAATTTCAACTAAATCTTGAAATTTCTTGTAATTAAATGTCGTTTGGGCTACAATGCAGAGTTTTTCGCCTTCTTTTGCGACAAAATTCTGAGCCTGCTCCTGCGTTTCGACGACTGTAACCGGCGCCTGTGCCCACCCCCTGATGCCTTCCACCTCTGGATGCGCCCCGTTTCCTATGATAACAATATGACACCCCTCTTTGGAGTGGCGCTGCACAATCCGGTGAATTTTTTTCACAAACGGACACGTCGCGTCAATACATTCCAGCTTCTTTTCTTCCAGCAGTTGATATACTTCTTCGGAAACGCCATGTGCGCGGATAATCACCGTTCCATTGTTTGGCTGTATGCTTTCCCGATCCATTTGCTCCAGTTCCTGCCGGTTTTCAATGACTTTCACACCTTTTTCTTCCAAGTCCTTTACAACTTCCCCATTATGAACAATCGGACCATAGGTATGTACTGCTTTTCCCGTTTCGATTTGTTCATACACCGTATCAACAGCACGCTTTACTCCAAAACAAAAACCTGCGGTTTTCGCTACCACTACTTCCATATAGTATCCCCCATTCCTGCCAGACTACGAATTTGGGCACAAATCCAATATTTGCAAACCGATCCTGTTAATCACACATCTTTATAATTGCATCTGCCACCTGCTCAATCGTCATATCGGACGAATCCAGATAATGCGCGTCGTCCGCCCGTTTCAGCGGTGAAATCTCCCGATTCATATCCCGATAGTCACGCTCAATAATATCCTTTTCAATCACCGCAAGGTCACACGCTTCCCCTTTTGCTTTGAGCTCCTCATAACGTCTGACTGCACGAACATGGCTGCTCGCGTCCAAATACACCTTAACATCTGCGTTTGGCAGAACACAAGTTCCTATGTCCCTGCCGTCCATCACAACGTTCTCCTTTTCGGCAAGCGCCTGCTGCAGCTCCACAAGCTTTTTGCGCACCGTTCCATTGGTACTGCTTTTTGAAGTCATTTGGCTGACTTCCTCCGTCCGTATCAATCCGTTCACGTTTCTGCCGTTTAGCCACACCACCTGTTCACCATTCTCATAACTGATTGTAACGTCTGCACCCGCAACAGCCTCGTTTATTTTCTCCGCATCATCCGGCGAAATTCCGTTCTCCAAAAAATACAATGCCATTGCGCGGTACATCGCGCCCGTATCCACATAAATAAATCCCTTCTTTTTTGCAATCCGTTTTGCGATTGTACTTTTTCCAGCCCCTGCCGGACCATCAATTGCGATATTATAGCTCATTTTTATTCCCCCATTTTATTTAGTATTTCAATTTCCATAAATTTCATTCAATAGAAAACCACTCATGTGCCACATTCCTGTGCCGCGCCGGATTGTGCTGCAATGCATTGCGCTGCGCTCTCACCTGCAAGATGCCCCGTAGACCACGCAATCTGCAAATTAAAACCGCCTGTCAGCGCATCAATATCCAAAACTTCTCCCGCAAAGTAAAGTCCCTTTACAAGCTTTGATTCCATTGTGGAGGGATTGACTTCACTGACTGCCACACCGCCCTTTGTGACAATCGCCTCGTCATAGCCGCGAAGCCCCGTAATCGTAAGCTCCATATGCTTAATTACATAGCCAAAATGCTCCCGCTCCTGCCTCGTGATTTCGTTTATTTTTTTATCTGCGGCAATCAGGGAAAGCGCAGGCATTACAGACACCAGCTTTGCCGGAAATAAAGCGCCTAACACATTTTTAAACTGCTTGTTCCTATTGGCATCAAATTCCCTTAAAATCCGTTTATCGAGCTGTTCCTGCGTAAGCGCCGGCTTTAAATCAATCCAAAGCTTCGCCCCACACTCCCGATTATCCTTCCGCTTATGTGCATACACGCTTGCCGCACTCAAAATCAGCGGGCCGCTCACGCCATAATGCGTAAAAAGAAGCTCCCCAAAATCCGAATAAATCTCTTTTCCGTCAAGCATAACCTGCGCCCTTACATTTTTCAGTGACAGCCCCTGCAATGCATGACACCAGCTTTCCTTAACCGAAAACGGCACAAGCGCCGGTGAAAGCGGCGTAACAGTATGTCCAAGCCTTTTTGCAAACTGATGCCCGTCTCCCGTAGAGCCTGTCAGCACATAGGAAAGGCCGCCCGTCGCCACAATCACACAGTCTGCCGTAATGGTCTGCTTCTTATGCGCCGCTTTGTCAAAAAGCTCCACAGCGCACACCTTCGCAGTCTGTCTGGACTTCTTCTTTCCATCATCTCCAAAAGCTTCCAGCTCCTGCACCTTTATTTTCCGCACTTCCTTTTTCAAAAGCACACAAACGTCTCTGTTTTGCAGCATTTTTTCCAAAACCCTGATAATATCCGAGCTGTGATCCGAAACAGGAAATACTCTCTGCCCGCGCTCAATTTTGAGCTTACACCCGTTCGTCTCAAATAACTCCATAACCGCCCGATTGTCAAAACCATATATTGCACTGTACAAAAACTTGGAATGTTCCAAAACATTGTTAAATAAATCCTCAACTGCGCAGGCATTTGTCACATTACAACGCCCTTTTCCCGTAATAAACAGTTTTTTTCCAAGTTTATCATTTTTTTCAAGCAGCGTAACCTTGTTGACCAAAGCGCCTCCTGCCTGTGCCGCTGCTATCGCCGCCATCATTCCTGCCGCTCCGCCGCCAATTACTACTATTTCAGCCATTTTTTATTTTTACACCTGTTTTCTTCTCCTCTGCTCCATTTGCGTCTGAAGCGGGGTATTGAGCATTTCTTCATCAATAAAGTTAATCTCGTCCTTCAGATACACCTGATAATTATCCCACACAGATTCCAGCGTTTCCAAATTCTTCTTAACCTCATTCGGCCGTTTCAGGCAAAGCGCAACAACAAGCGCGTTAATCAAACTAAGCGGCGCAACTAGCGAATCCACAATTGACACCATATCGCTTCTTGCCATAAGATTACACGACGAATAAAGGCACATCGGCGAATGAATCGTGTCCGTAATTGTGATAACCTTTGCATTCCTGTCCGTTGCCATTTCCATTGCTTTGAGCGTACGCATGGAATACCGTGGAAAACTGATTCCTATGATTGCGTCCTTCTCATTAATGCGAAGCATCTGCTCAAAAAGCTCCGAAGTACTCGTTGAATCCAGCAAAATCACATCGGAACGTATCATATTAAGGTAAAAATGCAAAAACTCCGCAAGGGGTTTACAGCTTCTTAGTCCGATAAGATATACATGCTTTGCATTTAATATAATATCGACAGCAGCCTCAAATGCCTGCGGATCTACATGATCTATTGTGTCATCAATTTTTTCAATATCTGCATTCAACACCGAGGTAAGAATCTCCGACTGTGTGCTCTTTCCATACTTTGCACCAATCTTCTGTACGGAATTAAGCTTATCCTTCACCCATTCCGCCAAAGCCTCCTGAAACTCGGGATAGCCTTCATATTCCAGAGCATACGCAAACCGCACCACCGTAGACTCACTAATCCCGACCGTTTTCCCAAGCTTGGAAGCCGTCATAAAAGCAGCTTGTTCATAATGATCAATAATAAACGTCGCAATCTTCTTATGACTCTTGCTCATTCTGTTAAATTTGTCATTAATTCTTGATATCGTATCATATTTTACTTCCATACTTGTCCTTTTCATTACGAGCAGCTTTTATAGATATCACTCAAAAATTCAACCGTTTCTTCCTCGGTCAAATCATAATCTCCGGTCAGCACCATACACGCGCAGCCATAGATGAAAATCCACATCTTCATAAAAAGTCCGCTCGGATTCTGACACCCTGCCGCCACAGCGCGGTTAATCTCCTTGTTCACAGCGCCTGCTTTTCCGTTTAAAAGCTCATAGAGGCTCCTTTCTCCTCTGTTTTCAGACCGAAAAAGAAGTTGGAACAGTCTTTTCTCCTCTTTTGCATAATTTATATAAGCAAGTCCCAAATGAATAAACGGCGTTTGCACATCGGACTTGAAGCTTTCATAATAATCACTAAAGGCATCAATTGCCTTCTCATAAATTTCCGTATAGAGCTCATTCATATTGGCATACACCCGAAATATTGGCTGTGTAGAGCAGCCAATCTGTGCTGCAAGTTTTCTTGCAGTCACGCTCTCAATTCCCTCAACCCTTGCCAGCTCAAAAGCGGTCTCCAGTATTTTATCCTTGGTTATTAATTCTTTTCTCGCCATAGTCAAACATGCCTTTCTAATGAAATCTCCATTCCATAAAAGCCAATTGCTTTCACCTCAAATTTACCAAAACAGTATCGGGTTAATGTACCGCATTAACCCGATACCGATAAAAATCCCGAATTATACAGGATAAGCTCCGTTTTTCGTATCAGCCTGAGTCATATCAACCTTCTCCTGCTGTGCCTGACGGTATTTGAAGAAATCTGTCGCAACCTGTGGGAACAATGCATATGACAATACATCCTCATCCTGCTGCTTCCACTCTTTCATCTCTTCCTCAATCTTCTTTAGCTCATTCGGAAGTCTGTCTGCAGGACGGCATGTGATAATCGTAGCCTTCTCCTCTGCGGAAAGCACTTTGTCCTGAATTTCCTTGTTAAAGGGCTTAACAGTCTGGCCATACTCACCATGAAGAACAGCCTTTGTTTCCTTTGTTGCCATCTTGTAACGCTCACCCATAAGCACATTAAATACAGCCTGTGTACCGACAATCTGTGAAGACGGTGTAACAAGAGGCGGCTCACCCAAGTCTTTACGCACTCTTGGAATCTCCTGAAGCACGTCATAGTACTTATCCTCTGCGTTCTGCTCCTTCAGCTGGCTTACCATGTTCGACAACATACCGCCCGGAACCTGATACATCAGTGTCTTGATATCAACGCCGAGAACCTTCGGATTGAGCAGTCCGCTCTTTAAGCACTCTTCTCTGTAAGGTCTGAAGTAATCCGCAATCTTTGCAAGTACATTCTGGTCATAGCCTGTATCATACGGTGTACCCTTAAAGGTCTCTACCATAACCTCGGTAGCGGGCTGTGACGTACCAAGTGCAAATGGCGAAATTGCACAGTCGATTACGTCTACGCCTGCCTCTACTGCCTTTAAGTATGTCATTGACGCTACGCCTGACGTATAGTGTGTGTGGAGCTGGATTGGAAGCTTTGTTGCCGACTTCATTGCCTTAATCAACTCCTCTGCCTTATACGGCACCAAAAGACCAGCCATATCCTTGATACAGATCGAATCTGCACCCATCTCCTCGATATCCTTTGCCATCTTCATCCAGTACTCAAGCGTATAGGCATCGCCAAGCGTATAAGAAAGCGCTATCTGCGCTTCACCGCGTCCTTCTCTCTTCTTAACGGCATTTGCCGCATTTACAGCGCACTGTAAATTTCTAAGGTCATTAAAGCAGTCAAAAATTCTGATGATATCAATACCGTTTGCAATTGACTTCTCAACAAACTCTGTTACCACATCATCTGCATAATGACGATATCCCAAAATATTCTGGCCTCTGAAAAGCATCTGCAGCTTTGTATTTTTTACTTTGTCTCTGATTTTGCGAAGTCTCTCCCAAGGATCTTCTTTCAGGAAACGAAGTGATGCATCAAACGTTGCACCGCCCCAACACTCTAATGAATGATATCCAACCGAATCCATTGTCTCTAAAATCGGGAGCATAAATTCTGTCGGCATTCTTGTCGCTATTAAGGACTGATGAGAGTCACGCAGGACGGTCTCAGTAATCTTAATAGGTTTTTTTACTGTTTCTGACATTTCTATTCCTCCTTGTTTTTTCGAAGAAAAAATGCGACTTCCTCTGTAGTTGCAGAGGAATTTTCCTCCTATATTTTTACGTTCTTAAACAATTAACACATTCCATTTATACTGCTTTAAAATACGCCAAAGATTGCCATAAAAGTACCGGCTGCAACTGCAGTACCGATAACGCCGGCAACGTTCGGTCCCATTGCATGCATCAGCAGGAAGTTTGTCGGATCGGCCTCCGCACCAACCTTCTGTGACACGCGCGCTGCCATCGGAACGGCAGAAACGCCCGCAGAACCAATCAGCGGATTTACTTTGCCCTTCGTGATGATGCACATCAGTTTGCCAAACAATACGCCTGCCGCCGTACCAAACATAAATGCAATAAGACCTAAAAATACGATTTTGATGGTATCCCAGTTTAAGAATGCCTCTGCACTTGTCGTAGCGCCTACTGATGTACCAAGAAGAATAACAACAATGTACATCAATGCATTCGAAGCAGTATCCGTAAGCTGTCTTACCACACCTGACTCTCTAAAGAGGTTACCTAACATCAGCATACCTACAAGGGGAGCTGTGGTCGGAAGAATCATACATACAACAATGGTAACAACAATCGGGAACAGAATCTTCTCAAGCTTTGAAACCGGTCTAAGCTGAGCCATCTTAATCTTTCTTTCCTTCTCTGTTGTAAGCAGCTTCATAATTGGAGGCTGAATAATCGGAACGAGTGACATGTAGGAATATGCTGCCACTGCGATCGGTCCAAGCAATCCTGTCTGTCCGAGCTTTCCAGCAAGGAAAATAGATGTCGGTCCGTCTGCTCCACCGATAATGGAAACTGCCGCTGCCGCCTGATCATTAAAGCCACACGCAATTGCTCCGAAGTATGCCGCAAAAATACCAAACTGCGCTGCCGCACCAAGCAAAAAGCTCTTCGGATTTGCAATCAGCGGACCAAAGTCTGTCATCGCACCTACACCCATGAAAATAAGCGAGGGAAGAATTGCCCACTCATCAAGTAAATAGAAATAATACAGCAAACCGCCGGCTGTCCCGTCAGCGCCGATTGGCGCCATAATGTCAGGATAAATATTAACCAGCAGCATGCCAAATGCTATCGGTGTCAAGAGCAACGGCTCATACTGTTTCGCGATAGCAAGATAAAGAAATAGACAAGCCACAGCAATCATGATCAGATTTCCACCGGTAATATTGAAAAATGCCGTCTGGTGTATCAGATTGCTGAGTGTATCTGCTATATATGACATTTTGTTGACCTCCTATTGTATTTTTTGACCTCAAACATTCTTAGTTTAAAGTTGCAAGTAAAGCACCTGCCTCAACAGCGTCTCCAACTGCCACATCAATGCTTGCTACCGTACCGTCTTCCGGCGCCACTACGGGAATCTCCATCTTCATCGCCTCAATGATAACTACCGCATCACCCTTCTTCACTGCCTGACCTACGTTTGCCTCGATTTTAAATCCCTTACCTGCTGCACCTGCCTCTACCTTGATGCTGCCTGCGCCTGCTGCCGCTTTCGGCGCTGCTGCCTTGGGCGCTGCCTTTGGAGCCGCCTTAGGCGCTGCCGCGGGTGCTGCCACGCCGTTTCCTGCGCCTTCTTCTACTACTACATCATATACGTTTCCGTTTACGGTAATTGTATAATTTTTCATTTTAATCCTCCATTCTTGTTTAAAAACCTACTAATTTGTGCCCTATACAAATTTGCCGATTGAAAATTTTTAATTATTCAATCTATCCTTCTGTATTTATTACAAATCAATCTTTAAAATCCTAAATTCTAAATTTTTTATGCCCTTTTCCATTTTCCTGTGTTTGCCCGTCTGATGCTTCTTACCTGGAAGCCTTCCACGCTTGTTCCTTCATATGCTGCAATCGCTGCCGCTATGACTGCCACAAGCTCCGTATCATCCGCAAGCTCTTCCTCTGCCGCTTCCACAACAGGCGCCGCTGCAACAGGTGCAGGCGAGGGAGCCTGAGCGGGCGCTTCTTTCTTTGCAAGCTTCTCCTGCATTTTCGGAATCAGAGAAAATACCGAAATGATCAGGCTGATAAGAATTAATACAACAAATACCGTTCCCATGCCAAGAAGCGTGTTCAATGCCGCTCTTCCCATGAGCTCGCCCTTTGTTTCGTCCATGTTGAGCGTGCATGAAGTCATTGCAAGATAAATATCGTTTGTAAAGATTAACTCAACAGAACCGTTTGCATTCTCACCTCTGATTGGAATCTGCACCGTAATTGTGTCATCTGATATGGTTGATACTGGTTGTCCGATTTCTGTGATGTTACCCATATCCTCAATTCCGCTCTCGAAGGAACGGAACGCATTTCTCACTGCTTTGCCTTCGCAGGTAATTCCGGCTTCGCCCGTACCTGTTGAACTCCTTGTGTACTCGGCATACAATGAGCTGAACACATCTGCAAGCTCTATATTGTTGTACTCATCAAACATTGCCGAAGCATTATCCTGTGATAATACAAGAGCTGCTGTCATGCGCACAACATTCTGTGCCTGTGCCTCGGCATTTTTCTGCTTTAATTGCTGGTTCGCCGATATCGCATCATCTTGTCCACATGCTGTAAGAGCAAAAACACAGGTAAGCATTAATAATGTCTTTAAAAATTTTTTAGTGAAATTTTTCATATTAACGTTCACCCTTTCCTAGACCGTTCCATGTTTCTTTGAAGGACGGTCCTCTCTTTTTGTGAATAACATCTCGAATGCGCCAATCACATACTTTCTTGTATCGGCTGCCTCGATAATCTGGTCTACATAGCCTCTCTTTGCCGCGCCTTGCGCACTTGTCTGAAGCGCTGCATACTCTGCTGCCTTTTCCTTGATGACATCTGCTCCCTTGCCTTCATACATAATCTTTGCCGCAAGCGTTGCATCCATTGAGCCGATTTCGGCGTCAGGCCATGCAATCGTGATATCTGCACCGATAGCCTTTGAGTTCATAGCCACATAAGCGCTTCCAAGCGCCTTTCCGATAATCACATTGACCTTCGGAACGGTCGCATTTGCAAAAGCGTATGTAAGCTTTGCCACTGCAGTTGCAATACCCTTCTCACTGCCCAGTGTCGCCTCATAGCCCTTCACGTTTGTGAGCGACAATACCGGAATATCAAACGCGTCACAGAAGTTAATAAAATTCTCCGCCTTGTAGCAGCCCTTCGGTGAAAGTACTGCATCCAATTTTTCGGCAACTTCGCCATTGTCGTCGTAAACTTCCGTACGGTTTGCCACGCAGCCTACCGTCATGCCGTTTAACTTGATAAAGC
Source organism: uncultured Lachnospiraceae bacterium (assembly GCA_910577115.1). GTDB lineage: Bacteria > Bacillota > Clostridia > Lachnospirales > Lachnospiraceae > COE1. The sequence goes on from CAJTMC010000019.1 coordinate 9,432, forward strand.
CTGTTACCATATCCTTTGCATAGTTTTCTTTGATCTCAAAGAAAACATTGTTGTCTGCAATCTGAGAAAGTGCAATCGCCGTATCGCCCACACAGTTTGCGATATCCGCACACACTCTGTTGAGGTCATCCGTACAATCATCATCCATCGCATCCTCTTCATTATTGGAAGGAAGCATTGTAACTAAATCTCTGATTTTTGTGAAAATTGAAGCCTCGTCTGCAACAACATCCACAATGCCGCTCTCGCTGCTCTGGAATGCTGCTGATGCCGAATCGCACTTTTCTGTGGTGTTTCCGTCAAGCGCATTGGGAGAATTAACAAAAAGCTTCGCCTTTGTGCCCTCCATAAATGTGAAATCCGTCAGTGTAGGAATCAGTGCAAGACCACCGCCACAGCTGCCAAAAACAGCAGTAATCTGTGGAATCACGCCTGATGCGAGCGTCTGCTTTAAGTAAATCTCGCCAAACGCATTCAGCGCATCGGTTGCCTCCTGAAGTCTCAAACCTGCTGAGTCAATCAGACCAATGACAGGCGCACCTGTTTTCATGGCCAAATCATAAAGGTTTGTAATCTTTTTTGCATGCATTTCGCCTACGGAACCGTTTAAAACGGCAGCATCCTGGCTATACACATAAACAAGCTTGCCATTAATAACTCCGTAACCGGTCACAACACCGTCCGAAGGAGTCTCGGCCTGTTTCAGATTGAAGTCTGTCGCTCTTGCAGTGACAAGGGCACCGATTTCAACGAAACTGTTTTCATCAAGCAAAGATTCAATTCTTTTACTTGCCAGACTTGAAGTAGTACTCATTTTTTGACCTCCATTTTATATTCATTTTACTTTAATAAAAACTTGTTTTTGCAATTTTTTATGCAAAAATTGCGCTAGCTTGAGTATAACATATAATATTCTTCTCGCCTAGTGAAATTTTACAAAATTTTTTATTTTTACAACCAAGCTCCTTTCAAAGTCTGCAAGTTTGGGCCGTATTCGCAAACTTACCGGTTGAAAATTTTAATTTTCAGGCTTTTTACGATTATTATATGCTCCATTTTTCAAATACCATTTTAAGACACCATACAAAATCAACTGCCTCTTTTCCCTCCGCGGCAACAAGCTCCACGCGTTTCCATTCTTCGTCTCCAACCTTGTAGCTGATATGTCCCACGTTCTGCCCTTTACTGACAGGTGCACTCAGTCCCTTTACTTTATGAAGTGTGACTGTAATCTTCTCCTCGCCGTTCATTAAAAGTCCTTCTACGCCGTAAAACGTATCTTGCGTTTCTGCCGCCTCTACCTGAATTGTTTCTATGCCGCCGATTTGTCCGCTCTTTGCGCCCGTCACCTGAATCTCTGCAAAAGCGCTTTCGGGTATCACTGCTTCGTCAAAACTTCTATATTGATAATTCGCCAGTCCAAATTCCATAAGCGCGCGCGTATCACTCCACTTATATGTCTTATGATTTGGCCATCCGCATGCCAAAAGCGCCACTACAAAAGTCCTTCCGTCGCGCTCCAATGCTCCGACATAGCAATATCCTGCCTTGTTTGTAAAGCCTGTTTTCCCGGAAAGCGCACCTGTCATCATACCCAAAAAGGCGTTATGATTTGTACAGCTAAAACTTCTTTGTCCGGAAGTATCCGAAAAGGAATGAGAAGGTGTTCTTGTGATTTCAAGAAATTTTTCTTTTTGAGGTGATTTTTTAATACAATAGGACATGACAAGCGCTAAATCCCTTGCCGTAGTAGAATGAAACTTGTCACCGTCTGTGGCGTCAAGTCCGTTTGGTGTGATGTAATAAGTGTTTTCGCAGCCGATTTCTTCTGCTTTCCGGTTCATAAGCGCGGCAAACCCTTCCACGCTGCCGCCCACGTGCTCCGCAATCGCCACAGCCGAATCATTATGGGATTCCAGCATCAGGGAATAGACCAAATCCCCAAGCCGATAATTTTCTCCTTCCCTGATATTGAGCTGCACATCCGGCATCGACGCCGCGTAAGCCGATACCTCCACCGTATCATCAAGATTTGCATTTTCAAGCGTAACAATCAATGTCATAATTTTTGTCGTGCTCGCCATTGCCATCTGCTCATAACCGTTTCTCTCATATAAAACACGTCCCGAATCGGCGTCCATAAGTACTGCCGACTTCGCATAAAGCATGATCTCGTCCGCATATACATAAGCACCTTCGCACCACCCTGACATTGACATAAAGATACTGACTGCCGCAAGCAGCGCCATAATTTTCTTCCACATACTGTTACTCCCTTTTTATAAAAGGTTTCATAAAAATATATTTTGAAAGAAAGGTAATTATGTATTACGCGCCAAGCTTTTTATTTAAATAGGTAATCAGCATATCAACACCCGGCATGTTCTCGCCGCCTCTTGGTATAATGATATCCGCATATCGTTTCGATGGTTCCACAAACTCCTCATGCATCGGCTTTACCGTATTGCTATACTGCGCAATAATCGACTCAATACTCCTTGCGCGCTCAACCATGTCACGCTTAATCCGTCGTATCAGCCGCTCATCGGCATCTGTATCCACATAGATTTTAATATCCATCAAATCCCGCAGCCCGCGGTTTTCCAGAATCAAGATACCCTCCATGATAATCACTGTTTTTGGCGCAATTCGAATGGTCTCCTTTGCCCGATTATGATTGCGGTAATCATAAGTCGGCATGTCGATGTATTCTCCCCTGAGCAATTTTCGCACATCTTCCGCCATCCTTTCCGACTCAAACGAATCCGGATGATCATAATTAAGTTTGCACCGCTCCTCAAAAGGCATATCATCATGCGCTTTATAGTAGTTGTCGTGACTAATCACAGCGATATCTTCACCGAAATATTCCTGAATCTTCTTGATAATTGTAGTTTTTCCTGACGCCGAACCGCCCGCCACGCCAAGAACACATGTTTTTCTTTCGTTTCCTATCATGCTGTTTCTCCTCATGCAAAACTAGATCTCAACCTTAACGCCTGCTTCTTCCTCTGCCTGCTTTCTAAAATCTTCCATTTGCTCGGAATTTAAAGTCGGCAAATCACCCAAGGATTTCACGCCAAAAGTTCTCAAAAATTCCTCCGTCGTCCCAAAAAGGAGCGGCCGTCCGGGCGCATCAAGGCGTCCAAGCTCTTGGATAAGATTAAATTCCAACAGTCTGTTTACCGCATGGTCACAACTCACACCCCTGATTTTTTCAATTTCAAGCCTTGTCACAGGCTGCTTGTATGCAATGATGGAGAGCGTCTCCAAAAGCGTGTCCGACATCACATACTTTCTCGGAGCTTTTGCAACCTTAATCAGATATTCATAAAGTGCCGGCTTTGTGCATAACTGAAATGAATTTTCAAGCTCTGCGATATAGATTCCGCGGTCGCTCTGTTCATATGCAGCATTCATTTCGGCAATCACTTCGCGGATTTCCTTCTCGTCCATTTCCAAAACATGAACAAATTTACTCATTTCCACAGAATCGCCCATCGCAAAAAGAACAGCCTCTATCACTGCCTGTATTTTTTTTTGATCCATTTCCTTTTGTTCTACATTTTTTTCTTCCAAATCAAATCCTCATTTCTGCTATGCCGCAAGGCTTGATGTAATTATAATGTCTGCAAAAGCCGTCTCCTGCCGAATCGAAATCATTCCCTGCTTCATCATTTCCAGCACAGCCATAAAGGTCACGATAATTTCCATTTTGCTGCCCTGCTTTTCCAAAAGCCTGCGAAAGCTGAACTGCTTATGGTTTTTCACATATTCTTCAATATAGCTTTGTTTCTCCTCAAGATTAATTTCGTCCTTCTCAATCTTTCCAAACCGGCTTCTGATCGGATCAATCTTGTCCTCCTGACGACGCATCACAGACTTAAAGATCTCGTTTAATTTTGCAAGATTAACGTCACCGACAAGCGTCTCATAATCAATCGGGGCTTTGTAGTCACGTACCTCTTTTGGCAGCATAGGCTTTTTATACCATGTTTTTGCCGCATCAACCTGCTTGTCCCGCAGCTCAAATGCCATATACTTATACATCTTATATTCCAAAAGTTTTTGTACAAGCTCTGCTCTGGGATCTTCCTCCTCTCCCTCCTCATTGATTTCCTTGGGCAAAAGCATTCTGCACTTAATATCAAGAAGCGTCGCCGCCATCACAAGAAACTCGCTCATCACGTTCATGTCCTGCCGCTGCATGTTTCTGATATAATCAAGATACTGTTCTGTTATTATCACAATAGGAATATCATAAATATCAATCTTATTTTTTTCAATCAGATACAGCAACAAATCCAGCGGCCCTTCAAAGACCTCCAGTCGCACAGATAAGCTCATACAAAAAACCTCCAATTCCATCTAAATCGTTTTTATTTTACATGGAATTGAAGGAAAGTGCAAGGCAAACTGTTATTCGTATTAGCGCGGTTTTAGCGTCACCGCATACAACTGCGCAGGATTAAAAAAGCGAAACGGAAGCGTATGGGAACCCATGCCGCGCCCAAGCAGCATGACAGATCCGTCACCCCTGTAAACACCACCGTCATATTTGGGAAACAATTTATAGGAGGGCGCTATCACCCCGCCCAAAAACGGGAGCCGCATAATCCCGCCATGAACATGACCGGAAAGCACAAAATCGGCTCCCCATTTTGCATATTCGGGAAAATAGTCAGGATTGTGGGCTATCAGTATATTGCATTTCTTTTTGTCTGCTTTTCCGACAGCGTTTTCAAGATAGCCTTCCTCCATTTTTCTCAGTTTGAAATGCGCAAAGTATTCCAGCGAAAGCTCCAGTCCTGTAATTTTGATATTATATTCCGGAATTTCTGCGCTTTTATTGACAAGCATCACAATATTTTCATTCTTTAGTTTCTTTTCCAGCAATTCGAACTGATTTCCAAACACATCGTATTGTTCCTTAATCTTTGACTCATGATTTCCAAGACCATAATATATTTTAAAATCCTGACCAAGTTCTTTCACCAGTTCGATCCCCGGCGTCATATCCTCACCGGCCTTTGATGTCACAAGATCTCCCGCTAAGACAATAAAATCCGGCTTTATTTTTCGAACCGCCTTGATAAAAGGTGCATTTTTGTTTCCATACACTTTGTTGTGCACATCTGAAATCAACACAAATTTGCATTCCTTCTGCAGCTTTGGAAGCATAATTTCTTCCTCTACCACCGCAAACCGGTTCCCGTCTATCAGCCCTATCGTGAGAAAAAACACAAAGACCAGCATCAGTATTATCAAAATAATCAATATCGTATCCCTTCCTTAAACATTCTGTTGTTTTTCGTTATTATAATCACTGCACGAATATGACATAATATCTGTTGACATTATATCATATTGTTTGATTACAAGCACCCTAAATCAGATACTTCAAAAATATTCGTTTCAGGTAATCAATGAAATATGCCTTTTCCACCGTTTCCGCAGCAATAATCGCTACACTTCCGATTTCTTTTTGATCTAATGTATAGACAATTTTTCCGACCTCTGTACCCTCCTTTATCGGAGCCTCAAGTGCCTCCTGATACTTGTAGCTTTTCTCAATCTTTGAAAAATCTGCCCCTGTCACATCAAGATACCGAAAGACCTCCTTTGGCGTTATCATGATCTCATCGGTCTTTCCTCCCGCTATCTTTAGCGGCATCAGACGCTCTCTGTTTTCGTCTGTATAAATTCTTGTCATCGCAAATCCATACTCAAGCATGCTCCTTGCCTCAGCAAATCGGATTTTAAAGTCAGGCGCCCCCATCACCACCGCAATCAGGTCTATTCCCTCTTTGCTCGCCGTCGCACTAAAACAATATTTTGCCGCACTTGTCGAACCGGTTTTTAATCCTGTTGTCCACTGATATTGCTTTAACAGCTTATTGGTGCTTGACAACGTAAAATTTTTCGATCCCTGTCTTGTTACATGGGTGATGTCCTCCATCCATATGGTTGTGTAATTATAAATCTGAGGATAACGCGTAATCAGTTCCCTTGACATAATTGCCACGTCTCTTGCCGTAGTATGATGACCACTGTCCGGGCTAAGTCCGCAGCAGTCAAGAAAGTGTGTGTTTGTCATGCCTAACGCAGCAGCTTTTTCGTTCATTTGATTGACAAACTCTGCCTCGCTGCCTGCAATATATTCCGCAATCGCAACAGATGCATCGTTTCCGCTTGCCACAGCAATACATTTGATAAGGGTATCAACTGTCTGTATTTCCCCCTCCTCCAAAAACACCTGAGAACCGCCCATTGATTTCGCGTAAGCGCTGGTACTCACCTCATCTTCAAGTTTAATTCTCCCCTTTTCAAGCGCCTCAAACGTCAACAGCAATGTCATAATCTTCGTAATGCTCGCAGGACTTCGCACCTCGTCAGGATTTTTCTCAAACAGCACCGTTCCCGTTGATGCCTCCATAAGAATTGCCGACGGAGAACTAAGCGTAAGTGCCTCTCCATCTGCATATACAGTATTTCCATATAAAAGAGTAACAATCATTGCACATGCAAGCAATTTACAAATAAAACGTTTCCAGCCAATCATAAAACCCCATCATCCGTTTTGTTTTCTTATATGAAATTTATGCTTACGCTATCTGTTATATGCATCAAACGATAACACGCTTTGCGCATTGCCTGATTGAAAAATGCAGGCTTTCACACCTGCATTTCTTGATATTGCTTCTATTTATCTTCTAATCAGCTTGTGATAAAACTCCGAGATTTCCTCTCTTGTCTCCTCATTAATCTTTACCGACATTGCGAAATGATAGCCAAAATCAACTGCTCCCATCACGCAGATGAGCACGATTGTTTTAATCCCCCACTCAAAGGGCCATCGGTCCACAAAGCTCATCACTTTTTCAAATAAAAAGGTGATGATAATAACTGCGTACAGCCCCCACGCAAGCGTACTTTCAAGGCATACAACACCTTTATAATTACAGAACTTTTCATTGTAGTCCCACCAAACTTCTCCGAAAAGCTTCATCATCAGCCTTGCTACCAAAAATTCAAAGATTGTTGCAAGCGCTGCGCCGACTATGTAAAGCATAATCCAATTTTGGGCAAGCGGATGAAGTATAATGTAACCAAGCGTCGCCCCAACACCGTATATGGGACAGAACGGTCCTGTCATAAAGCCTCTGTTTGTAAGCTTTTTATTGCAAAATGACATATAAATCGACTCGACCATCCAACCTATAATGCTAAATAGAAAAAAACAGGCAATCAAATGATATAAATCATATCCCGCCAAGTGATACTTATATAACCACATCACGATTCAACTCCTCATAACAAAGAAAGGTAAAAAATCCTTGACAAAACAGCCAAGGATTTTACTTTCATAACAAAACGAATTAATTATATTTGCGCTTTCTAGCCGCTTCAGACTTCTTCTTACGTTTTACGCTTGGCTTTTCGTAATGCTCTCTTTTACGAATTTCCTGCTGGATTCCTGCTTTCGCACAGCTTCTCTTAAATCTACGCAAAGCGCTATCCAAAGTCTCGTTTTCTTTTACGATAACATTTGACATACTATCACACCTAACCTCCCTCCAGCCCTATTATTGTGTGCAAGACTGTTCGGGTATACTTAATCGCACATTAAAAATTATACCACATATTATGCACACGTCAATAGTTTTTTGAATATTTTGTTATATTTTATTTCACTTGCCCCGCAAGCACCGTCTGCGCCTCCGCAATTGCCTGATCTATTCCCTCAGGATTTTTGCCGCCTGCCTGCGCCATATTCGGGCGGCCGCCACCACCGCCGCCGACAAACGATGCAATTCCCTTGATCAAATTTCCGGCATGTGCACCTTTTGCCATTGCGCCATCTGTCGCCATCGCTACAAGATTTACTTTGCCGTCCGCACCGGATGCAAGCACTATAACGCCCTCGCCAAGTTTCGCTTTCAATTGGTCGCCCAAGTCGCGCAGTCCGTTCATATCCACTCCGTCCACGCTCGCGGCAAGAAGCTTCACACCGTTTACGTCCGTCACCTTGTCCATGACATCGCCAAGCGCATCTTTTGCAGCCTTGCTCTTTAACGATTCATTTTCGCTTTGAAGCGCTTTGATTTCAGCCATCATATGCTCAATCTTTTCCACAAGATTTGCAGGAGATGCCTTTGCTGCCTTTGCCGCTCTGGCAAGCTCGTCCTCTATTCTTTTATAATAATCCAAAACATTTTCACCGGTCAAAGCCTCGATACGGCGCACTCCTGCCGCCACACCGCTCTCCGACACAATTTTGAATGCAGCAATCTCCCCCGTATGCTTTACATGCGTACCTCCGCAGAACTCTTTTGAGAAATCCCCCATTGATACAACGCGCACTTTCTCACCATACTTCTCGTCAAATAAAGCCATTGCGCCCGTCTGCTTTGCCTCATCCATCGTCATGACGTTTGTTTCCACCTGTATATTCTCGGCAATCTTGTCGTTAACTATTTGCTCTACTTTTGCAAGCTCTTCAGCCGTCATTGCCTCAAAATGGCTAAAATCAAAACGCGTGCGCTCGTTATCCTGATAAGATCCCTTCTGCTGTACATGCGTACCAAGCACCTCGCGGAGCGCCCTCTGCATCAAATGCGTTGCCGAATGGTTCTTGCAGGTCTTTGCGCGGTTTACCGGATCGACGCTCAGCACTGCATTATCGCCGACTTTAATCATTCCCTTTGTGACCGTACCAATATGCGCAATTCTGTTTCCTACCACATTGATGGTATCCTTCACCTCAAAGACAGCATCCCCTGCCGTAATAACACCTTTGTCGCCGACCTGACCGCCCATTGTCGCATAAAACGGCGTCTTTGCCACAATTACCGCACCCGTCTGTCCATCTGTAAGCGCATCTGCCACCTCGTCCTCTGTTGTCAATGCCGTAATCGGCATTTCAAGCGTCAATGTATCATAACCTGCAAACTCACTTGTTATATTTTTATCAATCTGTTCATAAATCGTTGCATCTGCACCCATATAATTGGAAACCTTACGGGTTTCACGCGCTTTTTTCCGCTGTTCATTCATTGACGTCTGAAAGCCGTCCTCATCAACCGAAATTCCTTTTTCCTCAAGAATTTCGATCGTCAGATCAATCGGAAAACCATACGTATCATAAAGCTTAAATGCGTCCGCACCGGAAAGCGTCTTTTCGCCCTTCTTTACAAGCTCAAGCTCCATATCCGCAAGAATGTTCAAGCCTTGATCAATCGTTTTACTAAACTTTTCTTCTTCCTGTAAAAGTACCTTAAAAATAAAGTCTTTCTTCTCCTCAAGCTCCGGATATCCATCCTTTGAACTGTTAATGATCACCTCAGCTATTTTTGTAGCAAACTTGCCCTCAATGCCAAGCAGCCTGCCATGACGTGCAACACGCCGTATGAGTCTGCGCAGCACATAACCTCTGCCCTCATTCGTGGGCATAATACCGTCTGAAATCATAAAAGTCGCAGAACGCATGTGATCCGTAATCAAACGAATTGAAACATCCTTCTTCTCGTCTGTTTCATAAGCGACACCCGCAAGCTCGCACACCTTGTCGCGGATTGCCTTCATCGTATCAATGTCAAACACCGTATCCACATTCTGCACAACTACTGCCAGACGCTCTAATCCCATACCGGTATCAATGTTTTTCTGCGCAAGCTCCGCATAGTTGCCCTTGCCGTCACCGTCAAACTGCGTGAACACGTTATTCCATACTTCCATAAAACGGTCACAGTCGCAGCCCACCTTACAGTCAGGCTTTCCGCAGCCATATTTGATTCCTCTGTCATAATAAATCTCAGAACAAGGCCCGCATGGCCCTGCGCCATGCTCCCAGAAATTGTCGCACTCCCCCGTCTTTGGATCACGGTAAAAACGTGTAATCTTCTCCGCAGGCACGCCGATTTCCTTTGTCCAAATTGAAAACGCTTCCTCGTCCTCACAATAAATTGAAGGGTAGAGTCTTTCCGGCTCCAATCCGACAACCTTCGTCAGAAATTCCCAGCTCCACGCAAGCGATTCACGTTTAAAGTAATCTCCAAATGAGAAATTTCCAAGCATCTCAAAAAAAGTCAAATGTCTTGCCGTCTTTCCGACATTCTCAATATCACCTGTTCTGACACATTTCTGACATGTTGTCACACGTTTTCTCGGCGGTATTTCCTGCCCCGTAAAATACGGCTTTAACGGTGCCATTCCTGAATTAATGATCAGCAGACTGTTATCATTATGGGGTACTAAAGAAAAGCTTTTCATTGCCAAATGCTCTTTGCTCTCAAAAAATTCAAGAAACATTCTTCTAAGCTCATTTACTCCATAGTTCTTCACGATTGATTCCTCCAAACTTTTATATATTTCTTTTTACTTTTTATATTTGCAGGTAACTGCACAAACTGTTTTTTCAAAACGGTTATTGTTTCACCGTTGCAAGAATGCGGTCATTATCAAGCTCCTTACCTGCGCGCCTCGCAAACTCGTTGAGCAAATCCTCCACTGTCATGCTTGCCCGCATATCTCCTGACACGTCCAGCACGATTCTGCCGCCATCCATCATCAGCGTGCGGTTGCCAAGCTCCAGCGCCTGATGCATATTATGCGTAACCATAAGACAAGTAATCTGTCTTTTTGCAACAATCTGTTTTGTCAGATTCAGCACCTTCTCCGCGGTTGCAGGATCAAGCGCCGCCGTATGCTCATCTAAAAGCAGGATTTTCGGTGTTACCATCGTTGCCATCAAAAGTGTCAGCGCCTGCCGTTGTCCTCCTGACAATAACCCTACGGGATTTTTCATCCGATCTTCCAATCCCATCTCTAAAAGCGCCAAATGCTCCCGAAACTTCTTTTTATCCGCCGCCTTAATTCTGCTAAAATAGGCATTCTTTGATGTTGATGCCCGAAGATACGCTAACGCCATATTTTCCTCAATTGTCATGTGCGGCGCCGTTCCCTTTAGCGGGTCCTGAAACAAATGTCCAATCACTTTACTGCGCACATGTTCCTTGCAATAGGTGATGTCCTCTCCGTCCAGCATAATCAGTCCCTTATCGACAAAGAACGCGCCCGTAATTGCATTAAACAACGTAGATTTTCCTGCGCCGTTGCTTCCGACTATCGTCGCAAAATCTCCGCGTTTCAGTGTCAGTTCAACCTGATCAAGTGCACATTTTTCATTCACAGTGCCAGAGTTAAAGGTCTTGCTGACGTTTTTCATAATCAGCATACTTTCACTTGTCATGACCTGCCACCTCCATCAGCTCCCTAATATAGCGCTGGTTCTGCTCCCGCGACACACGCCTCGCCCTGTAAAACGAAAACTTGGTCTTTAAATACGGAAATGCGATTGCAATCGCCACAATCAGCGATGACACCAATTTCAAACATTCTGCAGGCACATTCAGCCGAAGTGCAATTGCCACAATAAAGCGATACAAGCAGCTTCCTAAAATAACACCCACTATTCTTCTTAGCATACCGCCTTTCCCAATCAATGTTTCGCCAATAATCAGACTTGCAAGCGCAATCGTCACCATACCGGTACCAAGATTAATGTCACAGGATTTCTGATACTGCGCAAGCAGTCCCCCCGAAAGCGCAGTCAAGGCATTTGCCACACAAAGTCCGATTGTAATCATCAGCGACGTGTTAATGCTCGACGCCCGCACCATATCCGGATTGTCGCCAGTAGCGCGGATTGACAGTCCAAGCCTTGTATTTAAGAATACGGACACCAGTATGCCGATTACAATCACAATCACCGCAGCCACAATCAGCTTATACCAGCTTGTTGGCATTACAGCCTTCGCCCATGTGAAAACAGAAGGGCAGTTAAACAGATTTAAATTTGAAGCAAATCCCATAACAGCAATATTAATCGTATAAAGCCCCGTATTCACAATAATTCCTGCAAGAATAGACTGAATGCCCATCTTTGTCTGCAAAAACGAAGTCACAAAGCCGGAACAGATTCCTGCTGCCATTGCAGCAAAAAGCGCAAGCACAGGATGCCCTGCAAGCGTTACGGAAGCGCACACAGCGCAGCCAAGCGTAAAGCAGCCGTCCGTAGAAAGGTCTGCAATATTTAAGATCGAAAAAGATATAAACAGTGCCAGCGCGACAAGCGCATAGATAAATCCAAGCTCAAGCGCACTCTGCACAATGGATAACGTAATAATGGAGCCCATGCTTCCCTTTCCTTTTTATTCAAATTCTTGTGCCGTAACGATTTCAATCAGTTCTGATCCCATACCTTCAAGTACGGAATAGTCAATTCCAATCGCCTCCGCCGTTTCCGTATTGATCGTGATGATACCGTCTGAAAGCGTCTTAACCGCCATTGTGGACGTATCTGCGCCGTTTACAAGCACATCAACAGCCATATCCGCCGTAACAGTGCCAAGATTTTCATAGTTGACGCCAAATCCGCAGAATGCCCCGTTCAGCGCAAACGAATCTGCTCCCGTATAATGCGGAATCTTCGCATCAATAAATTTCTCAAAAATAGCAAGCTCCGCTGTCATGATAGTGTTGTCCTGCGGCGTAAATACCGCGTCTACCTGCTCTGCCACGAGCGCGTCTGCCGCTGCCTGAACCTCTGCCGAGGTTGTGCCTGTCTTTTCCACATATGTAATTCCATTCGCATCACAGTACGCTTTTGCGTCCGCGATCGACTGGATTGACCCTGCCTGACTCTTATCATATAACAATCCGACCTTTTTTGTATCGGGATTTGCTGCCATAATCAGTCCGAAAATTGCCTCTGTGTCAATCGCGTCCGATGTGCCTGTAATATTTGCTCCGGGAGCATCGTTTGATGCGACAAGTCCTGCGCCTTCCGGATCGGAAACTGCCGAAAATACAACCGGTATCTGACTGTCCTCCGCCGCATTCTGCATAATCATTGCTGCAGGCGTCGCAATCGGGATAATCACATCAACCCCGTCTGCCACCAAATCCGTTGCAATTTGGTTGAGTACCGAAGAATCTGCCTGGCCGTTGTGCGTGTAATTCGCAAAATCAAACGTTACGCCAAGCTCCTGCCCCTTTGCGGTGAGCTCCGCTTCAATCGCCTTTTCAATCTGATTAAGCGATGCATCGTCCACATACTGCACGATACCAACTTTATAGACCGCGCCGTCTCCTGTCTGTGCCTGCTGTGTCTCTTCCGGCGCATTTGCCTGTTCCTGCGTCTGCGCCAGTGTCTGTCCGCCCTGCTGCGGCTGTGTTTCCTGGCTTCCCGCCCCGTTACTGCTGCCACAACCCGCAAGCGCCGCTGCCATAACCGCCGCCATAACAAATGATACTACTTTCCTTTTCATAATATTTCTCCTCTCTCCTGCAATATATGTTTCTTAAAAGCGGGCAGGTACTGCCTGCCCAAGTAAGACCTCTTTCGTTGTGAAGTCACTCCTAAAACGTAAACTTATCCGCAAAATAAGCATCAAGCTCCGCAATCGGAATGCGAACCTGCTCCATTGAATCGCGGAACCGAACCGTAACTGCATTATCCTGCTCCGAATCAAAATCATACGTAACACAGAACGGTGTTCCAACCTCGTCCTGACGACGGTACCGCTTGCCGATATTCCCCCTGTCGTCAAACTCACAATTATATTTCTTAGAAAGTTGTGCATAGATCTTCTCCGCACCCTCGTTGAGCTTCTTACTCAACGGAAGCACGCCGATTTTCACAGGCGCAATCGCCGGATGAAAATGCAGAACGGTCCGCACATCGCCCTCTCCGATCTCCTCCTCATCATATGCCGCACACAAAAACGCTAACACAACGCGGTCAGCACCAAGTGAGGGTTCGATTACATATGGTATGTATTTTTCTTTCTTTTCGTCGTCAAAATAAGACATATCCTGCCCTGATATATTCTGATGCTGTGTCAAATCATAATCGGTTCTGTCCGCAATGCCCCAAAGCTCGCCCCAGCCGATTGACGGAAATAAGAACTCAATATCTGTTGTACCTTTTGAATAAAAGCAAAGCTCTTCCGGCGCATGGTCACGCAGACGCATCTCTTCCTCTTTGATTCCAAGACTCAGCAGCCAATCGCGGCAGAAGCCTCTCCAATACCGGAACCACTCCAAATCCGTCCCCGGCTCACAGAAGAACTCCAGTTCCATCTGTTCAAACTCTCTTGTACGAAACGTAAAGTTACCGGGCGTAATCTCGTTTCGAAACGACTTACCAATCTGTCCGATGCCGAACGGAATTTTCTTTCTTGAAGTTCTCTGCACATTTTTAAAGTTTACAAAAATACCCTGCGCCGTTTCCGGTCTTAAATAAACCGTATTTTTCGCATCCTCCGTTACCCCCTGAAACGTCTTGAACATCAGGTTAAACTGGCGGATATCCGTAAAATTATGTTTGCCGCAGGTCGGACACACAATATTCTTTTCCTCAATAAAGTTCTTCATTTCCTCCTGTGAAAACGCATCAATCGGCTTCTCAAGCGTAATGCCGTTTTCACCTGCGTAGTCCTCAATCAGCTTATCTGCGCGGAACCGCTCGTGGCACTCCTTACAATCCATCAGCGGATCCGAAAAACCGCCCAAATGACCGGACGCTACCCATGTCTGCGGATTCATTAAGATTGCACAGTCCACGCCCACATTGTAAGGATTTTCCATAATAAACTTCTGCCACCATGCCCGCTTAACATTGTTTTTCAGCTCCACGCCCAGATTTCCGTAATCCCAAGTGTTCGCGAGACCGCCGTAAATCTCCGAACCGGGATAAACAAAGCCTCTGCTTTTTGACAATGCTACAATTTTGTCTAATGTCTTTTCCATACAAAATCTTCTCCTTTAAAATTCTCCTATTTATTGAAACACAATGATACCGTATCCATCTATCGCATCTATTGATGCACTTTTTTTGCCTGTAACAGTCACGCCTTCCCCCACATACAAAATATCATCATAACAGTTTATCATTATGGGTTCATCATCGCCGTAACGCTCTAAAATGACAATGTGACTATCTCCCATACTGAGCAAATCCGACTTTGACACACTCTGCTCGCTGCTGTCCGATACCGCATTTAAGTCAGTCTCCAAACCATACCCTGCTGTGTAAGCATCTGAAATCGTTCCCACAAAAAAACCGTTTGTATCATTCTCTGCACTGTTGTTTTCCACGCCCATCTCTGACGCATACATATAATCAATAAAATAATTATTCCACCCTGCATATGCAGCCGAATCATTAAAGGTCATCTCCACAACCAGCTGGTCCTGCGCATCTTTTCGACAGTTTTTCAAGCTTACCTGCGACGATGCCGACAGGTTCCTGTACTCTGATATAGATGCGTCAATCAAATTCTCCAGACTTTCCTCACTGTAATCCGTTCCAAAGCCTTCAACAGCCAGCCTGCTCTCTATACTGCCGTCTTTTTTCAATGTGATAGATGACGCAGCAGAAGATTCCGCATTCTCTGCCTTTGCATTGCCGTCACCACATGCACAAAGCCCTAAGGCTATCGCCAACACACATGCCATACTCATTACAAATTTTTTCATATTTCCCTCCATCTGCACATACTACCTGCGCAGCTGTACTCGTTCAACAATAACAACTGCGTTATATTATATACAACTTATTCCAGATTTTCAAGTATTTCAAGACTTTTAAAATCCTTGTCAAACGTTCTTTTGCAGATTTTACGGCAAAAACCTTTAAGTTCCCCTAAAACCTGCGGCTTTACATCAAAAGAAAAAAGCCTCTCTGGCGGCGTATTCATTATGTACGTGATTGTGTATGCAGTGCTTTCCCCCAACGCAGCACTGCTGTCAATTCCCGGAAACTCTCCGTTTATCATAATTGCCTTTAGTTCAAATACACACCGTACAAGCTGGTTTTCAAAGCGGTCCGAGGCAAGCGCCCGAAGGGATTGGTACAAAAGTTTCAGCATTCCTGTTTCGTCATTATTTTCTCTTGTGTAATAATCACATATTTCGAGAAAATACATCCCACAATAGGCCCCGATAAAGTCTGCACGTAAATTCCCAAAATAATTGGAAATCTCCGCCTCCGATATATTGTAAGAACTCCTGCCTGCAAAAAGCCGAAACTGTCCGAAGGAAAAAGGGTTTGTAGGCGCCATAAGGCGGTTTCCCGGCCGCCTTGAACCTTTTGCAAAGGCGGAAATCTTGCCTCTCTCCTTTGTGAGCAGCACCACTCTTCTGTCATACTCGCCGATCGGCTCCGACTTTATTACAATCCCCGTAAGGATTACGAAATCCTGCATACCTGCACCCATGTATCTCTCCCGATTTATTTACAACATTTTCCATATAAAGATGCTCCTTATATGCTAAATAGTCGCTTATCTGCCCTGTCTGCATAAATCTGTTCCACTCGTCCTCGTACATTCAATTCCTTCCCTTTCTGTAAAAATTGTTCTAACAAACTCTCACAGTTAGGGTGTGCTTATAAAGAATTTTTATGCGCAAATTTTTACTCGTTTTCCCTCGCATCATATCCAAAATTTTTCATGAGAAAATCACTGTCACGCCAGTCCTTTTTCACTTTTACCCAAAGTTTCAGATTCACATGCTGTTCCAGCAAATCTTCTATTTCAGGGCGGGCAAGCGAACCGATTTTTTTCAGCATCTGTCCGCCCTTTCCGATGATAATTCCCTTGTGCGAATCGCGCTCACAGATGATTGTAGCATCAATATCCACAATCTTTTTGCCGTATTTCATGCGCTCTATTGTGACCGCCACGCCATGCGGAATCTCCTCGTCAATGTTTCGCAGAACCTTCTCACGCACAAGCTCCGCCACAATCTGACGCGTAGGCTGGTCGGTAACAGTATCTTCATCATAAAAAGCCGGTCCGTATGGAAGATATTTCATAATCTGCTCAATGAGCACCTGTGTATTATCATTTCTCAACGCGGACACAGGCACTATCTCCGCAAAATCAAGCTGTCCCCTATATGCATCAATATAACCTAACAGCTGTTCCTTTTTTACCGTATCAATCTTGTTTACCACAAGAATCACAGGTGATTTGACTTTTTTGAGCCGTTCTATAATATGACGCTCACCTGCCCCAATATAATCCGTAGGCTCCACAAGCCAAAGCACCACGTCAACCTCTGCAAGACTGTGCTGTGCCACATTGACCATATAGTCACCAAGCTTATTTTTTGCCTTGTGGATACCCGGTGTGTCCACAAACACAACCTGCCCCTCATCCGAAGTATAAACCGTCTGAATACGGTTCCTTGTTGTCTGCGGCTTTTTTGAAGTAATTGCAATTTTCTGTCCTATAATACAGTTCATCAATGTGGATTTCCCCACGTTTGGTCTTCCAATCAGCGCCACAAAGCCTGATTTATAGTTTTCGTTCATGATTGTTCCTCATTTCGTATCAGTGAAATAGATTTTCCACCTCCATAAACATTTCCCTGTTTTCTTCAATTGACTGTCCGTTTCCTACCACGCACACTGCATTCTGCGCTATAATGGCATCCACCAGACCGGCAAGCGCCCTGATATCCTCCTGCGTACATGCAAGAAGCTCGTCGCGCTCCCTCTGAACCGCTTCATATTCAAGATTTGTAAAATATGCACTGGAAGAACGGCTGCCCTTGACTGACGGAGTCATCGGCACATCCATATCGCCAATTGCACCGATGATATACTTTGTCATCGTGCGTTCATTAGCAGTAAACGCTCTTACATAATCGCCCGTCTTTTCAAAAATGTCAACAGTCCGTTTGAGATTTGGATCTCTGTATGATACAAGATAACTGTCACCCGTTCTTCCAAAACTGCACATACAGCCATATGCACCACCCTTCACACGCACATTCATCCAAAAATAGTCATACCCCAGAATAACCTTCAGCACCTTCAAAGCGCCCGTATATTGATAGCCTGTACCTTTCCGGTAGTTTCCGGCCCGACACACATACTGAATCTGCGCCGAAGTCGAAAATGCTTCGTTTCGCATCTTTGGTGACAATCCGAAACGTTCCTTTTTCACTGCCTGTGTATATAGCTGTTCTTTTAAGCCTGGCAGCAAACTCTCTAATTTTTGATAGCCTTCCTGCGTGGCCGTCAAATCCACCATCAAGTTTTCCGGTCGGAAAATACATTTGATTAGTTCATCAAGTTTCCCAAGCAGCTCGTCCTTACAGTCCGCAAAATCCGCCGTCAGCTTTTCCAACAGCCTGTAACAGGGAAGTCCGCTCACAAGCTCCGAAACGGCTGCCGTCTCGCTAAAATAAGACATTGCCCTTACCGCCGCAAGCGAGTGGGCAGAGGAGGTCATGTTGCCCTGCATTCTTGACTTAAGCTCCTCCAAAATTTCGAGAATCCTATCTTCATCTGTCAATTTTGATGATGTTATAATTGCTTTCATCAACGTTACCGCAGCACCGATTTCTTCATACATCGCTTTTGTTTTGACTTCAAAAGTCAATTTGTATTCATCCAGTTTTTTCGCATTCACATACGTATTGACAGAACTGATAATCCCGCCCGTATGGATATTCATTTCGTTATAAAGCGCTCCATAAGTATATTGATCCGTATCGACATACCCTAAAATATTTTTTAACACTCCAATATAGGAAAACAGTTCTGCCGGAACATTAGACACATCAAAGATCAACTTGATATAAGCAATTCCGTTTGTCTGCACATCATGAAACAGCACCTTTGTGCCAAACGCATCTTTAAGCTCGTTGATAAAAGGCTCCGATTCCTTTTTCATATCCGCCCTTGTAAGCATCGGTATCTTTGCCAAGTCCTCCGGTGCGTCTTCTGCCTCCTGAAATGCATTCAGCGCCCGCGTTTCCTTAACAATTTCCTTGATTTGCGCTTCACTTAAGCTGTTTTTATAATCTTCCAGCTTCTTTGCCAGCGCCTGCTCTTTCTGTGCCGTAAGTCCTTCCTTTGGCGAAAGCACCAACACCGACTTATGCTGATTGTGAAGCAAATATTTTTCAATCAGTGTTTCATAATAGTCTGTATTGATTCGTTCTTTTAAAGTCTTAAATAAATCAATCGCCTCAATCATATCAAACGGCATATTGTCATCATAAAGCCACGAATCCAGCATCTGCAGGCCATACATCAATCCCTTCGGATAAGAGCCAAAATCTGCCTCCCTATAACGGAACTCATAATAATTTAAGCCGGCAAGAAGCGATTTCTTGTCAATCCCCTCACTGACAAGACGTTTCAGTTCGCCCTCTATTGTTTCTACAAATTCGTCCTTCTGTGCGTCATTTGCATTTTTTGCTACAATAGAAAAATATGGCTGATAAATACTGTTATCATAAACCGTATAAATTTCCGTACCAATATTTTTATGAATCAATGCAAGTTTTAACGGCGCTGCCGATGCGGAGCAGATTGCATATTCCAAAATCTGCATTGCAAAGTAAAGTTCCTTATCAAGACTTGTGCCCACCACCATATTATAGGAAAGATATGTGTTGTTCTCTAAGGTCTCTCCCTCCATAATCGGATACTCTTTTTGCACCAGCACAGGCTTTGGAAACGGTTTCTGCAAGGTAAGCGCAGAGGCAATCGCCAGACTGTCAAAATGACTTAAATATTGTTCATCAATCCACGCAAGCTTTTCTGCCATATCCATGTTTCCATACAGATAAATATAGCTGTTTGACGGATGATAATACTTTCCATGAAACGCCAAAAACTGCTCATACGTAAGTGTCGGAATTACATCGGGATCACCGCCTGATTCTACGCCGTATGCCGTATCAGGGAACAACGAATTGACAACCTCCCTGTCGTGAATCTCATCAGGCGAAGAAAACGCCCCTTTCATCTCATTATAAACAACGCCGTTTATCGTAAGTGCAGATTCCTCGTCCTCCATTTCATAATGCCAGCCCTCCTGCCTGAAAATTTTCTCTTCCTTATATATATTCGGGTAAAATACCGCATCCAAATAAACATGCATCAGATTTTGAAAATCCTTATCGTTGCAGCTTGCCACCGGATAAACAGTCTTGTCACTGTATGTCATGGCATTTAAAAAGGTGTTGAGCGACCCCTTTACAAGCTCCACAAACGGATCCTTTACCGGAAAATCCTTTGAGCCGCAAAGAACCGTATGTTCTATGATGTGCGGCACTCCCGTAGAATCTGTAGGCGGTGTCCGAAAACCTATATAAAACACTTTATTTTCATCATCATTGCTCAAAAGAGCAATTCTTGCCCCTGTCTTTTTATGCTTTAAAAGATAGCTCATTGAACCGATGTCATTGATATTCCTCTTTTCCAGAATCTCATATGCCGTTAAATCTTCTATTTTTTTCATTGCAATTCATAACCGTTCCTTTCCTAGATATTGATGATCATCAGCGCAAGTTTTGATACGGAAATATCCTCAATGACCATTTGATGCGCTTTCACCTGATCTCTGTATTCCTCGCAAAACTGTTTGATCGGGCAGGTCTTGTGTACCCACTTTTCTCTTTTTCTGCCCGCCAAACCGCTCTTTTGCATCTTATAACAAACTCTAACCGCCAGCTTTAACTGCTCAAAAATACGATACGTAAAGGATTGCGTGTCAAGCTCCAATAAATGATCCGACATTTTTTGTTCCAAATCCGTATCCTTTGTAATATGTCCATTGATAATTGCCTTAAATTTAAACGGCACATCATCCCTTGCCATCATTTCAGTATAAGTCAGTTCTTTGCCAAAATATACATTCCCTGTATCCTGAATCACATATTTAAAATCATCATTCTGCATCTGTGATCTCCCCGATGTAATCAATGTGGTCTGCGGAAAGTTTCACAGCCTCATTCACCTTATCCTCTGTCAGCCCCAGTTCCTCTGCCACCTCTTTTGCGCTGACCTTTCGAAGCAGGTTTTCATAAAGCTCTTTTGCCTTATCGTTCACTTCATTGACCTTATTCAACACTGTTTCACCAACCTCACGATTATCGGAATCCTCTCCAATCGACGTTTCCATCGCATCCATAATCATCTTTACAAGAAACCCTTCAACCTCATCAATACCGTCAACACACCCAAGCATTGTAACCGCCAATGACAGCGCTACGTTTCCCTCTCCGATTAAATCTTCCACTAAGACACCTTGTCCGGCATATAGCTTTGACAGTTCAACGACAGTCGGAAGATAAATTTCCACAAGTTTCGCCTGCGCGTCCTTATCCCCTGCAAGCGCCGACATCATGACCGCCCGTTTTTCACCGTCCGTCACGTTCGGCAGCTCCTTAAGCTCGCTTAAATACATTTCCAGAAAATTGACATCTTCTCCCGAAAGATTCTCTTGTACATTTCCTGACTCGTCAATTCCGATATTACTTTTATTCAGATAATCATAAATTAGTGTGAGCTGTTCCTCATCCAACTGCCATTTGCCAAATTCCTCATTAATCTGCTCTCTCGTAAGCATATTCCCCTGCAGGCGCGCCGTTTCCTTTAACTGCTCCAAGCCTGCAATAAAAGCCTGTTGGTTTTGTTCCATTTTATTGCATTTCTCCTTTATCTGTTTTCTTTCCGCCCACGTCACTGAACATGTGTATGAGTAAAAAGATGATCCTGACAATACTCATAATTTCCATTACACTTTGAGCAGAACCGAAACTCCGCATCCGGATTATCCTCGCTGTTTTTTCCGCAGACAGCGCATTTATGTTTTGCTACCGACATCGGGCGCGCTTTCCTTATTTCCTTATTAAAATCATGCCTGCGCTTTACCTCACGCGGTGACATGCGTCTGATTCCGCTTCTTGTCATTAGGAAAAATACCACAAAATTCAAAAGTGATGCCGCTATAACAATCTTTCCGATAATATCGCTGCTAATCATGCTCCAAAGAAGCAGCACACCATAAGCAATTCCAAGCCATTTCACTTTAATCGGCACGATAAACATTAAGAGTACACGCGCCTCCGGAAAGGTCATTGCAAATCCAAGAAAGATTGACATGTTTACATAAAACGTGCTAAAGTACAGTGCTACCAGACTAAAATACCCTGCCTCTCCATAATACGTAATATACTGATTCATGCTAAATGCAGGCCAGTAGCTCAAACCCATAATGAGAAAACTTCCCAGCACCGTAAAAATCATTCCCATAAAAATATAAACATTATAATAGAAGGTTCCCCACGTCCGCTCCAAATCATTTCCTACGGAATAGTAAAAATACAACATTACAAGCGTTAAAAGATCAAAGTTGTCAGGCGGAATTATAATCCATGTGACAAGTCTCCAGACTTGCCCATGCAGAATCAGATACGGATTCAGTGTTATAAAATTTAACAGATTTGCATTGGCAAACTTTATGATATAGCCCAAGACATATCCAAAAATCAGATACCTTGAGAGATTTGGTATCGCATACTTTCCGATTTTGCGCTCTAGCTTATTTAAAAAATTCATGTTTTCAATCATGCTCCTTTCCATATCATGCGAAATTTATGTTCGCTTTTCAAGTATAGCATTCATAACGAAAAATGTAAACCAATCTTGCCGAGACTTCACTATTTCTTTATTTTTTCCAATTTTTTGAAATTTGTTAATATTTTCCGAATCTTTTTCATATTATTTACGGACAAAACCTTCAACGGATAAAATTTCCATAAATTCCAAAAATGCTTAATCTTTTGATGTTGCGTTTTTGAATTTGCTGTCGTATAATGACAAATGTATGTTTAAACGGTCGGGCCATTGGCCGATGTTTATTTTGTTGATATTGGTTTTCGATAGAAAGGCATGGTTTTCATGAGTAAAAAATTCTATACACTTGGAATTGATATCGGTTCAACCACAGTCAAGGTTGCTATTTTAGACGCGGAACACAAACTGTTGTTTTCCGATTATCAAAGGCACTATGCAAATATACGCGAGACACTCTCGTCTCTTTTAGAGGACGCTTATCAAAAGCTTGGCAATCTCAAGCTTCACCCTATGATTACAGGCTCCGGCGGACTGACGCTTGCCAACCACTTAGGCGTACCCTTTGTACAGGAGGTTATCGCAGTTTCCACCTCCCTTCAGGAGCTTGCGCCAAAGACTGATGTGGCAATTGAGCTTGGCGGAGAGGACGCAAAAATTATTTATTTTGAGGGCGGAAATGTCGAGCAGCGAATGAACGGTATCTGCGCAGGCGGTACCGGTTCTTTTATAGACCAAATGGCGTCGCTGATTCAGACAGACGCTTCCGGTTTGAATGAATATGCCAAAAACTATCATTCATTGTACACGATTGCGGCACGCTGCGGCGTATTTGCAAAAACGGATATTCAGCCGCTCATTAATGAAGGAGCAACGAAAGAAGACTTATCCGCTTCTATTTTTCAGGCAGTTGTCAATCAGACCATAAGTGGTCTTGCATGCGGTAAGCCAATTCGCGGACATGTTGCATTTTTGGGCGGACCACTCCACTTCCTCTCGGAATTAAAAGCCGCCTTTATCCGCACGCTCAAACTAGATGAAGAACACATTATAGACACTGCAAATTCACATCTTTTTGCGGCAATCGGTTCCGCGCTCAATGCAAAAGATGACGTTTCTTTCTCCATGTCAGAAATGGTGGATAAACTTTCTTCAGACATCAAAATGGAGTTTGAAGTAGCACGTATGGAGCCCTTGTTTGCAAATGAAAACGATTATAACAGTTTTTGTAAACGTCATGGCTCTCACCATGTAAAAAACGCAAAACTTGAAGATTATCACGGGAAATGCTTTTTAGGCATTGACGCCGGAAGTACCACCACAAAAATTGCAGTGGTCGCAGAAGATGGCACACTTTTGTATTCGTTTTACAGCAGCAACAACGGCAGCCCGTTAAACACCGCAATTGCGTCAATTCAGGAAATTTACAGACTTCTTCCCGATGACGCCCAAATTGTCCGGTCCTGCTCTACAGGCTATGGTGAGGCCTTATTCAAGGCGGCTTTTATGCTTGATGACGGTGAGGTTGAAACGGTTGCTCACTACTATGCTGCTGCTTTCTTTAATCCCGATGTGGATTGCATTATCGACATCGGCGGGCAGGATATGAAATGTATCAAAATAAAAAATCAGACCGTAGACTCCGTACAGCTCAACGAGGCGTGCTCGTCAGGCTGCGGCTCTTTTATTGAAACCTTTGCAAAATCCCTCAATTACAGTGTACAGGATTTTGCAAAAGCCGCACTTTTTGCAGAGCATCCGATTGATTTAGGAACACGCTGTACTGTGTTTATGAACTCCAAAGTAAAGCAGGCACAAAAGGAGGGCGCGGAGGTTTCCGATATCTCCGCAGGTCTTGCATATTCTGTCATTAAAAATGCTTTATTTAAAGTAATAAAAGTTTCTGATGCAAGCGAGCTTGGAACGCACATTGTTGTTCAAGGCGGTACTTTCTACAATGACGCCGTTCTTCGAAGTTTTGAAAAAATAGCGGACTGTGAAGTCATAAGACCTGACATTGCAGGGATTATGGGTGCCTTTGGCGCTGCCCTGATCGCAAGAGAACGCTATCAGGCAGCGCCTGATGTCAACTCAACAATGCTCTCCATTGAGCAGATTAACGCGCTGCAATTTACCACCTCGCTCGTGAAATGTCAGGGCTGTACCAATACATGCCGTCTTACTGTAAATAAATTTTCAGACGGCAGAAGCTACATATCAGGAAACCGCTGTGAGCGTGGTCTGGGTAAAGCGAAAATGCAAAACAACGTGCCCAACTTATTTGAATATAAACTAAATCGGCTCTTTTCCTACGAACCGCTTTCAGAGACAGCGGCTGTGCGCGGTACTGTCGGTATTCCGAGAGTTTTAAATATGTATGAAAATTACCCGTTTTGGTTTACGTTTTTTACAAAGCTGAATTATCGGGTAGTACTCTCGCCAGTTTCCAACAGAAAAATTTATGAAATGGGAATCGAATCCATTCCGAGTGAATCCGAGTGCTATCCTGCAAAACTTGCGCATGGTCACATTGAATGGCTGATCAGGCAGAATGTAGACTTTATCTTCTATCCTTCTCTGTTTTATGAGCGAAACGAGTTTGACGACGCTAACAACCACTACAACTGCCCGATTGTCACATCTTATTCCGAAAATATTAAAAATAATGTGGAAGCAATCGGACGCGGCGAAGTTGTGTTTAAAAATCCGTTTATGTCTTTCAAGGAGCCGAAGCTGATTCTGCAATCCCTGACTACAGAATTTCCCGAAATTCCTGTTGACGAACTGAAAGAGGCCGTTTTTGCAGCATGGCAGGAGCTTGACAATGTCAGAAAAGAATTGTACCAAAAGGGCGAAGAAGTTATTGCTTACCTTGAGAAAAACAAGGCACGTGGCATCGTTCTTGCAGGAAGACCTTACCATATTGATCCCGAAATCAATCATGGTATTCCTGAGCTGATTAATTCATACGGTATTGCCGTACTGACTGAGGATTCCGTATCGCATCTTGCAAAGCCGGAACGGCCGCTCATTGTTTCCGACCAGTGGATGTACCATTCAAGGCTCTATGCAGCCGCAAGCTATGTAAAAACAAGAGACGACTTGGATTTGATACAACTCAACTCATTTGGATGCGGTCTTGATGCCGTCACCACAGATCAGGTAAATGACATTCTTTCTAATTCCGGAAAGATTTATACCTGCTTAAAGATAGACGAGGTAAACAATCTCGGTGCGGCAAGAATTCGTATCCGATCACTGCTCTCCGCAATTCGCGTGCGGGAACAGCGAAATCAAAAACGCACTATTCATTCAAGCAAAATGAACAGAGTGATTTTCACGAAAAAGATGAAAAAGAACTACACCATTCTCTGTCCGCAAATGTCACCCATTCATTTTGATTTATTGGAACCTACTTTCAGAATGTGCGGCTACAATCTTGTCGTTTTAAACAATGACAACAAGGGCAGTGTCGATATGGGATTAAAATATGTCAATAATGACGCATGTTATCCTTCCCTTTTAGTCGTTGGACAGATTATGGAAGCCGTACTTTCCGGACAATATGATACGGACCGTCTTGCGGTAGTGATGTCCCAAACCGGCGGTGGCTGTCGTGCCACAAATTATATTGGCTTTATCCGGCGTGCGCTTGCAAAAGCAGGATATGAGCATATTCCTGTTATCTCAATTAATCTTTCAAAACTTGAGAGCAATCCGGGATTTAAACTCACGCCAATGCTTTTGCTGCGCGCGGTATATGCAGTAAACTTCGGCGATATCTTTATGCGGTGTGTTTACAGAATGCGTCCTTACGAGGCTGTAGCAGGCTCTGTCAATGAGCTTCACCAAAAATGGATTCAAAGGTGCAACAAATTTCTCGGACGTAAATATCTGTCTTACCATGAATACAAAAAGATATGCCGCCAAATGATTGCCGAATTTGATGCAATTCCCATACTGGATATCAAAAAGCCGCGTGTCGGTATTGTCGGAGAAATTCTTGTGAAATTCTCTCCTGCCGCAAATAACCATTTGGTGGAGCTTTTGGAGCATGAGGGTGCAGAGGCCGTTGTACCTGACCTGATGGATTTTATGTACTACTGCTTCTACAATCAGCTTTATAAAGCGGAAAACCTCGGTACAAGCAAGAAAGGCGCGCGCTTAAGCCGCTTGGGAATCAAGGCAATTCAGATGCTGCGCAAACCCATGAGCGATGCTTTTGCTGTGAGCAGGCACTTTATCCCGCCCGCCGATATTTATGAAACGGCAAAACATGCCGCCCAAATTGTTTCACTCGGAAATCAGACCGGTGAAGGCTGGTTTCTGACAGGCGAGATGCTTGAGTTAATTGACAGCGGTACACCAAACATCGTATGTACACAGCCTTTTGGCTGTCTGCCAAACCATGTGGTCGGAAAGGGCGTTATCAAAGAGCTCCGGCGGCTTCACCCGGAAGCAAACATCGTGGCAATTGATTATGATCCGGGCGCATCGGAAGTTAATCAGCTCAACCGTATTAAGCTGATGCTCTCGGCGGCACAAAAAAATCTGCAAAAGACAGAAGCTACCGTATCCGAAATAACGAAAAAGACAGAGAAACCCCAACAGACAAAACAGATTTCCGCGACAGCAACCGGAACAGAAAACAAAAAGAATACAGACAGCAAAACTGCTTAAAACAATTCTGCAGAAGAACCTATCATAAAAATAACCGAAGAATTCATTTTGACCTGAAATCTCCGGTTATTTTATTTTGTCTGAAAGGGTTTGTCACTTTTTATGAATATGCAGTTATGCATCACAGCTCACAGTTGTTAACCGTTCTGGGGAACGGAATAACATCTCTGATATTGCCCATGCCGGTTAAATACATTACACAACGTTCAAAGCCAAGTCCAAATCCGGCATGTCTTGCACTTCCGTAACGCCTCAAATCAAGGTAAAATGCGTAATCCTCCAGCTTTAAACCGCACTCAGCCATTCTTCTCTCAAGTACCTCAAGTTTATCCTCTCTCTGACTGCCGCCGATAATCTCGCCGATACCAGGTACTAAACAGTCCATAGCCGCCACTGTCTTCCCGTCATCGTTAAGCTTCATATAAAATGCCTTGATTTCTTTCGGATAATCTGTTACAAACACCGGCCTTCCAAAAAGTTTTTCCGTCAAATACCGCTCATGCTCCGTCTGCAAATCGCAGCCCCATGATACCTTATACTCAAATTCATCATTATGTTTTTCCAATTCCGCAATCGCATCTGTGTAAGTAATATGCCCAAACTCCGCATCTGCCACATGCTGCAGCCGTTCAATTAATCCCTTGTCCACAAACTGATTGAAAAACGCCATCTCTTCCGGTGCATTCTCTAACACATATCGAATAATATATTTCAGCATACTCTCCGCAAGCATCATATCGTCCTTTAAATCAGCAAACGCAATCTCTGGCTCAATCATCCAAAACTCCGCCGCATGGCGTGTCGTATTGGAATTCTCGGCGCGGAAGGTCGGTCCAAACGTGTAGATATTTTTAAATGCCATTGCATATGTCTCACCGTTTAGCTGTCCGCTCACAGTAAGGTTCGTCGGCTTATTAAAAAAGTCCTTTGAAAAATCCACCTGACCGTCAGCCATTGGAATATTATTCAAATCGAGCGTTGTAACCTGAAACATCTCTCCAGCGCCCTCGCAGTCACTCCCTGTAATAAGCGGTGTGTGTACATAGATAAAATCTCTCTCCTGAAAGAACTTATGAATTGCGTATGCGCAAAGCGACCGCACGCGAAATACTGCCTGAAACGTGTTAGTCCGCGGTCTTAAATGTGAAATAGTCCGCAAATATTCAAAGCTGTGACGCTTTTTCTGAAGCGGATAATCCGGTGTAGAATCACCCTCAATCTCCACTTTTGTCGCCTGTATCTCAAATGGCTGTTTTGCATCGGGCGTAAGTGTCACAATCCCTGTCGCAATCACTGCCGCACCGACATTAAGTTTTGATATTCCGGTAAAATTGTCAAGCTTGTCGCTGTATACAACCTGCAAGGGCTCAAAAAATGTACCGTCATTGACAACCAAAAAACCAAAAGTTTTGGAATCTCTTTTGCTCCTAAGCCATCCGCCTATTATTACCTCCTTGTCCGCATACTCCTTATAATTATGGTATAGCTCACGTATCTTTATCATTGCAAATATCCTTTCCTTTCTCGTTGCGAACATTCCTATAAAATAAAAAAGTCCACACATACTTGCTATCCATTATACCCTTTTTGGGCTATGTACGCAATTATGTTTGGACTTTTTTCCCATATTTTTTTGTATTTTGTGCAGAATTTACTGTGCAGCCTGCATTTGCGCCATCTGTATAATGTCATTAATCTCAAGCCCTGACTTTTGCACAACGATTCTGAGTTCATTTAACTCTTCCATCTTTTGCAGCTCTAAAAGCTCATTCAATTCGTCGCGCTCTTTCTTGATTCTTGTAGACAGCGCGTCAATCAGCTCCTGCTTTTGTGCAATTTTCTCCTGTAACGACTTTTTCACTCCTCTTGCCATACTCAGTCTCCTCATTATTCATTACATTTTATTTGTTACATTTATATGTATTAAATTATATGGACAAGAAAGGAAAAATATTCATAACTTTCTATTTTTTAACACCTGACATCTTTTCAAAGTATTTATTGATTTCTTTTTTTACGTCTAATGGATCCAGGGACTTTGATAAATATCCGGCTGGCTTTAATGCCAATACCTTTTTTATGCTCTCTTTATCCACTCTGCTTGTCAAAAAAATAACAGGAATATTTGCAAAATCCTCCTCAGCGCGAATCATCTCCAAAACCTGACTTCCATCGCAGACAGGCATTTCATAATCCAACAAAACCAGATCGGGTCTGTTCAGTGTTATCGAACGAATGGAAGCAATCCCCGACTTTGCCAACATAACCTCATAGTCCTTCCCAAGCAGCTCCTCCATAGCACGCAACACAAACTCAGAATCATCTACCACAAGGATTTTCTTCTTCTTACCTAATTGATTCCGCTTCAGATACTCTTGAATTTCAGACATCGCATTCTCCGCCTGAATGGCAACTCCGCCATCACCCTGCAGCAAATGCGGCGCAGTAAAGCAAAATGCAAAATAACCTGCACCTGTATCAAACAATAAACTAACCTGAGGATTCTGCTTGTCAAATATCCGCTCAAACTGCTCGTATGTCAGCAGCTGCTCATCTACCACTTCATCCGAATCCGCAAACGGAAGATGTTGACGAATGTTTTCCACAAACTGCCGCGCCGTATATCTTGCGGCGTTCATCAGCATAACATTCACTGCCTTAGACTGCGTATCCAGCATTCCGCCCAGTGTACCTACAATCAGCTTTTCCTCAAATATTAAAGTAATCTCCCACTTTTCATTATCTTTGGTCGCATAAATCAAACGATAATAAATGCCATTTCCGAACTTTTCACCACCATAGCAGTCGCTGACTACCCGAGACTTTAACTGAAACATATCATACAAAAGCTGCATAATTGTAGTTTTCATCGCCGCCTGCTGCTCATCGGGCAAAAGTCCCGTCCACTTGCTGACAGCCTTTCCTGTAATCGCATGATCCTCAATCAGCGTATGACCAATTAACCAGCCGGCACAAACACCCAAAAAGTGGTCAACTGCCTCCATCGAATAACCTGTCCGAATCAGCTCACTCTCGAGCAATGGAAGCGTTTTTTCCCGGAAATTATTATGAATATGCCTATGCGTTTCCAATCCTGCATAGTTAATTGATTCCATATACTCTTCTTCCTCCGAAAAATGCTGTATTGAATGGTCTCTGAAATATTTAATTGCTTCCTGACATACCCACTGGCTTTTTTCTTCCTCCTTTCCATAAACAAACAGCTTGTTTAAAACGTTAAACAGCTTCTTGTGTTCTTTGTCAATAACGTCTACGCCAATATTAAATCGCTCCTGCCAAACTAATTGATTGCTCATGTCCTTTCTCCTTTGCCATTTTCATTATTCTAATCACTTAGCCCTGCTTATTGTATACATTATATCATTTAAATCATATTCCTGCAATCAATCTTTTACGAAAAACGGTTGACAAACAACATATTGGAAGCTGCATTGCTTACGATATGTTGTATCATTCTACATCTTATATCACCAAAGAGATTCCTTTTATTGATTTAAATAAAGTATGAATAATACACACATGACAATTGTAATCAAAGCTGTCAAAACAACTCCCGCATTAATCCGCACTTTCTTTACATCAGGCGCAGCTTCAATTAAACCAGATTGCCGCAATGCCGTAACGACCGGCTTATACAAAAGCATCGTAATCGCCGCGTTCAATCCCCCCTTAATCACATTAAACGGCAAAAATGCCCTAAGCAGCAATCCCACAATTTCTGCTCTTGAATATCCCATATAAATCGGTGCAATCAAATAATTCCAAAGCATCATCACTGCAATCTGACAAATCCAGCCGGCGCAAAGCCCCAGAATCGCGCCTGACAACCGTCTCCTCCTTTGATAAACAAACGCAGCAGGACACGCAAACGAGCAGCTCGAAACAATATTCATAATACAGCCCAAAATACCCGTACTGCTGGTGGTGACCATCTGCGCCGCCGAAACAGCCAAAGTAACGGCAAACGAGGTAAGCGGTCCAAAAAGGAAACCGGCTATCGCAATAATAACATCTTTTGAATCATACTTCAAAAAAAGCACGAGCGGAATACGTCCGACAACCGCCGCAATATAGGCAAGCGCACAGAGCATCCCGATTGTTGTGAGTTTCTTTGTTTTTCTGATATTCATTTTGTAATCCACCTTTCTTTTAAAGCAAAGTTGAAAATTTAATTCTCAACCTTGCCTGATAAAAAATTAACACCTGAAAGCATCAAATGCCTTCAGATGTCAAAATCCAAGGTGTATCAAGATTGTCATCAGAACAATTTTCGGACAAAAAAGAGTGCAAAACAAAGCCAGATTTTCTCTGACAATCTCAATACACCTTCTTTAATCCGGACTATACCGTCGGTTTTGGAATTACACCAAACCCCGCGCTTTCGCGCCCGCGGACTGTCACCGCCGATCGGGAATTTCACCCTGCCCTGAAGACATTACCACTATTTAGTTGTTTCGAAAATTGTATCATATCTGGTCGAAAAAAACAAGTTTTTTGTATAGAAAAAAGAAAAAGGAATCGTTTTTTTCTGTTATCACTCCCCCACTCTTTTATTTTCTTAACCAATTCTTCGGAAGGATCATGGTACATATTGAAAGTAATTGCTTCCAGGTTTGGGAACTGGCGTATCTCACGTTCACTTATATCTGTGACTTGTTTCCCAAAACTCCCTGCTTATACATAAGCTGCTGTATGACGGCAAGCTTAAACGGATAATTGTCAAATACCAGAAATTCATTCTTTTACAGTTTGCTATACCAGCATTTATATGCCTTCTAAGAATTTACTGCTTATTCGATATAATCCGTATCTCCTGCCTGCTCTTTTTAAACATTACGTTGCGATACTCCGAATGCAATGTCTCCCGCACGCCGTTTATGATAATAATGCATCCTGCATTCGCAATTCCGCCAACAACAATTTTCCCCTCCGCCGAACGCTGATTAATATCAATCAGTTGCTCCCGTTTTGCAGAAATCTCCTTTAATTTTAACTGATAATGAATCTTTTTGCGCATCTGTTCTGCTTTTTGCTGGTTCAGTTCAAAAGTGGCAGGCTGTGTCTTTAGCTGATGCGTAATGCGTCCCAAAGCATGCTCGGCATCTGTCATGTTATTCTGATATTCTTCTGCCAAACGGTCAACCTCCCCCATTTTGGACTTAAACTCACAATCCAAACCGATAACCAGCTGCGTAGTTACCCCTGCACGATTCCCAATAGAGGCCACTACAATCTGTTCCACAGCCGTAACAACACCGCCAATGATAGTGCCCCGGTTACCGGCAATCACCACATTATGTCCCGATTCCACTTCACAATTCAATATAGCTCCCGTGTTGACCTCATTTCCTGCAAAAACCCGGGTCTGCTCCAAAAAGCGCGCCATAACATTACCGCCCGCACGAATAATACCGTTTCCCGAACCCTGCATTCCGTTTTTTAAAATAACATCCTTCCCCGCAAACAGGCTCGCTGTTTCCACATGTCCGTTTACAACTATGTTTCCGGTTGTTTTCACGGTAACACCGGCAAATACATTGCCCTGTATCAGCACGTCCCCATGAAAATCCACATCTCCGGTGGCTGCATCCAAGTTACCTTTTACCACATAAATCGGAGTAACTGTCAACGTTTGTCCCTGCACCGTAACATGCCCTTCCGTGCCCGCATAGTATTTACAACCGGTTTCATCCGGCTTACAACGTTTACACTGTAACGGCGGTAATTCTTTTCCCTCATAAGCAGCAATCGTATTCCCCAAAACATCTCTTCCGGTTACCGCTGGCAAAGCTGCATGATAGGTGACGAGAAGCTGTTCGTTTTCTACAAGCTCTATCTTGCCCAATACATTATAATCTACCGAATCATCTGCCAAAATAATCGGTCTTGTTTCAGGCTGCGGATTAAAATGATATTCAAAAAAGCCGTCACGGCCATCTTTTGCGGCAGTGCCGATTGCAACAAGCGTTTCCTCATAATTCTGCTTCCCCTGTGCAAGCGCTTCCAACGTTTCTTCTCGAACGCCAAAAAGGATCCCGTTCTCCTTTAACACACCTCGTATCTCCTCTACCGAAAAACGACGATACAGAGTAAGCACAGCTTCCATTCGTGTTTCGCTGATACGCAAAAGATAATCCGAATTGTTTATAATAATCGAATCCTCATGAACAATTCTCTCATTAGAATCTTCGAGCGCTGCTCCACTCTCCGGCGAAGTCCGATACCCGCTCTCATCTTTGGAAATGTATCGTTCCTTTGGCGCAAGAAATATAGTTTTCTCCAGCTCATTTTCCACCGAAGATGATTGTTCTGTATCCACCGCCTGAAGCTTTCCACTATGATTGGTCTTATCTTTCTTCTTTTTCTTTCCTGCCTGACTAAAAAACCCCATATCAAATCTCTCCTGCCATAATTAAGACGCCTTTTCAACCCACTGTAAAAGTTTCCGTAAAATCTGTCAGTTCTTTCTGTTCATCCCAATCTTTATCCTTATGAAATCTCTTATTTTATTATATAATTTATCAACTTATTTCTCAACCATTTGTGTTTATATTCAATAAAATACCCAAAACAAATCTTCGTTTGTTTTGATTAAAAAATCTTCCCTAAATGCTTTCTGCCTTTTCCCATATAAAAAGCACAAAGGCTTTCAGCGCATAAATAGCGCCAAAAGCCTTCTTTTTGTTTTACAAATCCTCTTTTTCGCAGCCGTTAAGCCACAACATATTTTTCCAACTTCGTCATCAGCTCTTTCCGCTCCGTTATCTCTGCATGGATATCAAGCACCAACGGCTTTCTGCAATCACAGCTCAAAACACCCAACAGCGACTTCGCATCAAGATATGTATGCTTCCCGCTGATTACATCAATATCATACGGTGTATTATTTGTAATATGTACAAAATCTCTGACTTTCTCCACAGAATCAAGCAATACCTTTACACCCATAACCAATCTCCTTCATTTAAAATGCATTATTTTATATCTACTTGTATCTTATTGAAAATATTTTTCCCAATTTCAGATCTTTTGTAGTATACTTGAATTATGTAAACTTGTCAATCAGCTATGCGTGCACAGAAACAGATACCATAAATTACTATAAATATTTCTTCAATTCCGCAATAATCGCATCATACTCCGCATCGGAAAGTGTTTTTCTCTTAGGATCCATCGCAAACGTTCCGCCCCATTCAAATTCATCATCTTTGTACTTCGGAACCAAATGGAAATGCAGATGATGACCTGTATCGCCATAAGCGCCATAATTTACTTTATCCGGTGAAAATGCCTTGTGAATTGCATCTGCCACATGATTTATATCGGCAAAGAACGCATTTCTCTGCTCGTCGGAAAGCTCTATCATTTCACTCACATGAAATTTACTTGCCACAATCACTCTGCCCTTGTGACTCTGCTCCTTAAATAAATAAACTTTTGTTGCATTCAGCTCGCAGATTTTAATGCCAAATTTTGCAACCAACTCGCCCTCAACACAATAAGCGCAATTATTGTCTGTCATCTTAATAACCTCCTATGTTATTCATTATATTCTCTTATCGTAACAGTTCAGTACCAATACTGTTATCTTTTATCCTTCAGTTTCTCAAAGTGACGCTCCAAAAGTGCAATCACTGCGTCCTTATCCTCAAGCTTGTCAAGGATTACAACCGTTCCAAACATATAATCATACTGAAAAATCAGCTTATAAGGATCGCCCTTAATCATAAACTGGGCATCTCCCTCATACGGCTGAAACATTTCCTTTCCAAGCTCTTCGGCAATACTTGCACAAAGTACTCTTGCAGGCTCGGAATCGCGGTCGTCCGTATCAAGCACAATCCAGCCGTCCTCCTCCGTCACCATATTAATTTTATAATACATAAACGATTCGCCTCCCATCGGCAGCACTGCCCTTACCAAAAAGGCATCACCCAAATCAAGTGATGCCTCATTTGTATGCGAATTTCCATTCCCGTTAGCGGAAAGAACGCGTTTTTTGCGTTCTTCCAAAAATGACTTAGTTGTTCTTAGGCTGTGTCTTTTGCAGCCTTAGTACAACTTCATTTTTTATTTCTGTACAAGATGAATTGCAAATCCGCCAATCTCCTCATCAAGATAAATCGCAGTCAGCTTGCCATTCTTCTCAACTGCAGAATCCTCAATAAACTTCACACCCTTAACAGACTCCAGGTAATTCTTTGCACGAGCCACGCTGTTTGTACCAATCGCGATATGTCCGTTCTCGCCGCGACCAACCTTCTTCATTGCCTCTACTTCAATGCCTGCAAAGATAGAGCTGTTTCCAACCTTCTTTGTAAAGCCGAATAATTCATCATATCTTGATGCAACAGAATCTGCTGCACCTTCGTCCTCACAGTTCACGCCGATATGTCTCAACTCAAAACCAAGCATTGTTCTGACAGCTTCCTCTGTAAGCGCCTGAATCTCGTCATACTTACCTGCTGCTACGAGATCCTTCTTAACCATCCAAGAACCGCCGCATGCGATAATCTTGTCAAATGCAAGATACTCACAGATATTCTTTGCTGAAATTCCGCCTGTCGGCATAAACTTCATCTGTGTGTAAGGAGCTGCCATAGACTTAATCATATTCAAGCCGCCTGCTGCCTCCGCCGGAAAGAACTTTACAACCTCAAGACCAAGCTCAATTGCCTGCTCAACATCAGAAGGATTTGCCGTACCTGGAGTTACAGGGATCCCCTTATCCACGCAATACTTTACAATCTTAGGATTCAAGCCTGGACTGACAATAAACTTTGCGCCCGCATTCACTGCACGGTCTACCTGCTCTGTTGTAAGCACTGTACCTGCACCTACAAGCATGTCAGGGAACTCGCTTGCCATGATTCGGATTGACTCCTCTGCCGCAGCAGTTCTGAATGTAACCTCCGCACAGGGAAGACCGCCCTTAACCAAAGCTTCTGCAAGGGGCTTTGCGTCCTTTGCATCATCTAATACAACAACCGGCACAATACCAATTTTACTGATTTTCTCTAATACTTCGTTCATGATTAACCTCATTTCTACTGATATATTTTATATAGCAATCAAACACCGGCACGCTCTGCGAGCCGTCTTATCGAATGATAAAGAATGCCCCCAAAGGCATTCTTTTGCACGAAGCTTTAGAATTTCTTATCCTGCGTCTTTTACAGGGTTAGAAATTCTCTTCATGCTGTTATTGCGGCTGCTTTCCGATATAAGCCAAAATACCGCCGTCAACATAGAGAATATGACCATTTACGCCATTTGAAGCCTCTGATGCAAGGAACACTGCCGGTCCGCCAAGCTCGTCCGGCTGTAACCATCTGTTTGCAGGTGTCTTTGCGCAGATAAACGTATCAAACGGATGTCTGCTTCCGTCCGGCTGTCTCTCACGCAGAGGAGCCGTCTGAGGTGTCTCAATATAACCCGGTCCGATACCGTTACACTGAATGTTGTATCCGCCATACTCAGAACAGATATTTCTTGTAAGCATCTTCAAACCGCCCTTTGCTGCCGCATAAGCTGATACGGTCTCACGACCAAGCTCTGACATCATAGAACAAATGTTTATAATCTTGCCATGTCCTTTCTTGATCATAGAAGGTATTACCGCCTTTGACACGATAAACGGAGCGTTCAGGTCAACATCGATCACCTGTCTGAACTCTGCTGCTGACATCTCGCACATCGGAATTCTCTTGATAATACCTGCGTTGTTTACCAAAATATCAATCACGCCGACTTCTTTCTCAATCGTCGCTACCAACTCGTTCACCGCATCTTCGTTTGTAACGTCACATACATATCCGTGCGCATCAATGCCCTCTTCCTTGTATGCCGCAACGCCCTTGTCAACAAGCTCCTGCTTAATGTCATTAAAACAAATCGTAGCTCCTGCGCCTGCCATAGCCTTCGCAATTGCAAAACCAATACCGTAAGATGCGCCTGTTACAAGTGCAACCTTACCTTCCAATGAAAATGGATTTGTGTTTGCCATTTTTAATTCCTCCTAAATAATTTTATTTTTTTAAAACGAAACCAAACGCCAAAACGTCGTCTTATTGGACACAAAACTCCTAGGCGGTATCCTCTACCGCCCGGATTTTTTTTCGTTTTTTATCTCTGTACGCGTCCTGAAGCATCTCCACCAGCAAGTGTCTCCACTTCTTTTCTTGATACCAGATTGAAATCGCCAGGGATTGTGTGCTTTAATGCAGATGCAGCTACACCATACTCAAGCGCAGCCTTGAAATCCTTGCCGTCCAGTAATCCGCAGATAACGCCGCCCGCAAACGAGTCGCCGCCGCCAACGCGGTCAACGATCGGATGAATGCTATACTCTTTTGAATGATAGAATTCCTTTGTATCTCTTGAATAAATACATGCTGACCAGCCGTTGTCTGATGCAGAATGGCTTACTCTCAGAGAAGAAATGCAGTACTGGAAGTTGTAGTCTGCTACCATCTGCTCAAAGATTGACTTGTAGCCTGCAAGCTCAAGATCGCCGCTTGTTACGTCTGTGTTACCCGGCTTATAACCCAATACCAGCTCAGCGTCCTCCTCATTTCCGATACATACATCAACATACTGCATCAGGTTCTTCATAACCTTCTGAGCCTTCTCAGACGACCATAATTTCTTTCTGAAGTTTAAGTCTACAGAAACCGTAACACCATGCTTTTTTGCTGCCTTTAAAGCTTCCTCTGTAAGAACTGCTGCCGAATCAGATACAGCGGGTGTAATTCCTGTGAAGTGGAACCAGTCAACGCCCTCAAAAATCTTATCAAAATCAAAATCTGCTGCCGTAGCTGTTGAGATAGAAGAATGTGCTCTATCATACACAACCTTAGAAGGTCTCATAGAAGCGCCTGTTTCTAAGTAGTAAATACCGAGTCTTTCTCCACACTTTGCGATGTTCTTTGTATCAACACCATACTTTCTCAACGATGCGATTGCACACTCACCTAACTCGTTGTCAGGTACAGCCGTAACAAAGCTTGCCTCATGTCCATAGTTTGCAAGGGATACGGCAACATTTGCCTCACCGCCACCATAGTTGATGTCAAACTCGTCTGCCTGAATGAACTTCTCGTTGTTGGGTGTAGAAAGTCTTAACATAATCTCGCCCATTGTAACTACTTTTTTTGCCATGATAATAATCCTCCGTTTATCTCTTTTTGTTATAGTTTTATATCTGCTACACTTTACAGTGTTACGCCCTGCTTAAAGATTGCCATGTCATGGAAACCTGCTTTTTCACTCTTTACTTCTTTTCCGGAAGCAACCGCCACAACCTCGTCAAACAATCTCTGTCCTGCCGTATCCAAATCCTCGCCCTCTGCGACAACGCCTGCATTAAAGTCAATCCAGTTTTCTTTCTTGCCTGCAAGTCTTGAGTTGCTTGAAATCTTCATTGTCGGTACCGGACATGCAAATGGTGTTCCGCGTCCTGTCGTAAACAGCACGATATGCGCTCCGCTCGCCGCAAGCGCCGTAGCCGCTACCAAGTCATTTCCCGGTGCGCTCAAAAGATTTAAGCCCGGTGTACTTACGATTTCACCATAAGCCAAAACGCCCTTTACAATCGCACTTCCCGATTTCTGTGTACAGCCAAGCGACTTGTCCTCCAATGTGGAGATACCGCCCTTCTTGTTGCCTGGTGACGGGTTCTCGTAAATTGTCTGATTGTGACTCTTAAAGTAATTCTTGAAATCGTTAATCAAATCAACCGTCTTGCTGAACAGCTCCTCATTTGCACAACGGTTCATCAAAATTGTTTCCGCGCCAAACATCTCCGGCACTTCCGTAAGAATGGTTGTCCCCTTCTTGCTGATGAGAATATCCGAGAAACGCCCAACCGTCGGATTTGCCGTAATACCGGAAAATCCATCACTGCCGCCGCACTTCATTCCAATCACAAGCTTGGATACGCTAACCGGCTCACGATGAAACTGCGATGCATACTCGGCAAGTCCCTTCACAATCTCAACGCCCTCTGCAATTTCATCATCGCTCTCCTGTGATACAAGGAACTTCACGCGGTCTGTGTCGATTTCTCCCATATATCCCTTTAAAACATCAATATTGCTGTTCTCACAGCCAAGTCCCAACACAAGCACGCCACCTGCATTTGGATGATTGATCAGATTTGCAAGAATCTGTCTTGTATGCTCCTGATCATCACCCATCTGCGAACATCCGTAAGGATGTGGGAATGCGCAGACTGCCTCAATATTTTCTCTCACAAGATCCTTAGACAGCTCCGCAATCTTGCTTGCCACATTGTTGACACAGCCAACAGTAGGAATAATCCAAATTTCATTTCTGACACCCACCTTGCCGTTTTTGCGGTTATACCCCATAAAGGCAGCATCCTCTGTAAATTTTTCCTCCGCAAAGTCCGGTTCATACGTATAGTCAAGCAAATCGCCCAAGCCTGTCTTTAAATTATGCGTGTGAATCCACTCGCCCTTTTTTACTGCGGCTGTCGTGTTTCCAATGCGGAAACCGTACTTAATTACCGGAGTTGCCTCCGGCATGTCAACAAGCGCAAACTTGTGTCCTGCCGGAATCTCCATTGTTGTCGTAACGTCGCTGCCTGCCACATTGACAATGGTATTCTCCGGAATCACATCCAAAGCAACAGCCACATTATCATTTTCATTTATTTTAATAAAATTTGCCATAGTCTGCTCCCTAAAAATTCTTTTCGATTGCCTTTCTCATGCCAAGCGTTCTGATATCCTCAAGATAAGCGGTCACTGCATCTGCAAGACCTGCCACCTTTGTCAGATCCTGACCATGAAAATCCGTATTGCCAAGATATGCATTGACAAACTCTGCCGACGGCTTTGCGCTGTTTGCTGCAAAGAACTCAAGCACTGCCGCGTCGTCCATGATATTGTACTCCTGTCCGTCTCTGTGTCCGATCAGAGCCTTCTCGCGGATTTCGCTGCCTGTGTAGAATGCCATAAGTGCTGCGATAGAGAATGTAAGGTGCTTTGGAAGCTCTCCCTTTCTCTCTACATAGCCCAAAAGCGACGGCATACATCTTGCTCTCCACTTGGATACAGAGTTGAGTGAAATTGCAAGCAGTGCATGCTTGATATATGGATTCTTGAATCTTCCGTCAACTGCCTGTGCAAATTCAAGCAGATCCTCCTTCGGAAGATCAAGTGTCGGAATAACCTCATCATAAATTGTCTGATGCATGAAATTACCGATGATTTCGTCCTCCATAGACTCTCTTACATAATCATTTCCTGCAAGATAAGATGCGAGAACGAACGATGTATGTGCACCGTTTAAAATACGTACCTTTCTCTGCTTGTAAGGCTTCTGATTATCCGTAAAGATTACTGGACAGCCTGCATCGGGAAGCGGGAACTCCTTGCTGATATCCTTTGCGCTCTCAATAACCCAAAGGCCAAACGGTTCTGCCGTAACAACGATGTTGTCGCGGTATCCGAAATCTTTCCAAAGCTCCTCTGCGTCATCTCTCGGGTAACCCGTAACAATACGGTCTACCAGTGTGGAAGTAAATACGCACGCATCATCCAGCCATTTTAAGAAACCTTCTTCAAGATTCCAAAGCTTTGCAAAGTCAGTAACGCACTTTTTCAGCATAATGCCGTTGTCGTCAATCAACTCTACCGGAAGCATCACAAGTCCCTTGTCTGCTGCACCGTTAAAGTGCTGGTATCTTGTGTAAAGGAATTTACAAAGCTTACCGGGATATGTTTTTGGCGGATCCAGTTCAAACTTGTCTGTATCATCAAATACAATACCTGCCTCTGTTGTGTTGGAAACAATGTATCTTAAGGAATCCAACTTTGCGTAATCACTGTACTTCTGATATTCCGCGTAAGCATCAACAACGTCTGCAACGCTTGTTATCACTCTCTTTTCTACCTTAGGCTCGCCGTCTACGATACCTCTTAAGCATACAGTGTACTGGCAGTCCTGATCATGGAACATATTCAGAATGCCGGGACCATCGATAGGTTTTACCAAAACGATATCTCCATCAAACATACCTTTTTCATTTGCAATGTCAATAAAATAATCCACAAATGCACGTAAGAAATTTCCCTCACCAAACTGAAGTACTTTAATGGGCCTTTCTTTTTTTCCGGTCTTAGCTGCGTTTAATAATTCCATACTGTTATCTCCTATCAATTTAAAATCTTTCGTAGTTACTGTTCACTTTGTAAATAGTAACCCTTTGTTTTCTTACAGTGCCAAAAACTGTAAGCACTTACAATTTGAATTTTATATCGTTTTGGGGAGAAAGTCAACCACATTTGAGCCACTTTTTATGAAAGCTTTTACATAAAGCCTTTACAAGCCATATCTCAATGTTCCAGCCGCTGTCTGATTTTATCAATTGCCTTCCACCTTCTCACCCGTTCCTGCTGGTCTGCTACAAGCACCTCCACCATAAACAGGCTGATCTCCCAAAAAGTATGCTTCGTCTCATCGCTGACCTGCGCGTATTCCTGCACCAGTTCATAGAGCTTTTTCGGCATCTCGCCGCTTAGCTCTTTTAAATCGGTGAGTGTGCGCGCCTCCGTTATCTCAATCAGCTTAAACAGCTCATCAATAAACGTACCGACGCGCTCCCGGTCAAGCGCATAAATCCAGTTATTGATTCTGTCATAAAGCTCCTTGCGTTTTGGCACCTGATTTTCGGAGCGTTCAAAACGATCACCTTCCACACTCCATGAAAAACAGATATGCTGCTGCAAACCAATCGCGCTGCTCTTAATCAGCTCATAATCCGTTTTTGGCTCCATAAGCATGCCCACAAAGGATTCGTCCGGAACGATTTTTAAAATTTTATCTTTTATTCCGTCATAGTCAAGCTGTTCCATAAAATCAGGCCGGAATCCCGGGCCATCCATATTATAAATGCGCCCGATTCTCGGTTTTAAACTGTCCTTGCAGGTCATCGCTGCATAGACTGCCAGATTGCCTCCTTTAGAGTGTCCCCCAAGATACAGTCTTAAATTCCGTTTTCTTGCTAAAAGCTCTGCAACCTCATCGACATATTTCGTGCTCCGAATCTGCGCCTCCACCGGAGTGCGGTATGCCATGTTGAAATCCTCATGCCAGCCTACAAGCGCATCGTCCGTTCCCCGGAACGACAAAAACACGTCGCCGTTTCCAAGCAGAAACGTGACGGCGCAAAACTGCAGCTCCTTTTTCTTGTCAATTTCTTCCACCAGGAAATTCAGCTTTGTATTTCTGTACCTTCTTGAAAATCCCGTTTTATAAAACAGCTCCCTGTTTTTTTCAAGTTCCCATTTGACGGAAATAAAGTTATTCCAATCCATTTTCTGTGCCACATCGCTTAGCCGCACCGCAGGTTTGCCGTCATGCGGCGACGGAACAATCCCCGTATAAATAAAATACGAAAAATGTGATAGCACTAATCCGTCAATTTCACAAAAGGGCTTTTCCGCAAAGGTAAAGCCCCCGAACTCATAGATATAGGAAATGATGTCTCCCATCGTTCTAATCGTGTTCCTTTCTCAATATAATTCTCCGTCATAATAGTTCAGCAAAAGCTCCACAACCTTATTATACTGCTGCATTCCCTCTTCCACGCCGTTCATTTTCAGCGTCGTTTCCGTAAATGCATTTGACACTTTTTTAACAGTCTTGGTCTTTACAACCGCCTTTTTTTCGACTTCCGTCCAATTTTCCTTTGTCAAAAAGATATTATCCCCTGCAACAACATCACTGATACGAATATGTGACTGATACGTCTCTTTATCCTTGTGAATCGACTCGTAAAAATCATTGTTTACATAACTCAAAACACTCAAATACCCGCAGTACTGCAAAAACGGATCGTCTGAATTGATACAGGCAAGAAAACCGATCATGTTTGCATCATCTTCATTAATAAATCCTTTTGTATGTGCAAGCTCATGACACACTGTAGGCGCTACGTTTGTAATATACATCACCGAATTAATATTTGCCTCCAAAGAAAACGGAAAATAATATCCCATGATATACTGCTGGCTAAAAAACTCCGAGCAGGCCAGATATTTGGGTGTCACATAAAAACCGGAAAGCTGTCCATAATCCTCGCCGAGCATTCGCATCGCATCGGCAGACGCCTTTACAAGATCCCCGTCATAATATGGCACACCGCTGTCGTCACGCGCAATCTCCTGTGCAAGCGTGTTGCAGCGCTCCACGATAAAATCACGCAGCAATGCAATCTCCTTTTTGGAATAGCCGCCTGCATGTGCTCTCGCAACGGCATTTTCCGAGGCGTCTACAAGCAGTGCATCCTTATATTTGCGTGTTTCATCCAGTGCCATATACTTCTCGGAAAAACTTGATGCATGATACAGAATAGAACAGTTTAGCGTCATAATACAGGATACCGCAAGCACAAGCCATGCATACACAGTTCCAAAGCGTTTAATGCCGTTTTTATATTTATTTTTCCTGAGTAAATTAAAAACAAATAAGCCAATTCCAAACAACGTAATCAACACCGCAAGCACAAGCATAATTTCCCCCACCGAAAATGGTACAAGGCTTGTAAGACGTGCATATGTATTGAGCCAAACCGGAAATATGTAAGTGACATACCAGTCGCTGAATTCCTTACTTTTCCATGATATGGCCTTTAATAAAATAACGCCTGCAACTCCTGCTGCAAATAGAACTTTCTTTCCGCTTAATCTGTTCATCGCTTCTTTATCCTTTAATTTTGAAACAAATGTGTCATTTGTGTCTTTTGTATACAATAACACATTTTTATTATCAAAGTTTAAATAAATTGTGAACATTCACCAAATCCATTATTTTCCAATTCAAATATTACAACAGATATTCCCGAAACCGCCCCGCGTCTCTTATGCTTACATTTGCTTCCATATAAACGCCGGTCTCCCGATACTCTGTTTCGTATACGACTGCATTCTCATTCAAAAAAGAAACAATGTCACCACGCTGATACGGTATCAGCAGCCTGCAATCCTGATAACCGCCTGCGAGTTTCCCTGAGATCAATGTCAGCAGCGCCTCAATCCCGCTGAGCGACTTTGCCGACATATAAATTTTGTCGCCGCCTTGTATAGTCGCAAATTCTCCCATTCCGCAAAGGTCTGCCTTGTTAAATACATAAATCATCGGAACATCTCCTGCGTCAAGGCTGCGCAGGGTTTCCGCCGTTACCTTCATATGCTCCCTGTGATTTTCATCCGAATAGTCAATAATCTGAAGCAAAAGGTCTGCCTCTTTCACTTCTTCAAGCGTCGAGCGAAATGCTTTCACAAGGCTGTGCGGGAGATTTGAAATAAAGCCTACGGTGTCCGAAAGCAGAAATGCGTTTTTCCCGAGAGGCGCAATCCGCCTTACAGTCGTATCTAATGTGGCAAACAGCATATCCTTTTCCAGCACCTGCTTTTCCTCATTACTTACATATGCGGACAACAGCATATTCATGACGGTTGATTTGCCGGCGTTTGTGTAACCGACAAGCGCCACTCTCGGCATCCCCGACTCCGCCCGCTTTTTGCGCTGCGTTCTGCGCTCTCCTGAGATTTCCTCAAGCTCACGCTTCATGCTTGTAAGACGCTGTTCCAGACGTCTCCTGTCAAGCTCCAGCTTTTTTTCTCCGGCACCCTTGTTGCTCATTGCACCGGAAGCGCCGCCCTGCCTTGAAAG
Source organism: uncultured Lachnospiraceae bacterium (assembly GCA_910577115.1). Classification (GTDB taxonomy): domain Bacteria; phylum Bacillota; class Clostridia; order Lachnospirales; family Lachnospiraceae; genus COE1. Next base: position 54,283 of record CAJTMC010000019.1, read on the forward strand.
CGCTGCGTGAAGTCCCACAAGTCTTGGCAGCATGTACTGAAGACGCGCCACTTCAACCTGAAGCTTGGCCTCCCTTGTGTGCGCTCTTGTTGAGAAGATTTCCAAAATCAGCGCCGTCCTGTCAATCACCGGACTCTCAAGCGCTCTTTGCAGATTCCTAAGCTGTATCGGTGAAAGTCCGTTGTCAAACACCACAATATCCGCTTCCAGCTCTGCCGCAGCCGCACGCACTTCCTCCACCTTTCCTGCGCCAATGTACGTTGCGGTATTGGCACTCTCCATATTCTGCTCAATTCTTCCGACAGGCTGCATATCGCATGCCTTTACAAGACTCATCATCTCATCCATAGCAAGTCCAAACGCTGCGCTGCTTCTTTTGTCTCCGTTTATATGAACACCTACAATAAGCGCTCTTTCCATGTCAAATCCTCCATATTTTTATTACTGCTTACTATATTTAACGTTTCTTCGTTGTTTCGAAAATGTAACCCGAAAATTATTTTGATAATACTGCTGCTTTGTTTATAGTTTACCACAATTGATTCGTTTATTGGGAAAGGAAACAGAATTTCAAATAAAATCTGACAAAAAGTAAAGAAAGTCTCGATCTGACAGTAAAGAATTGGGAGGATACTGCCAGAAGGACACTTTCTTCTAAGGATTACTATATTGAAAAAGAGTTAAGTGATTCATTCGTGATGGAGTTGTCACGAATCTGTAAACAATATATCAAATTGTCTGATAATTGTCAATATTTTCTTATCAATTTCTTCAAATTTTTTCAAATTTTCCTGAATTTTATTTGAGTTTGTCCATTTTTTGGTCCTCATGTCCCGCAGTCAGCTATTTTAAAGTACTCAAACAGGGTCATTTGTTGTGATTTAACTTTTTGCGGCAGAAAGCTACTGATATCGGAACAGCACATGGACATCATACGTTCCAAGGCATACCCGACCGCATAGAAAATAAAATGCGGTATTTTATAGATCCTCTTGGAACATTCCTTCATTTCCGCAAGAAAAATACGGGAAACTCAAAAAATGGGAAACTCAAAAAATGAATTTTAATATTGACATTCGGCATAATTATGTGTATACTAATACATGTCGTTGAAACGGCTACACAAAATCGGGGTGTGGCTCAGTTTGGCTAGAGCGCCACCTTAGGGAGGTGGAGGCCGCAAGTTCGAATCTTGTCACTCCGACTGAACAATATAATGGGAAATACCGCAGAACCAAAGGGTTCTGCGGTATTTTTGTATTAATAAATCATATTCAATATAAGTTTCCAAATATCCCCTTGGCAATCCATTCACGTGATTTGCAATCACCCTATCTTGTCACCTACTTGCACGCAATGCCTGTGTCAAACCGCATTCACCACATTCACTATACGCTGACTCATAAGTCTTTAATGGTTCCCTTTATACTCCTCTGAATAATCAGCAGTACCGCAGCCAGAACCTTTATGCTTCCTCTTTTTCCAAACCCATTCTATTTGAATCAATTTTTGAATTGACAGATAACTTTTAACAGTTTGTCTATGTCAATCGGTTTCGCCAAGTGTTCATTCATTCCAGCTTCCTTTGCCTTCCTGACATCTTCATCAAATGCGTTTGCTGACAGCGCTATAATCGGTATCTTCCGGGCGTCCGGTCTGTCCATACCGCGAATCGCTTGCGTTGCCTCAAATCCGTTCATTACCGGCATCATCAAATCCATCAAAATGCAGTCAAAAACGCCTTGCTTTGATGCCGCAAAGACATCTGCAGCAATCTTTCCGTCCTGCGCGATTTCAACTGTTGCTCCCGCGTCCTCCAGCATAAACTGTACAATTTCACAATTTAATTCATTATCCTCCACAAGAAGAACATGCATTCCCGAAATATCAGCAGGAACATCTTCCTCGAAAACGTTCGGAGATACCTCCTGATTTGTGTCAACCAAAATAGGCAGTGTAACAAAAAATACACTTCCCCTTCCAATCTCACTATCCACTTCGATAGTACCACCCATTTGCTCTGCCAGCTTCTTTACAATAGACATCCCAAGCCCTGTACCGTTATAAGTTGTCCTTGCATCTTGCTTTTCCTGCGTAAACGGCTCAAAAATATAAGTTCGGAAGTCTTCTCCGATGCCAATTCCGGTATCTTCGATCGCAAACTGAAATTCTGCCTTCCCCTCCGTAAAAAAGCGCTCTTTTACCCTGACAAAAACACTTCCGTTTTCGCGATTATATTTTATTGCATTGTCAATGATGTTCATCAAAATCTCCCTTAGATGAAGCGAATTTCCGATCAATCTGCTATGCTGCAGACCAGTCTTATCCATCTCCAGGCGAACACCTGCCCCCTCCGCTTTCGGCATTAAAATCGTAATGCAATTTTCCAATAGTTCATTCAAATCAAATGGCTCTTCAACGGCAGACTGATTTCCGCTCTCCAGTCTGCTGACTTCAAGCACATCATTGATAAGCGACAACAAATGCTTTGTTGATATCCTGATTTTCTCCCTACACTCCCTCTGTTTCTCAACATCATCAGAACTTTTCTCCATAATGGCAAGCATTCCCATAATTCCGTTAATCGGCGTACGAATATCATGCGACATATGGGACAAGAATTCGCTCTTTGCCATATTCGCCTGTTTTGCTTTCTCTAACGCTTCCATAATCACCTGATCCTGTTTTTTTCGTGTCACCATTGTCTCCGTAATATCCTGATGATATCCATTGAGACAGACTCCCGATTTATTAAATTTTCTGTCAGGCACACCACCGCAACGGACATAAATCTTCCCAAGTACCGGATGATTCCACGGGTAAACCACTTCCGAACGTCCGTTCTCTAAAATTTCCTGCACTGCCTCCTGTACCGTATCAATGTATTCCGCATCAATATTGCGAAACCAGCTTTGATAGCATTCTTCCGGCTCGATATCCTCACTCACGCCCAGAAGCATTCGCATGGTTCTGTCCGCATACATCCTCGGTTCACACCCCTCCTCCAATTCAATCGTCCAGATTCCGGTTCGAGATCCCTCCAGAATCTCCTCAAGGCTCTGTCTTGTTTCCTGCCTGTACTTTTCCTCCTGTTCTACCACAGAATTGACATCACGAAACGCAAAAATCGCCCTGTTTTCTTCCGCCTCCATCCCTGTAACAGAAAAATGAACTTCCAGATTTTTTATCCCCTCAAGATTATCCTTCACCTGATAGCGGACATAATATTTCTTTTTCGTCCGAAGCTGCGCGAGAACATACTCTTTTTTTGTTACGGCACGAAGCCTCTTCTGATCACGTGGCACAACATACAAGGAAATATACTGCTCCATCGCCTCCTGATAACTGTCCCCAAAATGAACAGTCCCAAACACTTGAAGGCGCTCACTTTCCCGATAAGCCTCGCAGGTATCCGTATCAAAGTCCACCTGATAGATGCCCAAATAATCCACATTAAGGGCATAGAGGACGTTATGACTCCGTTTCTGAAGCTCCTGAACCAGATTTCGCAATCGCAGGGAAGAAACAATAAAATACGCCATAATTTGAAGCATATTCGATGTGTACTCCAATGACTTCTCCGGCGGATTATCCACACCATAAAAGCCGATAATTCTGTCATCATCATAGAGTGGAACAACCACAAGAGAATGGATACTCTGCCGTTTTAGGTTCTCATATTGAAGAGGATCGCTTTGCCGGATTTCTTCCAAATTTTTTATAACGATATGTTTGCCGACGCTGAAATTCCGGTACCAGTTCGCGCACACTTCTGCAGGAAGATTTTGAAGATTCTCCTTCTCTGGCCGGACTCCCTCCGCCACCCACTCATAGGTGTTGTCATCGCCGCCGGACTCATTTTGCTCAAATATATAGGTTCTCTCACCGTCCAGCGCCTTTCCCAGATATTCCAGCAACACTTCCAGTGATTGATCCGGAGTTTTTTCCAACAGAGCAACACGAAGTCCCTCATTAATGATTGCCTCTATATTCTGAACGCTCTGCGCCACATTTTCCTGCTGCTCCCGCCCCAATAAATTACTCATAAAATGTCCTCCGTATTTTCCTAATATTAAAAAGTCTCTTCCCCGCTGCCTGTGTCCGGACCGCTCATAATCAGGATTGCAACTGCTATCCACAAATATCTTTTTGCCTGATATCCTATTCTCTTTTCCTTATTTCTCCCACTGCTGTAAAACAGATACAAACGCGGGAATCAGCTGTTTCTTTCTTGACACCAAATTTTTTAACACAAATACCTTCTGTTCCTTTGGCAGGCGAAATGCTTCCTGTACAAGCGCATTTGACCTGTCACCAAAGCAAAGAAGCTCTGTCTTTTCATAAACAATATTCGTGAGCATAAAAAAGCACATATCCACCTCAAGCTCTGCAAACTTCTCTTTAATATAAGGAATAATCTTTTCCTTAATCTCATCCAGCTCAATACTGTTCATCGAATTAATCTGACCTACACGAAACGCAAAACCGTTTGCAGAAAAACTCTTATTATCCTGCTTAAAAATTTCATCCGCACTCTTATCACCTAAATTGCTTCCGGCTCCGAACATATCAAGCGCGAATTCCTCCGGTTCCACACCGCAAATCTCTGCCAACCGATATGCCGCTGCCTTATCAATCTCCGTTACCGTTGGTGACCGAAACATCAAAGTATCAGAAATAATTGCAGCCATCATAAGTCCTGCAATATTCTTAGGTATTTCCACACCTTTTTCCTGATACATTTGATAAATAATTGTTGCCGTACAGCCAAGCGGCTGGTTTCTGAAATACACCGGCGCTACTGTTTCAAGCGTGCCAATCCGGTGGTGGTCAATTACTTCCAAAATATCCGCAAATTCAATCCCATCCACTGTCTGGGATACCTCATTGTGATCAACAAGTATAAGCTGCTTTCTGCGCAAATTAAGCAGCATGCGGCGCGAAATCATTCCCACATAATTATCTTCCTCATCAAGCACGGGGAAATCATGATAACGCTTCTTTTTCATGATTACGCGGATATCCTCTGTCTTATCCGTAATTTTAAAAGTAGTCAGCTTTTCCCGTCTCATAAAATAACCAATCGGCATACTCTGATTAATAAATCTTGCCACCGTAGCCGTATCATGAGGCGTATTGATAATCACGCAATTGTGCTCTGCCGCAAAAATCTGAATGGTCTTTGACACCTTCGCGCCCATTGTAATCAGCACACATGCTGCACCCATTTCTATTGCACACAGCTGTGTCTCATACCGGTTTCCAAGAATCACCATATCCCCAGTGTGAATGTAATCCTCAAGCACATCAGGATTTGCTGTTGCAATCACCACATCACCGCCATCAAAATAACCGTTTTCGTCCCCCACAATCATCTGCGCATCAAGCGTCTCAAGAATATTTTTATAGGAAGTTTTTGCCCTTGACAAAATCGCATTATCATATACGTCCATATATGCATTTGCAATATCGCCGATTGTAATAATTCCAATCAGCTTTTTCCCCTCTATGACAGGCAGTGTTACATCTCCCCTGTCACGCATCAAATGCCATGCCTTCTTAAGCGATACATCTTGTGTCACGCCCTCGACATCGTCATTCATATCAATATCACGCACATCTGTCATAACATCATGCAGATAAACAGGTGATTCTGCGTGAAACGCATTCAATACATACTGCGTTTCCTGATTCACCTGACCTGCCCTTGCCGGAATATAATCACAGCCATCGTCACATACATTCTTTAGATAGGAATATGCAATGGCTGAACATATTGAATCCGTATCAGGATTTTTATGGCCTACTATGTAAACAGGTCTCCTCACATTTTCTGAATTTTCCATAGTATTATTCCTCCAAAATTTTCATTTTTTCACTAATATCCTACATATATTATTGCTTAAAGTCAAGCAACTTGTTATAATTATGTAATAATTGAGTAATCGTTTCGCAATAGACGATTGCAAATCATACTATTGTAAAGGAGCAAATGAGAAATGAAAAGGTTTGAAAAATACACTGTATTAGAACTTGAACAACTGGAAAAAGTCAAGAAAATCGGCGAATATTACGGAAATTCACAGGAACTCAAGTCCGCATGCCAGGAAGCATACCAATTATACCGTGCCGGAAAAATTTCCGCAGAATGCTATGGCAGCATTTATTCAGACGCTTTCGATAACTATTTGGCACAGATTTAAAGAGGTACACATGAATAATCATAATATGGAAAAAGCGGTTTTGGATACTCCCGTAAAATCCAAAAAAATTGACACAAGGCGTATGAAAGATATCATATCACAGCTTTCAGATGTAATCTATTTGTTATGCAGTGCAAAGTCGGCAGATATCACCACTATATTTGATCAATTCACAAATATCACCCGTGAGGAACGTGAAGCATTAAATATCATTTTTCCCAATGATGTGGACAATGAAATGAATTAGACCTGTGTACTTATTAATTATGATATCAGTGCAGCAGTTTTAGTTTTTAGTTGATATGCAAAAACCCCAAGCCGTATGGTTCAGGGTTTTTTATAATCAAGTAAAATATACCACTTATTTACGCATAATTAGTACAATCCGATACCAGATGCATAATCATCAATAACATAATAAGCCATGCCCTCTTCAGGCTTTATGTACACTGCTACATTCTTAATAGAAGCTGCTGAATGTCCTTCCGCCACATAAGCATCTTTCACACGATTAATAATGCTTTCCACAGATAATTCGTCTCTGCCTTTCATCTGTAAAATAATCTTCTGTGAAGGAGCCGCTTTCGTTGTCTTTGCAGGTTGCTTTGCTACTGTCTCTTTCTTTGCTGCTGTTTTTGTCGTTTTCTTTGTTGCCGCTGTTTTAACTGTCTTTTTTGCCGCTTCCTTAGTCTCAGGCTTTTCCTCTGCCTTCTCTTCGCTTACTGTCTCCGCTTTTACCTCAGGTGTCTCCTCGCTTACAACCTCTGCTGCCTTAACCTCAGCTTTTTCTTCAACCTGAACCTCAGGCTCCGCTGCCTTAACGGCACTGACTGTTTTTTTCTCTACTGTTTTCTTTGCTGCTGTGTTTTTTTCTACTTTTTTTCTCACTTCTAACCTCTCCTGAACTAATCCTCTAATTTTATCTTTCCTATCGTTTCCAAAACAGTGCCTCTCTCATGCTTAATTGAAATTTCAGCACCTCAAAGAATTCCGCTTTGGCTGTTTATGCCTGACTATTGTTGTCCACAGACTTCATAATGCACCTCTATTAATATACTCACATTTATTGATTTTGTCAATACCTGTGACAATTGAATTATGCAAATTTCTGCATGGATATAGTATCACATAACCGGCATTATTTCAATTTAATATGTAAAGTTTATGAAATTATTACAGCTTTTCCCGCGTTTCATGCAAAATATTAATATTTTTTTATAAAGAATTTCATATGCATCGCATAACTTTTCTTTTTTTTACCATACTACTATTCAGGAGACAGTAAATACTGCTCCTACAATATCATCGCAGCATGGAGGCAAAGTATGGGAAATAAATTGATTGATGGCATCGCATTAACCATCGCCATTGTCGGTGCGGTAAACTGGGGCTTAATCGGCTTTTTCGATTTTAACTTAGTTGCATCCGTTTTCGGAAGCATGAGCTGGCTTTCGAGAATCATTTATGCCTTGGTAGGCATTTGCGGACTTTATCTCATATGCTTTTATATGCGTCTTGGCAGTTCGGCAGACGAGGCATAGTACAAAGCTTCTATCATAAAAACCTCACGCGGCACGTTGCAGGCTTCGCATGAGGTTTTTATGATTGCAAAAAATCTGCGTAATCGGCACTCCCCTATTTCTGTTTCAATATTTCCAACAAATACTCCCACATCCGGGCTGTCGATGAAATACTGAGCCTCTCGTCCGTAGTGTGAATGTCATAAATGTCGGGGCCAAAGGATACGCAGTCAAGCCCCGGTATCTTGGCAATCATAACGCCGCACTCAAGACCTGCATGAAGTGCCTCCACCTTAACATCTTTGCCGAACATTTTCTTATATATTCTTACCATATCTGCCCTTAACTTGGAATCCGGATTATACTGCCATCCCGGATAATCCCCATGTGATTCGGTATACCCTCCAAAAGCCTTTGTGAGGGTGTCAAGCTGCAGATTTACCTTCCGCTTTGAAGACTCGATGGCACTTCTCACAGAAAGGCTTACTACCACTTCATTTTGTGCACCACATGCGCTTTTCATGATACCTGCATTCAGCGAGGTCTCCACAAGCCCTTCAATGTCTGCACTCATCGCCAGCACCCCGTTTGGCATCGTAGTCAAAAATGCCGCAACATTTGCCGTACTTTTATTATCAAACATATATTCTTTTTCTATTTTTATCGACACAGCATGAATGCACAGATTTTTTTCTTTGGACTGATATTCGTTTTTCGCTTCCTCAGCAATCCGTTCAATTTCCTGTTCAAATGCATTCTTTTTGTCCTTTGCGACACAGACAACTGCATGCGCCGCAATCGCTATGGCATTGTCCTTTTCCCCTCCGTCAATGTCAATCACATGAAACGGAAACTTTGTCAAAAGCTGTTGTAATGTGATCCCCAGTATTTTGATGGCATTTCCGCGTTCTTTGTTGATTTCCGTACCGGAATGGCCTCCCATAAGCCCTTCTACGCGCACATCAAAACACACCATATCCGAAGGTCTGTTCTCAACATTAACCGGCAAATGGCAGTCTGTCCGCAGCCCGCCTGCACAGCTTGTCAGAAGGATCCCTTCCTCTTCTGAGTCAATATTCAGCATTCTCTTCGCTTTGAGCATGGACAAATCAATTGCTCTTGCCCCGTCTAATCCAACCTCTTCGTCCGTTGTCATGACCGCTTCAATACGAGGGTGCACAATTTCGTCAGAATCAAGCAAGGCAAGGATATATGCCACTGCAATACCGTCATCGCCTCCAAGGCTTGTTCCCTCCGCAGATACATAATCACCGTCCGTCTTTAACCGAAGAGCATCTTTTCCAAGGTCGATATCACAGTCCGCTGTCTTTACTGCCACCATGTCCATATGCCCCTGCAATATAATCGGTTCCACGTCCTCATAACCCGCTGTTGCCTCTTTCACGATAATCACATTGTCCGCCTTGTCCCGGATATGGAACAGCCTTCTGTCCTTTGCAAATTGCTCAAGATAGCTGCTTATTTTGTCCATGTTTCCCGAACCATGCGGAATCTGACAAATTTCCTCAAAATAATGAAATACGGCTTTCGGCTCTAAATTCTCTAATACATTCATTCTTAACCTCCATTCGACCATAACCTGTAAGCTTGTGGTCATGCAAACTTGTTTGTGAAAGATTGTTTTTCCCTCTTACTATTTTAAATTGGTATTTCCTTGCGTCATTGCACTTTGCTTTTGTGGACATTATAGCATACAATTTTTGTCCCATGTGCAATTTGTCTCTTTTTTAACAAATTTTTTACGAGTTTGTCTACGACAAAAAAATTGAGCACATCAGCGCTCAATTTTTATTATTTTATCATTTGTTGACAAATCTTATGCAACACTGCTCTTTGCAAGTTCAGCAAGCGTCTTAAATCCCTCTGCGTCATTTACTGCCATCTCAGCAAGCATCTTTCTGTTAATCTCTACGCCTGCAACCTTCAAGCCATGCATCATCTTGCTGTAAGACAAGCCGTTCATTCTTGCCGCTGCGTTAATACGTGCAATCCAAAGTCTTCTGAACTGACGTTTTCTTTCCTTTCTGCCTGCGTATGAAGATGCCAAAGCTCTCATTACCGACTGCTTTGCAACTCTGTACTGCTTAGAACGTGCTCCCCTGTAGCCCTTTGCGAGCTTTAATACTCTGTTATGTTTCTTCTTTGCGTTTAAACCGCCTTTAATTCTTGCCATTTTCTAATCCTCCTAACAAATTCACATTCTTTTACCGGTTCTTATACGTATGGTAAAATCTTCTTCATATTCTTAACATTGGTTGCATCTGTGATAGCCGGCTTTCTGAGATTTCTCTTTCTCTTTGCAGACTTCTTTGTCAAGATATGGCTCTTGTAAGCTTTTGCTCTCTTTAATTTACCTGTTCCCGTTACTTTAAAGCGCTTTGCTGCTGATTTGCTTGTCTTCATTTTTGGCATATCTGTTTCCTCCTAAATCATACTATTTTACAGCCGTCCAGCACTGAACCGCTGCACATTTTCTATATTTTAACTGACCTAAGCCGTTTCGTAAAAACAACTGCTTATCGTTTTTCAGCTAAAAACATTGTCATGCTTCTGCCCTCAACCTTCGGCTCCTTCTCGACTACGGCAATATCGCTCAGGCTTTCACCGAAATCTACAAGGATATGCTTGCTGTTCTGCATATGAGCCATCTCACGTCCCCGAAAGCGCAATGTCACCTTGACCTTATCCCCCTTTGTCAGGAACTTGCGGGCAGCATTAATTTTTGTGTTCAGGTCATTAGTGTCGATATTGGGAGATAAGCGGATTTCCTTCACGTCGATAATCTTCTGCTTTTTCTTCGCTTCCTTCTCCTTTCTTGTCTGCTCATATTTAAACTTTCCATAATCAACAATCTTACATACAGGGGGTTTTGCCGTAGGAGCAATCTTGACAAGGTCAACACCTGCCTCCTCTGCAAGTTTCATTGCCTCCCTCGGTGACATGATGCCAAGCTGTTCGCCGTCCGCACCGATCACGCGCACCTCTCTGTCTCTAATTTGTTCGTTAATCATTAAATCGCTAATAACCTTACACCTCCATAATAATCATAAGAAAATATGCTATCACTTTTCCCTGCTCACCGCGTGCCCTATGCGTCACCTTAACGGCATATTTCCACTGCATCGGATTGTGCATTAAAAAAGTGGATAATTACAGAATTACCCACTTTCTTTCATATTCCTGCCTCACATAATGCCTTCGCCTGTAACACAAGCAAAAAACACTACGAAATAAAATCAGAATTATAAACGCCTATCAGCCCGATTGCCATAGGGTGAGAGTGGACACTCTGCTTTGCTGTATCTGTTTGAATAACATCAAACAATATTACTTTACCACACGATTTCCACTCTGTCAATAGCTGATTTCCTTTTTTCTTATTTCGATTTTTACCTCTCCTTAAAGGTTCCGCAAAGTGTCTCCATGCTTGTGCCTGCATTGCTGCCCTTGATATCAACGTGCTCCGCATTGCAGCGATAGTCGCTGTTGTAGACACATTTTGTCGCCTCACAGTCAATGCTGATGGTCTTGCTCGGATGTGAAACTGCGCTTGTAAAGGAATCGCCGCTTCTCTTGTGAAAACTTTCACAGCATGTGTTGTCACAATCGCAGGCGTGCTTCCCGCCTACCATAATGTCACCCTTACAACAGCAATGGTCTTTGTTATAGGTACAATTTGATACACCACAGGTTAATTCTGACATTGTTTCCCTCCATTCCGAAGCCCCATAAATTGTGCTTCCTGATCAATGTAATATTAACAGGGTCCATATAAACAGGAACCTATGGTTAGTATGCCATGAATCAACCTGCATTATTCTTTTTTATTGATTTTCTTGTGTCTGGACTTCCTTGCGGATTTCCTTAGTACGAATTTCCTCAGTAATATCTGCAATAAAGCGCTCTAACGATTTGACGCCCTCATCACCCGCAAAACGGCTTCTTACGGAAACGGTATTGTCCGCTTCCTCCTGCTGTCCAACAACAAGCATATAAGGAAGCTTATCAAGTCTTGCCTCGCGAATTTTAAATCCAATTTTTTCCGATCGATTGTCCACTGTTGCATCTATGCCCGACTTCCTTAGCTCCTTGCAGACCTTCTGCGCATATTCCTCATATTTATCCGAAATCGGCAGCACACGTACCTGCTCGGCGCACATCCATGTCGGGAACTTGCCTGCATATTTTTCAATCAGCCACGCAAGCGTCCTCTCATAGCAGCCCATTGACGTTCTGTGGATAATATAAGGACGAACCTTGTCGCCATTCTGGTCAATATAATACATGTCAAACTGCTCCGCAAGCAGCGCATCCCATTGAATGGTAATCATGGTGTCTTCTTTACCGTATACATTTTTGGCATTGATATCCACCTTCGGACCATAGAAAGCCGCCTCGCCGACATCTTCCACAAACGGAATTTCCAGCTCTGTCAGGACATCCCGGATATGCTGCTCTGTTTGATTCCAAACCTCCGGTTCCCCGATATATTTTGCCTTATTTTCAGGATCCCATTTTGAGAGATGATAGGTTACATCCTCATTGACGCCAAGCGTTTCAAGACAATACTTTGCAAGTGCAAGGCAATTCTTAAACTCCTCTACCATTTGGTCCGGTCTGACAATCAGATGTCCTTCCGTAATCGTAAACTGGCGTACACGCGTCAGCCCATGCATTTCTCCGGAGTCCTCATTTCGAAAAAGAGTAGATGTCTCACTATATCTGCACGGAAGATCACGATACGATTTCTGCGAATTTTTATATACATAATACTGGAATGGGCACGTCATAGGCCGAAGTGCATATACTTCCCTGTCCTTCTCCTCATCGCCAAACACAAACATGCCTTCTTTATAGTGATCCCAATGTCCGGAAATCTTATACAAATCCGATTTTGCCATCAAAGGTGTTCTCGTTCTCATGTAGCCCCACTCGTTGTCCTCCAAGTCCTCAATCCAGCGCTGAAGCTTCATAATCATTTTTGTTCCCTTTGGTGTAAATAAAGGAAGTCCCTGTCCGATTACGTCGACAGTCGTAAACAAATCCATTTCGCGGCCAAGCCTGTTGTGATCGCGGCGTTTTGCGTCCTCCATGCGCTCTAAATGCTCTGCAAGTTCTTCTTTCTTATTATAAGCCGTACCGTAAATACGCTGCAGACGCGCCTTATTGGAATCGCCTCTCCAGTATGCCATTGATGATGATGTGAGCTTAAATGCCTTGACGCCCTTTGTGCTCATTAAATGCGGGCCTGCACAGAGGTCTACAAAGCCACCTTGGTCATAAAAACTGATTTCGGAATCTTCCGGCAAATCCTGAATCAGTTCTACCTTATAAGGCTCACCCTTCTCCTCCATAAATTGAACCGCCTCTACTCTTGGCAGGGTAAAGCGCGTGATTTCATGCCCTTCCTTGATGATTTTTTTCATCTCTGCCTCGATTTTGTCCAAATCCTCTCTTGAGAACGGCTCCGCATCAAAGTCATAGTAAAATCCTTCGTCAATCGCAGGCCCGATTGTCACTTTCGCATTCGGGAAAAGGCGTTTTACCGCCTCTGCAAGCACGTGCGATGCTGTGTGGCGTATCACGTAAAGCGCCTTCGGATCGGTAGCCGTAATAATATTTAGCTCACAGTCTTTCTCAATTACCGTTCTTAAGTCTTCCATTTTGCCATTCACTTCGCCTGCACACGCCACGCGCGCAAGTCCCTCGCTGATATCTTTTGCAATGTCAATAATGGATTTCGCCTCACTGTACTCCTTTATGGATCCGTCCTTTAATGTAATCTTCATTTCACTCATTCCCCTTTCGTTTTATTTACTCTTTTGTCCGCCCAGCAACATATCGGCGGCGCTGTTTTTACTGCCATTGTTCGATCCGATTGTATTGCCGCTAAAAAGCGTTACCCTGCAACTCTTTACCGATGATAGCAGAAAACCGATTAAAACTCCCAGCACAAGACATAGCGCTGGTAACAGATATTCCTTATAGTTTGCTTTCACTTCTGTTTTTAATTCGTCCATGGTCCATCCCCTCCTTTTCTATTTTCACCTTCTCCACTGCCCGTATGCGACCTGCGCGCCGCTTTTGCGCCATACTTTCCTCTGCACAGGTCTGTGCAATCCCCCATGCGCCGCCTTAGCAGCATATTTTCTATGTGAAATTCTTTCACATTGTACGGGGCTGTGCATAAAAAAATCCCATACACTACACATTATGTAATGCATGGGACGTATCAACGCGGTTCCACCCTGCTTGCCTGTTCTTTCTTTCAAAAAACAGACCACTTATGATTGTAACGTAATCAACGGGCCGGATTGGGGCCACTCGGAGGTAGTTTTCGGATATTTCCTGTAAGAATACTTGCAGCACAAACGGTATTCCTCTCTGATACATTCCAATATCGTACTCTTCTCGTCAACGTGTTATCGATATATGTTTGCTATGTTTCCTATTATTCTAACCCTAAATGCCATAATTGTAAAGAACTAATTTTTACCGCAGCACTTTTTATATTTTTTACCGCTTCCGCAGGGACAGGGATCATTTGGATAAACCTTTGCTTCTTTTACGATCGTTGTCGAAGACTTCTGCTCCTTATACAACTCTTTCTTGCGCTCCTCACCCAGAATATCATTCCATGCTTCTAAGCCATAGAGCCAGTCTGCTTCCGCTGCCACCATATTTTTATACAGAAGCTCCTTCTCAAATCCAAGACTGACCTGCGTATTTTCGTCCATTTCTTCAATGGGGTTTGGCGTCTTTAAGCTGTCATTGATGCCGTCAAGGAATCCGGTCATCGTCATAATGTCTATCTCATATTTCTCCGCAAGCTCCTTTACCGTACCCTTTACTTCTTCGTCAGGATTTGCCAAAAGCTGCTGATAAATTTCTTTTTCCTTCTGAAAATAATCAATCCAAAGCTTCTGAAGTGTGTTTTTATCAGTATTTTCATTGTATGCCACACTTCTCCATTGATCCAATAATGTCTTATTCTCTGCCATGATTTTTAACATCCTTTCGTCTTGATCGCACATTTCGTGCTATCTGCATTTTCGTGTGCAGACAGTATTAGTATATACCAAAGTTTATGGAAAGTCAAAGGAAACGGTTGCATTTCTTGCAATTTATTATTATAATCAGTTTTAACAACTTTTGAGAAGGGATACTGTTTTATGAAGAAAAATCCAAAACAGCTTGTTGCTGTGATTGCGCTTGTCGCAATTGTTGTACTCATTATCGCATTTGTCATTTCCGCTTTTACGGCAGGCCCCGGAGAGGCAGGAAACCGTTTTATGGCGCTTTTATTCTGCATCATTGCCATTCCGATTCTCGCATGGGTGATTTTATTTTGCATCGGAAGAATGCAGAACAAACATACGATAGCGGAGTTTTTTCCCAAGCAGGAAAAAGATGCGGAAAAAGACAACTGATTCTCAAAAGAATGGTTGTGCTACCGCAAAAATCGAAATCGCCCATTCTTTCACGTCGGACAGCTTCACACTGTCAATGGGGCAGGAACCAAGTTTATCCGCTTCTAACAGCTTCATCAGCCGCTTGCGCCCCTTTGTGGTGTTGTGCCTTACGTTCCCCCAGTGGCGGTTCTGCTTTGCGTAAAGCTCGCAGACGGTCATTTTCTTTCCGATTGTGTCTATCCCGTCGTCAAGGTCTTTTTGTATCTCTTTTTCCTTTTCTCTAAGAGATATGTCGTCACGCTTCCCGGCTGGGGTCTTGTCCGTAGACACTAACTTCCACGCATAGACAAATTGCACTTTACCAAAAGTATCGGTATATTTGTATGCATATCACCCGTCTTTTCTCTGACATTGTTTTAGCTCCTTTCCGTGTCGTAAAGAGCCTTGATTTGCCTGTATTTATTGTAGCAGATTCATGGCGGTTTATCGAACTTCTGCAACGCCCATACAGTCTGCCGATTGCTTCATCACGATAACCAATGAAGTAATAAAGCAGCAGGACTTCCTGCCTTAATTGCGGCAATCTTGATAATGCTGTTGCTAACTGCTCATCATCAACTATCACTTTTTTTCCTAGGACAAGAAATACAGTCGGTTTGTCCTGTTTTTCAAAGTAGCTATCCATAGCGGACGGTTCAAAATGTCTTTCTGACATTAGGTGATCAAGGGATATTTCCCGTTCCTCTTTCCGTTTCAAATCCCGCCAGGTGTTGATTGTGTTATCCCCAATTAGTAGGAACAATCACGCTCAATAGCGGACGGCGTTCGTCAAAAAATATTTATGAAATTTTTAAGAACCTCCCCGGCTGGAGCAGGTCATTTTCTGACCTGCTCCACTTCCGGAATTGGTTTCAGATTAAAATGAATTTCAATAGAAATGTGTCTTGTCTTATCGCTGTCTATTTCTTCATGGACAACGATTTCTTTAACCAGCTTGTTTAATACTGCCGCATCCAGTTCCGCGATGTCTGCATATTCCTGAATGGCGGCTGTCCACTGCCTTGCGCTGTTTACAAGCTGGATTTCGTCAGCTAACTTTTTCTTCCCTTCGCTGATTTTTGCCTGTAATTCTTCCTGCTCCTTCTGTGTCTTTTCCAGAATCAGATTAAAATTCTGCTCATTGATGCGTCCGGCAGCCATATCTTCATACAGACGCAGCAC
>CAJTMC010000020.1 GCA_910577115.1 uncultured Lachnospiraceae bacterium
AATTTGTGTCATAAAAGGGAGGATGCCAAGTAATCTGTCGACTACTTGGCATTTATTATGAAAAAGTTATTAATTAAGTATTATTATCGTTTGTCGATTAGGTGCTTTGTTTCTCACCTGTGATTATAGTATAGAAAATTAAAATGTCTAAATCGTGTTGATTTATTTAATAAATTTTCAAAAAAATATGAACAATTTGTGAACGTGAAAAAATTAACAGATGAAATCGTACATCAAGTCAGTTCCGATTTTTACAATTTTTTTACACATATAACGCCTACAATCTCTATATCAACACACGGACAAAGGCGTCCAAACTGACGAAAATTAAGTACGTCAGTTTGAACGCCTTTTATAATACAGGAAAGGAAGGATTGATTATGGCAGCAAGAATTGCGGAACATCCAATACTTGGAGTTCAGGAGAAAGGGGAAACCGTCAAATTCACATTTGACGGGAAAGAATTGGAAGGCTATGAAGGTGAACCAATCGCCGCCGCGCTCAAAGCGTCAGGTCTTATGGTCCATCGATATACACAAAAAGAACACAAGCCGCGCGGAATTTTCTGTGCAATCGGAAGATGTACAGACTGCGTTATGGTAGTAGACGGTGTGCCAAATGTCAGGACATGCATTACACCGCTCAAGGCAGGAATGGAAGTTCAGACACAGTACGGTGTCAGCGCAGAACCGTTTAAAGCGTGAAAAAGAAGTTCTAAAATATAGAAATGAGGAAAAACAAATGAAGCGATACGATTTAATTATTGTAGGAGCCGGTCCCGCGGGATTATCTGCGGCGATTGCGGCGGCAAAAAAAGGTTTAAACGTCGTTGTATTTGACGAAAACGAAAAGCCGGGCGGACAGCTTTTTAAACAAATACATAAATTTTTTGGCTCCAAGGAGCACAGGGCAAAAGTCAGAGGATTTGTCATCGGCAGTCAGCTTCTTGAAGAGGCGGACGAGGCAGGTGTGCAGGTACAGCTTAACGCTACGGTTATCGGACTGTACCAGGATAAAGAAATCGTTGTAAGAATCGGAGCGGAAGTCCGCCATTACAAAGGTGACGCGATTATTATTGCCACAGGCGCCGCAGAAAATATGGTGACGTTTCCTGGCTGGACGCTTCCCGGCGTTATTGGTGCAGGCGCGGCGCAGACAATGATGAATTTGCACGGCGTGCTCCCCGGAAAAAAGGTTTTAATGCTTGGCTCGGGAAATGTGGGGCTTGTGGTTTCGTTTCAGTTGCTACAATGCGGCTGTGAGGTCGTCGCGCTCGTTGACGCGGCTCCTCGTGTCGGCGGTTACGGCGTCCATGCAGCAAAGGTTGCGAGGACGGGGGTTCCCTTCTATCTTTCGCACACAATCGTTGCGGCGGAGGGGGAAAACTGTGTGACAGGAGTGACTATCGCAGAAGTTGACAGCAATTTTCAGTTTATTACGGGAACGGAAAAGCATTTTGATGTGGATACAATTTGTCTTGCAGTCGGTCTTTCCCCCATGTCGCAGCTTTTAAAGATGGCAGGCTGCGCGATGGAGGACAACCCGAAACGCGGCGGTCAGGCGCCAATCTGCGACGAATACGGCAGAACTTCGATTCCGGGCATTATTGCGGCAGGCGATGTATCGGGAATTGAGGAGGCAAGCTCGGCGATGATTGAGGGACGCATGGCAGGAGTTGTTGCGGCAGAGTATTTAGGATATATGGAAAAAGAAGAACTGGATACAGAGCTTGCTTCTTTGAATCAGGCTTTGGACGGACTGCGGCAGGGAATGTTTGCACCGAAAAACCGCGGACAGGCGATTGAAAAGACGGAGGAAGGAATTGCGGTATCTGCAAATCTGTTAAAAAACGGATATGTTGCGGATGACGAGGTGGAGCGCTTCCCAGGCATCACACATCGGTCAGGCATTCATCCGGTAATCGAGTGTACGCAGAATATTCCCTGCAATCCTTGTCAGGACGCGTGTCCGAAAGGGTGCATTTCGATTGGTTCCAATATCACTTCGCTTCCGATTGCCGTGGAAGGCCCGGAATGCATCAACTGCGGCATGTGCGTCGCAAGCTGTTCCGGACAGGCGATTTTTCTTGTTGATGAGGACTGCGGTGACGGAACGGCAACGGTCACGATTCCCTATGAATTTCTTCCGCTTCCGGAGGCAGGAACAAAAGGCGACGCCTTAGGAAGGAACGGCAAAAAAGTCTGTGATGCAGAAGTTGTATCTGTGAAGAGCGTAAAGGCGTATGATAAGACAAATCTGCTTACCATGCGGATACCGAAGGAGTTTGCCATGAAAGCAAGATTCTTTACCTTATAGAAAAAGCAATAGCGTAAATGATAAATCAAAAAGCTGTATAGGAGAGGATAAGCAATATGAATACAATCAATGATCGATCAAGAGAGATAGGACCATTTGTTTCAGGCGTCGATGACGATATGCTAATCTGCCGCTGTGAGGAAATCACAAAGGGCGAGATTCGAAAAGCGGTTCATGAAGGTATGTGGACGATGACGGAAATCAGGAGATATTTGAGAACCGGAATGGGGCTTTGTCAGGGACAGACCTGTGCAAAGCTTGTAAAAGGAATTGTGGCGCGTGAGTTGGGCATTTCTCCCGCAGAGTTGGAGCCTGCCGCAAGCAGAGTCCCGATGCGCCCGATTGAAATGCGCATTTTTGCAAATGAAACTGAAGGGGGGCAGGACTATGAGTAGGACAGCGGAAGTTGTCGTAATTGGCGGAGGAATCATCGGCTGCGCAATCAGCTACTATCTTGTTCAAAAGGGCGTTCATGTTATCTGTCTGGAAGGCTCGGACCACATCGGAAATGGTGGTTCTTCAAGAAATGGCGGTGGCGTCCGTCAGTCGGGAAGAGATCCAAGGGAACTTCCGCTCGTTATGTATGGTATCAAACATTTTTGGCCTACGCTTTCGGAGGAGCTTGAAACGGACTGTGAATATCATCAGGACGGAAATCTTCGTCTGGGGAAAACGCAGAAACATAAACAGATTTTAACGGAGCTTACAGAGCGTGCGGTGAAAGTGGGACTGGACGTGAAGATGATTGACGGCGATGAGGTTCGCCGTATTAATCCATATCTTTCCGAGGAGGTAACCTGTGCGAGCTGGTGCCCCACAGACGGACACGCAAACCCGCTTACAACGACCTTAGGATATTATAAGACTGCACGAAAAAAAGGCGTTCATTTTATCACAGGAGAGCAGGTTGTAGAATTAAAAAAAGTAAAGGGGGCGCTCAGAAAGGTCGTTTGTGCTTCCGGCAATATCTATGAGGGAGAAACTGTTGTTCTTGCAGCGGGCTATGAAAGCCGCAAGATTGCGGAAACCGTCGGCATTGACATTCCGATGCAGTCCGCAATGCTTGAGGCATTGGTGACAGAGGCGCAGCCGCATATGTTTGATCAAATGCTTGGTACGGCGGAGGCTGATTTTTATGGACATCAGACAAAGCACGGTTCGTTTGTGTTTGGCGGTTCGTCAGGGCTTGAAGGCTTTACAAAGGACAATGGAACGCCGATTTGCTATGCAAAGACAGCGCCTTGCATCTGTAGAGGAATCATACGGTATTTTCCGAATCTTGCGGACGCAAAAATTGTGCGTACCTGGGCGGGATGGATGGATAAGTGCGCGGACGGTGTGCCGGTTCTCGGAAAGGTCGCCGAGGTGCCGGGACTGGTTTTGGCATGCGGCTTCACCGGTCATGGATTCGGAATTGCGCCTGCCGCCGCACATCAACTGGCAGAACTGATTACAACCGGTCAGACAACAGTCGATTTGCACGACTTGCGGTACGACAGATTCCATGCTAAAATTTGAGCGTGACTTGCAGGGGATGATTGCACAGAGGTAATTATGATATGGAAGAAAGACAGATTACGATCAACACAGCCGTATTTGGTATTTGATACCACGGACTTTTTTCAGGAAGTTTATTTGCAGCAGGGAATTTCTCATTTTTATACATATCGTTTTCCAGAGGCAAAAGAAATCAGGCTGGTGCCGGACGGATGCATTGATTTGTCTTTTGATTATGACAATGGTAAAATGAGAGGCTGGGCGAGAGGAACGCCAATCCAATATAAGATTGAAACAAGACAGGAATATCATGATGTCTTTGGCGTCAGATTTATGCCGGGGGTCCAGCCGGAGCTGCTGCATGTGACAATGAAAGAGCTGTTTGACAGATGCGTGCCTTTAGAACCGATTCTCAAAGGCGATCAGGGCTGGATGCAGGCATTGTCTGAAGAAACGGACTTTTATCAGCGGATTCGCGTATTTTTAGAGGCGTATACGAACGCGGAGCGTAAAAGAGAAAAACCGTATGGAAAAAATGAGCTTGTGCTTTCCATAAAGCAGATGGTTTATGATTCCGACGGCAAGATAAAGGTGTCCGAGCTGGGAGAGCAGACCGGATATTCTGAACGGTATATTAACAAGGTTTTTATTGAGAAAATGGGCTTTTCTCCCAAAACGTTCTGCAAAATCATACAGTTTCAGAGAGCCTTGGAATTTTTAAATTACGGAGCACCGGACAAAATGACGGATGCCGCCGTTGCGCTCGGCTATTATGACCAGCCGCAGTTTATACGGGACTTTACGCGTTATGCGGGAATCACGCCGAAGAACTACTTAAAGCTGGTAGAGGGAAAGCAGTATCAGGCGAAAATCAAGGACACAAAACTTTTGCAGCAAAAAGAGATAAGTAGTACCGATTTGTACAATGAAAAGTGATGAGGAAAAAATAAAATAAGGAAAACAAAATAAAAACAAAGGACAAAGGCGTCTGACAAAACTGTCGGGCGCTTTTTCTATGCAAATGCTTTATGCGAATGCTTTCTGAAAACGCGAAACTTGCATAGAAGGAGAGGAGGACATTATGGGATTTTCAAAAGTTGAAGTTGTGACATCCATGAACAAGCTGGACAATTTAAAGACCGCGCTCAGTAAGCTTGGGGTAAGCGGAATAACAGTTGTGCAGGCGATTGGCTGCGGCGTACAGAAGGGAACGTTTGAGTACGAGGCAGAACAAAACGCGGAAATGGAGCTTTTGCCAAAGCAGCTCATCATCATCGTTGTGGAGGATGAGATTGTGGAAAAGGTAATTGAAACGATTAAGAAGGAGCTGTATACAGGTCATATCGGCGACGGAAAAATTTTTGTCACACCGCTCTCGAACGTGATTCGGGTAAGGACAGGAGAGGAAGGCACGGAGGCTCTGAAATAGGAAGATTTGCCTTGGAGTAAGGATACTGTGAAAAAGAAATATTTCACAGTGCAGCAGGAATGGAGGGCTATTATGGAAGAAAAGAAACTGGGACTGCCAAGCGTCATCTCAACAGGCGTCGGACTGATTGTTGCGACAAGCTGCTTGATGTCATTGGGGCAGGGGACAGGGATCCTTGGAACCGGATTTATTATATCAATGATTCTTGCATGTTTTATTAACATCTGCACAGCCTTGTGTATGGCGGAGCTGAATGCGGTTATGCCGAATCTCACAGGCGGACTTGCGCAGTATACACTGGCAGGAATCGGACCGTTTGTTACAATTGTAACAATGGTTGGCGGATATATCGTGTGTCAGTCTATTGCAGGATCCGTCGAGTGTGCGATGTTTGGAAACGCAATCAATACGGTATTTGATACGGGAATTCCGTCAAGTGTTTTCTGTATCTTTTTACTGGTCGTGCTGATTACGGCAAATCTGCTCGGTGTGGATATGTTCGCAAAAATCCAAAATGTTGTAGCGTATGGGTTGATTATCTCACTGGTGATTATGGGAATTCTTGGAGCTTTTGGCTTGGGAACCGGACAGAAGGTAGAACAGGCGACGAATCTTGCAGGTTCGTTTTCGGATTGCTTTGCCTTGTTGGGATTGGCGTTTTTCCTGTTTATCGGCTGTGAGTTTGTCATTCCGATTTCCGTGAATGTAAAAAACGAAAGGAAAAACGTTCCGCTTGGAATGGTATTGAGCCTGTTAATTATCCTTGGCATGCAGATTGTTGTCGTTATCGGAATGGGGCATTACACAAGATTTGAAGATTTGGCGCAGAGTCCTTCGCCGCACATTTTATATGGAAATGCATTGTTGGGATACATCGGTTCCTTATGGATGATTTTAGTATCGATTTTCGCCGTCATCAGTACGGTCAATTCGGCAATCAGTTTTCTCTCTTATATGTGTGCGGGCATGGCGAAAATTAATCTGATGCCGTCCATCTTTTTAAAGAAAAACAAGAGAGGCGCGTACTATGTGGGGGTCCTGATGATTGGTGCAGTCATGATTCTCATCAATGCAACCGGTTTATCGACGAGCGACTCGCTCTCGTTTATGATTTTGGTAGCGATTGTATTTTGGATGGTTTCGTATGTGATTGCGGACATCAATGTGCTGATATTCCGGCATCGGCTGCCGAAGGCGCCCCGAACCTTTAAGGTTCCGTTTGGACCGGTGATTCCGGTGATTGCCGTGGTAGGAAATTTATTTATGATATGGAATATAGACGGCGACCCGGCGGTTCGGAATTTGATTTTTATGATTGACGGAATGATATTTTTGGCGCTTGCAATCTATGCAGTACTGTGGTGTAAGCTGAAGCTAAAGCGCCCCATGTTCCGACCGATTCCCGTCCATGAAGTCATGGCGATGGAAAATTCGTTGTACTTGGTTGCGCATAAAAAAATACGAAAATACAAATCGGAAAATATGTGTAAAGGCACAAATTCGCAAGCTGAGAAAGGAGAAGTTTGTTAAAATGAGTTACCCAAAGATTGATTTTTTATATTTAAGTGAAGAGGACATGATTGCAGCAGGCGTAAAGGATATGAAGGGCTGCGTAGAGGCGATGGAGGAAATGTTTAAGCTCATGAAAATCGGAGATTACCGCATGGGCGGCATCAACGGCAATTCTCATGGGTGTATGGTGATGTTTCCGGAAAAATCGGAATTTCCGGAAATGCCTGTTGACGGACCGGACAGACGGTTTATGGCGATGCCGGCATATCTTGGCGGAAAATTTGACATGGCAGGCATGAAATGGTATGGTTCCAATGTGGAGAACAGGCAAAAGGGACTTCCAAGGTCGATTTTGATGCTGGTTTTAAACGACAAGGATACAGGCGCACCGCTTGCGTTTATGTCCGCCAATATTTTATCGGCATACAGAACAGGGGCTGTTCCGGGCGTCGGCTTCAAATATTTTGCACGGGAGGATGCGGACACGATTGGTATTGTCGGTCCCGGCGTTATGAGCATGACTGCGCTTGCCGCGGCGATGGCGGTTCGTCCGTCGCTTAAGACCATAAAGGTCAAAGGAAGAGGTCAGGAATCCCTCCATGCATTTATGGAACATGCGAAAGCGGAATATGCGGGAGTGGAGATTTATGCAGTGGATTCCATTGAGGAGGCGGTCAGGGATTCTGATATCGTATCGGTGTCAACCTCATCACCGACAGGCGATCCGAGTCTTTATCCGTATATTGATGAAAAATGGATTAAGCCGGGAGCAATCATTGAGTCGACGGCAGCCCTCCGCTTTGATGACGATTTCATTATCAACCGCGCAAGAACGGTAACGGACAACATTAAGCTTTATGAAGCGTGGGAAGAGGAAATGCGTCCGAATGCCTACCACACCGTTCCGATTCCGGCAGTCCGGGTAGAGGATTTGATTGCGGAAGGAAAAATGAAGTCGGATCAGATTGACGATCTTGGAGATGTGCTTGTAGGAAATATTCCGGTACATAGAAAAGAAGACGAGATCATAATCTATTCCGTAGGAGGAATGCCGACAGAGGACGTGGCATGGGGAACGATGGTTTATCGAAATGCCCTTGAAAAAGGCATTGGAACGAAGCTGAATCTGTGGAACACGCCGCAGATGATGGTTTAAACAGATGATTTTGGGTGCATGGCAAAAACAATGCCGTGCACCTTTTTGGTATATTTGTCAAAAATCTTACTGAAAAATTATTGCTTTGGACATATAGCCAAACATATAAAAGTATGATACACTCATATCAATAAAATGTGACAAACGATTGACATACAGGATTGGAAAAACAGGGTAAGTGAAAATAAGATATGTGAGGTAGAATCAATGGAAAGAAAAATGAAAATTACACAACGGTATTTATATATCCCAATCTGTGCGGGAAAAGAGGAGCGGACGCTTAAGATTTATTTGGAGCAGGAAGAAGCGTTTCGAAAAAAAATCCATGAGATTATGGTGCCGGTAGCAGACACAGAGGCGTCAGCATATCCTTGCGACTATTTTGCAGAAATTCCGGTAGGCGCGTATTTGGATAAAGAGATTTTAATACGTATTGACGCGCCCGAAGCATTCATGGAGCAAATTAAAAACGAAGACAGACAGGAACTGTCAAAAGAACATAGACCACAAATCCATTTTACCGCAGACACTGGTTGGACGAATGACCCGAATGGTCTTATTTTGGCGGATGGTATCTACCATTTATACTTCCAATATAACCCCTTCAACACATCATGGGAAAACATGAGCTGGGGGCACGCAGTGAGTACGGATTTACTGCATTGGAAGCAGGAGGATACGGTCATGTTTCCGGACGAAAGCGGTACGATGTTTTCGGGGTGTGCAATCACAAACGAGCGTGAAATGCTGGGACTGCCAAAGGACGCGCTTTTGTTCTTTTATACTGCTGCAGGAGGTGCAAACAAGTGGAGTAAGGGCTTGGAATTTACACAGAAAATTGCGTACAGCCTTGATGGCGGCAGAACGCTGACGAAAATGCCCATTCCCTGCCTGCCCACGATTGAAAAAGAAAACCGCGATCCCAAGGTATACTGGCATGAGGAAACACAGGCATATGTTATGGCACTGTTTTTGGAGAAAAACGATTTTGCGATATTCCGTTCGAAAGACTTACTGCACTGGGAGCAGTCTGACCGCTTTACGTTAGAAGACGCATGGGAGTGCCCAGACTTGCTGCGGCTGACTTCCGACGAGAGGGAAACCTGTTGGTTTTTCTGGTCCGCAGACGGTTTTTATTATCAGGGCGAATTTGACGGGTATAAATTCAGGACACAGGGCAAAAAACAAAAAGCATATATCAACGAGCTTCCCTACGCGGCGCAGACATATTTTGGCGTTGCCGACCGCGTGATTTCCATACCGTGGCTGCGCATGAAAAATGACGGCAGAATGTTTACCGGCGCATACGGAATTCCCGTAGAACTAACTTGCAAAAAAGCAGAGAATGGGTTTATACTAATACAAAGACCTGTCAGAGAACTGATGCAGCAGGCAAAGCAGTGTGACGCGCTGCGGATAGAAAGCGGTGATTTGGCAGGGCAAAATGAAAATAAAAAGGCGTTTGTGCTGGAAATGCTTGCCAAAGAGGACTACGAGGGCAGCTATGTTTGGGAAGTAAACGGCAGCACGATTGAATATCAGCCTCAATCAGGACAATTATCGGTCGATGAGGACAATTATCAGATTGGCTGCGGATATAAAGAATTTCTTTTTCTTATAGACGACAGGATTTTGGAAGTCTTTTTCGACGGGGGCGTGCAGCTTGGGACATTTGTTCTAAAAACAGCGGATATTCAACTCAAGATACCGCATGAGGCAGCAGCGCAGTATGCGGTATATGAAATTTTATAAATTTACCGTTCGGTAGGTTTGCGCATTTTTGCGCTGACCATATGAAAACATAAAGTCAGTAGGCAAAAATCCATTCAGCAGGCGGTCTTGCATGGATTTTTGTTTGTAACTGCAAGAATATCAAACAGTTACAAAAGGAATGGAGTAAGGAGTAAGACAAATGGCAACGTTAAAAGATGTTGCAAAGGAAGCAGGATTAACAGTCGGTACAGTATCCCGCGTATTGAACAACCGCGGATACATCAGCAATAACGCGCGCCGGAAGGTAGATGAGGCGATGAAAAAACTAAACTATCGTCCCAATGAGATGGCGCGCTCTCTACACAGCAAAAGTACGAATACGATCGGACTGATTGTACCACATATCAGGCATCCGTATTTTGCAGAGATGATTAGCAATTTGGAGCATCAGGCATATAAGAAAGGATATAAGATTTTACTGTGCAATTCACAGAGCATTCATGAGAAGGAAAGAGAATACATTGATATTTGTACCAGCAACAAGGCAGCGGGACTGATTCTTTGCAGCGGTACAGTAGACACAAAGGTATTTGACCAAATCGATATTCCGGTTATCACGGTAGAACGATTTTTGGATAACGGAACGGCGTGCGTGGAATGCGATAACAAACAAGGCGGTGCGCTGGCTGCCCGAAAACTGATTGCGTGCGGATGCAAAAATCTGCTCCACATCGGTACAATCGGCACTATTCCCATGCCGGCGGATATGCGTACAGAGGGCTTTCGGGAGGTCTGCCAAAAGGAAAATATCGCGTTTGTGGAGCTTTCGACCAAGGAGGAGCAGTACAACAACATGAAATACGACGAGATGATAGAGCATGTGCTGTTGGAATACCCTGATACGGACGGAATGTTTTTAAGCAGCGACGTGATGGCGGCGCAGGCGCTGCAGGTATGCCGCAAGCTGCATATTTCCGTGCCCGACCAAATGAAAATCATCGGCTTTGACGACGTCAATATCGCTTCGCTGACAACGCCGCAGCTTACGACCATTCATCAGCCGATAAAAGAAATGGCAGAAATTACATTAAATCTGCTCCAAGATTCCGCGTCAGGAAAGCTGGTGGCCAAACGAACCATTCTTCCCGTATGCTTGATAGAGCGGGAAACGACATAACAATTTGATGAATGACAATCATTTAACAAACTGCTCAGGGCATGACAAGCGCCCTGAGCAGTTTTTCACAGTCCGCAAGATGCTCCGTATTTGCAATAATCACCGCATACAACGGTTCATCGTTTTCCTCGGTCTGATTATAAGCTTCTTCAAATTCCGTCCCCGACAAATCTATGGCAAAATACCCGTCAATTCCGTCATTCAAATCCACATTCCCGTTTTCGTCCTCCGTGAGGTTTGCCGTGTCATAACAAAGCATACCCCGTCGTGAAAGCTCGGAAACCAAATCCGCAGAGAGCGCCGTATCCAATGGAAGACAGGCATTCAGCGCAAGCAGATAACGGTACATATCCGCGCCGCAAATCGCAACGTCCATTCGCTGGGAGGAAATCGTCGTCATCACTTCCACTTCGTAAAGATAGTAGTATCGATTGTCATAGTCAAAGGGCTGATCCTGATTGACATCGACGTCCCCCTCTTTCCCGTCGCTTTTTAAATCCTGCGTAAACTCACGAAACCATGCACCGCAGTCGTCCTGCGTATTAAGCACGACGCACACACGCAGCCGGCAGGGTTTTTGTCCCTCCCAAAGCATACGGGCAAACGTGGCAACAATGACGACAACACAGAAGCAGACAAGAACGCGCCATTTGTAATAATCCCACAAAAACTGAAGCTTTCCGCGCGCATCAAGCCGCTTGAGCGTATCAAAGTCCTGCCGGAGTTCTTCTCGCAGCGATGAAGTGTTTCCCAATTTCTTCTTATTTTTCTTCATGTGCAGTTTCCTCCTCTTCCTCCGAAAGAAACGCCAACGGTCTTAATTCGTCCTCTGCCGCCGAATCCGGCAGCCAGGGCTTTAAAATCTTAAGCAGGAGAGCAGTCTGAAAACGGCATACCAGTCCAAAAGCAATAAAAATCAGCCCCGGAAGCAGGTGGCACACCCAAAGTCCAAGCGCGAGTGCAATCACCATAAGAAGTGTCCGCCCAAGATTGCGTATGGACAGCACAAACGCCCAAATGACAAGGTCTTTATTTTTTTTCTCAAATTTAGCAAGCAGCGGAAAGGAATAGAGCGCGATAAACAGCCAAATCAGAAAAAGCACGGCAAAGAATACCATAAAAAAAGTATAAATGCCCGTTCCCGCATGATAACACATGGAAATATCCAACATCAGAAAGGCGCCGACAGCCGTCAGCGGAATGCCAAGAAAAATTCCTTGTTTCAGATTTTGGCGAAACGAATGAAAGAAATCCTTCGACAGATACGTTTCTTCGCCGCGTACAAGGTTCATCATGGCATAATAAAATGCGGCAGTGGCAGGTCCGATTGTGACAATCGGCAGACAGCACAACAGCCAAAGCAGATTCAGGACAAAAATATCAAAGATGCTGCCCATCCCTATCCAAAAGGGGTTGTCCGAACGGAATATTTTATTCATGTGAAAACTCCTTTCCAAGATACGCTTATTTTTGCAGCGCTTTTAGCTGCTCTTGAAGCGCTGCAATTTCTGCGTCTTTTTCTGCAAGTGCAGTTGCGTTCTCTGCGAGTTTCGCGTCTTTCCCGGCAAGCTCGGTATCTTTTTCTGCAAGCTTGGCTTCCCCCCTGCCGGATAAGACTTTGATACGTCCGTAAAATACGCTGCCCCTCTTCGCGCATTTCGCACAGATAACGTAATTCGTCGTCCTGATTAAGCTTATAAAGCGTTTCACCGGTCTCTTTAAAAACAGTATCATTCTGTGCCACTATCTTCAGCTCCTCCCATGTCTTTGCCTGAAACAGTCTTGCCCGGTATTCAAGTGCAAACGTTTTGTCCTCTTGGGTTGCCAGTTCTATTTGATTTCAGTCTAACACATTCAATGTAAAGTTGTCATTATAAATATAGTGTTTTTTGATGTTCATCATTTTATTCGTGGCATAAAATTCGGGGTAATCGGGAAACGGAGAAAAATCAAGATATGATAGTGTTGCAATGCGTCATATCATATCAATGGATTAACATACAGTGAAATTCATCTGAATTGGATAGAATCCGTAAACATATCGTCATATTACACAAAATTCAGGCATATAATGAATTGAAAACAGGCATTTATTTTGTTATAATGCCGAAAAATATGATAATCGATTGACATGTATTATTTAAGATGCTATTCTTTAACCATAAAATATAAACGAAAAATAAAATAATGATGTATTAAAGGAGGAAACAAAGTATGAGAAAGAAACTATTGTCAGTAGTACTTGCAGCAGCTATGGTTACATCGCTTACGGCATGTGGCGGCGGGGACAGCAGCACAAGTGCAAACAACGGCGGCGGGGACAGCAGCGGAAACGTGGCAATCACCATTTTCAACTCGAAGATCGAGGTGCAGGACCAGTTCGAGGAGATGGCGAAGGAGTACAGTGCACAAAAAGGTGTTGACGTAGAGGTTTACTACTCAAGCGATACCGTATCGGCACATCTTGCGACACGCTACTCAGCAAACGATCCGTACACCCTTTCAATGGTGGACGCAAAGGATATATACTCCCTTGCAGCGGAGCATGCGGCTGATTTAAGCGATCAGGAGTGGGTAAAGAATACGGATTACGCGATTTCCGTAGACGGAAAAGTAGTAGGTTTTCCGGTATGTGTAGAGGCGAGAGGCGTGATTTACAACGCGGAGGCGATTGAGGCAATCACGGGTTCAGCCTTTAATCCGGACGATTACAAGACACTTGATGCATTTAACGGTTTGTTAGAGCAGCTTGTTGCAGGCGGTATGACAGCGCCGACAGGCATCATGAAAGAGGACTGGTCTTTGGCTGGTCATTTCCTGACAGAAACATATGAGCAGCAGCCCGACGTGGACGCATACATAAGCGCATTGCACGCAGGTACGGCGGATGTTGTAAACAACAGCAAATGGAATGCCATGATGGATACCTTTGATGCATTAAAGCAGCACAACTACGCGGCATCTTCTCCGGTAGCGGCAGAGCGTGAGGTTTCTGAGCAGAAGCTTGCAGAAGGCGAAATCGCATTTATGTTCGGCGGTAACTGGGACTGGTCGATGATTAACGCATATGACTATTCCGAGAACATGGGCTTAATGCCGGTACCGCAGAATACGGACGACGGCTCAAACGAGAAATTAGTCGGCGGCGGTTCAAAATATTTCTTCATTGACTCATCAGAAAATACTTCTGAGGAACAGCGCCAGGCAGCAAAGGATTTCTTAAACTGGCTTGTATTTGAGGAAGACGGAAATGCATTTTTGACAGAGAAGTGCGCACTTGTTCCGGCATACAGCAACATTGATGCAAGCGCACTCGATCCATTGTCAAAATCCGTAAAGAAATATGCGGACGAAGGAAAACTGATTGATAACTATAATTTCCTTCCCGATGATCACTTCTCAATCTGCGGCGCAGCATTCCAGAAGTATCTTGCAGACCAGTCAGACCGTGCGGTATTTGCGGCGGACATCGAAAAATACTGGTCATCAACAGCTCCGGTAGAACATTAAGGAAAAACTGAATATAGATTGAAAATCAAACATCTGCTGTCAAAAGGAATACTTTCCGTTTTGACAGCAGAAAGATAAAGGAAGGGGGAAATGAATTTATGGATACAAATTCTATGTCCTACAAGTGCAAACAGTTTCTGATGTTTGCAGGAGTGGCAACGGCTGTGTTTGCCGCTGTTGTAATCGTACCGTTTATCTACGGTTTATATCTGACCTTTACAAGCTGGGACGGCATTTCCACACAAAAACCGTTTGTCGGACTGGCAAACTATGCGGCGACGTTTGCGGACGACGCATACTGGCAGGCATTGGGAAGAACAATGATTTATTCCGTAATTGCCGTAATTTTGGTTAATGTCGTAGCGTTTATTCTCGCCTTTTTGGTGACAAGCGGCGTAAAGGGACAAAACTTTTTCCGCGCCGGATTTTTCGTTCCGAACCTGATTGGCGGTATTGTACTTGGTTACATATGGAAGTTTGTCTTTAACCGTGCGTTTGTTGCACTGGGCGAATCTCTCTCAATCGGCGCACTTTCCACCTCATGGCTTGCCACGACCAACGGCGCGATGCTGTGTCTGATTATTGTATCGGTGTGGCAGTATGCAGGATACATGATGTTGATTTATGTAGCGGGATTTATGAGCGTTTCGGCGGACGTGCTCGAGGCGGCAAGGATTGACGGCTGCACGAACATGCAGTCCATTATCCACATTTCCGTTCCGCTCATGGTTTCTTCGTTTGTACAATGTCTGTTTTTAACAATTACAAGGTGCTTTATGGTGTACGATGTGAACCTGTCTTTGACAAAGGGTGAGCCGTTCAACAGTTCTGTTATGGCGGCAATGCATGTGTACAATCAGGCGTTTACCTACAAAAATTATGGTACCGGTCAGGCGGAGGCGCTGATTTTGTTCGTAGTCTGCGCAGTCGTAGGCGTCCTTCAGGTATACATCGGTAAGAAAGCGGAGGTGTCGGCATAATGGATGATTTAAATGAAAAAGCTGCGCGCAGGCGGAAAATCAGCCACGCAGTAGAAATTGCGGTTTTAATTATATTGTTTATCTGTTTCATATTTCCGTTTATATTAGTCATCATCAATGTTTTTAAGACAAAAGCGGACATTACGACAAATCCGCTGGCGTTGATTGGGGAACATGGCTTTACGCTGGCGAACTTCCCTGAGGCGATGCGGAAAATGAACTTTTGGCGCTCGTTTGCAAACTCGGCATGTATCACGATTTTCTCGACCATCTTCACCATTTTGCTCGCGTCGATGACGGCGTTTGTGATTGTGCGCAACAAGTGGAAGGCATGCGGCGCGCTGTTCGGACTGATGATTGCGTCGATGGTTATTCCGTTTCAGGTATTGATGGTTCCGTTGGTATCGCTCTACGGCGGTGTTTTGGACATCTTAAATCATCGTGCGACGTTGATTTTCATGCATGTGGGATTTTCGCTGTCAATGGCGACCTTTATGTTCCACGGCGCGATTTTCACGAATGTGCCGATTGCGCTTGAAGAGGCGGCGACGATTGACGGATGTACCCGTTGGCAGACGTATTGGAAGATTGTGTTCCCGCTGTTAAAGCCGACGATTGCTACGGTGGCAATCATTGACGCGATGGCGTTTTGGAACGATTATCTTCTGCCAAGTCTTGTACTGGCAAAGAAGGAATTGTATACGATTCCTATCGCTACGCAGGTATTTTATGGAACATACTCGACGGATATTGGTTTGGTAATGGCAGCCCTGCTGCTGGCGATGCTGCCGATTTTAATACTGTATATGTTCTTGCAGCGCTATATCGTAGAAGGTGTAACTTCAGGTGCAGTGAAATAAAAGCGGTAAGGCAGAAATGCTTTGCTTTTGGGATAAGGCTGGCGCTAATTTCATAGTGTCAGTCTTATTTTATTCTGAAATATTTTGTTATAATAGATAAAATTTGGTGAAATGAGGTAGAATATGGCGAAAACAGGAAAGAATAAAGAGGCGGATCAGGTGTATCAGGAACGGTTTGCGCGGCACCTTGACGAGCTGCGGTGGCTCTATATGGAGTTGTATGACAACGGTTCTATGTTTTCCGAATTATGTGATAACATGAAGCGCTTTTATATGGAGCGGAGCGCGCAGCTAAGACAGTCCGATGCGAAACGGGAAACGGACAAAGACTGGTACCGGCAGAATGATATGCTTGGAATGATGTTTTACATCGACAATTTTGCCGGCAACATGAAGGGCGTGAAATCAAAGCTTGACTATATCGAAAAGTGCAACGTCAATTATATTCATCTAATGCCGTTTTTGGAAACGCCCGAGGGACGTTCGGACGGCGGATATGCAGTGTCGGATTTTCGGAAAGTGCAGGAGAATCTCGGAACGATGAAGGATTTGGAGAACCTGACCGAAGCCTGTCATAAGAAGGGGATTAACGTCTGCATGGATTTTGTCATGAACCACACTTCGGAGGATCATGAGTGGGCAAAAAGGGCGCGCGCAGGCGAAGGGGAATACATGAGCCGCTACTTTTTCTTTGCCGACCCTTCGATTCCAAAGCAGTACGAAAAGACGGTACCGCAGGTGTTCCCCACAACGGCGCCGGGCAACTTTACATGGCTTGAAGATGTAAGGCATTATGTCATGACGACGTTTTACCCGTATCAGTGGGATTTGAATTATAAAAATCCGCGCGTTTTTAACGAAATGATGTACAACTTCCTGTATCTGACAAACCGGGGCATTGACATAATCCGCATTGACGCAGTGCCGTATATTTGGAAGGAGCTCAATACACAGTGCCGCAACCTGCCGCAGGTACATACAATTGTCCGCATGATGCGTATGATTGGTGAGATTGTCTGCCCGGGTGTTCTGCTTTTGGGTGAGGTGGTTATGGAGCCGGAGAAGGTTGTGCCGTATTTCGGAACGGTGGAAAAGCCGGAGTGCCATATGCTTTACAATGTCACGACAATGGCGACGACCTGGCATACCGTTGCGACGCGCGATGTGCGGCTTTTGAAGAAGCAGCTTGACATTGTGAATTCTTTGCCAAAGGACTATACGTTTTTGAATTATCTGCGCTGCCATGATGACATTGGC
Organism: uncultured Lachnospiraceae bacterium; assembly: GCA_910577115.1. Lineage (GTDB taxonomy): Bacteria > Bacillota > Clostridia > Lachnospirales > Lachnospiraceae > COE1. The sequence goes on from CAJTMC010000020.1 coordinate 17,408, forward strand.
TGGGGGCTTGACTACGATACCCTTCATATGGAAGGGATTGAGCAGCGTGCGCATAAGCAGTATCTGAACGATTATTTTCAGGGATATGCGGGAGAGAGCAACAGCCGCGGAGAGCTTTACAACGTCGATCCGGTTACGGGTGACGCGAGATTCTGCGGAACAACGGCGTCGATGTGCGGCATCGAAAAAGCGGGATTTGAGCAGGATGACGCGGCGATGGAAAGAGCGATTGGATTTGACGTCATGCTGCACGCGTATATGTTCATGCAGTCAGGCATTCCGGTGTTGTATAGCGGCGATGAGATTGGACAGGTGAACGATTATACGTATAAGGAAAATCCAAACAAGGCGGCGGACTCGCGCTATATTCACCGCGGCGCGATGAACTGGACGCTTGCGAAGAATATTTCCGATCCGGATACGGTGGAGGGAAAGCTGTTTGAGCGGCTTGGAAGGCTGATTCAGATTCGCAAGCGGGAGAAGGCATTTGTGTCCAATGCGGATACGTGGACGATTGAGACGGGTGATCCGTCAGTCCTGTGTATTGGCAGATATTTTGAAGGTGATAAGATCATCGGTCTGTTTAATTTCAGCGAGTTTGATAAAAAGGCGCGGATTAGTCAGACAAACGAGGAGTATATGGAGCTGGTTTCGGGAGCGCGCATGAAGCTGCAGGAGGTTTCGATACCGGCGTATGGCTTTTATTATTTCAAAAATTGCGATAAATAAAGGAGGCTGGTACGGGTGAAAACATTTGATGTGGTGGCATTGGGAGAACTGTTGATTGATTTTACGGAGAATGGAACAAGTGTTCAAGGTAATCCCGTTTACGAGGCAAATCCCGGCGGCGCGCCCTGTAATGTGTTGTCGATGTTGAATAAAGCGGGAAAAAAGACGGCTTTTATCGGGAAAGTCGGGCAGGACATTTTCGGAAAGCGTCTAAAGGCAGTGCTTGAGGAGATCGGAATCAATACCTCCAATCTGATTATGGACAAAGATGTGCGTACGACGCTTGCATTTGTGGAAACGTTTGCGGACGGGGACAGGGACTTTTCTTTCTACAGAAATCCGGGGGCGGATATGATGCTGCGGGAGGAGGAGCTGCATGAGGATTTGTTAAGGGACACGCAGATTTTCCATTTCGGGACGTTGTCCATGACGCATGAGGAGGTGCGAGGTGCGACGAAAAAGGCAATCCGCATAGCAAAGGAGAGCGGGGCGTTGATTTCGTTTGACCCGAATTTAAGGGAACCGCTCTGGAAGTCGCTCGACGAAGCGAAGGAGCAGGTTGCGTACGGGCTTTCGCAGTGTGATATTTTGAAGATTTCCGACAATGAAATACAGTGGTTTACAGGAGAACAGGACTTTGATGCGGGCATTCGCAAGCTGAAGAGCGCGTATGATATTCCGCTGATTATGCTCTCTATGGGAAAGGACGGGAGCCGCGCGTATTATAAGGATTTGCGCGTGGAGGCGGCGCCGTTTTTGCAGAAAAACACGATTGAAACGACGGGCGCGGGTGATACGTTTGGCGGGTGCTGTCTGTACCATGTTTTAAAATATGGGCTTGAGAATTTGGACGAGGAGAAGCTTATGGAAATGCTGACGTTTGCGAACGCGGCAGCTTCGATTATTACGACGAGGAAGGGCGCGCTGCGCGTGATGCCGGAGGTTTCGGAGGTGCAGCGGCTGATGAAGTGATATTAGAGCGGATAATCAATAAATTCGGTCAAGGATATGCAGTTATAGGGTGCTTGCAATAGAGTGGTGTGATAATACAGAAAGGGTGGCATTACGGCCGCCCTTTGTGCTAAAAATCAAGCCACTCTTCCTCTTCTCTGTCGATTGTAAATGCAGGATGCAGGATCATGTATGAATAATCAGACATTGCAGCAGCAAACGGAAATTTCACAGTAATGGTTTCCCATTTGCCGTTTTCATGCAATATTTTGATTTTACTCATGCTGATAGCTTTATATTGATACGTCGCAACAGTAACAGCAGCTGCCCGCTGTTCCGAGAGAGGAGCATTACGTTCAGCAGAGCTTACGCGGTAATTAATTGTATCGTTTGAAATATCCAGAATACACAAGTGGCCTCCCCTGCTATCTTCCCAACGGCCGTTTTTCAAGTAGTACTTTAAAAGCATTGCCTGTGTCGCATTTATTAAAAATAGAATTATAAGTACACTCACAACAGCAATCGTTAGCGCAATGATTGTTGTCTTTTTGCTTTTTTTCGAAGAACTTGTTTTTTTCGTGTTTTCTATTATATTTTCCATAGTAATACTCCATTCTTAATGCGCCTGTGAATTTGGGCGCAAGCACAAATTTGCTCTGTGAAAAATTTATTTTTCACAGTATTCCCCCTAAAATAATATAATTTATAGTTATTATACACTATAAGGAGCTTCTATACTACATTTTTTGACAAAAGTAGTGCAAAGCTGCGACTCCTGTTTCTGATTTTTGGTATATTTGTCTTTTTAGTGATGACAATGGAAGAACGAGCATGCTTTTGACTGCTTTGGTATAAGAGTGGATATGCTGTTGGAAAATATACTTCACCGGAGTTTACATATTTTAGATGCAATGCTAAAATTGTATTATGTTTTGAATTGTATTCGGGAGGTAAAACGGAAATGAACAAATATTTTAATACAGAAGGTTGCTGTAATCCCGCCCATTTTACACAGGAGGAAGTTGTCGCACATCTCCAGCTGCGCGGATTACAGACTTTGAGAAGCAGTTATTCGCAGATTGAGTGTGGGACTTATAATGTACGTGTGTCGGAACTGATCGCCCTTGCTGAACTTTTTCGTGTAGACTACAATGCGTTTTTTTAATTTGAAATTGCAGGAAGGGGCAGAATAGATATTGTTAATTTGCCCGAATTCCCCTATAATAAATGGTGTTTAGCGATATCAAATTGGGAAGCTTAAGATGCATTATCAGACGAAGGCTATGTTGGAGAAATAAAAAACTTGATTATGGAGGAGCGCATATGAAGAAATTTGAGGCATTTATACAGAAAACATGCAGGATCTTGGAACTGGCATTAGCAGTGCTTGTGATGATTGGCATTGTCCTTGCGTTGCTTTCTTTTTTCAAAGACGGTGTGATATTTATTGAATTGTTAGGAAATATTGATATGTTTCAACAGTATCTGGATCGGATTTTTATTATTGTAATCGGAATCGAATTTTTGCAGATGCTGTTTCGTCCAAGCTCGGACAACGTGATAGAAGTCATTATTTTTTTGGTGGCAAGACATATGATTGTGGGAAGCACGACGCCCTATGAGGATTTTGTGTCTGTGCTCAGCATTGCGGTTTTATGTATTGTGCGTCAGTATCTGCGTGGCACCAAAAAAGGGAAGGATATGGAATGAATTTTATGAAAATATTCAATATCGAGACATTTGAGAAATTTTTTGTGATTTAATACTTTTCTGAGAAACTCCTTAGAGTTTCTCAGGTTCGGGATATTCCACGCCGAACGTATCAACGGTAACGCTTTTCATCACCTGATTTTCGAGTGGTCTGTCCGAATAATCCGTATTTGCCGCTGCGATTTTATTCACAACATCCATACCTTCTATGACCTTTCCAAATGCCGCATACTGACCATCCAAATGCGGACTTGTCCTGTGCATAATGAAAAACTGGCTTCCCGCCGAATCCGGCATCATGCTCCGTGCCATTGACAGGACGCCTTCTGTATGCTTTAAGTTATTCTCAAAACCGTTTTCGGAAAATTCACCCTTAATCGAGTACCCCGGACCGCCCATTCCCGAGCCTTCGGGACAGCCGCCCTGTATCATAAAACCATTGATGACTCTGTGAAAAATAAGTCCGTTGTAGTAGCCTTGTTTTACAAGACTAATAAAGTTGTTTACGGTATTTGGGGCGATTTCGGGATAAAGCTCCGCCCGAATCAGATCACCGTTTTCCATTTCAATTGTAATAATTGGATTTTGCGCCATAATTTTAATCTCCTTATGATTCGTTTTCCTTTTCATCTTAATGGAAATTGAGACGATAGTAAAGGAAAATTTTTGAGAAAAGTCTTGTATACAATAAACAATAGTGATACGATATTGTTTAGACATAGGAAAATGCAGCACGGTCCCGTATGCTCGTGAATGCGGATTGCATTTAGAACGGATTAACAGGTTATGAAAATAGAAAAAGCAGATGTAAAAATAACCGACTCACCAGTAATGGCAGCCGATTATGCCAAAAGAAACATACCATATATTGTGGTATTAAATGAAAAAAACAAGGCGGAGGCATTTCCAAGCGGCGCATACTGTGTGGAACGCATCGAAGATATTGATGATGCATACAAAGACAGAGTGTACCGGCGTTTTTACGGTCTGCCTTGGGATATTGCGGAGACGGAGCGGCTGAAAATCAGGGAGATTACGGTCGAAGATGTGCCGCGCCTGTATGAACTTTATAGCGGTGAGGGTATTACAAAGTATATGGAGCCGCTTTTCCCCGAAATGGAAAAGGAGATTGAGTACACAAAAGCTTATATTGAAAATGTGTACAAGTTTTACGGCTACGGTATGTGGGTAATTGTCAAAAAAAAGTGCGGCGAGGTCATTGGGCGCGTCGGTCTTGAGTATAAGGAAGGCTTTGACGGGCTTGAGCTGGGATTTATGCTTGGAGCCGACTATCAAAATCGCGGCTATGCGTATGAGGCGTGCAGGGCGGTGCTTACGTATGGCATTGAGGAGCTCGGCATTGCCTGCTTTTATGCATTTGTAAATGAGAACAACACCGCTTCCATACGGCTTTGCGAACGGCTCGGATTTATGAAAATAAAACATGTAAAACTGCCCGGATTACAATTTGATGAGAAAAATTTTGTAAACAAAATAGTAGAAAAAGAGTTTGTATGCTATGCTTATGAGACATAATGACAAAAATTGTAAGAAAATGGAGCAAAAAAGTTTTCGGATAACGCACAAAACAATGCAGTATATTACATATTAGAACACATGTTCCGAAAATCTGTAAATTTTTGATAAAATATTTGTTTGACAATCAGAAACGACAGTGGTAGGATATGACACATAAAGCAAAGGCGCTTTGGGAAACAGAAATTCCCGAGGCGTCTTTTTCTTTTATAACGTTTCGCGAACGTACGGATATTGGGCTATTATGAAAAAATGAAATTGAGGAGGAAAAAATTATGGCAGAGGAGATTATGAGTGCGATCACCGGTGAGGTCTATGGCGTATGGTTTCTGATTGGCGCAGCATTGGTATTTTGGATGCAGGCGGGATTTGCAATGGTGGAGGCGGGATTTACCAGAGCAAAAAATACGGGAAACATCATTATGAAAAATTTGATGGATTTCTGTATTGGCACATGTACTTTTATTTTAATCGGTTTTGGCTTGCTGCTCGGCGAGGATATGGTGGGACTGATTGGAAAGCCGGGATTTGATATTTTCACAAGCTATGCAGACTTTGACTGGTCAAATTTCGTGTTTAATCTGGTGTTCTGTGCAACTACGGCAACCATCGTTTCCGGAGCAATGGCGGAGCGGACAAAATTTCTTTCGTACTGTGTCTATTCCGGAGTAATTTCGGCGCTTATTTATCCGATTGAAGCACACTGGATTTGGGGCGGCGGCTGGCTCGCACAGATGGGATTTCACGATTTTGCAGGCTCCTGCGCAATCCACATGGTAGGCGGCATCAGCGCACTGATTGGCGCGAAGATGTTGGGACCGCGTATCGGCAAGTTTACAAAGGATAAGAGCGGAAAAATCGTGAAGGTCAATGCCTTCCCCGGCCACAACCTGACAATCGGCGCTTTGGGGGTGTTTATTCTATGGCTTGGCTGGTACGGCTTTAACGGTGCGGCAGCAACTTCGATTGCAGAGCTTGGTTCCATTTTTGTGACGACAACAATCGCGCCTGCAATTGCAACAGTCGTATGTATGGTATTCACATGGATAAAGTATGGAAAGCCTGACGTATCCATGTCGCTCAACGCTTCCCTCGCAGGTCTTGTGGCAATCACCGCAGGCTGTGACGTGACGGACGCATTCGGCGCAATTGTAATCGGTGCGGTGGCAGGTTTGCTGGTCTGCTTTGGCGTATGGTTTCTTGACTACAAATTACATATTGACGATCCGGTAGGTGCAGTAGCGGTTCATTGCTTAAACGGTATTTGGGGTACGATTGCGGTCGGTTTCTTTGCAACGGATACGGCGCCTGCCTATGCAAGAGGCTTTGGCGACGGCACAAGCTACGGCGCAAATCAGATATGCGGTACAGGGCTTTTCTATGGCGGTGGTTTTCACTTGCTGGGAATACAGTTGTTTGGTATGCTCAGTGTTATCGCTTGGACAGCGGTCACAATTACAATAACGTTTGTTATTATAAAAGCAATCTTTGGACTGCGCGTGACAGAGGAGGAAGAAATCATCGGTCTTGACGCGACAGAGCATGGACTTCCTTCTGCATATGCAGGCTTTGCAATGATGGATATTTCAAACAATATGATTATGGAGGAGAACGAGAATACACAGCTTGGCACCGACGATTACGCATCTGCGTCAGAGGCGCAGAAAAACGCGGCAGTCAAGGTATCGCAGGTTCCGTTTGCATCAGTGTCAGGCATTTATAAAGTAGTTATTATTGCGAAGTTAAGTCGTTACGATAAGCTGAGAAAGGCTATGAACGACCTCGGCGTAACCGGCATGACCGTTACACAGGTTATGGGCTGCGGCATTCAGAAGGGCGCCGGCGAAAGGTATCGTGGAGCGGAGATTGACGCGACGCTGCTTCCGAAGGTAAAGGTTGAGGTTGTGGTTTCCAGCATTCCGGTTGATAAGGTGATTGAGAGTGCAAAGAAAGTACTATATACGGGTCATATCGGAGACGGAAAGATTTTTGTATACAATGTTGACAAGGTTGTGAAAATTCGTACAGGAGAAGAAGATATGGCAGCGTTGGCGGATGTGGAATAGATGTGGAATCGTAAAAGATTTGATATAGAAAAAGCGGGTGCAGCGGCGCCCGCTTTGCTGTTATATAATCGACTCAATTGAAAGATTTTCCATGTTGGACAGCAGCAGGATGCTGTTATAATAATCCTCCTGAAGGTCTCTGTCCTTGCTGCTTTCTGTACAGACGGCAGGTCTTGGAAAGCCATCCTGGCTTATAAAAATGACATTTCCGTCCATTCCGCTGTGCAGCGTCACTTTCTGTTTCAGATAATGATTTAAGATATGCTCTAAAAAGGTAAGAACATACTCTGTATCATATTTGCGGATGCCGTCATCTTCAAAATATTTGATAAGGGATAACGGACACATGGAAAGGCGGTAAGACTTGTCGCTGATCATGGCATCAAAGATATCGGCAATCATGATAACCTTTGTAAATCTGCTAAGCTCATCACTTTTCAATCCATACGGATAGCCACTTCCGTCACACCGCTCATGGTGTGTGAGTGCGGTGTCTCTGACCGACTCGGGGATACTCTGGTACCTGCTTAGAAGGTGGAAGCCTTCGATCGGATGGGTTTTGATAATATGCCATTCTTCATGCGTATACTTTTGTGATTTCTCTACAATTCCCCAAGGCAGCATCAAAAGACCGCAGTCATGGAATAGACCACATGCTGCGGCAATCACCTGTTCGTTCTTTGGGAAGCCTAACCATTGAGAAAGCATGTTCGATATCAGCGCCACACAAATACAGTGACTGTATACAGAGTTGTCCGTATTGCGCATATTCAAAAAAAGATCAAGTATATTGCCGCTCTTGTTATCCTGTTGGAGAAGTGACAAAACCTCCCGCAGCAGATCATCCGAAGAAAAGGGCTCATTTTTGGAAATTGAGCCTGTCAGAACCGCACGAAAATGCTCGGAACAGCGTTTGAAAGCGTTCATAAAACAGCTGCTTTCTTTCGGCGTGTTCTGTACGTTCATGAGATCCGTATCCGCTTTGTGTGATGTAAGCGGGCATGACAGATCGGATACTTTGTTTTCTTCGATATTTACATAATATATATAATAATTCTCAAGACGGGCAATGATATTCTCTGTGAAAACGGTTCCTTTTGGGACGACTGTATGACTGTCGTGAGATATAACATTCTCAGCAGCAATCATGCCCGGACTTAATTCCGCAATTGATATTCGCTTCATTTGTACCTCCGTTTGCTGGAAAAACAATCAATCCGCAATTGTTCAAAATTTATAGATTACCAACATTTTCCGCATGTGTCTTTGTTATCAAATCATGAAAATATTCACCTAAATGTTTTTGCTGTTCTTTTGGAAGCTCTTTTATACAGACAGGTGTTCCGTATTTGATGATAACATGTGTTTTTTTTATAAATGGAAATTGATTTTCAAGGATAGCAGCGCTATTTACAATTGTTATTGGAACAATCGGACAGCCGGCCTTAGAAGCAATCTTAAAGCTGCCTTCATTAAAAGGAAGAAGCTCCCCTTCCTTTTTTGACCTTGTTCCTTCCGGAAAAATACAGATGGATTTGTTGTCCTTAATCAGGTCAATTGCTTGCAGAATCGTCTGCATACCGGCCTTAATATCCTTGCGGTCGAGGAAAAGGCAGTGCAGATTTCGCATCCAAATGTTGAGAAGGGGAACCTTTTCAATTTCTTTTTTGGAAATGTATCCGGTTGGACGTGATACTTTAGGGTATGTCAGTACAATGTCGAAAAAACTCCTGTGATTGCCTACATACAGTACGGGGGTATCGGCAGGGACATTTTCCAGTCCGATATAATCAACTTTTGTGCCTGCCAGAAAGCGCACACACCGAAATGCCCAGTTTACGATTGCAAGGCTCGACCTGCTTTTTAAATCGGGGTTAAATTTGCCGATGATATATTCAACAATCATCACAGGGATTGTTAAAATCAGAAACAGAACCACAAAGGATACCACTAAAATCAGTCTTATCATAAAGTATATTAATCCTTTCCCTTGATAAAATTTATGTTTGCGTGTGATTTAGAACTTCTTCTCACATTAATATCTTATACATTTTATAAAATAAAATCAATAATAAAAGAATATCTTTTCCGCTAAAGGCATAGCTTAATACAGAAAATCCATATTAATTTATGAGGAGAGGCAGTATGCATATACCAATAAAAAATTTTTTCAGAGTAATGGCAGCAGTGATACTAACAGTGACGCTTATGGGCTGTGAAGCTGAGGAGGCAGCCTCAAATAAGCTGAAGGATTTGGACTTTACGGTGGTTGGTGAGGGGGAGCAGCCGGATGCGCTAAAGGACATTATTGCGGAAAAGTCAAAAAGCGCATTTCAGATTAGCTACACAATCGGCGAGGAGCTTTACATAGCAATCGGCTACGGTGAGCAGCCAAGCGGAGGGTACAGCATTACGGTAAATGAATTTTATGAGACGCCGGACTCCCTTTTCATAGATACTACACTGCTTGGTCCGGGCTCGGCGGAAAATGTGACAGATACACCGACGACGCCTTACATCGTCATCAAAACGGAAAACATTGCGGATAAGCCGATTGAATTTAAGTAGCCGGATTTTATTTGCAGAATACATAGCAATACCATTTGCGGTTTGCAGATTTTATGGTAGTATAGATTCATGATGCTGTATGAGTCATATGCACAAAAAACAAAGGAGGATAACGAATGTTATTAATAAAAAACGGATTGGTGATTGATCCCAGTCAGAATTTATGCGAAAAAAAGGATATTCTGATTAAAAACAAAAAAATAGAATGGGTAAAAAGTAAAATAACAGTAGATGCTGAATGCGACATTATTGATGCCGAAAATTGTATTGTGGCGCCGGGGCTTGTCGATGTGCATGTGCATTTTCGAGATCCCGGCTTTCTTTATAAGGAGGACATCGAAACCGGAGCAAAGGCAGCAGCAAAGGGCGGTTTTACAAGTGTTGTTTTAATGGCAAATACTAAGCCGGTGGCAGATAATGAAGACGTAATAACATATGTTATCGAAAAGGGACGGCAGACGGATATCAAGGTTTATACCTGTGCTGCAGTGACAAAGGGAATGGCAGGCAAAGAGCTTACGGACATGGAGCTGATGCTTGCCTGCGGTGCAGCCGGTTTTACAGATGACGGAATCCCAATAACAGACGAGAAGCTGTTAGAAACGGCGTTTCGGGAAACGGCAGCGCTGGGAGTGCCAATCAGTCTGCATGAGGAAAATCCGTCCCTGATTACCAATCATGGCATCAATAAAGGAAAAGCATCAAAACATTTTGGAATAGGAGGCTCTCCGAGAGAAGCAGAAATTTCATTGATAGCGCGCGATTTGGAAATTGCATTAAAAACAGGTGCTATTTTAAACATTCAGCATATCAGCACAAAGGAGGGCGTGGAGTGTGTCAGAAAAGCAAAGCAAAAAGCGGCACAAAACGGAAACGGCAATATTCATGCCGAAGCGACACCGCACCATTTCAGCCTGACGGAGGAGGCGGCAATCCAATATGGTACGCTGGCGAAAATGAATCCGCCCCTGCGTGAGGAGGAAGACCGCCTTGCAATTATTGAGGGACTTCGGGACGGAACAATTGACATTATTGCTACCGACCATGCGCCTCACAGCAAAGAGGAGAAAGAAAAACCGGTGACAGAAGCGCCAAGCGGTATTATCGGTCTTGAAACGGCGCTTTCTCTTGGTGTGACAAAGCTTGTGGGAGAGCAAGGCTTTACCCATCTGCAGTTATTGCGATGCATGAGCACAAACCCTGCAAAGCTCTATGAATTAAATGCGGGGACGCTTGCGATTGGCGCTCCTGCGGATATCGTGATATATCATCCGGAGAAGACATGGACAGCGAAAGACTATTTGTCAAAGGCATCTAATTCGCCGTTTACCGGACTCAAGCTGCAAGGTGTGATACAGTATACCATAGTGAACGGAAAGGTCGTCTACAAAGCCTGAACACGCACTGTTCAATTTGGATAATTTGTATCAAAAAATTGTCAATCTTATGACAAGATGTACATTTTATTTTATGTAACTCAAAACGGAATTGCCAAAATTCGACAAAAATTCTTTGGCTAATTGCGAAAAAGTTTAGCAATTTTTTAAAGAATTTTTTTGTTTCTAAAAAAATTTTTAGAAATTTGAATCTGCGCAAAGTGCCGAAAAATCAATACTTTTTCGAAAAAACTTCCCCTGAACGGCATGATTTCTAAAATTTCTTGCTTGCATGAAAGCGTTTACAATGGTAAAATCTAAAATAGACACAGGCTATGTCCTTTAAATCTAAAAGAACAGGCATGTAACCTTGTCTGAAACTTATTTTATCATTAATATTTAGGGAGGAATGAAAAAGCAATGAAAAAGAAAGCACTATCTTTACTTTTGGCATCTGCTATGGTTGTTTCATTGACGGCCTGCGGCGGTGGTAATTCAGAACCGAGCCAGCCTGCGGCAGACAGCAACAACGGCAATGCAGCAGCAGACAGCAACAACGGCGGTGACGCAGCAGCAGACAGCAACAACGGCGGTGACGCAGCAGCTACAGGAGATGTTGACTATCATGAAGTTCTTGGAGATACGGGTCTCAATATCGTAGTAAACGGTACGGTTACAGCTTCTCTTGACAACGGACAGGCTGAATTCAAGCAGCAGTGGGAGGAAGCGGTTGGTATTCCTTTGACAATCCAGCAGATGGATCACTCAGGCTATACGGACGCAGTTGGACGTCTTTTCGCAAGCCAGGAGTATCCGGATGCAATGATCATGTCAGCGGATATGTTTAAGCAGTATGCACCGACAGGTATTCTTTGGGATATGTCAGAAGCATATAAAAATGCCGATTTCCAGGAAAGAATGATTCTTCCGACAATCAATGAGAACTTAATGGATTCCGAGGGACATTTATACGGATTTGCTTATGCGTATGGTAACGGATGCGTTACTTATGTAAAACAGGCATGGCTTGATGCAGTTGGAATGAGCATTGATGATATCAAGACATATGACGATTATTATGCAATGCTTAAGGCATTTCATGACCAGGATCCTGACGGAAACGGAACAACAGGCGATACATACGGTGTTGTAGCAGCCGGATTCATTGGCAACGAGGCTCCTTACATCAACTATCTGCCGGAGTTTTGGCAGGATGCATATCCGTCTCTTATCCAGGGTGAAGACGGCGTATGGTACGACGGTTTCCAGACAGAGGAGACAAAAGCAGCGCTTGAAAGACTTCGTCAGGCATATGTTGACGGATGTATTGATCCTGAGACACTGACGGCACAGACAAAGACAGCACGTGAGAAATGGTTCTCAAATAATCAGACTGGTTCATCAGGTGTATTCACATACTGGGCAGGTACATGGTATCAGACATTGACAGATAACCTCATCAAGAATGAGGTTGATGAAAATCTTGTTCAGCTTCCTCCTATTGCAGAGGTTGGCGCTTACCTTAACAGAGAAGCTCCTGTATGGGTTATCATTGATTCCGGAGATCCGGTTCGTAATCAGGCAGTATTTGATGCATTAATTGAGACAATGATGGACGGCGATGTTGTTCAGACACTTTGGACCTATGGTGCGGAAGGTGTTCACTGGTCAACAGAGGCGGAAGAGTTCACAACCAATCCGGGTACGGATCAGGAGAAGAAGTATTCTTATGCGGATGGTGAGTTCCACTTAAAGCCGTCTCCAAATGACCCGAACTCTGTGTGGAAGAAGAACCTTATTGATCCCGCTCTTGTAATCTGTGAGCTTACAAATGGTTTTGCTGCTCAGACAGAGCTTGCAGCAGAGGGTAACAAGTTCTTCACAGAGAACTGTGTAGACGCTCCTGCGGCTCCTATGTCAGAGACCTTTACAAATGAGACAGGTACCATTTTTGATGCGAAGCTTGCTGTAATCACAAAGGTTGTTGTAGAAGGCGGCGACATTGAAGCGGCTATGCAGGAATATGTAAATACGGTTGGTTCTATTATTGACCAGTGTCTTGCTGAGTTAAATCAGTAATTATAACAGCTTTCAATATATTGGGCTGATAATAAAGTTATGAGAATGAGTGTGTCTCTGCCATGTGTGGGAACCCGCATATGGCAGGGCGCTTGTTCAAAAAAATACCAACATAGTAACACGTGGCCGTTCTATCCGGCCGCATAGTGATTATGGGGAAAATTCCATTGGAAAAGGAAGAAAGGATGAGAACGGTATGGCAAAAAAACAAGTTGTAATGACCTCAGGCGGCGTAGAAGTTCGTCATAAGCCTCTGGGACTCCGCATATGGAACAACAGAGGATACTATATCATGTTCCTGCCCGTAGTAATTTTCATGCTGATTATGAACTATTGGCCGATGCTCGGCGTTCGCTATGCATTTTATGATTATAAGCCTGTAGGACCAAAAGTTTTTGTTGGTTTTGATCATTTTGTAAAGATGTTTGGAACACCGGCATTTTGGACCGCATTTAAAAACACTTTGGAATTGAGTATCATAAAGCTGATTATTACAAATATTTCCGCAGTTGTGGTATCAATCTTCTTAAATGAAATGAAAAATCTGTTTGCGAAGAAGACTTTGCAGACTATCATATATTTGCCGCACTTTATGTCATGGGCAGTAGTTGCATCGATTTTCAGTTTGTTCCTTTCGCCGTCGGCAACCGGTATGGTAAACGGTATTTTGTTCCACGGTGATACGACAAAGTACATCTACTTCCTTGCTAGCAAAACGTGGTGGCGTCCGATTTTCTATTTGATTAATATTTGGAAGGAAACAGGTTGGGGAACGATTATCTTCCTTGCAACGCTTTCCGGTATTAACCCTGAATTGTATGAAGCAGCGGACATTGACGGTGCGACGCGTATGCAGAAGATCCGTTTCGTAACATTGCCTGCACTTGCAAATACAATTATTACGGTATTGATTCTGAACCTTGCAAAGGTTATGAATATGTTTGAGTCTGTATTCGTACTTTACAACAATGCAGTATACGATGTATCTGATGTTATTTCTACATATATTTACCGTCAGACATTCGCAATTGCATTGCCGAACTATGGTTATTCAACAGCGGTAGGTCTCTTCAAGTCGGCAGTAGGCTGCTTCCTCGTGCTTGTATGTAACTGGGCAAGTAAGAAGACCCGTGGACGCGGCATTGTATAAGGAGGTGCGAATATGGCAAAGGAAAAAGAAATTAAAACAAAAAAGCCAAGTGAGAGAACATCGGTGTTTGACATTGTCAACTATATCGTGTTTATCATAATCGGCTTAATTATCTTAGTACCGATTTGGAAAGTTATCGTTGACTCGTTGAATAAGGTTGGTGTATATCAGTTTCAGATTTGGCCGAGTCAGTTTACATTAGACGGCTACAGAACGATCATTGAAACAAAGGCGTTGATCAGACCGTTCTTCAACTCCGTTATCACGACATTGTTGGGCACGTTGCTTGGTTTGGTGCTTTCAACACTCGGTGGTTACGTGTTGGTACAGTTTGAGATGCCGGGACGTGAATTTTTCGCATATTTCTTAATGTTTACCATGATTTTCTCCGGCGGTATGATTCCGGAATACTTGGTAATGAAGCAGTTGGGACTTGTAAATACAATGTGGATTCTTGTTTTTAAGCATGGTATGAATGTTTATAACCTTGTATTGATGAGAAACTTCTTTGAGGGGATTCCGGCATCACTGTTTGAGGCGGCGAGAATCGATGGGTGTTCGCCCATGCGAATATTCTTTACGATTGTGCTTCCGCTTTCAAAGGCTGCACTTGCATCTATCGGTTTGATGTTCTCCGTAGCAGTATGGAATGACTACTCAACAGTTAAGATTTATATTACGGATCCGGATCAGGTAAACTTCCAGTATAAGCTGAGAAACATGATTATGGACGGTGATACGCCGACGACCTCATACGAAGTGTCACAAAATACGCTATATAACGCGGGTATTATCTCGGCAATTCTGCCATTCATGATTTTGTATCCGTTCTTACAGAAGTATTTCGTGAAGGGCGTAAATATCGGTGCGGTTAAGGAATGATCGCACTGTGGATATCATATAATTATGAAAAAAGGGAAACAGTGGTTTCCCTTTTTTTTATTTTGCTGTATACTGTATAAATAAAGAAGTGCTTATTAATAATAGAGAGGTATGGTCATATGATGAAAAAGATTTATTGGGCGGCTGATTCTACAGTGCAGAATAATGATGTGGTAACTTATCCGCAGACGGGAATCGGTCAGGTGTTTCCGATGTACGTAAAAGAGGGGGTTTTTGTCTTAAATCATGCAAAAAATGGCAGAAGCACGAAAAGCTTTCTTGATGAGGGCAGGCTTGAAGCGATTGATCAGCAAATCGGGGAAGGCGATTTTTTGTTTATCCAGTTTGGGCATAATGATGAAAAGCTGGAGGATCCGACACGCTATACAGAGCCGTATTCCACATATATCGAAAACCTTGAAAGATATATCAATGTTGCAAGAAATCATGGCGCAAATCCTGTGTTGATTACACCGATTGAGCGCAGACATTTTGATGAAAATAAAAAGCTTATGGAGAGCATGCATACAGACTATGTAGCGGGCATGAAGAAAACAGCCGAAAAAAATAATGTGCCGCTGATTGACTTGTTTACGATGAGCCGCGCAGCGCTTGAGAAGGCAGGAGAGGAAGAAAGCCGCAAATGGCATATGTTTTTTGATGCCGGCATTTATGAAAATTATCCGGAAGGAAAGCAGGATAATACGCATCTGCGGTATGAAGGAGCCATGATTTATGCGGGATTTGTCGCAAAAGGGCTGCTTGCACTTGGCGGTATTTATAAGGAACTGATTGCGGACAAGGCAGAAAACTATATCTGGTCATAATCCGACATACAAAATCAAAAAACAGGTATAGTATGTTAAAAAAATGCGTAAAATAAAACATGAAGAAGATTTTGAGAGTATTTATCATTGTGATTAGCCTGCCGCTGATTGGCAGCCTGCTCGTTAAGCCTCCCAAGACGGCGCGCGATACAACGCAAAGTGATGCGGCAAAGAATGATGCAAGTGCTATCAATTCTGCATTTCTGGTGACAGTCCATGAAAGCAGGGGTGATTTCTATTATGCACCGGAAAAAATTGTCGAACTGATGGTTGTAGCGCAGATTCCGGAGGAAATTGTTTTTAGTCAGGGAGAAGATTATGTGGAAACGGCATCGCAGTCTGCCTATGATTCAGAGCAGGAATATCTAAAGGCGCTTGCGATTGTGCTTCGGACAAATCTTGTTTATGAATGGGAGCGCGAAGGACGCCCCGAGAACCTTGATCTTGACAGCACAGGGCTTTGCATTCAGGAACTGCGGACAGATACGGACGGTGAAGATGCTGTTAAAAAGAAGGAAATAGAACGTGCGGTTGCATTTACATATGGAGCTGTGATTACGAAGGAAAAAAACGTAATCGCGGCTCCGTTTTTTACGTCCTCACAGGGAAGCCTGCTGGTTGAGGAGGCGGGCGAGGGAGACGGGTTTTCTTTAAATTATGCATATTTTCTTGCGCAGGACGGCATGGATTTTTACAAAATTTTGCAACGCTTTTACGACGGGATTTCGGTAGTAATCTATGAATAAACTTCTCCAAACAAGGCAATGCTATCATCAGGCGAACCGATAAAAATTCGTTGGTGGCTTGCCGGAAATGGAGGTAGAGGATGAACAGACGTAATAACAGGCGCCCTGCCATGCAGAAGGAAAAATTAAGCATTATAGCAGCTTCTGTTTTTGTTTTGTCTGCACTTACGCTTGCCGGCGTATATATGTCGGCGAGGAGCAACACAAAGACTGAGGAGAACAAAATAGATTTTGCAAGGCTTGAGCAGGAACAATTAAATGATGGTACTACACAGGAGAACGGCTCTGACACACACTTTGTTTCAGGAAACGCAAAAGCTGATCTGACAAAGGGGAATACAGGACTGACGGATACACGCTATGAGAATACACCGGAAATTGATATGTATGATTTAAGCGATAACAATGATATGGACGTTGACCCGAATTTCACAGAGGTAAATTCCGGAAATGTTTCAAACATCATGCCTGAAAATACCACGCTTGAAGGCTTAGAGGGTACGGACAAAGCAGCAGTGTTTATGAACGATGAAGAAGTTGCAGAGCCGTTGTCATTTGCGGGAACAGACGCACTGACACTTCCGGTTGTGGGTGAAGTGCTTCTTGATTATAGTATGGACAAGGCAATTTATCATGCAACCATGCAGCAGTATAAGTACAATCCGGCACTTGTACTGGCAGCGCCGGAGGGAACAGTCATAACAGCGGCTGCAGAAGGCATTGTAAAAAGTATTTACTATGATTCACAGACAGGAAACACAGTAACCTTTGATGTAGGAGATGGATACGAACTCACGTACGGACAACTTGAGGAGCTTGCAGTAGCTGAAGGCGACAGAGTATCGGCAGGAGACTTAATCGGAAAAGTAGCGGCACCGACCATTTATTATTCGGAAGAAGGTTCCAATGTTTATTTTAAGCTGACGAAGGACGGGACACCAGTTGATCCTTTAACAAGAGGACAGGAGGACTAGCAGTCTGATGCTTTTATTGAAAAATGCGACAATCCGCAGTATGGCGAAAGCGGGGACATTTGATGGCAGTGTACTTATAAAGGACGGTAAGATTGCAGAGGTGTCAAATGAGATAGAGCTTCCTGAGTCTGCGGAGTGCGAGATAATAGATGTGAAACACCATTTGCTGATGCCCGGACTAATTGAGGCGCATTGTCATATGGGTATCACAGAGGAGAAGAAGGGGCAGGAGGGCGATGACTGTAACGAGACAGTGCATCCTGTAACTCCCATGCTCCGCTCCATAGACGCCATAAATACAATGGATGCAGCCTTTTCGGACGCGGTAAGGGCGGGCATCACATCAGCAAACATCGGCCCCGGCAGCTCTAATGTTGTCGGAGGTCAATTTGCTGTGATTAAGACATGTGGGAGACGGATAGACGATTTGATTTTGAAAATGCCTTCCGCAATGAAAGTTGCCTTTGGAGAAAACCCCAAGGTGAATTATATGGGAATGAATACCTCTCCGGCAACGCGTATGGCAATTGCAGGAATGCTGCGGAATGAGCTTGTAAATGCGAGGCAGTACCTTTCCGATTATGAAAAAAACAATACGTCGTATAACCTTCATTATGAGGCGTGGCGTCCTGTTTTTGAGAAAAAAATTCCACTGAAAGCACATGTGCACCGCGTTGATGATATCTTTACGGCCATTCGCATTGCGAAGGAATTTGATTTAAGAATGACGCTGGACCATTGCAGTGAAGGACACTTGATTGCAGAGGAGCTGGCGCAGGAAGCTTATCCCGCGATTGTCGGGCCGGACTTCACGACGCGGAATAAAATTGAAGTGCAGAATGTTGCGTTTAAGACAGCAGGGATACTTGCAAATGCAGGTGTAATGGTATCGATTACAACAGACCACCCTGTATCGCTGATCCAGTCGCTTCCGCTTTGTGTAGGGCTGAGTGTCAAGCAGGGATTGTCACTTGAAGATGGGTACCGCGCAATGACAATCAATGCGGCAAAGATGTGCGGTACGGACGACTGCGTGGGTACAATTGAGAAAGGGAAAGATGCCGATATTGCAATATTTGACGGAAACCCAATGGAAACATTCACAAAAACGCTTATGACAATCATCGACGGAAAAGTGGTTTACAGAATGAAAGAATACGTGTAAAATAATACTGTTAGCGTATGCTCAAATTGTGTACGCGGAATGAATCGGGGAAAAGGTATTGTTGTTACAATGAAGGAGAGAAATAGAAACAGGGTCATATCTTTAACGGTGGCTATATCGCTTGCGGTTTCGGGCTGTGGAAACAGTGTGCAGAGTAAAATGGAGCAGACGGGTGAGAATACACAGTCGGGGCAGGATATGATTCGGCAGTCAATATTTGGGCGCAAAGAAGACTTTGGCGCCCTTTTGGTGAATCAGGGAATTGAATTGCCTGTAAGCTCTGCGAAGGTTTTTGTCAATCAGGCAGGCTATATTTCAGACCGCGATAAAAAAGTGATATTTTGGGGAAAACAGATCGGCAGTACATTTCGCGTCATCAATCGGAAGGACAAGTCGGTTGTATACACCGGACAGATAGAAACGGGAAAGAGTGATGCGTTGAGCGGAAACTATTTGAGTGCGGGCGATTTTTCCGAGGTCACAGAGACAGGAACCTATTACATAGAAACGGATATTGTCGGACAGTCCTATCCTTTTCACATTACTCAGGATGGATACGAAAATATGTTTGTCGGCATACTCAGGAATATGCGGGACGTACCGCTTACAGAAAGTGTGCAAGGAGTATGCGATACCAGCTTTGGCATGCATGCAATTATGTATGCCATGCAGTGCAACGGCGCACTGATTGAGGAAGCGTATCAGTATTTTGATGAGAATGAGAAGGACAGTCAACTTGTGACGCAGCTTTTGTACTTTGCAAGCTGGCTGATGGAACAACAGCGTACGGACGGCAGCCTTTATGGCGATTATGAAGCGACGGCGGCTTTTTGCGGTATTATGGTGATGCTTAGAGATATGTTTGGCAGGTATGAGGTGAGTGTGTCAAAAGAGTATCAGGAAGCGTCTGATAGGGCGTGGGCGTGGATGGAACAGCAGGACTGCAACACAGATGCCAGAAAAAGCGCTCGTTTTTATGCGGCTTCACAGCTTTTTAGGGCGGTATACAGTGATGAATATAAAGAGATTACCGAGGCGTTTTTGTGGGAGAAGAATGCGAATTATTCGACGGAGCGGTTTGTCTTTTACGGCGTGATTGCGTATGTCAGTGCCAGTGAGAACACAGACAGGGATTTGTGTACGCATATTATGAAGGATTTGGTTGACCAAAACGAGCTTGCGGGAAATGAAGCGCAAAATGACGATTTTTTTGGAACAGGTAAACGTACGGTGTACAACAATCTTTATAATATGCTGCTGATATCCTTTATCAATTATATCACGCCGAGTAAGGAATACACAGAGATTATTGAGAATACCATACAATATATGGGAGGTCTGAATGAGAATGGCGTATGTTATATTGACGGGGGCGGCGTTTGGAAGGAGCTTTCGGAGACAGCCGACAGAAATCTGGAATGGAATGGGATATTGCTTTTTGGCATGAGTGATATGCTGAAGAATCTGATTGACATAGAGAAGAACTGGTAACGGAATTTGAGAGAGATTGGCTTTACTGTGGTTTAGAATGGGAGGTTTCAGATGGATATTGTAATATTAGCAGGCGGAATCAGTACGGAGCGGGACGTATCTCTTGTGACGGGGACAATGATTTATCATGCGCTTCAAAATAAGGGACACAGGCTTGTGCTGCTTGACGTGTATTTGGGATATGAGGAAGGCATAGAGAACATTTTTGCACAGGAACGAGACTGGAGTGAAAATTTTGGCACGATTTCGGAAATAAACCCCGATATTCGTGCAATTAAGGCAATGCGGAAGGGCAATCCGGAATGTGCAGTCGGCCCCAATGTCATTGACATCTGCCAGCAGGCGGATATTGTTTTTTTGGCGCTTCATGGACAGAACGGGGAGGACGGAAAAATTCAGGCAATGTTTGATTTGCTTGATATTAAATATACAGGAACAGATTATTTGTCAAGTGCGCTTGCTATGGATAAGGCGATCTCGAAAGAGATTTTCAAACAGTTTAAGATTCCGACGCCGAAGGGGATTGTGGTTTCGAGGACGGAAAGATATATGGCAGATGTGTGGACTATTTATCCATGCATCGTAAAGGTAAATTGCGGCGGCTCAAGCGTCGGCGTTTACATAGCGCATGACAGAACGGAGCTTGAGGAGGCCCTGGATAAAGCATTTGCGCTTGACCATACGGCTATTATTGAACAATACATAGACGGAAGGGAGTTTTCCGTAGGAGTGTTGGACGGCAAGGCACTTCCGATTATTGAGATTGCACCGAAGGTGGGATTTTACGATTATAAAAATAAATATCAGGCAGGCTCTACGGTAGAGACATGTCCGGCTGAGCTTAATGCGAATGTGGCGAGGGCTATGCAGGCGTGTGCGGAAACCGTTTACAGGGCGCTCCGCCTAAAGACATATGCGCGTATGGATTTTCGTATGGACCCAAGTTTTAATTTTTACTGCCTTGAGGCGAATACGCTGCCTGGAATGACGCCGACATCACTGTTGCCACAGGAGGCTGCGGCGGTGGGAATGGATTTTCCTGCGCTGTGCCAGCGGATCATTGATATTTCAATGAAGAAATATGAGGAACAGTAGAATGGAGATTGCTATGAAGAATATGACACTGGGAAATATTGCGCAGGCTGTGGGCGGTACACTTCATATGGAAGGTGCGCCGGCAGGTGTTTTGGAAGATGTCACAGAGGCGCTTGGCGTGGTACATGACTCAAGACAGGTGGAGAAGGGATATATATTTCTTGCAACCTCGGGAGAGCATGCAGACGGGCACAGCTTTATTGACAGTGTGTTTGAGAAAGGGGCGCTTGGTGTGATTTGTGAGAAGGCGCCCAAAAATCCCAAAGGGGCATATATTCTTGTAAAGGACAGCTTTCAGGCGTTAAAGGATATGGCGGAGTTTTATCTTGACGGATTGGACGTCAAGGTGGTCGGCATTACGGGAAGCGTCGGAAAGACCAGCACGAAGGAGTTTGTGGCAAGCGTACTTTCCAAAGGCTATCGGGTGCATAAAACGGAAGGCAATTATAATAATGAAATCGGACTTCCGCTTACGGTGCTCAAGATTCGCGAAGACTGTCAGGTAGCGGTATTGGAGATGGGCATCAGTGATTTTGGCGAGATGCACAGACTGAGCAGGATTGCCAAACCTGACATTTGTGTCATAACGAATATCGGGCAGTGCCACCTTGAAACGTTGGGGTCGCGTGACGGGATATTGAAGGCAAAGACGGAAATGTTTGATTTTATGAAGGAAAACGCGGGGATTTGCCTTAATGGAGATGATGACAAGCTTGTTACGATCAGGGAAGTAAGGGGCGTGAAACCGCTGTTATTTGGCAGTAACAGCACATATGACGTCTATGCGGACGGATATGAAAACAAAGGACTTGACGGCAGCAGTGTGACAATACATATTAATCAGGAAGAAATGACTGCTGATTTTCGGGCGGAAATTCCGCTTCCCGGAGGGCATATGGTGTATAATGCACTTGCGGCGACGTCGGTGGGGACACTTTTGGGACTTGACGCAGAGCAAATCAGGCAGGGCATCAGCGAGGTAGAGCCTGTGGGAGGCAGAAGCCATATTATACATGGAAAGCGTTTTACGGTGATTGACGACTGTTATAATGCCAATCCTGTGTCAATGAAGGCGGCGCTGGACTTGCTTGTCATGTCTGATTTGACGGTCAGCCCGCGGCGTGTGGCGATTCTGGGTGATATGTTTGAGCTTGGGAAAAATGAGCGGGAGCTGCACGCGGAGGTGGGGAGATATGCGAGAGCCAGCGATATTCATGTGCTGATTTGCGTAGGCGTGTTGAGCAAAAGCATGTATGAGGCGGCAGTCAGCATGGAAAATATCGGACAGAAGTTGTATTATTTTGAGGATAAGGATTCTATGATTTGTGAGCTGGAAGGTATTTTGCGGGATCAGGATACGGTGCTGGTAAAGGCATCTCATGGAATGCATTTTGAGGAAGTCGTGGCTTGTCTGTGAAATTTCTTACCGACATTAAAAAAGACTTCGGCGGGGAACCGAAGCCTCAAAAAAGGGGAAGGGTATGTTTCCTGTTAACAATTCTTATCATACAGAATAAATGTGTCCAAAGAACGTAGATTTTGTGAAAAAAGTGTGAAATCATCGGGACAAAAATTGGATTAAAAATCCAAAGGGAATGTTTCGAAAACTATTTACTTTAATGTAAAAATACTTTATAATCAGCATAGAAAATATGTTCGAGAATAAAGGAGATGTTACAGATGAGTAAACCACAACCGCAATATACTTCTATGGATATGATTTTGACAGGGCAGTTGATTAAAAGGCTTGTAAGTGAGGCAGGATATTCTGTTTCCGAGGTACAAAACAGGCTCGGACTTTCCTGCCCGCAGCCCATTTACCGCTGGTATAAGGGGAAGAACCTGCCGTCTGTGGATAATCTTTTTATGCTGAGCAGTATGCTTGGGCTGCATATGGAGGATTTTTTGATTCAAAAGGACGAGGAATTAGACCTCATTAGCATAAGGGAAAATAAATTCATTTATAAGCGGCTTTTGGAATATACCAAAAAATTTCTTGCTAATGCCGGATAATACCGCTCTTGTCAATGACATCAATTATTTCGCGGAGCGTTTCAACAGGAAGCACGAGCGCAAAGCGCACATAGCCTTCTCCCATACTGCCGAAAGCGTCTCCGGGCGTGCAGATGACGCCTGTCCGTTCTATGAGCTCCAGACAGAATTCCTGCGACGTATTGAAGTTGGGCGGGATTTTTGCCCATGCAAACATTGTGCCCTCGCTTTTTCGCACGTCCCAGCCAATTTCGCGCAGACCATTGTACAGAACATCGCGCCGCTCCTGGTATTTCAGGCACTGTGCCTTGACGCCGTCTAAAGGCCCTGTGAGTGCCGCGATAGCGGCGTGCTGTGTCGGAAGAAACATACCGAAATCGTATTGTGAGCGCAGCAGCTTGACGGCATTGATTACGTCTTTATTTCCGATTAAGAAGGAAACTCGTGCACCCGTAAGGTTAAAGGATTTGGAGAGTGAGAAAAGCTCAACGCCAAGCTCCTTTGCTTCGGGAAATTCCAAAAACGAACCGCCGTATACACCGTCATAGATGATGTCCGAATAGGCGTTGTCATGAACAATGATGATATTATATTTTTTGGCAAACGCAATCAGCTCCTTGTAAAATGTGCGCGGTGCGACTGCACAGACCGGATTGTACGGATAGGAGACCATAATGTATTTTGCGCGTCTTGCAATCTCTTCGGGGATATCGTCAAATCGCGGAATGAACTGATTTTCTTCCTTCAAATCATAAAAATACTGTTCGGCATATCCAAAATACGCGCCGACCTCGAAGACCGGATAACCGGGATTGGGAAGGAGTACCACGTCACCCTCATTGCAGAGAGCCATGCCGATATGTGCAATGCCTTCCTGTGAACCGTTAACGGAAGTGATTTCGTCTGCGGAAAGTTCCACACCGAAACGCTTTTTATAATAGCCCTGAACGGCGGCTGTCAATTCCGGCAGATCCTTTAGGGCATAATGGAAATTGTCGGGATCCTTGGCGGCATTGATCAGCGCCTCCTGAATATGCCCAAACACAGGAAAATCAGGTGTTCCCACAGAGAGGTTGTAGACCTTTTTCCCTTCCTTGATTAATTCATCTTTTTTTGCGTCCAAAGCAGCAAAAATTCCTGTCTGAAAATGTGCAAGACGTTTTGATGGTTCGACATTCATATTGTACTTCCCTTTCTTTTTATGGTATCAAAAGTGCATTCACGTAAAACTACGAAACACCCATTTGATGTAGGACAATAAATTATCGCCTGCATGGGTGTTTCAATGTAAAAAATGATAAAACTAACTGTATTTGCGTATCTTAAGATAAATTCCGCGTTCGTCGGCAATCTGCTGACATTGGGCAATTTCTTCCTCCGGAAGGACATCTACGATGGAAAGCTGTGTATGCGCAAATGACGCTTGTGCGAGTGATGCAAATTCGAGCAGTGCAGGAAATGCATTTTCAAACTGTGGTCTTGTTACGGCATCATACTTTTCGGCAGTCGGTGCGTTCAGACTAATCGAAACGCTGTCAATCACTCCGGAAAGCGCGGGAACGATATTTCGCTTATGATAGAGATTTCCCAGTCCGTTGGTGTTCAAACGGATGTTCATGCCGTAAGTTTCTTTTGCATATCTGGCGCTTTCCAGCAAAATGTCAAGTGCACAGGTCGGTTCGCCGTAACCGCAGAATACAAGTTCATTATATCCCGTAAAGTCGAAATTGTCCATAGCTGTCTTGATTTCTTCCAGCGTCGGGTCTTTTTGGTGCCACAGCGTTTCGGCATCGCCGACGCCGTTTTTTAAGGAGCGCACGCAGAACGTACAGCTGCAGTCGCACTTGTTTGTAATATTTGCGTACACTTGGTTTTTATAGGTATATAAAATATCTGCCATTCTTGTTCTGCCTTTCTTTCTTTTTGATAATGCGGTTTGCCATTCCATACGTCCGAATGGGCATTGTGATTATAATTGATTGTTCAGTCTGCTTTTAATATGTACTTTATCAAGCGCCATGCCAAATATAAGGAAGAAGACCGCGCTTCCGCCGGACTGAATCAGGCTGCCTGACATAGATGCGATAAATGCGCTGCTGAGTGTGCCAAAAAGGATATACTCGGCAAAGAAGTAGCTTATGCCGGAGATGAAGTAAGCGATTACGGCAGCGATAATGTTTCTCGGTGTGATGATTTTTGCCGATTTGTTTGTAAAAGGAATGGTAATCAGCATTTTGATGATAATTGTTGCAGGTGCCCACATAGGCGAAGTCATCAGGTCTGCAAGACCGCCGCCGATTGCTGCCGCCGCAAGCGCGTATGGGGTGGGGAGCAGTGTGGCTGCGATGTAGATGAGGGAGTCGCCAAAGTGGATATATCCGCCGTTTACCCCCACCGGAATGTGACAGATATAAGCTGTCATCAGCGCAATCATTGCCGCCATTAGTCCCGTCAGTGTGATGTAACGCATTTTAACGGACTGCGTTCCTTTTGTCTTTGTTGTTGTTTTCATAATGATTCTCCTCCTTATGATGGATTTTTTAGATTAATATTTTTATTTTATGTCAATCAATCTGCCAAGGTATTTCTCAAAATCGACGCCATGATTGCTCTCGACATGCTCTGCTACTGCGTCCTCAATCGCAGGCTTTAAAAAAAATGTGGCTTTTTTTGCGGCTTCCTCTACGGTAAGACCGTTTACTAAGGATGCGCAGATAACCGCGGCAAACAGGTCTCCTGTGCCGGAAAAACTTTGCGGAATGTACGGTGTTTCGTGGTAAAAAGAATGGTCTTCGGTGACTGCCATGTTTCCCATAAAAGCGCCTTCTTGCGACTGGCGGATAATTCCGGTCACGAGCGAACAAACATTCGACCGCATTGTCTGCAAAAGTTTTTTTGCGATATCTAAGATGCGTGCAAGATAGTCGTCGTCTTTGGAGAAGGCGGTGAGCGCTTCATAATCCGTTCCTGTTAAAAGACAAAGCTCTGTGAGGTTGGGCGTCGTGATGCTTGCGCGTGCGCACAGCTGCTTCATTCCGTCCAAAAGTTCCTTGCTGAATGCCTTGAACTGTCTTCCGTTGTCACCCATTACAGGGTCGGCAAGATAGACGGTATCCTTTGTTTGAAAGGCATCTAACAGGTGCATCACTTTTTTAATCTGCTCGGAACCTGCGAGATAACCGGAGTGGATTCCGTCAAAGTGCACGTTCATTTTTTTCCATTCTTCTGTAAAGAAGTCCATTCTGTCCGTATAATCGTCGCAGTAAAAGCTCTGGAATCCGGTCTGTGCGGACAGGACAGCCGTCGGCAGCGGTACGGCATGGATTCCCATGACAGATACCACAGAAATTGCCGCTGTGAGCGAGCATTTTCCAAAGCCGGATAAGTCGTTTATGAGTGCTATTTTTTTCATGTTCAACCCCTCTTGCTGCAATTATCACAATAAAGAAATTTTGCCTGATGTAAAGTTTTCTTTATAATAACCAGATATAACTATATAATATAAATGTCATTTAAAAAATACACAATTTAAATATTTTTTCAGGGGACAGTTTAAAAAGAGTTGAGAAATATAGGATATAGTTTTATAATAATTGAGGAGGGAGTGCATAATCACTGCATTCCGGTTATTGGAGATGTAATTTGGTGTAAAGAGATACAGAGAGGAGCGAGGATATAATGGTTATAGATATTTACGTTGATAAGTTATACAAATACGAGAGAATGGCTGAGCCTTGTTTTATCGGGATTCCCATGAAAAGGGGTGTGCTTCGTGATTTGGATAAAGTAGCGGTATTTCAGGGCGACAGGGTACTTCCGCTCCAAAAGAAGGTAACGGCAAGGCATGACGACGGAAGTGTGAAGTTTTTATTTTTGCGGTTTCTTGCGGACTTGCCTGCAAATAAAGGCGCGGTTTTAAAGTGCGATACCGATGCGCAGACAGACGAGGATTCCAATGTCTTTGAGATAGCCGCCATAAAAGAGCATACTGGCATCAAAGTTGACACAGGTGTCATTTCTTTTGCAGTGGAGCATGAGAGTGACTGTATTTTTCAATATGTTGAGACAGAGGGCAGACGCTATGAAAAGCGACAGCTTACAGGGCCTGTGCTTTGCGGCGGGGAAGGCAATTCCTGTCAGATGAAGCTCGGGCAGTGGAAGGTTGTGGAAAGCGGCGCGGTCTGTACGATTTTGAAGGCAAAGGGCACGAATGTGTGTGTGAATGCAGACGCGGAGCAGATTGATTTTGAAGTCAAATTGACGGCGTATGCAAAAAAGCCATGGATTGAGGTTTCCTACCGGATTATCAATACGACGTTAAAGCAGTTTCCGATTGATTCGCTGGTGTTTGATGTGAAACTTCAGGATCTGAACGGAAACAGTAAAAAAGTGACATCAGTGTCAGAAATCAGAACGTGTGCGGCATCATCGAATTACAGAACGGACTTTTTGATTGGAGAACATGGCGAGGCGGTATCGAAATATGTGGATGCGCAAAGCCTTGTGTACGAATCAAACGAGCACTTTGCAGAGGTCTTTTACGGCACGTTTTTTGCGGACAGTACCGACAAGGATGGTGGTGTGTGCGTGACAATTTTTCAGGCGCAGCAAAATTTCCCGAAAGCGGTACGCGCTGACAGCGAGGGCGTGTCCGTAATGCTTGTGCCCGAGACCGCGCCGGAATCCGGCGGGGACAAGGTCGTCATGGAATCGGGTATGTCGCGGGAGCAGAAGTTTTTACTGCATTTCCACAATGCCGCCGAAACACTGGAGGAACTTGGCAACAGAAGTCTGATTTATCAGATGCCGGACAGACCGTATGTGCAGCCGGAGGTTCACAAAGATTCGGGCTGTTATCTTGATGTTTTTACCGAAAAGTATTTACCGGAGGCGGAGCAGGCGCTGATTGCAAAGGCGGACGGTCATGCGCGGGCGTATGGA
Source organism: uncultured Lachnospiraceae bacterium (assembly GCA_910577115.1). Classification (GTDB taxonomy): domain Bacteria; phylum Bacillota; class Clostridia; order Lachnospirales; family Lachnospiraceae; genus COE1. The sequence goes on from CAJTMC010000020.1 coordinate 45,686, forward strand.
ATGCTGAATTTCGGTGACACGCCGGATTTCAATTATACAACGCAGGGCAGAGGCGGCGGAGATTTGGTGTGGAGCAATAATGAATATGATTTTCCGCATGCGTGTGCACTTTTATATGTAAGAAACGGGACAAGGCGTTTTCTTGATTACAACATCGCGGCGGTCAGTCACTGGATGGACGTGGACGTGTGTCATTTCAGTGATAATCCGTTGTTTTTGGGCGGTCAGTGGGAGCATACAAACGGGCACTGCCGCGGGAATGTGATACCGCGGGAGAAACTGATGGTTTGTTCTCATCAGTGGGTGGAAGGTTTGCTGGACTATTATCATTTTACGGGCGACGAGAGGGGCCTGGAAACGGCGCTTGGAATTGGTGAAAATGTGCTGCGGCTTTTGGACACGCCGATGTATGCGCAGGTCGGCGGGACGAATGCGCGGGAAACCGGCTGGGCGCTGCGCTCGCTGACGGCGCTTTATGTGGAAACGAACGACAAAAAATGGCTTGCGCGGGCAGACAAAATTATAGAAGATTTCAAGGTGTGGGGGGAACAGTACGGCGGTGACTGGCTTGCACCGTATACGGATAATACAGTGGTTCGGGTAGGATTTATGATTTCGGTAGCAGTGGGCAGTTTAATGCGGTATTATCGTGTTTTTCCAAGTGAGGAGTTAAAAAACATGATGATAAATGCTGTGGATGATTTGATTGAAAACTGCTATATGGAACGTACGGGATTGTTTTACTATAAGGAGCTGCCGAGTCTGAACAGGCTTGGAACGAATACGCTTTTGCTGGAGTCGCTTGTGATTGCCTATGAGCTGACGGGAGATGCTGCATATTTGAAATATGGTGAGCAGACCTTTAAAAAGGCACTTGGCGAACCATCAGGCAGCTCTCTTGGGAAAAAGACCATTTATGGCGATGCAGTCGTGGCAGGAAGCGGCAGTCCGAAAAATTTCGGGCAGTGTTTTATCCCGCTTGCGATGTATTATAAGGCGATTATGGAAGTATGAATCTATGAGGGGTAGTTTAAGAATGAAAAAGAATAGTTTGATTTTCGGTTTGATTGTTTTTTTGTGCAGTATTCTGTTGGGAACGGCAGGGATTGCGGCACAGGCGGCGGAGGAAGAAGATGATGATGATAGCGGGGCGTTTGTGATAGAGGCACAGGTGCAGCCTTCGGACGATCCGGTTTTTCAAATTCAGCTGACGGTTGCAAATTTGGGAGGCGACTGGGAAGGAATTGTGCGTCTGCGTCTGGATAACGGATATGTGGCATCCGGCGGGTGTGTCTACGATACGGTGCTTTCCCTGCCGCAGGGCAGTACGAAACAGTTTGCGGTCAAGATGCCAAAGGACGGTATTGACCGGACGGACGGGATTGTGGCTGTTACGCTGCTCGACCAGAAATCCAGGACAGTTGCGAAGAAGGACTTCCCAAAGCTGTTACAGAATCGTGCGGACGGATTGTCTATGGGCATTTTGAGTGATGAATATGCATCGCTTACGTATTTGGACATGGGCGGAAACGAGATTTATTTTGTAGACAGGAACCGTCCCATTAAGCTGGTACAGCTAAATCAAGACAGTTTGACACAAACGCTTGACACATTGACTTATCTGGTCATTGACAGCTATGATACCAAAAGCCTGACAGACGAGGAGGAGGCAAGCATTGAACGTTGGGTGGACAGTGGCGGAATCTTGATTGTCGGCACCGGAACGAATGCGGAGAAGACGCTCGGCGGCTTGGACTTTTTGGGGATTCAGTACAAAGAAACGAAAGAAATCAATAGAGATTTGTACACTTGGGACTACTATATGGATGTGTCGCAGCTTTCCTGGGTGGAGCTGGAAGATGCGGGTGATGTTTTTGACGGAAGATACGCTACAGGCATTTCGCTTTCCGGTTCATGGGGAAACGGCTCGGTGAATGTTCTGCCCTGTGCGCTGACAGAGCTTGGAAAGCTTGGCGCGGACGCTTATGACAGAAGCGACGAGGAAGAGAACACATATTACGAAACGACACAAGAGTCTTTGGTGGAAACGATCTTAAATAATGCAAGCGATTATGCTGATTTAAGTTATCGTTCGGGAGATGTGTATTATGAAACGGATTATAATATGCAACGGATTTTTCCGAGTTTGGGAAAGGGCAGTAACCGCCTGCAGTTTGGCGGTTTAAAGCTGCTTGTGGTTTTGTATGTGGTTTTTGTAGGACCGGTTCTTTACCTGATACTGCGTGCGATGAAAAAGCGGGATTTATACTGGATTGCGGTGCCGGCGGCGACGCTCGTGGGAATCTTTTTGGTGTATTGGGCAGGCAGAGGCTTTGAGGTTTCAAGCACGAATGTATATTCGGTGACGGTAGAAAATCTTTCGGAGAACAAAAATGCAATAACGTATCTGCGCTGTTATGATGCAGGGCATAAGGAGTGGAGCCTGCAGATGGCGGAGGGATATACGTATGCGGGAGCGCTGTCGAACCGGTATTACTATTCTTATGACGATGGGAATGAGAGTGATTATTATCATCGGATTCAAAAAGAAGGGGACAGGCTTTTTGTCGGTTTGAACCCGGAAGTCGGTTTTGAGGACGGTTATTTTATGGCGGGGACGCCGAAAACAACTGCATCCGGTACGATTTCGTGGGACGGCAATAAAACGGTTACGAATGAAACAGAATGGGATTTTTCGTATTTTGCGGTGATTACGGATAACGACATGCTTATTTATAGAGACCTTCCGGCGGGGCAGAGTGTGCGGCTTGACGAAAACAAATGCGAATACAGGGATTCGGTGAGTACCTCAAATTATTATACCGGAAGTTCATCGTATACACCGGCGGAGACTTACTTTTACGGTTATTTGAGGGATTCTCTGCGCGCAGAAGAAAAAGAAGACATTGACGTTAAGGCCGCGCTTGGTATGGGAATTTCCAAAGCATGTTTCAACATGGGTTCGGACAAGGTAATCATTGTCGGTGTGGTAGAGGATTGGAACAAGACAGTGGACGACAACTGCAGCGAAACGTCTTACGGCTGCCTTTACACTGTAATGGAGGAATAGTATGTTATATATCAATAATTTAACAAAAAATTACGGTTCGTTTACGGCAGTCAATCATTTAACGCTGCATATTCCCGAGGGGGATTTGTTTGGTTTTGTGGGACCAAACGGTGCCGGAAAGACAACCACAATCCGCATTGTCTGCGGTTTGCTCAGGGCAAGCGGCGGAACGGTAAAAATCGGGAATACTTCGGCGGATGTGGGCAGTAAGGAGATGAAACGCCTGATTGGCTATGTGCCCGACTTTTTCGGCGTGTATGACAATTTGAAGGTGCGGGAATATATGGATATGTATGGCTTGATGTACAGGATGCATTCACGCGATATTGCAAAGCTTTCGGACGATTTGCTGGAGCTGGTCAATCTTACCGACAAAAAGGAATTTTATGTGGACACGCTTTCCCGCGGTATGAAGCAGCGGCTTTGTGTGGCAAGGGCTTTGCTGCATAACCCGAAGCTGCTGATTTTGGACGAGCCAAGCTCCGGTTTGGATCCGCGGGCGCGGGTGGAAATGAAGGAATTGTTAAAAAATCTACATTCTATGGGAAAGACGATTGTCATTAGTTCCCATATTTTGTCAGAGCTTTCCGAGATGTGCACCAGTATCGGGATTATGAACGGTGGGCAGTTGATTACGGCGGGGCGTATTGAGGATATTATGCAGCAGCTCGGCGGCGGAAAGCGCATTCATATTCAGATTATTTCCGACATGGAGGCGGCTGTGCGGCTGTTAAAGGAACAGGCGAATGTGCGTGTGGAATCGGTCAGGGAGAATGAGATTATTGTTTTGAACAATGGTACGGACGAGGAAATCAGTGCGCTGATTGGCAGGCTGATTCAGAATCAGGTCGTTTTGACGGGCTTTTACAGGGAAGAAGGCAGCTTGGAATCGCTGTTTATGCAGTTAACGGGGGGAGGAAATGTGAAAAATCCTTGATTTTTCACATGGCCAATTTGTGCTCATGCCCAAATTGGCAGGCTGAGCAAGAATGGAGGTAAAAATACAATGAGAATACATTTGAATCCGATTGTGAAAAAGGATTTGCAGGTGACGGCGCGGAGTATGAAGTTCAGCTGGGGGCTGTTTGCTTATGAGGCGGTGCTTGTATTGGCATTTTTGCTTGCGATGGCGATAATACAGGCGCAGAGCGATAATATTTACAGTGACAACAACATTTACAGTTATTTGATTTATCTGTTTCCGGTGCTTGCCGTTGTGCAGGCGTGTATTGTGGCGCTGATTGTACCGATTATTACGGCTTCTTCGATTTCGGGCGAGCGGGAGCGTCAGACGTTTGATATCATGCTGACGACTTGTATGTCGCCGTTTGCGATTGTCGTGGGAAAAGTGATTTCCGCAGTGATCCGGATTTTGTTTTTTGTGGTGGCGGGAATGCCGATTATGGCGCTTTCGTTTGTGGCGGGCGGACTGAGCTGGAGCAGTTTGTTTTACTTTGTGCTTACGATTATTTTACTGTCGGTTTTGTCGGGAAGTATCGGGATTTTTTGCTCTGCGCTTTGCCGTAAGTCAATAACGGCGGTGATTTTGTCGTTTGCGTTTTATTTTGGGATTTATTTTCTGACTTTTGTTCCGCTGATTTTAAAGCTGCTTTGGAGTAAGGCGGAGAGGGCGGGCGAAACCATGCTGTTTTTGCTGGTGAATCCGTTTGTGTTTTTTGAGGAATTTTTTATGCAGATTATGACAGGGGAATCGCTGTTTGGGACGGCAGGGTCGAATTTTTCCAAGCAGGATGTCGGCTTTTTGACGTACCAGTTGTCGCAGGGGAAGACATGGATGTTTTTATCGGCGGCGTGTATTTTTGTGCTGTCTTTGCTGTTTATGCTGGCGGCGGCCTGGAAGATTAATCCGATGCATTCTTCGGCAGGGAAAGTGAAGAAATAAAGCAGTTTGAAGTGGAAAATTTATGGAGGATCGGTATGAAGCGTGGCATAACAGTAGATATAGGCGTACAGAGCTTTGAAAAGATTTATGCAAGAAAATCATTTTATGTGGATAAGACGAATCTGATTCAGGAATGGTGGGAAAATGGATCTGATGTCACGTTGATTACACGCCCGCGCCGTTTTGGAAAGACTTTAAATCTGAGTATGCTGGAGTGCTTTTTTTCCAATAAATACGCAGGAAGGGCAGATTTTTTTGAAGAATTTTCCATATGGAAAGAGAAAGCTTACAGACAGCTGCAGGGCACATATCCTGTAATCTTTTTAAGCTTTGCGAAAGTGAAGGCGGCTGACTATGAAGAAATGAAATATGCTATAGGAAGTATTATTTTTGAGATGTATCAGCGAAACAGGTTTCTATTAGAAGGCGAGACACTTAGCGACAATGAAAAGGCATATTTTGCCGATATTAAACCGGAAATGGATCGTGTGGTTGCAGTAAATGCAATGAATACGCTTTCCAATTTCCTAAGTCGATATTATGACACGAATGTCATAATTTTGCTTGATGAATACGATACTCCGATGCAGGAGGCGTGGCTGTCCGGCTATTGGGACAAAGCGGTTTTGTTTTTCCGAAGCTTCTTTAATGCCACTTTTAAAACGAACCCTTATATGCAAAGGGGCTTGATTACAGGCATTACGAGGATTTCCAAAGAAAGCATTTTTTCCGATTTGAATAATCTGGAAGTTATTACAACAACCTCCGAAAAGTATGCAAAATATTTTGGTTTTACAGAGCAGGAGGTGTTTGACGCGTTAGATTACATGGGATTTGGTGAAGAAAAGCAGGGTGTAAAAAACTGGTATGACGGGTTTACTTTTGGCAGCATTACCGATATTTATAATCCCTGGTCTATTGCATCTTTTATTGCGAATGACGCGAAATACAAGACATATTGGGCGGATACAAGTTCCAACGGGTTAATCAACCAATTGATTCGTGAGGGCAGTGCGGGAATAAAACAACGGTTTGAAGCGCTGCTTGACGGACAGAGTATTGTGACGCCGATTGATGAGCAGATTATATACAATCAGCTTGAAGATGATGAGAATGCGATTTGGAGCCTTTTGCTTGCATGCGGGTATTTAAAGGTTGTTTCTATAGATGATATGCATATCGGCAACAGTCTGGAGGAAGAAAAATACGAGCTTGCATTAACGAACCATGAAGTACGCAGAATGTTTGCAAAGATGATACGTGGCTGGTTCAAGAATACATCAGAAGTGTATAATGAATTTATCAAAGCGTTGTTAAATGATAATGTGAGAAAAATGAATACATTTATGAACAAGGTTGCGCTCAATACATTCAGTTCCTTTGACAGCGGGAATAAGCCGTCACAGGAAGCGGAGCCGGAGCGTTTTTATCATGGATTTGTGCTTGGAATGGTTGTGGACCTGGCAGATCAATATAAAGTACGCTCCAATCGGGAAAGCGGATACGGCAGGTATGATGTCATGATAGAACCATTTGATAAAAACGAAAAGGCATTTATTTTTGAATTCAAGGTTTATGACAAGGACGACGGAGAAGCTGCTTTGGAGGATACTGTTGCCAATGCCCTTGCTCAAATTGAGGAGAGGCAGTATGAAGCAGAGCTGATAGCAAACGGTGTTGCTCCGGAAAATATCAGAAAATATGGTTTTGCATTTGAAGGAAAAAAATGCTTGATTGGGTGAAAGGGAAAGGAAAGGTAATGGAACAAAGAGAATTTCTGAAAATCATTCAGGCATACCGCCGCAGGCTGAATATGGCAGGTTTTTTGAAAATCCTGCTGTTTGCGCTGTGCGTCGGCGCGGGCGCGGGGATCTTACTGCAGGCGGCGGCGTTTATTATACCGATATATTATGTAAATCTATATACCGTTGCAGCATTTCTGCTTGCGGCGTTTGCAGCAATTATAGGGGCGTTTGTGAAACGGGCAGATATGAAGCAGACAGCGCTTGCGATGGATCGCTTTGGTTTTGCGGAGCGGATTGTGACCGCTTATGAGAATTTGACGCGGGAGGGCGATTTGATTGCACTGCAGCGGGAGGACGCGATGCGGGAGCTGCATACACATCAGGACAGAATTCGCATTCCGCTTTTGCCGCCCGCAAAGAAAATGCTTTTGTTTTTGGCGATGCTTGCGCTTGTGACGGGACTTGCTTTTGTTCCCTCTGTGACAAAGGAGCACGCGTCGGAGCTTCACAGCGTGAAGGAGGAGGCGAAAGAGAAGACAAAGGAGCTTGAAGCGCTTGTGGAAACATTGGAGGAGATTGCGCAGGAGGAGCTGACGCCTGAGCAGCAGGCGCAGATTCAGGAAATGATAGAGAGTCTGGAGTCGTCACTGTCCGAGTACCAGCAGGCGGTTTCGTCGCAGATGCTTGCGTCGGCGTCGCAGAAGCTGGACTATAAATATCAAAATATGGCAGAGCAGATGTCCTCGCTTGCGCAAAGTCTGCAAAACGGCGCGTCGGTGTCGGTTGCGTCTTTGGAGGCAATGCAGGAAATGGCACAGCAGCTGCAGAATATGAGCGGGCAGCAGTTGGCGCAGGGGCAGAACAGTCAAAACGGAAATGGACAGAACGGACAGAACGGGCAAAACGGAAACGGACAGAACGGGCAAAACGGAAACGGGCAGAACGGACAAAACGGAAACGGGCAGAACGGACAAAACGGGCAGAATGGACAAAACGGACAGAGCGGCAACGGTGACGGACAGGGTAATCAGAATGGCGGTGACGGCGACGGAACAGGCGGAAAAGCAAGAGGCGAGGGGAGCAGCGACAATGCGCATGATTATGTCAGCGTTCCGAATGCCATTGTGGACAGTGAAAATCTGATGGGAAATGCCGGAAACCATGAAAATTCCGACTTTTTCCGCGCGCAGAACGGACTGAGCTGGGAGGGAGAGCACATTTCCCACGAGGCGGTGATTGGCAGCTATGAGCAGAACGCCTATGAAGGCATTTCCGCAGGAAAGTATCCAAGCGGTATGGAGGAAATTATCAAGGAATATTTTGCGAGCTTTAATTCCCGTTAGCAATAAGCCGCACAGTCTTAGAACAGATAGGGAAAGTTGTGATTTGGAGTGAAATGTATGAGCAATAACCGTTATAGAAAAACATATCCCTTCGAAAAGCCGGTCTTTGTGAAAAAATTGACAGAAAGGACGGTTCCGGTTGGGTTTCGGGAAAGATTGAAACGTCCTTTGGGCAGAAAATTAGAGGGAAGAGTGTTTGTGGGAGAAATCGGAACCGATTATTTTCGGATTGTTACGTACCCCGATCAGTGGGAATCCCTGCGGCATCCTTTTGGTGGGATCAGAACGGTACCTGTTTGGAAAAATCCTTCGTGTATTGATGGGATTTTCCATGAGTGTGACGGGCATACAGTTGTTGATTGTACGGTTGATATCTATGTCGGCTCAAAGATGATGTCCGTAATCGGGATTGTAATGGGCTGCCCGTTGGCGCTGGTCTGTCTTGCCGGTGGATTTACGCAAGGGTGGAGTTGGAATGTGCCGGTGGCAGCCAGTATCGCTGCATGGATGCTTTTTCGTTCCATTTTGGCGTTGCAGCCGCATCAAAGTGAGCATGAGGTGCTGATAAAGTTTATGGAGGATTTGGAGGACTGAAAAAGCGGGGAGATTTTTAGCCGGCAACATGTTCTTGGTGGTATTGCAGGAAGCGCTCCTTTGAAAAATCAGGAAGGTATCCGTATTCCTCTAAAATCAGCTTAATCAATGAAACGGTTCTTGCCTGGGTATTTATGCTTTTTGCGGGGTTAAATTCGATATCCGTAAAATAATTGTAGTTTGCAACTGCAAGGATTTGTGCCTTTGTGAAGGACTGTTTTACTGCGGCAATATAGATATAATCGTAAAATGCCGTTTTCGGAGTTAGAGGAAATTCTTCGTTTTGATAAGAAAATGCGATTAGATTTCCGGAATGATGCAATCGCTCATCGCGTTTTGCCTCTTTTGGAGGAACTTCCAGCAAATCAGGATACGGACCGCCGTTCTCAAAAACTTTGGCGCTTTGAAAAATGTTTTCAAGCGCATAATTGTCTAGCTTGAGGTTGAATGCGCTTAATTCTGCGCCGAGCGGTTCACTGCTTTTGGTGCTGATTTCTAATGGTTTTGCGTCGGCGTCTGCTTCCAGAATTGCATTGTGCAGACTTTCTATGGACTTTTGCTTTTGCGATACTGCAAAACCGGGGAACCATTCAAACGCGATTTGTTTGCTGACAACTTTTTTATTATGAATAAAAAATGCAGGTCTTTTTGCCATAGTAATCCTCCATTCTTGTTTTCCTTGCAAATTGCGGTTTATGTTTCTAATGCGGAGATTATGTCTTGGATTTCAAGCGCGGCGTCTTCTACACGAAGCGCGGTTGCTTCACTCAAAAATCTGCTTCCGCCAGCCAGCTCGTCAATCAGGTTAAAAATAGATACCGCATCAGCGATGGGGATGGAGCCGCTTGCTTTCCACTCGGACAAATGTTCGCTCAGGTAGTCTGTAATGTCTGCAAAGGTCTGCTCGTTGAATGTGTTGTTGCAGCGTAATTCTATTAATAATCCGTTTTTGCCTAGAACCATATCAGAAAAATTCATTTCAATACCCTCGTTTGTAAAAATTGATTTATTTGTCTTATTATAAAATAGTTATAGGCTATTTACAATGCATATTTATGATTTTGTTTTTACAGATACAATCTGTTACTGTTCATTCTGTTCCGGTCACAGGTAAGAATAGCAAAATAAACAGGTGCGTTCGCAAATCTTTCGGTTGTTTAATAGGCAAAATATGGTATAATGTCGATAGACATTATACACGCCCGAATGGGCATGAATATACCGTAATTGCGTAGCAAATATGATATTAATGTCGATAGACATTATGCACAAAAAATAATCCTGTTGATGATTTACAGCGTGTTGCAAAAGATCACGAATATCAGGAAAAATATATGAATAAATTACTTCTCAAAGAAACAGGTAACTGAATTTATAATATACAACAATCAGGAACTCCATTGTTAAAGGATATTACCGTTACAATGGAGTTCTTTAACGATAGAAAAAACCGTTAGACTTGTATTCACAGAAGATTTGAAAGACTGAGTGAACAATATCATATTCACAAAGGAGCATTAAAGTGAGAATTTTCGATGTAAATATTTTTTCAAAAAATAAGAAAAAAATTGTTTTGGTATTTTTTTGCATCTTGTTTTCTTTGGCGGGAAGTATTTGTTATTTGTATTTTAATGCCGAACAGATTCAAGACAGAATAAAAAAGAAAACATGTTCTCTTGTTTTGAAACATGAAGAGGAGTTATCCGAAACGGTGGAGGAATGTAGAGAGAATGGAGTAGGGTGTCTGTTGTTTCGTGAAATACAGGAAGACAGCCATTATAACACTTCCTGCTATAAGGAATTAAACAGCGAAACGGTCAATAAAATGTTTCGCGTGTTCCAGTTGGGAGGTATTATACAGTCTGATGACAATATTGTCCGGTTTTCGGTGCGCCCGACGGTTATAAGTGTCTTATGGGAGAATTACAGTTATGGATTTTATTATACAGAAACAGACAAAGCGTATGATGTTTTTTGGGGCTTAAACGAATGCGATGAGGGAGAGGAAACGGAAGGAATTATTTTGGGATTTGGAAAATATTGGTACCGGACAGAACGGATAGATAATCATTGGTGGTTTTACGAAAGTAAGATCGTGGAGGGTATCCCATGAAACGTTAATGACGGTGCATATTGTACAGAAAATTTAGTCTTTGTAAATCAATAGAAAATGGTTGTGAAGTGTTGCGTGGAATGAAAAGTGAATTGTGAAATAAATAACAAGTACAGGGAGGACGACAATGATGGAGGAAGAGAAAAAAGAGCTTTTAATAAAGCTGGGACTCAGTGAAGAACAGGCAGAGTGGTATCTGCAATACGATAACGACATTTGGGCGGTGGTTCCGACGTTTCGGCTGCTCAAGCCTTTGAACGACAACTTGGAGTTTTATCGGGGCGGATACCGGAAATGGCTTGAAAGGCAACAGGCGGAGGGCATGCTTGAAAAGCGCATTCCGGAGGCGGCGCAAATGCTTGAGGCGGGTGTTCCGGCGGAGGTTATCGAACGGTTTGCGTATGACTTGGTGTTGGAAACATATGAAGCGCTGCTATATCAGCTGGACGACAGAGGGGGCGCGGAGGTTGACGATGTCTTTTTGGACGAAATTTTTGACAAGTGCAGTTACGGCAAGTTATGCGAAATGGACGCGGACGGTGAGCCGACGGGAAGATATTTGTTTGAAGTGCATGGCAAGATACCATTTTCTGATTTATAATAAAAATAAGTGCGAAATTTAGAATGGAGGCTGAAAATGAGTGAATTAGACAAAAACAAACTGAACGACGCAGCGTATATGGCGCAGCGGATTGCGGCGTGCGAGGCGGAAATCCAAAAGGGCATTATTGGGCAGCGCGAGGTTATCCGCGAGGTCATGCTTGCGATGCTGACAGGCGGAAACGTGCTGTTGGAGGGAATGCCGGGGCTTGGAAAGACAAGGCTGGTCAGCACGATTGGAAAGGTGTTCGATTTGCCGTTTAAGCGCATTCAGTTTACGCCCGATTTAATGCCGAGCGACGTTACAGGCACGAATATCATTATGAAGGGCGAGCAGGGCAGCAGCTTTTCCTTTGTGCGCGGGCCGATTTTTGCCAATTTAATTTTGGCGGACGAAATCAATCGTGCCACGCCCAAAACACAGTCTGCGCTGCTTGAGGCGATGCAGGAGCATACAGTTACGGTAGGCAGCGAAAGCCACACGCTTGACGCGCCGTTCTTCGTGCTTGCGACACAAAACCCGATTGAGAACGAAGGCACATACCCTTTGCCGGAGGCACAGCTTGACCGTTTTATGTTCAAGATTTTGGTGCGTTTTCCGTCAAAGGAGGAGCTCAAAGGCATTGTCGGACTGACGGAAGGGGAAGCGCCGCCTGCGATTGAGAAGCAGATAGACGGCGAGGGACTGCTTGCGGCGCAGGCGCTGGTGAACCAAATCCCGATTGCAGAGGCGGTGATGGACTACCTGTTAGAGCTTGTCATGGCGACACATGCCGAAAACCCTTATATTCGGGAAGGCGCAAGCCCAAGAGCGGCGCAGGCGTTAATTCGTGCCGCAAGGGCAAAGGCATTTTTGGAGGGGCGGTTTAATGTATCGTTTCAGGACGTGCAGGAGTCGGCGTATCCCGTACTGCGCCACCGTATCATTCCGAGCTTTGACGCAGTAAGCGCGGGGGTGACGGAGGACGATATTATCACGCAGATACTGGATCAGTTAAAAAAACCATGATTGCTTACAACATATATTTTAAACATGTGCTGTGTCAACAGTGCTTTTGTTTGACAGTCAGGAGGATTCGGAAAATGATTATTTTAGACAGAAAATATACAATCAAAGAGTTGCAGGAAATAAATTCCTTTGCAAATGGATTTGTGAAGGGTGTGGTAGATTTGGATAAGGAGCTGGTTGCGCTGGATGCGGATATGCACTATGAACTGGCAGATTATCTGAAAGAAAAACAGGGATCAAAGGAAATTGATATGTGGGGATTTAACCTGTGGCTTGAAAATCAGTCAATAGATGAAATACTGGAATATGATTCCTTTATCAATATCCATAATAATCAGCTTCATGGTTATGTACGCGGTGGAATGGGAATATTGGATAGCGATATCATGGAGAGAGCAACGGAGGTGATTTGTAAGTGGATTCAGTTCTAACCGAAAAATGGTTTGAGTTATCTCTTGTGCAGCAAATGATAAATATAGGAAATGAAGTGAAGCGGGCACTGAAATGCTCCTCCGATCCGGATAAAAAAAATATGTTTTTCCACAAGGCGATACAGTATACCCAGCTTACGATGGAGGATCCCCAAAATGCGCATGTATTGCCGGAATTATCAATCAGTAAAGTAGTGCTGGAAGATTATTGCGGAGAGCATAAGCTTGCCTGCACCGGAGAGCAGATTAGCAGATATTATCAGGCATATCAGTACCTTTTGCCACGCTCCTGTAAGGGGGAATTGAAGTGAAACTCGACACCGCATTTTTTGACAAGCTGTCACGCCTGCGCCTTACAATGGGACAAAGAATCTCCATGAACCTGACGGGAAACCGCAAATCCATGCAGAAAGGAACCTCAATGGAATTTTCGGATTTCAGGGAGTACATGACGGGTGACGATATCCGGCGCATTGACTGGAACGCATACGGTCGGCTGGACAGGCTTTATGTGAAAGAATATATGGAGGAGAAAGAGGCAATCGTTTCGATTTTGCTGGATACAAGCGCCTCAATGGATTACGGCGCAAACAAAAAGGGAGAATGCGCCTGCGTGCTTGCGGCGGCGCTTGCGTACTTGGGATTAAACAACATGGACCGCGTAATGCTTTACGATATGAAAAAAATGCAGCAGCCCTTTGTGGCGGGCGGCGGAAAAAAGGCATTACCGCGCCTTGTGGACTGGCTGGAGCAGCGCTCCTTTGACGGGACGGCAGACATCAGTGAGGCGGTCAGGCAGCTCCCTGCAAAAGGAACGGGTGTAACGGTGATTATCAGTGATTTTTTTCAGGAAAGTTTTTTAGAGGATGACGCGGAAGCGACCGCATCTGCGGTGACAAAGCTGCTGCGGTTCTTGGCGTACAGACGGCAGAAGAGCGTGCTGCTGCATGTGCTTGCGGGAGAGGAGCTTTCGGTAGACTTAACAGGCACAAAAAACCTGATTGACATGGAAGAGGAGAGCACGCTGCGCCTGACGATTGATGCCGCGAGTATTCGGGTGTATGAGAAGGCGCTTGGGCAGTTTTTAGGACAGCTTGAGCGTGCGTGTGCCAAAAACGGGGCGTTCTATGCGCTGTGCAGTACGCAGAAGGACATTTATCAACTGATTTTTCAGGATTTAAGGATGTTATATGATATTTGAGAAATTTGTTCAAACAGGTATTTGCACTTTGCTGCAAATACCATACGAAAGTGTAGTGGCTTTCAGCAAAAATTCATCGCCAAAGGCGATTATGAATGGATTTTTGCCCGCAACAGTGAGTGTAGCGCAACTGTTGCAATTTGAGAGCTTATGGCCGTTGTTCTTTCTTGCAGCGGTTCCAATTATTATTTTGTTGTATTTATTAAAGCCAAAGGGCGTGGATTATCGGATTTCCTCCAATCTTCTTTGGAAGAAACTGCTCAAAAACGAACAGTCGCGGACGTTTTTCGAGAAATTTGTCCACAATATTCTGATGTATTTGCAGATTTTGATTATCGCGCTGCTTGTGATTGCGCTGATGTCGCCGTTTATCCGCGTGGACAACCGCGGTGGCGGAAGGAAAATCCTGCTGGTCGATACGAGCGCGAGTATGCAGCATGTCGGGTATTCGGGTAAGAGCCGTCTTGCAGAGGCGATAGAACTGATGTGCGACACTGTACAGACGGCGCAGGACACGCAGTTTTGTGTTGTGACGGCGGACGCAGTCGGCGTAAAGCTATTGGCGGTGGATATGACGGATACAGAGAGTCTGCTACGGACGCTCAGAAGCATAGCGTGCAGTGACGGCGGCGGAAATCTCACGCAGGCGCAGGGAATTTTGGATACGCTTGTGGGGGATACGGCGGAAAACGCGGCGGATTTGCTGGTTTATACGGACGGCGCAGGCGCAGCGGCGTTTGCGGAGCTGCGCGGGGGCGCGCAAAAGGAGCTTTACGTCGTGGGGGACGTTGTTTCTAATGTGGCAAATGAGTACACTGTGTTTACCGAGCGGGAGGACGGAAACTACGACGTGATTGTAAGCGTGGCGAATTACAGCGACGAAACAGCATCCTTCGATGTCGGTCTGTATGACGGGAACCTGTATGAAGCGGACGTTACTGGCGGTAAAGAGCAGCTGATTGCGCTGCAGCAGATGCGCCTTGCGCCGTCGGAGAATGCGTCATGCCTGTTTGAGGCGGTGGATTGGCGGGGGAGGACGCTCACGTCCCGTTTGGACAGCATTTCTTTTGGCACAGCGGCAGGCGACAGCCTTGCGGCAGACAATGTTTCGCAGGCGGTAAAGAGCCGGCAGAACAAGATACGCGGACTGCTTGTCGGGGACGGCAACACGTTCTTGGAAAAAGCATATTTTGCCGTAACCGGTGATACGATTACAAAATCCCAAACCGACGCGGCGGCGGACGGTGCACAGGATACAGGTATTTCGAAACGCACGCCGCTTGGGGAAATGGGCTACAATGTGGTGATTTACGATGCGGGTCAGACACCGCAGAATCAGAAAGGCAACCGTCTGATTTTCGGCGACGGAAGCGCGGAACCAATCGAAACGCTTGAGAACGTGGTGCTTGATATGACGGACTGCGATTTGTCAGCGGGACTGTCGGGTTTTACGATTGGCGTGAACACGGCGTACTGCTTTGCGCTGCCTGAGGGGGCGCAGAGCTTTTTGGAGTACAACGGGAAGTGTGTGGGTTACTACGGCGAGCAGGACGGGCACAAAGAGGTGGTCGTCGGCTTTGATATTCGGGAATCCGATTTTCCGCTGCGGGCGGAGTTTCCGATTTTTCTTGCAAACGCGATGATTTATCTCTCCGACACGTCCTGGCTTGCAACAAATGTTTACTATGCGGGCGAGGAGATTGCCCTGCAGCCTTGGGCGGAGTTGGACAGAACGCAGTTTGAAAGCCGTCCGGACAAGGCGGGACTGTACGAGCTGGGAAACGAGGATTATCAGGAGAATTACGTTGTGCGCTTTCAGACCGCAACGGAGTCTGACGGCAGAGTGACGGCGGAGTCTGTCGGCAGTTCGGGAGAGCTGCGCCTGCAAAAGGTCAAGCAGACACTGCGCAATCTCTTTTTGCTGCTTGTAATCCTGCTTTTGGCGGCGGAGTGGATTGTCTATGTGCGTCAAATGCGGTATCGCGGGAAATTCTATCTTGCGGTACGTGGTGTGGTGCTGCTGTGCGTGCTGCTTGCGCTGCTTGGCATTACGCTGAAAAAGGGCAGTTCTCAGACGGCGACGGTGTTTGTCGTGGATTTGTCGAACAGTAATGCGGAGCATTTGGGGCGCATGGAGCAGTATTTGCAGGAAACGGTCGGCAAAATGCCTTCGGGGAATGTTTACGGGATTGTGACCTTTGGAAAAGATACACTGGTGGAGCAGTTTTTGACGGATGGGACGCATTACGGGGGGCTGATGACGCTGCCCGAGAAGGCGGCGACGAACTTCGAGGACGCTGTTTCCAAGGCGCTTACACTGTTATCAGGCGATTACAGAAAACGCCTTGTGGTGCTGACGGACGGTAAAGAAACGCGGGGCGACATTCAAAATATGGCACAGGCATTGACGGCGAGTCAGGCGGAGTTTCTGACACTGCTTTACGAGAACGAGGAAACGCCGGATGCTTATATTGATAATGTTATGCTTCCGTCGTATCTGCACCCGAATGACAAGTATTCGATTACGGTGCTTGTGGAGAGCAATTACGATACGGACGCGGTGATTGCGCTTTACAACGGAAGCAATCAGACGGCGGCAAACAGCGTGCACTTAAACAAAGGGAGCAATCGCTTTGCATTTAGCGCACAGGTTGAGGACGGCGCACAAAGCGGTGCGATGGAAAACCTGCGCGTGCAGGTTCAGGCACAAGGAGATACCTGCCCTGAAAACGATACATTCAGCGCGTATTCCGTTGTGGAGGCAGTGCCGAAAATTCTCGTCATATCGGGGCGCGATACAAGCGTTTCGGGGTTTGCGTCCGTATTGGGCGCGGCAGGCTGCGATTACAGCGTTGTTTCAGCGTTGAATGCGCCGGACAGTATCAATGCCATGCTCGATTACAAGTCGATTATTTTGGTGGACACATATATTGACGATTTGCCGATTGGATTTTTGGAAAATTTGGAAACCTATGTAAAGGATTATGGCTGCGGATTTATCTGCTGCGGCGGAGAGGACAGCTTTGCGCTTGGCGGCTATCGGGAAACGGCGCTGGAAACGGTGCTGCCTGTGGACATGCAGCTGCGAAGCGTGAATGAAGTGCCCTCAATGGCGATGGTAATGGTGATTGACCATTCCGGCAGTATGAGCGGCGCGCTGGACGGTTCTGGCATTACCAATCTGGATATTGCCATTCGGGCTGCGACGGTGGCGGCGGACAATCTGCGCGATACGGATTATGTCGGCGTACTGACGTTCGATGACAAGTATTCATGGCAGGTGGAATTGACGACCGCGAACGATAAAGCGGCGGTGAAGGACGCGATTAAGCAGATTAACGAGGGCGGCGGAACGACGATCAAGCCTGCGCTTGCGGAGGCATGCAAGGCGCTTGCGGACTGCGACGCGTCCGTAAAACATGTGGTGCTTTTGACGGACGGCATGGGGGAAACGGACAATTATGCAGATGTGGTCAGCGATTATACATCAAACGGCATTACGCTTTCGACGGTAGCGGTCGGGGACGGTTCCGACACAAAGCTCTTGAAAAGACTGGCGGATAACTGCGGCGGCAGATATTATTATTCTGATATATCGAGCGACATTCCAAAGATTTTTGCGCAGGAGGTTTTTTTGGGCGGTGACAGCTATATTCAAAACGGTGTTTTCTCTCTTGCGGTCCGGGGCGGACATGAGCTGACGCGCGGTCTGTTTGCGGACGGCTGGCCTGCGCTTTACGGGTATATTGCCGCAACGCCAAAGACGGCGTCCAATCCTGTGATTGTATCCGCGGACAAGGAAGATCCGATTTTGACGGTATGGCAGTACGGGCTTGGCAGGACTGCCGCGTGGAACAGTGACGTTACGGGCGAGTGGAGCGGCGCGTTTTCAGGCAAGGACGATTATGTGCAGCTTTGGAAGCGCATTGTGGATTATGCGACGGGAAATGCGAGCATGGGCGAGGACAGCGTGAACGTGGTGACGGCGGGCGAGCAGACCGAGGTGGTTTATCAGACGGGCGATTACGGCAGCGGGACGGAAATTCTTGTGACAGTGATTGCTCCGGACGGTGAGAGCAGCGAGGAGAAGCTGCATGCGACGGCGCCGGGGAAATACACAGCGCAGCTTCCCACGTCCCAAACGGGCTTGTATCATTTTAATATCCGGCGTACAGAGGGCGGGGAAATTCAGAGCTATATGACGACCGCGGCAGCGGTGCAGTTCTCGGACGAATATAAGTTCGATGTGAGCGCGGCGCCGTATCTGAGATTTGCCGAGCAGTATGGGAAAGTGATTACGGAGCAGGAGAATGTCTGGACGCGCATTACGGCGGGGGCAAAGGAGCGCTATCCTTTGACGAACTGGCTGACAGCGTTTGCGATTTGCCTGTTTTTGGTGGATATTGCGATGCGGCGGTTTCAGTATGTGCCGAAGCTTAGTGGTGTAACAGGAAGGCTGCAAAAGAAGGCTGCGATGCGTGTTGAAACGGTGACAGGTGGAAAAACGACGCAGGCGGATACGGCGGTGCAGGAAGGACAGGAAAGACAGGAAGCGCAGACTGCGGAAACCGGAAAGCAAAAGGGTTGCGAACCTGCATCTCGAAAGGCGAAAAAGCAGAAACAGCCAAAAAAGGCAAAGCAGTCCGAGCAGGTGCTGGATACTTCGCAGTTGTTGAAGAAGAAGGATGAACGAAACGGGTAAACGTGCGGCAAGACGAGAATTGTTTGAGGAAGTGGATTTGTAAAGAATTAAGAAATTGCTAATACTGCCTTTTCAATCCAATGTGCTCCATAATTGTATTGCATAATTTTTTGTCGATTCTCGGATACCACTCATGAGCATTGTGTCAATACAGACCTTAACCTCTGCCGCGGAAATCAGGTTTCTGTCATAAGCAAGCATTAAAATACCTGCTGTTCCGATATGCTTTATATGGAGTTGTTTGGCAACACTTCTGCCTTTGCGTTCGTCCATAAGAAGGAGATTGGCATTTTGCTCATCAAACAGAATCAACGCCTCGCTCTCACCTGCGTCCAATCCGGTAACAGAACGAAGAATGTTTACGGATTTTGTATTTTCTATATTAACAACGGAAAGAAAATTTGCCGTTTCAATTATTTTCGCTTCTTCTAAGTAAGCGGGGTTACCCGTAAGCTCACGCCATACTGCCTGTGGAACGCAAACCTGTTGATATAATTGGTTTAAAAGACCCAAGTGACCTGTCTTTAACAGAGAAATTATGGGGGTGGTATCTGAGATTACAATCATGCCATTGTTCCTTTCAGATAATCAACCGTAGCCAGCTCCTCGTTGATTTCGTCGTCCGTTAATTCGATATAGGAGAGCCCCATATTTCCGTATAACGTGATTAAATCCATTTTAAAAATGCCAAGTATTTCCGCAGCCCTGCCATGTGATATTGTACCCTGTTTTATGTATGGGTACAGTACCATGGCATTCCGTGTCAACTCGTCTTCTTTGTTGGACGGTTTTGCGAAAGTTATCATTTCGTCGGGGATTTCCATACTGATTGTGGTCATCGTGTTGTTCCCTTTCTCAACATAGTTCAATTTAGATATTGGTTATCCTTATTTTATCACATCTGCAAGATTTTTACTATGCATTCGCGATTATGTTTCCTGTATTTTCATAATCCTGCCCGTTTCAATCATTATTTCCGATAAGCAGCCTTCTCTACCGCAATCGGCT
>CAJTMC010000021.1 GCA_910577115.1 uncultured Lachnospiraceae bacterium
AGAAAAATAATGCAGGAATAAAATATCGTAGCCATTTTGTAGCCACTTTAGTTCTCTAAAGTAGCTTTCCACGTAAAAAGGCTTTCGGAGAAATCCCCGAAAGCCTTGATTTTACTGAATAAATTATAATTACTCGATGATAGTTGCAACTCTACCTGAACCAACAGTTCTACCACCCTCACGAATAGCAAACGTAAGTCCCTGCTCCATAGCGATAGGATGAATCAACTCAATTGTCATCTCTACATTATCACCAGGCATGCACATCTCTGTACCCTCAGGAAGATTACATACACCTGTAACGTCTGTTGTTCTGAAATAGAACTGAGGTCTATAGTTGTTGAAAAAAGGAGTATGACGTCCACCCTCATCTTTTGTCAATACATAAACCTGTGCTGTAAACTTCTTGTAGCACTTAACTGTACCGGGTTTTGAAAGAACCTGTCCTCTCTGGATCTCTGTTCTCTGAATACCACGAAGAAGCGCACCGATGTTATCACCGGCCTGAGCCTCGTCAAGAAGCTTTCTGAACATTTCGATACCTGTACAAACAGTCTTCTTTGTCTCTTCGCTGATACCAACGATTTCAACTTCCTCATTGATATGAAGAACACCACGCTCTACTCTACCTGTAGCAACAGTACCACGACCTGTAATTGTAAAGATATCCTCGATCGGCATCAGGAACGGCTTATCTGTCTCACGTACAGGATCAGGAATATGCTCGTCAACTGTGTTCATAAGCTCAATAATCTTGTCGCCCCACTCGCTGCTGGGATCTTCAAGCGCCTTCAAAGCAGAACCCTTGATAATCGGGCAGTCTGTGAACTCGTACTCCTCAAGCTGCTCTGTGATTTCCATTTCAACAAGCTCAAGTAACTCAGGATCATCAACCATATCGCACTTGTTCATGAATACAACGATCTTAGGTACACCTACCTGACGAGAAAGAAGGATATGCTCCTTTGTCTGTGCCATAACACCATCTGTTGCAGCAACAACAAGGATAGCGCCATCCATCTGTGCAGCACCTGTGATCATGTTCTTTACATAATCAGCATGACCCGGGCAGTCAACGTGTGCATAATGTCTCTTGTCTGTCTCATACTCAACGTGTGCTGTATTGATTGTGATACCACGCTCTCTCTCTTCTGGAGCCTTATCGATGTTCTCAAAATCTGTTGCTACATTACCTGCAACTCTCTCAGCCAATACCTTTGTAATTGCTGCTGTTAAAGTTGTTTTACCATGGTCTACGTGTCCGATTGTACCAATGTTACAATGGGGTTTACTTCTTTCAAATTTAGCCTTTGCCATTTTAAAAGTCCTCCTTAAAAAAGTTATTAATAAATTAGTTTCATTCAACATAAAACCTTACCCAACTAAGCCTAATTATATTAGAAAAGATTGGGATTTTCAAGTATTATTTATAAAATACTGCTGTTTATCGTATTTTTATCAGCCCTTCTTTGCTGCAAGCACTTTGTCCTGAACATTCTTGGGAACCTGCTCATACTTCTCGAAGAACATTGAATAGTTTCCGCGTCCCTGTGTCTTAGAACGCAAGTCCGTGGAATAACCAAACATCTCAGCAAGAGGAACATAACCTCTAACAATTTTTCCACCGCCAAGATCGTCCATACCCTCAATACGTCCGCGACGTGAATTGATATCACCGATAACGTCGCCCATATACTCCTCAGGCATTGTTACCTCAACCTTCATAATCGGCTCAAGAAGCACCGGTGATGCCTTCTGCATCGCCTCTTTAAACGCAAGCGAACCGGCAATGTGGAATGCCATTTCTGAAGAGTCAACTTCATGGTATGAACCGTCATATACGTTCGCATATACGCCTACAACAGGGAATCCACCGAGGATACCTGCCTTTGTGGCCTCTTCGATACCTTCGCCGACTGCCGGAATGTATTCCTTCGGAATTGCACCGCCGACAACGGTTGACTCAAACTTGAAAAGCTCCTCGCCGTTTGCATCCATCGGCGCAAACTTAACTTTACAGTGACCGTACTGTCCACGTCCACCGGACTGCTTTGCGTACTTCGAATCGATGTCCACTTCCTTCGTGATTGCTTCCTTGTATGCAACCTGAGGCGCACCAACGTTTGCTTCTACCTTAAACTCACGAAGAAGTCTGTCTACAATAATCTCAAGATGGAGCTCGCCCATACCTGCAATAATGGTCTGGCCGGTCTCCGGATTTGTATGAGCGCGGAATGTAGGATCCTCCTCTGCAAGCTTTGCAAGAGCCTCACCCATCTTGCCCTGTCCTGCCTTTGTCTTCGGCTCAATTGCAAGCTCAATAACAGGCTCAGGGAATTCCATAGACTCAAGAATTACCGGATGCTGCTCATCGCAGATTGTATCACCGGTTGTTGTAAACTTAAATCCAACTGCTGCAGCGATGTCGCCGGAGTAAACCTTGTCTAACTCCTGTCTCTTGTTTGCATGCATCTGTAAAATACGGCCTACACGCTCCTTCTTGTCCTTTGTTGCATTTAATACATAAGAACCGGAATTCATTGTACCAGAGTAAACTCTGAAGAATGCAAGCTTACCAACAAACGGGTCAGCCATAATCTTAAATGCAAGCGCCGAGAACGGCTCATCATCTGATGAATGTCTTTCAATCTCGTTGCCGTCCAAATCAGTTCCCTTAATAGAAGGGATATCTGTCGGAGCAGGCATAAAATCAAGGATTGCGTCAAGAAGCTTCTGAACGCCCTTGTTTCTGTAAGCAGAGCCGCAGCATACGGGAACTGCCGTACATTCGCATGTACCCTTTCTGAGAGCTGCCTTTAACTGCTCAATCGAAGGCTCCTCACCTTCAAGGTACATCATTGTTAAATCATCATCTAACTCGCAGATTTTCTCTATCATTTCACCATGATAAAGCTCTGCATCATCTGCCATATCTGCGGGAATATCCGTAATGGAAATATCTTCGCCCTTATCATCATTGTAGATGTATGCTTTCATTTCCATCAAATCAATAATTCCCTTGAAATCATCTTCCTTACCGATTGGTATCTGAAGAATGATTGCATTTTTACCTAATCTTGTCCTAATCTGATCTACTGCACCATAGAAATTAGCACCCAAGATATCCATCTTGTTGATAAATGCCATTCTGGGTACATTGTAGGTATCAGCCTGACGCCATACGTTCTCTGACTGCGGCTCAACACCACCCTTTGCACAGAAAACACCTACGGCACCGTCAAGTACACGAAGAGAACGCTCAACTTCAACTGTGAAGTCTACGTGACCCGGTGTATCAATGATATTGATACGATGCTCTAAAGCACCTTCCTGAACCTTTGCACTCTCCTGATGTGTCCAATGACATGTAGTAGCGGCTGATGTAATTGTAATACCTCTTTCCTGTTCCTGCTCCATCCAGTCCATCGTAGCAGTACCTTCATGTGTATCACCAATCTTATAATTAACACCGGTATAGTATAAGATACGCTCTGTAAGAGTTGTCTTACCAGCATCGATATGAGCCATAATACCAATGTTTCTGGTCCTGTCTAAAGGATATTCTCTTCCAGCCAATGTTCTTCCTCCTTAAATAATAAACACAGATCTGTATGCACTTAAAATCTGTAATGTACGAAAGCCGGGGGTTTTCGCGCACAATACATAAATCATGCTTAGAATCTGTAATGTGCGAAAGCCTTGTTTGCTTCTGCCATCTTGTGCATATCTTCTTTTCTCTTTACAGATGCACCTGTATTATTTGATGCGTCCAAAATCTCGTTTGCAAGTCTCTCCTCCATTGTCTTCTCGCCTCTCTTACGTGCGAAAAATACCAGCCAGCGGAGACCTAATGTCTGACGACGCTCAGGTTTTACCTCAAGAGGTACCTGATACGTAGCGCCGCCGATACGTCTTGCTTTACACTCGAGCAACGGCATAATATTATTCATCGCTGCCTCAAATACATCCACAGCAGGCTTCTGCGCCTTCTCTTCTACTCTGGCAAATGCCCCATATACGATTTTCTGAGCTACACCCTTCTTTCCATCCAACATAACGTTGTTGATCAGCTTTGTAACTACCTTATTGCCGTAAATAGGATCTGCCAATACATCTCTTTTTTGAATATGTCCTTTACGTGGCACGGTTCTTCCCTCCTTAATTATGAATAGCGAAATCTTCCTTGATGCGGATATTCGCCATTTGATTAAATCAACGGTACTCACATAATAAAACTTTGTGTTCGCGCGGTTTTCTATTTTAATCTGAAAGGTATTAAATCAGAATCCCAACACTAATTAGTTTTTTTGTGGTACAAGACAAATGATTTATTTGCCTGCTTTTGGTCTCTTAGCTCCATACTTAGAGCGAGCCTGCTTTCTGTTAGCAACTCCTGCAGTATCAAGCGTACCTCTGATAATGTGGTATCTTGTACCAGGTAAGTCTTTAACACGTCCGCCTCTGATAAGAACAACACTATGCTCCTGTAAGTTGTGGCCTTCTCCCGGAATATAGCTTGTTACTTCCATTCCGTTTGAAAGACGAACTCTGGCAATTTTTCTAAGCGCTGAGTTGGGCTTCTTAGGTGTTGCAGTCTTAACTGCTGTACAAACGCCTCTCTTCTGAGGAGCAGATGTATCAGTTGCTTTCTTCTTTAAAGAGTTGTATCCTCTCTGAAGTGCCGGTGCAGTAGACTTCTTAACTGTTTCCTGACGTCCTTTTCTTACTAATTGGTTAAATGTTGGCATTCCTTTTCACCTCCTATATAATTTCACTAAATGCCAAGACAATTAGGCACAATACATGCATACGTTTACACACATGCTTTATTATTATACTTTCCGTTCCTAATATTGTCAATTATTTTTTTCGGTTTTTGCAAACATTTTTACTGCACTGTTTGCAATCCAATTATTCATTACTATATTTATAGTAAGTTCTCTTATTGAATAATTGCCATTTTTTCTTTAAAAATCTTGTTATTTTCGTCATTTTATCTCTTTTCTGACGGAATATTATATATTATAATTGTTATATATTAGGAAAATTTCAGTTCAGAGAGTGGGAGGATTTTTATGTTGTTCCGTAAGTTAAAAACAAGTAAAATAAAAAATAGTCTTATCACATTATCAATTATCATGTCATGTACATGTGCGCTTTCTGCATGCGGACAGACATCATCTGTTTCAAACGATTCCGCCGGCATAACGGAGCAGGCACAGGTATTGTCGCCTGATTATGAAACTGATGCTGCACCTGACATAACAAAAGCTGTTGATTTGCAGGCTTCCGTTTCGGAAACGGACACGTCACCGGAAACAACAACTGTTGAAAGCACTTTTAATAATGAAGTCCTTTCATCTGATGAAACAGTTGTTTTAGAAACTCTCATTGACGAAGAAGTTCCCACTGCCAAGTTAACCTCCGCCGGTACAAGGGACAATACGCCCGTATGCTACGTGCCTACCGCATCAGGTGTCACTGTCTATTCGAATGCGCTCGCAGAGATTGACGCATCGAATACTTCCGAAGGTTATATTATGGTAAAATATAAAGGCACCAACCAAAAAGTAAAACTTCAAATGACCGGAAGCAGCGGTGTTACCTATACTTACACATTGAACGGCGGCTATGAAACGTTCCCATTATCAGCGGGAAGCGGTTCCTACAAAGTCGGCATATACGAGAATGTCAGCGGCAACCAATACGCAGTGGCATTGTCGGAAACAATCAGCGCAAGCATCACAAATCCCAATGGTCCTTATCTTTATCCTAACCAATATGTGAATTTTAATGCAGGAAGTCAGGTTGTTGCAAAGGCAAAACAGCTTGCTGAGGGCTGCTCTACGGACTTAGATGTCGTAACCAAAGTTTACAATTATGCTACCACGATTACATATGATTACAATAAAGCAAACTCTGTACAATCAGGTTATGTGCCAAATCCTGATACGATTATGGCAAATGGAACCGGCATTTGTCTTGACTATGCCTGTGTCATGGCAAGTATGCTCAGAAGTCAGGGTATCCCCACCCGCCTTGAGGTTGGCTATGCCGGAAGCGCTTATCATGCATGGATCAGTACCTACATTACGGATATCGGCTGGGTAAATGGCGTTATTGAGTTTGACGGAACAAACTGGTCTCTTATGGACCCTACTTTTGCCGCCAGTGCAAGTGATACTACTTTAAAAAATTTTATTGGTGACGGCACTAATTACAAGACAAAATATATCTATTAAAACAGTTTACACAATCGGGAGATTACGATTATGAAAAAAATAAAAAAGCTGAACAATCGTGAGGTGGCTGCATTCTGCGGCCAGCTCTCATTGCTTTTACCTGCAGGCATCACGCCATTTGATGGAATCAGCCTGATGGCGCAGGATACCGCATCGGATGACGGCAAAGCGCTTCTTACGGAAATCGAGAATTCTTTGCGCGACGGTCTCACTCTATACGAATCCTTAGATGCCACAAAGGTTTTTCCGGAATATGTCGTTTCCATGATCCTTCTGGGAGAAGAATCCGGCAATCTTGACATTATCATGAAAAAGCTCACCGAATACTATGAACAACAGTGTACAATCTCCGATTCAATAAAAAGCGCTGTCAGTTATCCCTTAATAATGGTCTGTCTGATGTTGTTAATTCTTGCAGTGCTGCTGACAAAAATTCTTCCCATTTTTAATCAGGTATTTATTCAGCTGGGAAGCGAACTGACAGGTATCTCAAAACAGCTTATGAATATGGGACATGCAATACAAACCGTTTCCGGATTCCTGATTGCACTGCTTATCATATTTGCAGCAGCCGGTCTTATTTTATATAAAAGTCCCAAAGGCCATGCGTGGGGCAAACATTTTCTCCACACAAACCGGTTTACAAAAGGATTCTATCTTGGCGTTGCGTACAGCCGCTTTGCAGGAGCGCTTTCCATGATTACGGCGGGCGGCATTGATATCTATAAAGGACTTGAGCTTGCTGTCCGTTTAATTGACAATAAGCTTATGGACGAAAAGGTAACAACCTGCAAGGAAGTTCTATCCGGCGGCGGCTATCTGTATGAAGCCATAAAGGAAGCAAACATTTTTCGGGCGCAGCATCAGAGAATGCTCCAAATAGGCTATCGCTCCGGAAACAGTGAAGTTGTGTTTGATAAAATCTCAAAACAGTATGAAGATGATACCCTCTCACGCATTCAGAAAATTCTTGGTGCGATCGAGCCAACACTTGTCATCGCATTTTCACTGATGGTTGGTCTGATTCTGCTTTCCGTAATTATGCCCTTGATTGGTATTATGTCAAGTATCGGATAATTGCAAGTGCATGTGAACTTAAAATTTCACGCAGCAAATTCAAATTTGTGCTTGCGCCCAAATCCGCGGGCCGAGCAAGAATGGAAGGTTTTATATGAACCGATTTACAAACCATAAAAAAATAACACTTTCCCAAATATGGCAGATTCTATCTTTTGCATTTGTAATCGGCTTTGTGATATTCTTTATCAGCGGCATCAATACCGTCGATGACTCCACTGCAAGCGAGCAGGCCAAAAGCCTTGAATCCGCTGTTCGGCGCAGTGTCGCACAGTGCTATGCCGTAGAAGGCACTTATCCGCCGAGTCTCGATTATTTAAAAGACCATTACGGTTTGATCTACGACGCCGACAGATTTTATATTGACTATACTGCAATCGGATCAAACATCATGCCCGATATTACAATTCTGCCGAGATCCGAAAGCGAAATCGGTTTTATTTCAATTAATTAAAAGTGAATAAAATATTGTGAAATCTTTATCATATAAAACATTTCACAGAAATGGAGTAAACATGCCCGAAAAAGAAAACGGACGTCATATGATTGACCTCCTCTTTGTCTTGTCCCTTTTTTGTGTATTTGCAGTTTCTTCCGTTGTTTTAATTCTTTTTGGAGCTGACATCTACAACAAAACGGTATCATCAATGAACAATAATTACGCTTCACGCACTTCGGTGGCTTATATCACCGAAAAAGTACGCCAGTCAGACATCTATGACTCTGTCAGAATTGATGACAGCTTAGGCTACAAACGGCTTCTCATGGCGCGCAATATTAACGGCATGGAATACGCCACATCACTCTATGAGTATAACGGCTATTTGTATGAGCTTTTTGCAAGAACTGATATCGAACTTCCAATTGATGCCGGCCAACAAGTAATCGCTCTGACATCGCTTGATTTTGAATTTGTCTCTGACAATCTTTTAAAGGTGCGCTACTTTGATGAGGCAGATGAGGAAACAGAATTATATATTAATCTGCACTGCGGTAAAGCAAACGAAAACACATCTGTTTTTATTGACTAACCGATGCAGGCTGGAGGAATCTTATGAAAAAGCAATATGCCGCCTCGCGGTCAGGACTTTTTTTAATTGAATTGATATTGTCCATATTTTTCTTTATCATCGCCGCCGCTGTCGTCATGCAGCTCTTTGTGAAATCACACTTTATCAGTGAAGACACAATCAATATAAACCATGCTCTTCTCTACACACAGAATATTTCGGAACTATTTCTTGCCGCAGATGGAGATTTCGACGCAGTGGAGCAGGCTTTTCGTCCTGAGCCGCTGACGTCTGAGCAGGGCACAGCTGCTGTCCTGTATTTTGACAAAGAGTGGCAAAGACAGACTTTGCAGGAAAGTGCCGCCTATATGATTATTCTGCATTATGACAGGATAACAGACAGCGGTCCCTATGCCTGCCTGAACCTTTATATTAAGGAGTGCCCTGATAACCGGAATACTTCGATCTCCGAATATGATTACACAACTGACTGTATCCACCAGCAGGAAATTAAAAAATATACGGGAGGGCATAATAATGGATAAAAAACGGGAATTTACCATGAACATCGGGCTTCCCTCAATTATGCTGATTTTCGTGGTATTATGTCTGATTTCTTTCGGTGTACTCTCACTTGTCAGTGCGAATGCGGACAGAAAACTCAGTCAAAAGGTGCTCGATCGCTCTGCCGCTTACTATAATGCCTGCAATTTGGCGGAAGAAAAGCTCTGTGAAATAGATAACATATTAAAAAACGCTTATCGGGAAAATCCTGACAGAACTGCCTATATCTCTGCTATTTCTGCGCTGCCAACAGAATTTACCTTTGAAATCAGTGATATTCAGTACCTTGAAATGACACTCTCCTATCTGTATCCGTCCTCGGCAGATGAATCGTTCTATTTGCTTCAAGCATGGAGGGTTGTAACAAGAGATGATTTAGATTATGATACAGGACTTCATTTGATTGAAATAGAAGATATCGAGTAAAAACGCAAACCGCATAAAACAAACAGCGTGTGTTATAATAAACACACGCTGTTTGTTCATTTTAGAAAGAAAGTGACATATTATGCTCTGACACAACATTCTCCGAATGTGATATCGCGTAATCATTCTCATAGCTATAATCATCTTCAAAATTAATCGTATCTTCTGCTTCCGCATCGGTATTCAGCTTAACATTTCTGTAACGTCTCAAGCCTGTACCTGCCGGAATCAGCTTACCGATAATAACATTTTCTTTCAAGCCGATCAACGGGTCAATCTTACCCTTAATTGCTGCCTCCGTAAGCACCTTCGTTGTCTCTTGGAATGATGCTGCCGAAAGGAATGAGCTTGTAGCAAGCGCCGCCTTTGTGATACCAAGAATAATATCCTTTGCCTCAGCCGGCTGTTTCCCCTCTGCGACAAGTCCCTCATTGATCTCCTCAAGCTCCAGTGCATCAACAAGTGTTCCGGGAAGGAACTCTGTATCCCCGCTCGTCTCAATGCGCTTCTTCTTTAACATCTGACGCACG
The DNA here is from genome assembly GCA_910577115.1 of uncultured Lachnospiraceae bacterium. Taxonomy (GTDB): domain Bacteria; phylum Bacillota; class Clostridia; order Lachnospirales; family Lachnospiraceae; genus COE1. Next base: position 9,850 of record CAJTMC010000021.1, read on the forward strand.
ATAACCTCGATATGCTTATCCGCGATATCAACACCCTGCAGACGGTACACTCTCTGAACCTCCCGGAGCAGATAGTTCTGAACCGCATCAATTTTCTTGATTTCAAGCAAGTCGTGCGGATTTACGCTACCCTCAGTCAGCTCATCACCTGCCTCAATCTCTGCACCATCCGCAATTTTGATACGGGAACCATACGGAATCAGATACGTCTTCTCATTAATACCGTCAGAAACAATAATCTCACGCTTCTTCTTTGTATCCTTAATCGTCGCCGTTCCGCCAATCTCTGCAATAATTGCAAGTCCCTTCGGCTTTCTCGCCTCAAAAAGCTCCTCTACACGAGGAAGACCCTGCGTAATATCATCACCGGCAACACCGCCGCTGTGGAACGTTCTCATCGTAAGCTGTGTACCTGGCTCACCGATAGACTGCGCTGCTATAATACCAACTGCCTCACCAATCTGAACAGGCTCGCCTGTCGCCATGTTTGCACCGTAGCACTTTGAGCAGATACCAATACGCGATTTGCAGCAAAGAATATTTCGAATCTTCACCTTCTCAATCGGCTCGCCCTTCTCATTCACACCCTTGCTCATAATCTTAGATGCGCGGCTTGGTGTAATCATATGGTTCTTCTTGACAAGCACGTTTCCGTCCCTGTCCTTAATATCCTCACAGGAATATCTTCCTGTAATTCTGTCTTTTAATCCCTCAATAGTCTCTCTGCCGTCCATGAAAGCGGCAACTTCCATACCCGGAATATAGTCCTTGCCCTCGCAGCAGTCAACCTCACGAATAATCAATTCCTGACAAACATCTACCATTCGACGCGTCAAGTAACCGGAATCGGCTGTACGCAACGCAGTATCCGACATACCCTTTCTTGCTCCATGCGCTGACATGAAGTACTCCAATACGTCAAGTCCCTCTCGGAAGTTTGACTTAATCGGAAGCTCAATCGTACGTCCTGTTGTATCTGCCATCAATCCACGCATACCCGCAAGCTGCTTAATCTGCTGATTTGATCCACGAGCGCCGGAGTCTGCCATCATAAAGATATTGTTGTACTTATCAAGACCGTTAATCAGCTTATCTGTGAGCTGGTCATCTGTCTCTTTCCATGTCTCAACAACCGCCTTATAGCGCTCCTCGTCTGTCATCAGGCCACGACGGAAATTCATCGTAATGCGGTCAACTGTCTTCTGTGCCTCCTCAAGCATCTCTGCCTTTTCGGCAGGCACTGTCATATCGGAAATCGAAACGGTCATTGCTGCACGCGTCGAGTATTTATAGCCCATTGCCTTGATGCTGTCAAGCACCTCTGCGGTCTTTGTCGCACCATGAATGTTGATAACCTTCTCCAAAATCTGCTTTAACTGCTTCTTTCCTACATGGAAATCCACCTCAAGCAGCAATTCGTCTTCCGGCTTTGTCCTGTCTACAAACTCCAAATCCTGCGGAAGAATCTCATTAAAGATGAAACGACCAAGCGTAGACTCTACGTTTGCCGTAACAGTCTCGCCGCTCTCCAACGCCTTTGTCACTCTTACCTTAATCCTTGAGTGCAGTGTACATGCGCCGTTCTCATAAGCAAGAATCGCTTCGTTAACATTCTTAAAGAACTTGCCCTCGCCCACTGCACCGGGACGCTCCTGCGTCAGATAGTAAATACCAAGCACCATATCCTGTGACGGAACGGCAACCGGACCACCGTCTGACGGTTTCAACAGGTTGTTCGGCGACAAAAGCAAAAATCTGCACTCTGCCTGCGCCTCCACTGAAAGCGGAAGATGCACAGCCATTTGGTCTCCGTCGAAATCGGCATTAAACGCCGTACATACCAGCGGATGCAGCTTAATCGCCTTACCCTCAACAAGAATCGGCTCAAACGCCTGAATACCAAGTCTGTGAAGTGTCGGCGCACGATTTAACATAACCGGATGCTCTTTAATCACGTCCTCCAGCACATCCCAAACCGCCTGATCCAGCTTTTCCACAAGCTTTTTCGCATGCTTAATATTCTGTGAAATCTGCCTTGATACAAGCTCCTTCATAACGAAGGGCTTAAACAGCTCAATCGCCATCTCCTTTGGCAGACCGCACTGGTAAATCTTTAATTCCGGACCTACGACAATAACGGAACGACCGGAATAGTCAACACGCTTACCAAGCAGGTTCTGACGGAAACGTCCGGATTTACCCTTTAACATATCAGAAAGCGACTTCAATGCGCGGTTACCCGGACCTGTAACAGGCCGTCCGCGTCTGCCGTTGTCAATCAAAGCATCAACAGCCTCCTGAAGCATTCTCTTCTCGTTGCGCACAATAATATCAGGCGCCCCAAGCTCTAAAAGTCTCTTTAAACGGTTATTTCTGTTAATAATTCTTCTATATAAATCATTCAAATCCGATGTTGCGAAACGTCCGCCGTCAAGCTGAACCATAGGACGCAGATCAGGGGGTAGAACAGGGATTGTATCCATAATCATCCACTCCGGCCTGTTGCCCGATGCCCGAAATGACTCAACAACTTCAAGACGCTTTACAATCTTAGCACGTTTTTGTCCTTTCGTGTTATCGTTCTTCAGCTCTGCTGAAAGCTCCTCGCACTCTTTCTCAAGATCAATCGCGCACAAAAGATCTTTGATTGCCTCCGCGCCCATGCCGACGCGAAACGTATTTCTTCCATACTTTTCCACATTGTCCTGATATTCCTTTTCAGACAATACCTGCTTATATTCCAAATCTGTCTCTAACGGATCCAGCACAATATAAGATGCAAAATACAATACCTTCTCAAGCACTCTCGGCGTCAAATCAAGAATCAATCCCATACGGCTCGGAATCCCTTTAAAATACCATATATGGGATACCGGAGCTGCGAGCTCAATATGCCCCATACGCTCCCTTCGCACGCTCGATTTTGTAACCTCAACACCGCATCGGTCACATATTACACCCTTATACCGAATCTTTTTATACTTACCGCAATGGCACTCCCAGTCCTTGCTGGGACCAAAGATTTTCTCGCAATACAGACCGTCACGCTCAGGCTTTAAGGTTCTGTAATTGATTGTCTCAGGCTTTGTCACTTCGCCCTTTGACCACTCTCTGATTTTCTCAGGAGAAGCGAGACCTATTTTTATGGCATCAAATGAAATAGACTGGCTCTGTTCATTTTTCATCTCAGACATTTTGGCACTCCTTCCAAATATATCAATCTATTGCTATCCGCTTATGGATTATTCATCAAAATCATCATCAAAATCGCTGTCATTGTCAAAGTCATCATCTGAATAATCTTCATCCTCTACAAAATCATCTTCGTCCTCAGCATCAACCAAATCGCCGCTTGCCGCGTCAAATTCCTTCTGCTGATAACCCTCAAGATTTTCTCTGTTGTCATACTTGTTGTCGCCTTCCATCTCCACGCGGAAATCAGATTCACTGTAATCAACAGATTCCTTGAGCTCCACTTCGTTCCGGTTTTCATCATATACCTTCACGTCAAGACCAAGTGACTGTAATTCCTTGAGCAGTACCTTGAATGACTCAGGAATGCCGGGTTCCGGAATATTTTCTCCCTTAATAATCGCCTCATACGTCTTTACACGTCCGACAACATCATCCGACTTTACAGTAAGAATTTCCTGAAGGGTATGGGACGCGCCATATGCCTCGAGCGCCCAAACCTCCATTTCACCGAAACGCTGTCCGCCAAACTGCGCCTTACCGCCGAGCGGCTGCTGTGTTACCATACCATATGGTCCGGTAGAACGTGCATGAATCTTATCGTCTACAAGATGATGAAGCTTTAAGTAATGCATGTGTCCGATTGTTACAGGGCTGTCAAAATACTCGCCTGTCCTTCCGTCTCTCAGCCTTACTTTTCCGTCTCTCGAAATCGGAACCCCTTTCCAATACTTTCTATGCTCTCTGTTTTCTGACAGATAGTCCAAAACCTCCGGCAAAAGCTCAGCCTTATGCTTTGCTTCAAACGCTTCCCACTCAAGGTTTACATAATCATTTGCAAGCTCCAGCGTATCCATGATATCCGCCTCGTTTGCACCGTCAAATACCGGCGTCGCCACATTAAAGCCAAGCGCCTTTGCCGCAAGCGAAAGGTGGATTTCGAGCACCTGACCGATGTTCATACGCGAAGGCACGCCGAGCGGATTTAATACAATGTCAAGCGGTCTTCCGTTTGGCAGATACGGCATATCCTCAACGGGAAGCACGCGCGAAACAACACCCTTATTCCCATGACGCCCCGCCATCTTGTCACCAACGGAAATCTTTCTCTTTTGCGCGATATAAATGCGTACGGACTGGTTTACACCGGGGGCAAGCTCCGTATCGCCCGCTGCCCTTGAAAACACCTTTGCATCTACTACCACACCATACTCACCATGTGGAACCTTGAGCGACGTATCACGTACCTCTCTTGCCTTCTCGCCAAAGATTGCTCTTAAAAGACGCTCCTCCGCAGTCAGCTCTGTCTCACCCTTCGGTGTAACCTTTCCGACAAGAATATCACCGGCGCGCACCTCTGCGCCCACCCGGATAATTCCTCTGTCGTCCAAATCTTTTAATGCGTCGTCACCGACACCCGGTACATCTCTCGTAATTTCCTCCGGCCCGAGCTTCGTGTCACGCGCATCTGTCTCATATTCTTCAATATGGATTGACGTATAAACATCCTCCATAACAAGTCGTTCACTTAACAGTACGGCGTCCTCATAATTGTAGCCTTCCCATGTCATAAATCCAATCAGGGGATTCTTGCCAAGTCCAAGCTCACCGCCGCTTGTAGAAGCGCCATCCGCAATAACCTGACCTGCCGCCACGTGATCGCCCTTAAAGACAATCGGCTTCTGATTATAGCAGTTTGACTGATTGCTTCGCTCAAATTTATGCAGCTTAAATGCTGCCTTCTCGCCGTCATCATAAGCAATTTTAATCACCCTTGAGTCAACATGTGTAATCGTTCCTGCCTTCTTTGCAACAACGCACACCCCCGAGTCAACGGCCGTCTTTACTTCCATACCCGTACCGACTACAGGAGCCTCCGTAAACAGCAAGGGCACTGCCTGACGCTGCATGTTGGAACCCATCAGCGCGCGGTTTGCGTCATCGTTTTGAAGGAACGGAATCAGCGCCGTAGCCACAGAGAACACCATTTTGGGAGACACGTCCATATACTCAAACATCGCTTTGGGATACTCCTGTGTCTCATCCAAATAACGGCCTGATACGGAATTACGCACAAAATATCCGTTCTCGTCAAGCTGCTCGTTCGCCTGCGCTACATGATAATTATCCTCCTCATCAGCAGTCATATAAACAACCTCGTTCGTGACGCGGGGATTTTTCGGATCGCTCCTGTCAATCTTTCGATAAGGCGCTTCAATAAAACCATATTCATTAATCCTTGCATAAGATGCAAGCGAGTTGATCAAACCGATATTCGGACCTTCCGGCGTCTCAATCGGGCACATTCTTCCATAATGAGAATAATGCACGTCACGAACCTCAAATCCGGCACGATCTCTGGAAAGACCACCGGGCCCCAATGCAGAAAGACGTCTCTTGTGCGTCAGCTCACCGAGGGGATTGTTCTGATCCATAAACTGCGATAACTGTGAAGAACCGAAAAACTCTTTAATGGCAGCCTGTACAGGTTTTATGTTAATTAAAGCCTGCGGCGACACATCATCTGAGTCATGCGTCGTCATACGCTCACGAACCACACGCTCCATCCTCGACAAACCGATACGGTACTGGTTCTGTAACAATTCCCCTACCGCTCTGATACGTCTGTTGCCCAAATGATCAATATCGTCACTGTTACCCAAGCCATACTCAAGATGCATATTGTAGTTAATTGATGCCAAAATATCTTCCTTCGTAATATGCTTGGGAATCAGCTCATGTACATTTCTGGTAATCGCATCTGCCAGCTCCTCAGGATTCTCGGAATACTCCTCAAGAATCTGACGCAGTACAGGAAAATAAACCTGTTCCGTAATGCCAAGACTTTTCGGCTCACAGTCGACAAAGTTCGTTATATCTACCATCATGTTGGAAAGCACCTTGACAAGTCTTTCCTCTGTCTGTATCCACACAAACGGAACTGCGGCATTCTGAATTGCCTCAGCCATCTCCAAAGTCACTTTCTCACCCTTAGATCCAAGAACTTCACCGCTGAACGGATCAACAACGTCTTCCGCCAAAATTTGATTTCGGACTCTGTTTTTCAAGGCAAGCTTTTTGTTAAATTTATAACGCCCAACCTTCGCAAGGTCATATCTTCTGGGATCAAAGAACATCGCCGTAACAAGATTTTCCGCGCTGTCCAAGCTGAACGGCTCGCCCGGACGAATCTTGCTGTAAAGCTCCTTCAAGCCTTCCTGATAATTCTCCGCCGTATCCTTCGAAAAGCTGGCATGAATCTTCGGTTCATCACCAAACAATTCCAAAATTTCCTCATTCGTGCCAACACCAAGCGCACGAATAAACACCGTAATGGGCACCTTTCTTGTTCTATCTACACGAACATAGAAAACATCATTGGAATCCGTCTCGTACTCCAACCATGCTCCTCTATTTGGGATCACTGTACATGAGAATAACCGTTTACCGATTTTATCATGGGCAATTCCATAATAAATGCCCGGCGAACGAACCAGCTGACTGACAATAACACGCTCTGCACCGTTAATGACAAACGTACCAGTCTCCGTCATTAACGGGAAGTTGCCCATAAAAATCTCGTGCTCGCTGATTTCTTCCTTCTCCTTGTTGTGAAGGCGAACCTTAATTTTTACAGGGGCCTCATAAGTTAAATCACGTTCCTTGCACTCCTCAATCGTGTGCTTGATTTCGTCCTCCGCGAGAACATAGTCAACAAATTCCAGACTCAGGCGTCCGCTGTAATCCGTAATCGGAGAGATATCTGCTAAAGCCTCTCTGAATCCTTCCTCGAGGAACCACTTGTAGGAATCCTTCTGTACCTCGATCAGATCCGGCATTTGTAAAACCTCTTCTTGTCTTTGGTAGCTCATACGCATCGTCTTTCCGGAGACAACTGGACGTATTCTGTTCTTTTCCATGACATTTCACCCCGTTCTTTATCATTCAAGATCTATATTTAACGCGCCATATCGCTTTCGGTGTTAAGAAACACCTGTTATTTTAAGCATTATAAGCAAGCCAATTTTTCACAATAGCGCACATTACATGTTATCACAAGTCATTTGGAAAGTCAACTACATTTTTACAGAAGTTGGAAAGAATTTTTTGTCATATTCAGAATAAAAATACAGAAACAAAATAAGGAAGGGCAGGTATTGCTCCCGCCCTAAAAACCATAAGAAAATGTTAAATTACTTAAGTGTAACCTTAGCGCCCTCAGCTTCAAGCTTTGTCTTAATCTCCTCAGCCTCAGCCTTAGCAGCTGCCTCTTTTAATACCTTAGGAGCGTTGTCAACTAAATCCTTAGCCTCCTTCAAGCCAAGACCTGTTACTTCACGAACAACCTTAATAACCTTAACCTTGTTCGGACCTACATCTGTAAGCTCTACATCGAAGTCATCCTTCTCCTCTGCTGCCTGTCCTGCATCGCCTGCTGTCATAACAACTGCACTTGATGCTGCAGATACGCCAAACTCTTCCTCACAAGCCTTTACTAAATCGTTTAACTCTAAAACTGTAAGCTCTTTAATCGCTTCAATAAATTCTGCTGTTGTCAACTTTGCCATTCCTATTTACCTCCATAATCATTTTCATCATTTTTTATCCATTATTTGTTTTGCGGTATCATGGAACGCTCATACCGCAGCCGGCAGCACCGGATTATTCTGCTGCAGGCGCTTCCTCTGCCACAGGCTCTGCTGCTTCTGCAGGTGACTCTGCACCAGCATCTTCTGCTGTGGTTTCTTCTGCTGCAGGCGCCGGCTCACATGCGTCTGCGCCGCCCTTCTCTGCAATCTGATTAAGCACACGGGCGAAGTTTGTAATCGGCGACTTGATGCTTCCGAGGAACTTTGAAAGCAGTTCTTCTCTGGAAGGAATGCTTGCGATTGCCTTCATTCCATCTGCATCATAGACAATACCCTCTACAACACCTGCCCTGAGTTCTAGTGCAGGGCATCCCTTTGCAAAATTGCTGATAATTCTCGCAGGAGCTGTTGCGTCGTCCTTGCTTACCGCGATCGCATTTGTTCCCTTAAGGTTATCAATCAGACCTTCAAATTCTGTGCCCTGAAATGCACGATTCATTAAAGTATTCTTGTAAACCTTGTAGGTAACACCAGCCTCACGAAGCTGCTTACGAAGCACCGTATCCTGTGCAACGGTAATTCCGCTGTAATTTACAATTACAACTGAGGCAGCGTCCTTGACTGCGGCTGAAATTTCATCAACGATAGGCTGTTTTAATTCAATCTTTGCCATTTTCTTACCTCCTTATAGATTTATGGATTTGTCTCCAAATCCTGCCGAAAGGAGTAATATGATATGTTATATAAAAACCTCTCATCTATGCCAAGACACAAAAAGAGAGGTTAAAAATCTGATCTTATCATAAAAACTCTTCTCCTCGGTAGGCGATCCTCTTACGCAAAGTCTGTTGCCCCAACACAACTTCGCACCTACTGTCTTCGGCATGGTTTTGCAACCTTTAACACAATATCACATCATGTCCCGTCTGTCAATCATTTTCCCAAAATTAATTGCAAGTTAATTCCAAGTAATATACCCGTCACTATCAATATACACATTCGGCGAAATACTGCGCATATAATTCAGGACGCCTTCCGCCTCCGTCCCCTCAAGAAGCCGCGTACGGCACTCCTCACTCTTGCAGGGAACAAACCGCATGTTCTCAATGCCTTCTCTGTTCACCGTAACCTCGACAAGGCATGTATCCTGTGTTTTGGAATTAAACCAGAAATTCCCCAAACTATACACCACAGGTACGCCTTCTACCACGTCAATTTTCTGAAGACAGTGCGGATGGTCTCCTATAATCAAGTCCACCCCCGCACGTGCATACGTCGCCGACTGCTCCTCCTGTAGCCAGTCAATATCCTCCTGACTCTCCGTTCCCCAGTGAATATATAAAATTACAAAATCACTGTTTTCCTTTGCCTCCGCAATCACACGCAACAATGCCGAAGGATCCAGACAGCGCAAAACCCCCGCACTTGCCGCAGTCGCCTCTTTGGTATCCGGATTTGCATTCCGCTCAATCTGGGTTGCACTCACAACCGCAATCTTCATATCATTTGCAATCAAATAAACAGGCTTTAGCGCCTCGTCCAAATTCCGCCCCGCCCCCACATACGGAATCCCTGCCGATTCCAGCGTATCAAACGTATCAAGCAGCGCCTCATTGCCGTAATCGTACGCATGATTGTTCGCAAGCGACACCAAATCCACTCCAAGCTCTTTCAAAATCCCTACATGTTGGGGATTTGCCCGAAATGTAAACTGTTTTCCTTCTGTCGGCGTTCCCCTATTCGAATAGGGAAACTCATTGTTGAGCATAAACACATCTGCTGCGCGCATTCGTTCCAGCAGCCCCGACAGAAACGTATCCTCAACGCTGCTGCCTCTTGCAACATACCGATACATAACGGCATATGCCTCGTCAAAAAGTATATCCCCCGCAAAAGACAGCGTCACCCGTTCAGGACTCTCACACGCAACAAGCATAGCCTTCTGTCCCGAAGAAACTGCCTGTTCATAAAGTGCAAGACTTTTCTCTTCCAGCCCGCTGTCAGGCGCATCCGGTTCCTGCTGCTCCTCTTGCGGCTGCTCCTGAGCCTCCTTGTGCGGCATATGAAACGGGAACTCAACGATCACGCCGCCGCTGCCTCCGGACTCATTCTTGAGTTTTTCCAAATACAACAGCATAAACCCCATTCCGGTAATCAGCACTGCAAGCATAACCATTATAAAAAGCTTAATCTTCCTCCACATAATCTCTCTTCCATAACGGTACTCCGTTTTTATATACACAAAATGCAAGTCTTCCGACTTGCATTTTGAACAACTCATATCTCTTATTTTTATGATTAGAACTTTGCAACACTAACCTTTACGCCGGGTCCCATTGTAGATGTCAATGTAATGCTTCTCAAATACTGTCCCTTCAATGCAGAGGGTCTTGCCTTTACAATCGCATCCAAAAGCGCATTCACGTTCTGTAAAAGCTGCTCCTCTGTGAAAGATGCCTTTCCGATCGGACAGTGAATGATGTTTGTCTTGTCAAGTCTGTATTCGATCTTACCAGCCTTGATGTCGTTGATCGCCTTTGTAACGTCCATTGTTACAGTACCGGCCTTCGGGTTCGGCATTAAGCCCTTTGGTCCTAATACCTTACCAAGACGTCCGACAACGCCCATCATATCCGGTGTTGCTACCACAACATCAAAATCTAACCAACCGTCATTCTGAATCTTCGGAATCAGCTCTTCACCGCCAACATAGTCAGCGCCTGCTGCCTCTGCTTCATTTACCTTATCACCCTTAGCAAATACCAAAACTCTTACAGTCTTACCTGTTCCGTTCGGAAGCACAACAGCGCCTCTGATCTGCTGGTCAGCGTGACGTCCGTCACAGCCTGTCCTGATATGAACCTCAACAGTCTCATCAAACTTTGCAGTTGCTGTCTTCTTTGCTAATGCAACAGCCTCTTCCAATTCATATAAGTTTGCGCGATCCACTAACTTCGCGGATTCTTTATATTTCTTACCATGCTTCATTCTATCTCTATGCTCCTTTCACAATCTGCAAATTTGTGCACCATGCACAAAATCTGCCAACTCCGCTTAATCTACTACTTCGATACCCATAGATCTTGCCGTACCTGCAATCATGCTCATGGCAGCCTCAAGGCTTGCCGCATTTAAGTCAGGCATTTTTAACTCAGCAATCTCCTGTACCTTAGCCTTTGAAATCTTAGCAACCTTTGTCTTATTCGGCACTGCTGATGCAGTTTTGAGGTTGCATGCCTTCTTTAACAAAACTGCTGCAGGCGGAGTCTTTGTGATAAAGCTAAAGCTTCTATCTGCATAAACGGTGATAACAACAGGGATAATCAAATCCCCCTGATCTGCTGTTCTAGCGTTAAACTGCTTTGTGAACTCTACAATGTTTACACCATGCTGTCCAAGTGCAGGACCAACTGGTGGAGCCGGTGTTGCTTTGCCGGCAGGAATTTGCAATTTAATATATCCTTCTACTTTCTTTGCCATTTTTGGCACCTCCTATTTTTATTCTCAGCCTTTGTCAGACTGTTTTGTGGTCGTCCGGGCGGATACCCCTCCCACGCGGAACAAAATTCCATTTATCATCTTATTACAATTTTTTGATAATGTCAATAAAACAAACTATGGTTTTTCCCAAATGCCATTTTCCATTTAAAAAATCTTTTTGTTTTTAATCCCACATCTTTTTTACATCCGAGAAATTAATCTCAACAGGCGTCTCACGTCCAAACATTTCAACCGTAATCGTAAGCGTTCGTCTTGTTGCGTCAATTTTCTGCACCGTACCGACAGTGTCCTTCCACACGCCCGCAATAACATTGATCACGTCACCTTCCGCGAATTCGACATTCACCTCGCCGCCAAAATCAAGCGCCGCAAGCTCCGCTTCCGTAAGCGGCACCGGTTTGCTTCCCGGTCCCACAAAGCCGGTCACACCCCTCGTATTGCGCACCACATACCACGCATCATTGTTATCTGCGTCCATATGAAGAAGCACATATCCGGGAAAAAGCTTCTTGCGTGAGTTCTTCTCCACACCGTCTTTCAGCTCTGTCACGTCCTGAAGCGGCACACGCACTTCGAGGATCTCATTCTCAAGATGTCTGTTTTCAATTGCCTTTTCAATGTTTGCCTTTACTTTGTTTTCATAGCCTGAATAAGTATGAACCACATACCAGCCCATTCCCAAGCCACTCTTATTGTCACTCAAAGCCACTTTGCTGTGTACTTCTTCCTCTTCGGGCTCCTCTACAACAGGCTTCTTTGCTTTCGCGATGACTTCCTCAACTTTTTCTGCCTCAGATTCTTGTGGCTTTTCAGACATCATACTTGATGCCGGCATCTTTGGTGATGCGGGGAGCCATTCCTTTGTTGTCGGAGTAATAAGCTTTTTGGCTACCGCTTTGGCTTCCTTCTTCTCTTCCATACTATTCATCCTCACTATTACATTCCGATACTTGTCAGGAGATTGATTCCAAACTGGATAATCGTATCCATCAGGGCAATCGCAAGTCCTAACACAACAGAAACACAAAGCACTGCAACAGACTCCTTTACAGTCTCTGTCTTGTCAGGCCAGGCAATTTTGTTGAACTCGGTTTTCATGCTCTTCCAGAAGCTGTCCTTTTTCGCATCTTTCTTAGCTGTTTTAGCTGTTTCTGCCATAGTAAACCTCCATTTGACCACAACCTGTTGGTTTATGGCCACGCAAACTTGTGAATGAAAGATTGACCTTCCACTCTTGCCTCCTATGCTCTAAACCTGTTATTTTGTTTCTTTGTGCAATGTGTGAGTCTTGCAAAATCTACAATACTTCTTGATTTCCATTCTGTCAGGATGGTTTTTCTTTTCCTTTGTGGTATTGTAGTTACGCTGCTTGCATTCTGTACAAGCCAATGTAATCTTTGTACGCATAATTCCACCTCCGCTAACGTTCTAATCCTTTTGGGTTCTAATCATGCAGATGCCTTTTCAAGCATAAAAAAAAGACCTGAAGCGCATCTTGCTTTACAAGCATAACACATGTGTTTCCAAGCGTCAAGCCTTTTTGGCATATTTGTATCCTTGTCCTTACCAAATATATTGCCGCCTGCCCCGTTTTGACAACGCGAAAATTTTCTGAAAATTCATCGTTTTAAATTATATTTGTGTTAACATAATCTCTTCTTTTTCATAATATATATAATATAAACACATTTTTCCTTTTTTCCCCTGAAAAGCACTTGATTTTTTTATACTTTCGTGGTACGGTAAGTATATATACTTGTAGACATAAGTTGTCAGAATATTTCGACAACTCCGGCATTTCGCTATTGCTTCAACATAAGTAGTTACAATACTTTTTCGTTTTTGATTCCGTCGATTATACAAGTTTACATATAAAGTAATTTATTTTTATCATTATACCGGAAGGGAGGGGCATACATGGCAGTTTCTTTTACGACTTTACAGATTTATGATCAATACCTGACAACTTACCGCAACCGCGATTATGACAACAGCAGCAATCGAAAGGTTAACAGGCGCAGCTCACGATATGACATGCATGAGCAAAGCGAGCTGCAAAATCTTTATAGTGCTATTCAGTGGAAAAACCGTTTTGCTCCGCTTTACCTGACTGAGCCTTCACCAAAGTCTATCGCATTTGCGGTGCATTTAAAGGAGAGCGCACAGAATTTAAAGCAGACCATCAACTCGCTGAGTGGTGATGATAATGATTTGTTTTCCATGAAAACAGCATACAGTGACAACGAAGAGCTTGCATCGGTAGAATATGTTTCAGAAGATGCGGACGAAGACGTTCCCGCAAATTTTGTACTCGAGGTAGAGAGCTTTGCATCGCCGCAGGTTAATACAGGAAAATTCGTTAACGCCAATCAGGCTACAGAGCTAAAGCCCGACAGTTACTCTTTTGACATTCTCTCAAATAAGCTGCATTACGAATTACAGTTTAATATCAATGAGGGCGAGACAAACCTTGCGCTGCAAAATAAGCTTGCACGCTTAATCAATAATTCCGATATCGGCGTATCCGCAAAAGTTGTAAACCAGAACGGGCGTTCCGCGCTTGAGCTTACTTCTGATGCATACGGACTTCCGTTTCAAAATGCAAGACATTTTACAATCAACGACGATAATACCAGCTACCGCAACGGTGTCGTAGATTATTTGGGCCTTAACGACAATGTGAAAGAAGCATCCAACGCTATTTACAGCATTAACGGAAACGAAGAATCTTCTTATTCGAACACGTTCAACGCATATGGTGCTTACCATGTGACGCTGCATCCGGAAAATGGTACGGGAAATGCAGATATCGGGCTTTATGCCGATGCAGAATCGCTTTCACATAATCTCGAAACCTTTGTGAATGGCTATAATCACTTTTTAGACGGTGTACTCACTGATATTCCGGAGGACACTGAAGGGAAAGAAGACCTCTCACTCACAAGGCTTCTGTCTAAAGATATGACAAAGTTTCTTGATGTACATCGGAAAAATCTCGAAAAGTATGGTATTACGGTAAATGAAGACGCAAGCCTCGACTATAAGATGCCGGAAACGCTTACGGACACCGATGCATTAAAGGGATTTGGAAACCACATAATGCGCAAGCTGACTTCCATCTCTCTTGATCCAATGGAGTATATTGACAGACGGATTTGTGCATATCCGAATCCGTTCACAAATTATATTAACCCCTATATGACAAGTATTTATACCGGAATGTTATTTAATACGTATACATAATGCGCAGAAAAATGCAGGTTTTCATGCCTGCATTTTTCTGTTTTATTTATTCAGATTTTTAATCCATATTCAACGGAAGCTCCGCCGGCTTCCAGTTTCTAGCCATTTGCTCATACTCCGTTGCTTTTCCGGTTAATCTTGTGTACTCAAGCTCATAGTCCTTTTTCGGCAGTGCCTTTAGCTTTGGTGATTTGGAAAGCTTTCTGTAACATAGCGCAAGTGCCATCAGCGCGGACGTACCGCTGCTTGCAATATCAATCTCACTTTCACAGTGAAACGCCGCCCGGTTGAACCACTCTGCCGCTTCCTCGAACTCCTCCTTTTTCATAAAGAAATACCCAAGCTCCATACACATCTCCGCAGAAGGCACTGTCGCCTCGCTGCTCAACGACACCTTCAGCATTCCTACAGGTTCATCAATCTGACGATAGATTTTCATAAGCACTGCTATGATTTGACGACATAAAAGCTCATTCTGTTTCTGTTTTTTGTCTGTTAAAGATTTCTCAAGGAACTCCCTCGCATTTTTCAGATCCTCTTCTGTTCCTGCCTTATACAGCTCCCGCAGATACATGCCAAGCAGCCTGTCCGACAAAAAGCTTTTTTCTTCTATCACTTTCTTAAAAACACTGAAATCCCTGCTGCTGTGGCTTCCCTGCGGACGATGGATAATTTCAATATCACTGTCGTAAACCACAGGAGATGTATTGATTGTCTCATGAATCGGCTCAATCCAAGTAAACTCGCGCAGACGCTTGAACAGCTTTGGCCGCATATCACGCGCAAAGTTCTCAGTGGGATGATTAATCTGCTCTGTGACATAAATCATCTGCACAATTTCCACCTCGGGCAGAAGGACGCGCTTGAGCGCCTTGAACTTTGTGCGGTTTTCCTCATCAATCACCTCATCGGCATCTGCAGAATAAATATAGTCGCCTGTCGCCTTCGAAAATGCAAAATTTCGCGCCGCTGCAAAATCATCATGCCATTGATATTCGTAAACATATGGCGTATAACTCTCTGCAATTTTTTTTGTGTCGTCTGTAGAACCTGTGTCTACAATAATGATTTCATCCATGATATCCTTTAAGGAATCCAAGCAATCCCCCAAAATTGACGCCTCATTTTTTACAATCATACATAAACTGAATTTCATACTAAATCTCCGTCCTTATTACTCAACTACTTAACACTATGCCCCTACATATTATATCGGTCTTTACATAATAACTCAACACATAATTTATTGAAAATTTGTTAAATTTTTTGCTGTTTTTATTCAATTTAAATGATATAATGTCGTTAGATATCATACTCCCCCAAATTCATCGGTATTTTGGGATGGTGGGTAAGCGACAAGAATGGAGGGTTATTATGACGCTTGGAATTGTTATTTCAAATCATAATATGGGACACAAAACGGTAGAATGTATTTCTTCGGTTCTTTGCTCAGACATTGACTTGCTTCAAATTTTTGTTGTGGATATGGCGTCCACGGATAACTCTGTATCGATTATAGAAGAACGCTTTGGCAGTCAGGTTAAACTAACCCGTTGCAATGAAGATTTAGGAAGCTGCGGTGGTTTGAATATAGGAATACAACAGGCACTTGATACGGGGTGTGATTACATCTGCTGTCTTGGAGAAGCCGTCACAGTGGAGCCCCATGCCCTTAAAAATATGATGCGTTTTATGCAGGCGAATCCAAATGTGGGCATGGCAGGCGGCAAAATTTATCACAAGCACATGCCGCATTACATACAACAGTTCGGTATCTCCATCGACTTCAAAAATTTCAGAGCCAATACGCTCTATGCCGACTGCGCGGATAGTCCGGATATCCCCAATATCATATACTGCGATGCGGTAAGCTCCTGTGCCATGCTGGTGTCTGCCGACGCGATTGCAAAAACAGGCTTGATGCCTGATGAAAATTTTCTTTATTGGGACGATACGGAATGGGGCTTTCTTATGAAACAGGCAGGTTTCGAGGTCGTATCGCTCGCAGATGCAAAAATGTATCACTCTGCAAGCCCTATGCGGCGGTGCGATAATACAAAAGTAAACTATTATCTGACGCGCAACTGCCTGAACTTTTTTATGAAATATACCCATCCGGAAAAATGCATGAAAATGAGTATTGTACTCCTGCGCTCGATTTTTGAGTCCTTCTACCTGCACCGTATGGGACATGCCCACAATATGGCGCAGTCGGACCTTACAGCAATGAGCGACGCAATTTACGGGCTGCGCGGCATTGCTCCGGCAAGCCGCATTTTGGAAAACGATGAGAGCGGACTCGGTTTTGTGAATTTTTTTGAAGAGCATGAATCCGTATATATGGAGGAGGACGATCCGTTTTTGGAACAGGTTATCCGGCAAATTAACCCAAGCATTCAGTTTCTACAGCTTCCCCAAAAAAATATCGTGACAATTGTGCGATGCAAATCAATCCTAAAGATTAAAGACTTTCACTATAAGCTTGATTTCAGTGATGAGGTTGTTTATATCGACAAAAGCTACCGCATGCTGGCGACAAGGGAAGACGCAAGACTTGTAAAAGATTATGACGCAAGCCTGCAGCTGTTTTTGTATGCAATGCAGCCTGCTGTTCTTCGACGAATCAGTGAAACACGTGGTATTGAATTTTGATATCATAACCATTTCACTCTTTTATAGTCGAATTGTGCCATTTATGTAAACTCTTCCAACAATTTCTCCGATATAAATAAGAGAAACCCAAAAATTAATTGTACCAGGGGGAATTTGGAATGAATTACAGAAAAACATATGAACAATTTTTAAATCATTTATGCAGTACATATCGGAAAATGCTTGAAATCTTGGACAAGATTGAGGGTTTTGATAAGCTTTTGAGTGACGTTTCCAACAAGCGCAGGCCTGACGCCGACTTTGTTTACGCCATTGCCACTCAAAAGGAACGTCTGCTTGCGCAGCTTGACAGTCTCTCCATTGAGATTGAGGAGTTTCATGTAAAGCTGGAAAATACTATGTCACTCTGTCAGGAAATTGCAGAGCTGCCCATGTACAAGTACATGGAAAATCTACAGCTTTTGACATATTACCGCATCAATGCGATTATGGACGAGGAAGCTGTCGAAACGCCGCAGGTAATTGACAAGCTTACCGCATGCAAGGAATCAATGGAGCTGGATTTGATGATCAGCGAAGTTCCCAAGGAGCAGAAGCAGGTTTTTATGTTTATACCGGATAAGAAAAAGTGAGATGAGAACACGATTAGATAAACATTGCCATATACAAAGGCAATACTATTTTCTTACCGTTTACGCCGACATTTCCTGAAATCAGTTTATAGCCATAAGGAATGTCGGCTCTTTTTAACAGCTCATTCAAAGAAACCGTTGAACCATTACTTGCTTTTACTTCAATCGGAATGACATTGGCATCAATTGAAATCATGAATTCTATTTCAAGCCCGCCATTATCCGTTCTATAATAGCTGAGCCGATATCCTCGCTTGACCAGCATATCTGCAATCAGATTTTCATAAATACCACCTTTGGCATTTCCCTTTAAGGTATCATCAATAACCGCCTTTTTCATATCAAATCCATATAGCGCCACAAGCAGACCAATATCAGAAATATACATTTTATATTGTCCTTCTTTTTCATAAGCAGCTAACGGAAAATCCGGTGCACTTACGTTGTAACAAAGACGGACAAAGTTTGCATCCCGAAGCCATTCAATACTATTCTCATACTTCCTTGCAGTTGCCTTTTTCTCCACCACTGAAAATTGGAATTTCTTATTTTCCTTGGCAAGCTGTTTCGGAACGGATAAAAAGCAGTTTTTTACTTTTGGTTTTTCGCTTTTTGATGCATATTTGGAAATATCATCAAAATAACTGTCAAGAATCTGTTGCTGTTGCTGCCATACTTCGCCAAAATGTCTGCTTTCCACAAATTTATTCACAACTGCGGGCATCCCGCCAACAGTGATATACTCACGCAGATGCTTCATCATTGTATTATGAACGGACTCAGGTACTTTTTCCTTCTTATTAAAGTATTCCCGCAAAAGTGCAATCCGTTCTTCATCATATCCTACCGCCCACAAATACTCCTCAAAATCCAAAGAATACATCTCTGCCTGTATCTCGTATCCGACAGGAATGGAGGAAACCTCACGATAACTGATGCCCAGTAATGAGCCTGATGCCACGACATCATATCGGTTATCAATTGCCAAAAATTTTAGTGCTGTTCTTGCATTAGGGCATTCCTGAATTTCGTCAAGAAAAATCAGAGTATCCTTTTCCTGTAATTTAATTTCAGGCATAACAAGTGTCATTCTCTTATAAATTTCTTCTGCTGAAAGTTCTTCGCTGAAAATGTCTTTTGCTTTTGGCATCTCTATAAAGTTGATATAAATATAACTTGTATAATTTGCTTTGCCAAAATAATCTATAATGTATGTCTTTCCAATCTGTCTGGCGCCCTTCACCAAAAGACATGACTGATTCCTTGTCTTTTTCCAAGCCAGCAGTTTCTCATAAAATTTTCTTTTAAGCATCGTATCCCCCTTAATTATTACAACCATTTTATTATATTATATACATTCCGTCAATAAAAATGCATATTTTTAGAGTATTTGAAAATAATTTTTGCATATTTTTAGGGTATTTGAAATTTGAAATTGCATATTTTTCTCCCCAATTTTTACACACTAAAACAGGGACCCCAAAGTGGAGCCCCTGTTCCATTATAATGGTAGAAACGAATCTCTAACATCTTATAAACTGTTTGGACACATTAGCTGATTATTCAGCTTCACACTGTACACTATCTGTTTAGATTATCCTAAGAAAATCTTATCCTAAGAAAATCTTATCCTAAGAAAATCTTATCCTAAGAAAATCTTATCCTAAGATAGAAAGTACGCCCTGGTTAGACTGGTTAGACTGTGCAAGCATAGACTGACCTGCCTGTGAAAGGATATTAGCGTTAGAGTACTTAACCATCTCTGTAGCCATATCTGTATCACGGATTCCTGACTCAGCTGCTGTTGTGTTCTCAACGATGTTATCCAAGTTGTTGATTGTGTGCTCTAATCTGTTCTGAACCGCACCAAGAGCAGATCTCTGTGTAGAAACCTTCTTGATAGCGCCAGCGATTATCTCGATAGCGTTTGTAGCGTTTGTTCCGCTCGAACCGCTCACCTTCAGACCGTTAACTCCAAGACTCTTAGCTGTCATAGCCTCAATGTTGATCTTAATCTTGTTGTTATCTGTTCCGTCAGCACCTACATGGAAGTTCATCTTCAATGCAGCCGTCTTATCCTTAACTGCTGTTACTAAAGTACTTGCAATGCTTACTGCAGAAACCTCTTTTCCGAGTACGTCATAAACCTTAGGCACACCAGAGTTTGCTGAAAGTGTAGTAGCTATTCCGCCTGCCTCTGTAGCGCCGCCTGCCGTAAAGTACTTATCCAGCTTGTTTGCTGAAATTGCATTTCCGTCTGCGTCATAGAGAGAGTATACATCACCCGTCGCATAAGCTGCTGATACAGAGTACGCCGTAACGATCTGTGACATACCAGATACCTTTTTAAAGCTAGCTGTTGTAGATATTGTTACAGATGCAACAACCTGCTTATTAGAATTCAGGATCTTGAATGTACCAGCTTCCATACTTACTGTTGAAACTGTATAGTTTGCCTTTGCATCGCTTCCGTTCAGCTCAAGACCGTAAACAACCTTACCATTCTGGGTAGATGTTGTGATTGTGAAGCCCTGATCTCTGATAGCCTTTGCAAGGTTGTTAGAGTCAGCTGCAGTAACCTTGCCGCTGTTTGCAGCAAATGAAATACTAACTGACATACCTGTAGCTGTGTTCTCTGCTGCTAAAACCGAAGCTCTTGCTACAGTATTCGTTGTAACTGCCTTATAGCTATATGTATAGTCCATAGCGTCAACGTTCTTTGTGTCACCCTTCAAGAGATATGTCTCATTGAACTTTGTTGTCTCAGCAACACGATCGATTTCCTGTGTCAGCTGGTCAATTTCGTCCTGAATGTATGAGCGGTCATCTTCTGAGTTTGTGCCGTTTGCTGCCTGAATTGCCAGCTCGTTCATTCTCTGAAGCATATCATGCACTTCTGTCAAAGCGCCTTCTGCTGTCTGTACAGAGCTGATGCCGTCCTCAGCATTTGTAGAAGCCTGTGTAAGTCCTCTGATCTGCTTTCTCATCTTCTCAGAAATAGCAAGACCTGCTGCGTTGTCTGCTGCGCGGTTGATTGCGTAACCTGAAGATAACTTTTCTGTAGACTTAGATGCTGTCTTCTGTGTGATGCCTAACATTCTGTTAGAGTTCATTGCCTGTAAATTGTGCTGTACTACCATAATAATACCTCCTTGTGATTGTCGTAGAAGAATCCTTTCTTCCACCTTTTTGTTCTTTATTCAGTTGTAGAAGACCTTTTAGGTCTTTGGAAACAGTGAACGCTGTTTCCTGATTAATCAGATTGATTAATATATTAGCCAATCCATTTATAATATCCGCTTCAGCCGGCTCTACCGGGTGGCGCGCCCAATCCCCAACCGACTGAAGCAGTTATTAACGAAATTCATTCATTTTACTTTCTGACTTATATATCGACCTGCATCGAAAAATACTTTATAGGATTTCGAAAAATTTTTTCTTTTTTTCGTAAAATTTACGCATTCATTATTCTTTCCCGCTCCTGCTTGCATTTTTCAAACAAATCCGTATACATGTTTGCCATATCCGGCTGTCCCATCTCATGATAGATCGCTATGATATTATTATAGCAAACAAACATGCTGTCGCCCAGTGTTTCCCTGTCACCCATGGTCGTCGCCTTAATATAGTTCATAAGCGCCTGCAGAATCTGCCCGTTTTCATGATATGCCCCTGCAAGCGCAAAGGTGTATTTGGCAGTCTTAAAATGCTCCGCATATTTTAGCAGAACATTGACCGCGTCCTGCGCCCTGTTGACATTCAGATATGCCTTGCTCAACGACTCTATCAATACCTCCACAAAGTATCTGTTCATATTGCTTTCGAGAGAAAGCGCCATCTCATATGCACCCACTGCCTTGTCGTAATTCATCAGCACGAACTGGGACTGCCCGATCTGAAACCATGTGTAGGAGTCCTCCGGAGTTTTTTCGAGCTGCTTTCCAAGAAGCCGCAGGTTTCGAAGCTGCTTCTCCACCATCTCCTCTCCCGAGATATTGTAGCCATGATGAATCACCTCCATCGGCATATCAAAGCAGGGATACTCAAGGTTTTCGGGGTCGTCTATAAAGACAAGCTGTTCATGGATCGGATTTACCCATGTAAAACGTTTCCTATTGTAAAATCGCGTAACATCATCAACCGTATACCGCTGTACTCCGTCATTTCCCATTACCAGATTCTTTAGCGGAAATCTTCCCACACATCTTGGCAGCTTTTGCGTCAAAATACGGATATTTTTATAGTCAAACGTATTCATATACTCGTCGCAGTCAAGCGCCAGTATCCAGTTATTCGTCGCATGTTCCGCACAGAAATTTCTTGCCGCCGCAAAGTCATCAATCCATTCAAAGTCAACAACTTTATCCGCATACTTTGCCGCAATCTCCTTTGTGCTGTCCGTAGAACCCGTATCGGCAACTATGATTTCAAACCCGAACGGCTTTAAGTGCTTTAAGCAGCCTTCAATATATTTTTCCTCATTTTTTGCTATAATGCATACTGAAATTGGTATTTTTGGCATGTTTATCCTCCATTCTTCTTTCATTCCTATATTAATTTTATATTTCCCTATCCGAAAAATTGATTACAGCGCGTTTACGCCTGTTTAACAATGCCGCAAGAAATACAAATGCACTGTTTCCCACAATCATATCTTCACAGTTGCTCATAAGCTGCATGTCGATATAGCTGTTTGCGCCTGTGTTTTTATCCACAAAAACCACATCGCGGAATTGATCAAGCGCCATGCTTTCCCTGTTTTTCCTGCACCACATAATATCGTCCGAAAAGACATACAAGACAGCGTTTCCATCGCAATGCTCCATGTATGCGTTTACCATTTTCTCATACACCTCCGGCTTATATGCCGCATTCCTGTCCACGTAATCACCTCTGCGGATATGGATTGAGACAGATTTTTCGTTTAATATCCTGTCCAGAAGCCGTTTATTGTAATCGTCTGTCAGCTCCGGAAATGTAAATTCTTCGAGAAACTGCTTTCTGAATTTTTTAAACCAGCCGCAGTTGAGCCAATAGCCATGAAAATACGTGTTGCGCTCAAACTCCTGCACCTGCGGGTCATAAATTTGGGTTTTTCCTACATAGATATTGCCGTCAAACGAATGATATGTTTCCTGCCCGCTTTCGTATTCGATCACGATATCCATGTCGATACCGCTGTCCTTTAATATCTGCGGAATGCTGGTACCGGCTTTCTTCATGGAAAGCATGTACTCCCACACATCTGCATCAAACGCCTCGCTAAGCATATGCGGCTTTATTCCAAACACGTTCTCAAGCTCATACCCATTGTGAACGGTATTCAACGCAAAATAAGAATCGTCCATATACATGATTTCACCGGGATGAGAAAGTTCAAAATGTCTCGCAAAGATGTACTGAAAGGCTTGGTTTGCAAGACCTCCGTTTAAAAATTCTATTTTCAGCATTTCCTTATTTTCTCCCCCTAATTTAGCTTTTTCGTAATACTTATTATGTATATCGGTTGAATCCATTACTTTATTTAGAAAAGCACGACAAGCAGACACTACGCAGATTAATGGTATATTCTGAATCCATTACTTTATTTAGAAAAGCGCCAGACACGCTTGACGTGATTGGCGCTTTTTACTCAAATATTATATTATTTTAACCTAATAATGTCATTACACCCTGATTTGACTGGTTTGCCTGCGCAAGCATTGACTGGCCTGCCTGCTGGAGAATCTGGAGATTTGAATACTTCACCATTTCCTCTGCCATATCCGTATCACGAATGGTTGACTCTGCCTGTGTGGTGTTCTCAACAACATTGTCTAAGTTCTTGATTGTATGCTCCAAACGGTTCTGTACGGCACCGAGAGCAGAACGCTGTCTTGATACTGCGACTAAGGAAGCATTTACCACATCAACCGCAGATGTTGCATTTGATCCGTCCACATCTACAATACCAACCTTTTTGCTGTGAAGGACATCAATGCCGATACCTGCTGCTGAAATCGTCTGGATTGTTGTTGTAATCTTATTTGCAAGGTCGCTGTCAGAGCCTACATGGAGATCGAACTCAAGCTCTCTTGGAACCTTTGTCGCTACCTGTGAAATCCAATAATTAATGTCATACTTCTCAGCTTTTGCATATGACGTAGACACAACTGCATCATCTACCCTTGCCTGTGATGTCAGGAAGAGACCGCCTTTATAATTTCCGTTCTCATCAAAGTATGAATTTAATTTTATACCGGATACGGGATTTCCGTCCGAGTCATAAAGAACTGCCATTGTCTTGTCAATCTCAAGCTCCTTCTCAATATCATCACCCGTTGGTAATTCATATTTCTCAACGTATCTGTATCTGTCATCCATCTGCTTGTCATCAGTCAGATATTTCGAAAGAGCGTCACCTTCTACAAGGCGGTATATAACCTCTGTTTCCGTATCAAATATAAACATTTCTCCTGCGGCAATGTTCGCCCCGTTCTTATCCTGTGCAATCATTGTTGTCGGGTCTAATTTCGCATTCTGAAATGCGCTATAAGAAACAGTATTAATTCCTGCCGGATATGTCACTGTATGGATTGGCTTGCCTGATTCCGGCATCAGATACTGTGTCATATCATCGCCTTTTCTTATAACAGACGCAGATCCCGGCTGGTTTACGTTTGATGTCATTACCGAACTGCTTGTTACATATACGTTCGCCTCTCCGATATAGTTAAACTTATACTTGGGTGAGCCAACGCTCGCCGAGGTAAGGGTATTTGCCGTCGGAAGCACGAGATAGTTCTCTACGTACTTATTTGTATAGCCCTTATTTTCCGCATCACCCTTCAAAAGATAAAGCTCATTGAACTTTGTTGTCTCTGATACGCGGTCAATTTCTACAATCAGTTCGTCAATCTCGTCCTGAATGTACTGACGGTCTGTCTGTGAGTTTGTGCCGTTTGCTGCCTGTACACAAAGCTCATTCATTCTCTGGAGCATGTCCTGAATCTCTGCCAATGCACCTTCTGCTGTCTGTACGCAGGATACACCGTCTTCCGCATTTGTCGAAGCCTGTGTCAGACCTCTGATCTGCTTTCTCATTTTCTCAGAAATTGCAAGTCCTGCCGCATTGTCCGCTGCACGATTAATCTTGTAGCCTGATGAAAGCTTCTCTGTTGCGTGTGATGCTTGTCCTGTTGAAATTCCTAACATTCTGTTGGCGTTCATCGCCTGCATATTATGTTGTACTACCATACTCTTTTCCACGCCGGCTCCTTTCCGGCGCTTCCTCCTTTCGTCCCTTACATTTTAGTTTTTTACTTTCCCCCATTGTTTTTATGAAAGTAGTTTTAATTTATTCAATTATTATATCGACATATTTTCGCGCAACTTTATATTTTTTCAGAATTTTTGTAAATTTTTTATGTATAATCTGATATTTTAACGACATTCACATAATATACACGCAATTGAGAGCCTTTTCCCTACTTTATTAGCATATCTCCCTGCATATTTATATACATAATAATACAGGAGCTTTTAAGCACTCCTGCATCTTTATCTTATGTTGCTTTTTTATGTTTTACTGCCTCCGGTTACTTTCTTTGGAAACACGATCAAGAATCAATTACAAAATGCAGAGGCATTTTGATACCTCTGCATTCCTAATTCTTATTGTTTTATTCCATAAATTATCTTATCCTTAGCCAAGCAGAGAAAGGACACCCTGATTTGCCTGATTCGCCTGTGCAAGCATTGACTGCCCCGCCTGCATAAGCACGTTGTTATTTGTATAAGATACCATTTCTTCTGCCATATCCGTATCACGAATGGTTGACTCTGCTGATGTCGTGTTTTCAACGACATTATCCAAATTCTTAACAGCATGCTCCAAACGGTTCTGAACTGCACCAAGAAGGGAACGCTGTGTTGAGATCTGCTTTATCGCGGCAGCTACCACATCGATCGCGTTGGTTGCATTCGCACCCGTCTCGTCAACAATTCCAATGTTCTTGCTGTGAAGCTTATCAATACCCATTCCTGCTGCTGTCAAACTGTTAATGGAAGTTGCAATCTTGTTTTCTCTGTCCGAATCAGCGCCTACATGAAGGTCGAATTCAAGATCATTTGCAACCTTTGTTACAATCTGTTTTACAAGCTTTCCGATCGCTACTGTTGTTGTAATCGCATCATCAACTCTCGCCTGACCTGTAGTAAACAGCCCGCCTGTATAGTTACCTTGTTCATCAAAGAAATCATTAAGTCTTATGGGTGATACTTCCTGCCCATCCGCATCATAGAGTACGTTTGGTGATTCATCTACTTGGATGAAGCTTGCAACAGAAACAGTTGTATTTTTAGCATCAGTCAGTATACGATACTCCTCTTTTACCTTATTTGCATCATCACAATAGTGAACCATATTTGTACCTTTCGGCAGGCGCGTTATCATCTTAGTTTCTGTATTATATGCAAACAATGTTGTTGTTGACACCATATTTGCGTTAATATTACCATTTGTTCCTACACTCACCATCACAGTATACGAGGTCGTGTTAACCTTTGCATCTTTATCAAGATATGCTGTGATATCTCCGTTCTTACCAACCGCATCTGCCGCAAGAGGCTGATTCTGCGCAGCAGTTGCAATTGATGCACTTACTACATACAGATTGTTTTCGCCAATATAATTATACTTATACTCAGGCTGTGTTATCCCTGCTTTTCCCGATGTATTAACGGTCTTATCAATCACATAATCCGTAATATACGTATCATGTGTACCATTATTCTCTTTATCACCCTTAAGGAGATAAATCTCATTAAACTTCGTTGTCTCTGCTACGCGGTCAATTTCTGTGACAAGCTGGTCAATCTCGTCCTGAATATATTGACGGTCTGTCTGTGAGTTCGTACCGTTTGCCGCCTGCACGCAAAGCTCATTCATTCTCTGAAGCATGTCCTGAACTTCTGCCATAGCGCCCTCTGCCGTCTGCACACAGGAAATACCGTCCTCTGCGTTTGTAGAAGCCTGTGTAAGACCACGGATCTGCTTTCTCATCTTCTCGGAAATCGCAAGACCTGCCGCATTGTCTGCCGCACGATTAATCTGATAACCACTGGAAAGCTTCTCTGTTGCAGTTGCATTTGCCCTCGCATTAATGCCGAGCATTCTGTTTGCATTCATCGCCTGTAAATTGTGTTGTACTACCATAATCATTTTCCTCCTTGACTTTAAAAGATATCATGCAGAATCCCTTCCGCCAAGCAACCCTTAAAATAGATATACTCCCTAATTTTAATGTAAATCCATTTACGATAATTATATCGGCATGAATGCCTCAAAATTAACGATTTTACATATATTTTTTAAATAATTAGTTTAAATAAATGAATTTCCGCCCTATTTTCAAAAATATTATGTAATTTCATTATGCTTGTGGATTGAACTTCTTAATTTTACTAAATTATATTATATTTTTCTTTAATTTGCAATATTTTCTGTAAACTTTGTTAATTGCATACACATTTTTGGTGGATTCTTATGTAAATTTATATAAATATTGAATGCAAAAAAGGAACAGTAACGATATACTGCTCCTTTAACCTTTTAAATTTACTCATTTTTTTCTGTCCATGAGCTGCGGATCCACATTGTTAATCTTGCTCATTGACTTATAATACTTCGTCGCTGCCTCGCTGCTGACCTTCATACTTCTGATTTCCTTGCGCTTTGAGGCTATAGCGGACTTCATTGCCTGCTTTCCTCGCTGCTCCTGCGCTTCCACCGCCATGCCCTTGTCTACCGCCATACGTATCAAATCCTGCATTCTTTGCACTTTTTCGGCATATGCCTTCGGGTTTGCCTGCACTTCATCACGCACGCGCTCATAAGTGCTTGTAAAACCGTCGTCAAGTCTGTCCAGTTCATCAATCAGCGCCCCCTTTTCATCCATCGACTTATCATATTTTTCCATATCAAATGGCTGCTCCAGCGCAATTGCAATCTGACGTTTATCCAACGCAAGTACCTGATCCAATACGTCAATTTTCTTTTCGAGACTTTCAATCATGATTTGTAAATAGTCTTCCGTCATATCCAATCCCTTTCTAAGCTCCTGAAACTCTTGCAGCAGATCCCGCTGACGTGGTATATCCTGCTTTGTTTCCCTGTCCGCCTGCCACTCTTGCCTGTGCCGCAGGGTTTGACTTGTCGGAAGCGACTTTCTTCATGACTTCCTTCCAGTTATCTCTCATCGAACGGATGTGCTTTAGCACTTCCTCCATAATTTCAGGATCCTTCGCAATATTGCACTCATGGCATCTGCGGAGAAGGTATACATAAATCTTCTCAAATTCTTCCCATATCGGATATTTTTTATCCAATGTATCCCTGAAATTCTGTATAATATTTTCTACCCTTACAATATTCTCGTGTGCCTTTGCCGGATTTTTATTTTCCATCGCTATAATTGCAATATTTCCAAATTTTATAGCCCCCTCATATAGCATAAGCGTAAGTTCTGCCGGAGAGGCGGTCATAATTCTGGCATTTTGGTACTGTTGTGCATATCCGTCTTGTTTCAGCATTCGCTAATCCCTCTTTCTTTATATTCACCCTATCTGTATTATTTGTCCCTTAGTTTCCAAGCATGCTTGACACAACGCTTTGGTTTGACTGCAGTTTTGAAAGTGCGGTCTCCATCTTAGAGAATTTGTCGTACCATCTATCTTCATAATCGCTGAGTTTCTGCTCGGCTTCCTTAATCTTCTTGGTATAATTGTCATAGTCTTTCTGCAGCTGCTTGTCATTGTATACCTTGTAGATACTGCTGTAATCCGAGGTTTCGCTCATTGTCTTGTCAAGCGCACTGTACAGATTCTTGCACAGTCCCGCAAAAAAGTCCGCCGTTCCATCCGGATCCTCGAGCAGCGCTTTTCTGAGCATATCTTCTTCGCCCGAAACGTTGTCGTCATCCGGATCGCCGTCAATGTAATACGCGTGGTGCTCATTATCCTTTGCCTTGAAGTATCCCAGCGTCTTAATTCCGTAATTGGCAAGATACGTGGTCTTTCCGTTTACCGAAACGCCGCCCATCATCGCGTTTGTGAGCGAGCTCATGACAGAGCTGAGCTGTGAGTCTTTTCTCAGCAGAGAACCCTTGATGGTGTTCTCCCAAGTCTCAACCTCCTCGTCCGTCATCGATTCCTTATCCTCCGCCGAAAGCATTGAGTACTTCCTTGCGGAATCAGCATTGTAAAGCTTATCCATCTGGTTAATCAGGTCGTTGTACTCTGTGAGGAAATCCTTAATGGTATTGTAGATACCGTCAATATCGGTGGTCGTGTTGATTACAATTTCCTCGTCGTCTGCGGTCTTTGCCATTGCGGTGATTGTCAGGCCGTTGATGTTAAACGTATTTGACGATGACGTAAATTCAGATCCGTTTAATTCAATTGTGGCATCATGTCCGTTGATTTTTGAAGCCGTACCGGTAGTGCCATCTGCATATGTAAACGATGAATTTGTATCAAGACCTAACAGCGCAAGCGCATTCCCCATCGGCGCACCGTCAGAGTTCGTGGCAGGAAGATTTTCAATAGTAAAGTCATTTTCCGCGCCTGTCTCTTTCGCACTTATGAAAAATCTCTGATACGTTTCGTCAAAGCTTGCATTGAGGCCTGCTTTCTTAAGCTCTCCGACAAAATCATTGATGGTCATTTCCTTGGTAAACTTTATCACCGTCTCCACCTTTGCTTTTTCGCCGCCTTTTGCAGTTTCGAGTCTGAGCAGACCATTGCTTTCTTTATCAAGATCTTCCTGTGTCGCCTTAATTTTATTACCGTTCGCATCTGTCTTATATTTATCGCCCTCTGCAAGCGCCTGTGTCGTTGTAACCTTTATTCTCTGACCTGCAACGTCATCATTGGGATTATTTTGATCAATAATACCATTTATGCTATTTGAAGAGGTATATTTGATTGTTGAGTTCAGCTTGGCTCCTGTCAGATATCCCTGCTTTGCAACCTCTTTTATCTTTAAGGTCTGTTCACCGTTTACCGCACCGCCGCCTGCCGTAACCGTCGCTTTTGTAGCGTCGGAAATTGTCGTTTTCTGCTTCTTAAACGCACTGCTTAAACGCAATTTAGAAAGTGTACCACTGTAAAGACTGTAAATTTTTGCATTCAAATCCTGCCATGCAGTCTGTTTCCACCCCAGTTTCTTCTGCTCATTCTTCAGATCATCAACCTTTTTCTGCTTAACAGATACAAGCTGCTGCACAATGCTCTCCGTATCCATTCCCGAATACATACCTGTTATTCTCATTCTATCTGACATAATTCAATCCCAATCCTTTCTTTTTGATTTGTTTTATAATTTCTTTTCATTACAGATTCCTATATTTAGAGTTTCTCATCCATGAGCACACCTGCCAGCTCCATGCACTTCGCAATCATGTCAAGTGTCTTCTCGGGCGGAAATTCTTTGATGACTTCCTTTGTCTCCCTGTCGATCAGTTTGATTGTCACACGCTCCGTTTTTTCGTGAATTCCAAACTTCACCTCTGAATTCGGTAGCTGTGCATTCATTTTACTGATTGCCTTCTTGATCTTCTCATTTTCGGCAGATTTCTTTTCCTCCGCGGAGCGGACATCATTTGCATTTGTTTTATTTGCCTTATAGTTTTGTTTTAACCCTTCCTGTACCTGTGTGTTTTCTCCATCCGTGGTCTCCACACGCACACTATTGTCCGCAGCTGTCTGTGTTACAGGTTTTGCTGCGGCTACTGGTTTTGTTGTGCTCACCGGCGCTGCTACAGGCGCATTCACCGCCGCATTGTTCATGGTTTCTATATACATGCTTTTCACCTCCATGTTTCTTTTCGCATATGCATATTTCTATAAGTCCAGTTATAGTGTATATCGGTTATAAAACAAAAAATGTTTATAGCTCCTATAAACATTTTCTGTAATATTTTGTAGTCATTTTGTGCTGTTTGTGCGTTAAAACAGATTTGCAAGCTGCTCTACTGATGCCGTATTATTTGCAGCCTCTTTATTTGCCTCCTGTATCTGCAGATATACTTCTTTACGGTATACAGGTACCTGCTTGGGAGCAGAAATACCAATCTTTACCTGCTCTCCCTTTATGTCGAGCACCGTTATCTCTATGTCGTTGTTAATCATTAATGCCTCGCCCTTTTTTCTTGATAGTGCCAACATATTATTCACCTGCCTTCTTCGCCTTGATCTTATCATAGATCGCGTATTTGATGCTGTATGTATCATCATCACTTATGAGCTGTACTGCCTTGCGCTCTTCTACATTTACAATAATCGGCGCCCTCAGGTTCACCGTTGTCTGCGTAATCTCTTTGGGAACGGTCACTGTCACCAGCATCATCAGATTTTCAGGATCAAGATTCCCCCCCAGCGGCTTTAACAGATCTTTGTCAAACATCGGCGTATACTCATCTATTACGAGACTGGGATCCATGACGGGCATTGCAAAATTAGGCTCATCAAGGGACTGCAGCCATTTAATGTTGGATTCCACACCCTTATCAATATTAAAAATCAGGGTAAACTCCTTAAGGTCGGGAAATCCTAATATCCCATGTTCAAAACGGATAATTTTGTCATCCGCTATGGCAATCTTTCCAAATGCATTCGTATTTACTTCTACCATATTATTCTCTCCATTTCAGTCACTATTCTATGTCATTTACCTGATATAATCAAGCAGTGAAGTCTGCATTACATAGCTGATTGACGAAAGCGCTGACTCATAAGTCATCTTGATGCTTCCAAGCTGAACAGTAAGCTCTGCATAGTCCGCATCCTCATTGTCACTGACAAGCTCTTTGTAGTTTGTCTGCTGTGTGCTCAAACGATTCTGAATCAGTTCCAGACGGCTGCCTCTTGTACCGCAGTTTGTACTTGCAACATTTACCTGCTCATGATATCCTTTGAATACTGTCTGAAGCTCTTTTAAGCGGTTTGTTACCTTATCTTCCATATAGGTCTGCGCTTTTTCAAGCGCTGCCTTCTGTGTCTCAAGGCGCTTTAAGTCATCACCATCGTATTTTCCGGAATCTATCAGTTCCTTAACTTTATTGAGATTCTCAATCAATACTCCCTGCTCGTCTATCATCTTCTGCACTTCATTGACATCTCTTCCAACGCCATGTGTGAAGAGTTCATCTGCTGTGGTATTTACACGGATTGTCTGATTGTTTCCAATGTCATACTCAATAATCTGCTTTCCGCTCGCCGTCGGATCCATGAGAAAATTCTCATTATACTCCAACCAGCGATCCTGCGTTTCATGCTTGCGCTGTGTGTAAAAATAATGCACAGGATCCAGATCATTTTTCTGCCAGTTTGTTTTTTCATAGCTCATGCGAATTTCGGTGTCGGATGAAAGCTCCGCCACTGTCTGTTTTACATTCGCGCCAAGAAGGATCTCACCTGTGTCCGCAATATATACGACTGCATTCGGGTCTTTTACCACTGTCATGTATGCTTCCTCTGTACCGCTTGCAAAAAACTGGATATCCTGCGAAACCTTGGTGACTCCATCCGCGGCATACACCGGGTTGATGCTAAATATTGTCGTGCCGACGGCACTGCCGAAATCCCCGAATTCAAAGCTCACATTGGGCTCATAAATTGTGTTGCCGTTCGCGTCTTTGTTAGTAATCATTACGGGCTTTCCATCGGGGCCTAACACAGGCATTCCTGTAGCATCCAACTGCGGAACCTTCTGCTCTTTTACCTCGTCAACCTTGTTATATGCAAGCCGAAAACGGTAAATCTCATTCGTAGTTATGTCATACTCGCTGGTATCCATATTCGGTGCATTAAAGTTTCCTTCATTAATCTCCCGCAGGCATCCCGTACTCACATAAGTGATCTTATCCATGTCGAGATTTGTATGCTGCTCCGTAATTTTATAAGTTTCTTCCTTGTCTGCCGTAAATGCAAGCGGAAGATCTGTTCTGTATCCCGTAAAGAGACTTCTGCCGGCACTATCCGCATTTCCCACAGAATAGTATTCCTGTGCAAGGCTGACAAGCTGTTTGACGGTATTCAACCGATCTGAATAATTATTATACTCACTGATTGCCTGATTGATCAACACCTGCATTCCGTCATCTCCGCCGATGATATTGTTCACTGTGGCAATCGCCTTATCCGTCAAATCGAGCCAGCTTTGCGCATCTTTTGCATTCCTCTCATAATACTGGTCTATTTTATCAAGCGATGCATTTAGTTTCAACGCACGAATCGCTGTCACCGGATCGTCGGAAGGGCGCGTAATCTTCTTTCCGGTCGCCATCTGATTGGTAAGCATCTCCTGACGCTGCTTATTGATATTCAGATTTCTAATTGATGTATTCTGCATCATTTTTGTGGTAAATCGTACTGCCATATCGTTTTCTCCTCTAATTAAATTCTCAACTTCTATACTCCGGTTGCATTAATCAGTCTGTCATAGCATTCATTTAATACAGATATCATTTTACTTGCAAGATTATACGCATTCTGGAATTTTATCATATTTGCGCCTTCTTCGTCCTCATCAACACCACTAATCGAGTAACGATGATTCGCAATGGACTCCTTGATGTTTTCATAAATATTCTGAAAACTGTTTGCACTGGCTGCATTCAGACCGGAGTCACCCAAAAGACATTCCAAAAATTCCCTTGCAGTACATCCTCTAAATGTCATTTTGTCCTTATTTCCTGCCAAATCAATCAGACTTTCCACGATATTATACTTCGCCGGACCTTCTGTCTCACCTGTATGGGTTGCAAACTTGCTCGGATCATTTTCAAGCTCTGTACGGACACCGAAATTTCCCGCCGTAATATTGAAATAACCTGACTGCGACGCGGAATTGTACTCGGTCGCTCCCACTTCTACCTCCATTACATACTGTTTGCCATCTAAACTATTGTTGCCTGTGTAAAAAATATCTCCGTCCGTCACATTCCCGTTAATATCTGTTGCCCCCGGCACATCATATATTTTATTAAAGCTGTATGCATAATCACGCACCCACTCATTCATCTGCTCCATGTAATAAGGAATGCCCTGATAATTTACCTTCTCGCCTATCGATGCACTCTGCGTTACCAAATCTTTCGGAATCACCACCGGATTTCTTGAATTATCCTCAGATAAATTGAACGTGTAGTAGCAATCTCCGTTATCATCTATTTTGAAATCATAATCCGTATAATAGTAATATTCTCCTCCAAGCCTGATGCGTCCGTCTGTCAACGGAATTGTTGACTTTGACAGACTTTTTAAATAATCATCCGTAACCTTGACCGTAACGCTCTTTTCCAAGTTATTGACTGCCGTCACCTTTCCGGTAAATGCTTCATAGTTATTTCCGTCTCTTACCTCAAACAGTCCTTTAAGCTCGCCTCCCGTATTTTTTGCACAGACGCCCAAGTCCTCCTTTGTATCTGTCCAACGGATATCGTAGAGTCCGTCCGTATCATTTTGATTCACTTTTTGCCATGTTTCTCTGGGCACGCATTCAAGCTGTCTGTAATTATATCCGCTCACAAGTGACTGACCGCCGCAGATTTTTACGCTGTAATCATGTAAGCCGGTAGAGTGACCGTATGAATCTAAAATTTCCGTTTCCTCGCACTCGACATCAATTATTGCAGACAATTCGTCAATCAGCAAATCTCTTTTATCCCTAAGATCATTGGCTATGGCACGCCCGTTTACTTCAATCGTGTTAATCTGCTTATTTAAGGATGCAATCTGCTGTGACAGGCTGTTAATCTGATCCGTCTTAATCTTAATTTCATCATTGACATCGGTTTGCAGTTTTTGGAAATTATTGTAAAGAATGTTAAAATATTTACAAAGCTCTCCGGCAGAACCGATAAAATTAAGCGCGGCATTCTTCTGATCCGCCTCGGTTGCAAATGATGACATTGCTGCCATATACTCGCTAAACAGCCTCGTAAAGCCTTTTACCTCGTTTGTTCCTTCCTGATTTCTCAAATAATCTTCTATCACAGCACAATAATACTGTTTCTTGTCTGCTTCGCCGAGTTTTGAGCTGTTTGCCCAGTATTTCTCGTCGTAGAAAATATCGCGCACCCGCTCCGTAGCAAGGACGTCAACACCTGCGCCTACACAGCCAAATGTCTGGAAAAACTGCATAGCCTCTGATGCCGTCTGATTAACCTGCTGCCTTGAATATCCTTTTGTTTCAATATTGGCAATGTTGTTGGCGGTAGTATTCAAAGATGCGTTTGATGCTACCAGGCCTCTATATGAAGTATTTAATCCCAAAAATGTAGATGGCATTTATTATTCCCCTTTCGTCTTATCCATTAAGCTCCTACACTGAGCAATGTATCAAGCATATCATTGACTACCGTAATATATCTGCTCGCCGCATTGTAAGCGTTCTGATACATAATCATATGCTCCAGCTCCTCATCCGAGGAAACACCGATAACCGCAAGCCGCTCGTTGTCCGCACTCTCAACCTCAAGCTCCTGAAACTCAAAAAGCTGATGGAACACATAGCCCGTATTTGCCACCTGCGCCACGAGGTCTTCATAGCAGCTCTCAAATGAACTCTTCGCCGTTGCGTTCGGATTTAAGTACAGCGCGTTATCCTGAAACGCTTTGATAAAATCCGCCCCGATATTGTAATCAACGGAATCCTCTTCTTTCTTAAAGCCAAGCAATGCAGGCGTCTGAACTAATTTCTCGTTAATTTTGAGATTCATACAGCTGTAAAGAGAATACGGACTATCTGCCTCCTCTTCCTTGTACTTCCAAAAGGTATGTTCAATCGGCTTACCATCCTTGTCATATAACTGTACAAGCTTTACTCCCTGATCGCGAAGCTCTTTTTCCTCCGCATTTGTAAGCACAACCTTCTCATAAGCAGGCGTTTCATTCTTTAAGAAAAGCTGCATCGGTGAGCCGTCTGCATTTAAAAGATATCCGCTTACAGGATTTAACTGTGACGCATCAGCAAGCACCTGATTGATAGTAGTTACAACGGAATGAACAATATTATCAAATTCCGCCATAATATTCATAACGGATGAATTTGCTATATGTTCGTTGTAATATTTCAATCCATACGCCTCATTATACTGGCTTTCCGTAATCCCTAAAGCTTCCAGTTTCTGCTGCGTGCATGTATCCGTTGCCAAATCCGTATAATTTGCCGCATGGTCGCCTCTTGCAAGAAGAAGCGCCCTGAGAGAACCTACGTCCGTATCTCTCTTTGATGAAATTTCCTCTGTCAGGTCAAATACCTTTGCAGATGAATAATCCGCAATTTTGTTTCCTTTTTCGTCCGTACTGTATCTGACGTTCTGCGTCCAATAAGGATTGGCATATCCCGTATCTTCATCAATCAGCATTCCCATTTCAAAAGCGCCGTTCTGTGTGACAAAGTCATTACAATTAAAACGGACTGTCACGATGCTGTTGGGCTGCTCCTCATAGGATATATTTCCATAACCGGCAAGCTGATCAAGCAGCAAATCCCTCTTGTCGCGAAGGTCATTTGCTTTCTCGACTCCTCCGGTTTCAATTTTCGTTATTTGTCTGTTCAGCTCATGGATTTGCTTTCCGATCGAATTAATCTCTTTTACGGCTTTGACCACCTGTCTGTTCAAGTTGTCCTGAAGCTCGATAAACGAGCTGTAAACTGCCGTTGCATTTTCCATAAAGCTTGCTGCCTTGGATACTAACAGCGAAATGTACGTATTATCGTTTGGCGACGTCGAGAGCTGCTGCATCGCTTGCCAAAGCCCCTCTACAGAACCTTTGAATGCCGCTCCGTCAAGCTCGCCTAAAATATCTTCGATTTCCGTCATTGCTGCATATGATTTTTCATAATAATCGTACCGGCCCTTCTCTTCGCGGTACTTCGCGTCAAGAAATGCATCTCTGATATGGCGGCACTCGGCGTACTTTACGCCGTCGCCTACCTGCAGTTTTCTGTTTCCGGTCGTATTTGTATACGTGGTATCGGTATTTGCCACCTGCTGGCGGACATAACCGGGTGTGTTTAGATTGGAAAGATTGTGTGAGACTGTATTCAACGCATTCTGCGAAGTTCTCAGTCCGCTATCCCCTATGTATAATGCTCCAAATAAAGACATGGCATCTCACCTCGTGTTTCGTCGTTATTGTTTTGCGTCGAAACCACCATGAAAGATACCAAGCACTTCTCCGTTCGTGTATGCGTCTCTTGAATAATTGGCTGTTTGCGGCGCAGATTTCATAGCTCTTATCATGTTCAGGTTGAATTCGACCATATCCAGTTTGTCAGCCAAAAGAAGTTGGTTTTTGTCATTGATTTCCCTTAGCTTTTCTGTGGTCTTTTTCAAGCTTCCATGAATGTCCTTCAGCCTTTTCTGCTGATCGGGCATTTTTTCGAGCATCTGAATCAGGTCTATTAGTTTCAATGTTTCAACATCCCTGTTTACTACGTTGGCAACATCAGCCAGAACTTTTATCCTCTGCTTCTCCATACTCTGGATTCTGCCTACGATTTCCTGTTCATCCTCCGTGATCTTTGACAGGCTCTCTACATCTCCCTTTATAATCGTGGGAGTTTTATCCTCGGCAAGGACAATGAGCTTTTCATACTCTGCATTTTCCTTGTCGAGTACATCAATCAAATTTTCTAATAAGCTAGCCACCTATTATCAAAGTCCTCCCTTAGAATAATCCGTTATACTTTTCCAACAGTTTCCCTGCGAAATCGTCAACATCTACCTCGTACGTATCATTGTCAATCTGCTGCTTTAACGAGCTCACCAAATCCTCCCGCACGTCAGGCGCATTTGCTACGGCCTGCTTTGCTGTCGCGGTGTCAAGTGCAGTTGATGACAATATCAGCTGGTCGCGGAAGGATGCAGCTGTTGATTTCGTTCCTTCTGCCTTGTTTAACTTTTTTGTTCCATAAATCTGCTGTATCTGGTTGTAAGCATCTATACGCATATAAGACTCCTCCTTCCTTATTAAACATACATAAAATGGATTAAATTATTTGAAAACAATAATAATTTTTACTTTTATATTTAATTTATCGGTTGTTTTTCCATTTACTTTATAGTTTTTGCAAAATTTGTTTGAGCATGTGCACACGGATAAAAGGAAACGAAAAATAATATCCGTCCGCAAAGTCCCTTGTCTTTTCAATCGTTTCTATGGCAATGCTGATTCCTACCGCTTCGCCCTCCTGTCGTGTCCCCTGTTCGGGATACCGGTTTATAATTTCTTCGGAAACGTCCACTCCCGCAATCTCATTCTTCATAAAAAGTGCATTTCTTCTGTTAATCAGCGGCATAATTCCACACAAAATACATGCGCCTGTCTCGTCCTTTATTTTCCGCACACGCTGCACTGCCTCATCCGTAAAAACCGGCTGCGTGAGAAAAAAAGATGCGCCTGCTTCCATTTTTTTGCGCACACGCGCAATCTCCACGTCAAGATTCTTTCTCCCCTGATTAATTGCTCCGCCATAGGTCAGCGGAGCAGTCGGAAAGCTTTCCTCATTCATATCGCGCGCAATGTTCATAAGCCCTACTGAATCAAAATTGAAAACGGCTTTTGTTGTCTGTCTGATGAGCGTCGGCACAGGATCTCCGGTTACAATCAGAAAATTATGGATATCATTAATATGCGCGCCTAAAAATGTGGAGCGCATGGCAATTGCGTTTTTGTCGCGGCAGCATATATGCGGCATCACACACATTCCCGTCTCGCGGTGTACTTTCTCCGCCATCAATACGGAATCCACTCTTGTGCGCCCTGAAGGGGAATCCGGAAACGTCAGCACATCAACACCTAAGTCCTCCAAAAAATGCGCCGCATCAAGAACCTTTTCGTCATTCGCATTTGCAGGCGGCGCAAGCTCCACCGCAATGAGCTTTTTCCCCTCTGTCCTATGTTGAAAAAAAGCATGATTAATGATATTGCCTGGCTTTTTCTCTTTTTCCATATTCCCTTTTGTGTGTGCTTTTTGCCCAATATCAAGCCTTTCTGCCAACAGTCTGATATATTCCGGCGTCGTACCGCAGCAGCCCCCGACAACATCCACTCCACATTTTTCACAAAGTCCGGCCTCTTTTTCCACAAAATAATCGGGCTGATTCTGAAAACGGATTTGATTTCTGACACGCTTTGGATATCCTGCGTTTGGAAGTGCAATAAAATACCTTCCGTCAAACCTGCTTCGGTCAATTGCACTGATAATTTGCTCCATATGAACGGGACCTACTCCACAGTTTAATCCTATGGCATCAATTGCTGCGCACTCCGCTGCCTGAGATAAAAGCCTTCTTGCGCTCATTCCATTGGCACTGTATCCATACTGATTCACGCTAAACTGTACCATGATAAAAAGCGCCCTGTTTTCACGCTCCGCGTCCGCTTTTAATTGTTTTACGGCAGGTAAAATCTGCGCAAGGTCAGGAAATGTCTCGAAGTTAATGATATCGATTCCCGCATCAATAAAGTTTCTTCCTATTATATAATACTCTTTTTCCGCATTCTCCGCCTTGTACTGCATATCAAGCGGAATCGGTCCGATGTCGCCTGCAAGAAAGCATTCTTCTTTGGCACCGCAGTTGTGCATGGCAAGCGTGGCAAGACGCACTGCCTGACGGATATTTTCCCGCACGCCTTCCGCCGTTTCGCCCAGAAGTATTGTATTAGACGCAAAAGTATTTGTACGAATAAATGCTGCTCCTGCCTTGATATATTCCTCATGGATTTTGACAACCCGCTCCTGAACGGTTTTGTCACTGTCGCAGTTTGCAAGCTCCGGCATTTCATTGGTCTGATACTTGTCCGCATAATAAGTACCAAAAGAGCCGTCTGTTATTAACCGATATTTTTTTAGATATAATGCCAGTTTATGTTCCGTATTATTCTGCATTTGAGCGCTCCTTATCCTGTTCATTTTTTATCAAATGGGACTGCATAATCTGCCGCACTGTCCTGAAAATGTAAGGCTTGAGATCTTCAATAGATGCCGGCTCCCCTACAAGTATCGCACTGTAACAGGTAGCGCTGACAAGCTCTATAATCATATAAACCATAATTTCCGGATTTTCGTATTGATCATGGTTCCCCTGAAAGACCGCATCATAAATATCATAGCAGTCCACACCGTCGCTGCCTGTGCCTGTCAAAACATTTTTGAACATTCCCCAGTCAAGCTTTTTGGAAATAAACCGAAGCAGTGTCTTATCCGCCACAAACTGGTTGATAATATTGTCTGCAAGAAAAACGACCTTCTCCTCATAAACAGTACTTTCCGCAAATACCGAAAAATCCTCCTTTTGCAAAGCTTCGTCTGCTTTGCGGAACACTTCGCTTGCCTTATGGGCAATCAGCTTATTTCTGATGTCATACTTATCCTTAAAATAAAGATAAAACGTTCCCTTCGCCACTCCCGCCCTCTCCACGATGTCCGATATAGACGTATTGTGGATTCCGCGGCTTGTAAAAAGGCTGAATGCCGTTTCAAGAAGGGAGGTTCTTTTCTGCTGTTTATTTTTATCTACTTTTCCCATATCGCAATCCTCCGTTTTTTAGTATAGCCTTTCTACGTGATTCGTGCAAGAAAAAACGCAAGCGAAACAGCTTGCGTTCCAAGAATTCTTACTGCTGCATTTACCGAAGCACCTGCGACCAGTCGCTGATTCCAATCAATGATTTCGCCCACGCATCACATGCTGCCTCGCCTGGTGTGCCAAGACTGTCATATACAAACTGGGACTGACCGCTAAGCCTTGTATCAATTGCCGGCTCGCTATCTGCAAGCAGATAGATAATTTCGTCAATATACGGATTTCTTTTCGCCGCCATATAAGCTGCATATATAGTTGCTGCCTGTATCTCCTCCCCTTGTGAATTTACAATCCCGATTTCGCTTAAAATCACATGTCTGACATTTCCGGCGGGGCTTAACAGCTCCGGTCGTTGTAAATAGTTGGTCAAAAGTGACAGATTCTGAAAGCTCACCATCTTTCCTGACGCAATCTGCTCTGCCATATATGACCCGTTCCTGCATTCTGACATATCCCAAAATTTTGCGTATGTAAGCGGTACCGGATAGGGGTGCTGCGCCACGCCCCAGTCAATATTCCCCTCGCTTGCAATGATTTCATTGAATTTTGCAAGAAAGTCTTTTCCATCCATGTATTCATAGTATTCTTTATGTCCCACGCGGCGGTTTCTGTCCCAGTTCTGGTCAATACAAACAAACACGCGTGCGTTTGCGTTCCGGCTCTTGATTGCATTATAGGACACGCGAAATGCCTGTGCATACTCTCTGACATAATGATCCCAGTCCGTCCACATCATGTAATTCCACGTGCGCATATTCACTTCGTTACCGATAATAAAGTTTTCAAGCGTCGCACTCAGCGCGCAAAGCTGGAGTTCCGATGTAATCGCCTTGATTCCCTGCGGATCGGACGCGTTGAGCATGTAATATCTGGGCGTTACGGGATGCGTATCCATTGGCACCGCTTCCGCTCTTGCATACGGATTGGTAACTGTCTGATCAGAACCAGTATTCATCACTTGAACTGTCGTGTACTCTCCTGCAAGAACGCCGCTGATATTTCCCGAAAGATTTAAATTGCAAAACTCTTTTCCCTGCTCGGATTTCAGCGGTCTTACCGCTCTTGGCTTTGTATATATGGCAAGAAGCTCAGGATTGGCGATGTACTGCGGATGCGCAATCAGCACATTCTGACCGTTTGATTTTACGGCAAGTCCGAGTTTCGTGTAAAGCCGCCCCTCCGTATAGGGCAATGTAAAGGATGGCGTCTTTGATACTGGTGCAGACGCGACAGGCACTGCCGCAGGTGATACCACATACTCACTTGGCTGCAATTCAAACAAATAGAGCGCTCCGTCATCACTGACCGGCAGTTCGGGCAACACCGCAGTATATGATATCGTCGTTTTGTTCGAGAGCAGACTCAGTGCGGACGTCGCAAACGTCATGTCAAGCGCTCTTTCTTCATTTGCGCTTACTTGCATATCCGCATGCATTCCCAGCACCATGACCAGCAGCAGCATAACCACCTTGCAAATATGTTTTTTTATTTTCAATTCATCTATTGTAAATCTCATAATTTATCCCCCTGATTTTCTCTTCGCCTCCGTTTTTAAAGTGAATGGTAGCATTATACCAAATTTTCGATGTTTGTGGCAATAGTTTCACACAGGAATATTTTTCATATTTTTGTTTTTCCGCATGGGAATATGTGGTATACTTGACAAAACAGCTATTTATTTCGGGCAAAAAGGAAGTAGAGTGCAAATGAAGAAACGACTTTCCATTTTATGGATTTTACTATTGGCAGCGCTCACACTTTGCGGATGCAGTAACGATAATCATGGCCTCTCCAAGGGCAATCCGACAACAATCAGCGTGTGGCACTATTACAACGGTCATACCGCGTCCCGGTTTGATGAACTTGTTACGGAATTTAACAATACGGTCGGGCGGGAAAACGGCGTGATCATCACAGCGCAGAGCATGAGTTCCACCACAGACCTTGAGAATGCGCTTTGGAATTCCGCTTCCGAAAAGATTGGTTCTGCCAAAATGCCAAATATTTTTCAATGCTATCCGGACACTGCCCTGTCACTGAAAAGCAAGATCACTCTTGTTGATTTCAACGAGTACATAACCGAAGATGAAAAGCTCACTTATGTGCGCCAGTTTTTGGATTCCGGATACATTGGTCAGGACAATGCATGGGAAATTTTTCCGGTCGCAAAATCAACAGAGGTGTTGATGCTGAATAAGACGGATTGGGACAAATTTGCAAGGGATACCGGTGCAGATATCTATTCATTGCAGACATGGGAAGGGCTTGCCATGACCGCACAGGAATATTACGAATGGTCAGAGGGGAAGGCATTTTTTGGACGGGATTCTTTTGCCAATTATCCGATTCTTGGCAGCTCGCAGCTTGGGCATGAGCTTTTCAATGATTCCTCATATCCAATCACACTTGACTTTGATCAATCCGTCATGAAGAAAGTGTGGAATCATTTTTATGTGCCTTATGTCAACGGATATTACAGCCAAGTCGGAAAATCCCGATGTGATGACGTGCGGGTCGGCGAAATTATCGCTTTGGTCTGCTCCTCTTCCAATGCCGCGTACTTTCCAAACGAGGTTGTGCTGCCTGACGGTACCGCTTATCCGATTGAATGTATGGTTTTGCCGCTTCCCAATTTTAAAGACACTGCTCCGTATGCCGTTTTGCAGGGCGCCGGAATGGCCGTCACAAAGTCCACGGAGGCGGAAGAATACGCAAGTGTTCTGTTTTTAAAGTGGTTTACCGAAAGTGAACAAAATCTGAAATTTTCTGCGAGCAGCGGTTATATGCCTGTTTCTCTTGAAGCAGTGAAAACGGACGTGATATCGGCATATTTGGAAGAGCATTCCGCAAATGCCGTGATTCGTGATGCTATCATGACATCGCTTACGCAGATGGAAAAATACATTATGTATGCACCCACAGGCTTTGTGGGCGGTTCGCAAGCCAAAGACGTGCTGGAGCGGACAATGCCCGCCCTTGCAATTGCCGACCGTTCTGAGATTGAGAACGGCGCGCCGCCCGACGAATATCTTTCGGAGGAGCATTTTAAAGAATGGTATGCAGACACTCTTTCCGAACTAAAACAATACTGCAACTAGGAGGCGTATTTACTTGAGAACCTACATCACAAGCATCAGCTTAAAGTACTATGTTATGCTGTCGCTGATTTTGATTATCCTGCTGCAAACCTCTGTATTTGCAGGCTTTCTTATCACAAGCGGCATGCCCGAAGACATGAATGAAAACACCTTTAAGGTACTTGACCGCACCGTTTCCGCAAGCGCTTTTTCACTGGAGAAATATTTTGGGGGCTTTGTCAATTTATCGGATTTTTATACTGCGGTTTCTGACCGCACGCTGGAAAACGCTTCTGCACTTGAGCTGAGCATTTCTGCATATCTGAATAACAGTGAAAACCGCAATCAGCTTTTGGCCGATATTACGCCTGATGTGTTAGCTGCAATGCGTGCAACTTCTACAAGCGCATGCTTTGTGATACTTGAGGACGGTAATCATGGCACTGTTCATGACGCCGTTTATCTGACGGACCAAAATCCCTACAATACACCGAAAAATAATGCCGACATTTATGTGGCAATCGGTCCGACGCGGCTTTTATATGATTATGAGCTTACCCTTGATTCCATGTGGAGCCAGACCTTAGAGACGGATATTGACTGTCCGTTTTATCAGACAGTTATTGACAGTGTGGCATCGTATCCGGAGCTGTCTGCCAGTGATCTTGGTTATTTTTCCGTCTCAAATGCGATTCATGAAGAGGATAAGAACTGTCTTTTTTATACTGTTCCGCTGATTGACGAGCATCATAAGCCTTACGGCGTGATTGGCTTTGGTGTTAGTTTCAACTATCTCAAGTCCTGTCTGCCCGACCAAAACCTGCTGATAGATTCATATGGCACTTATCTTTTAGGCGTCACCGAAAATATGTCAAGAATTTCCAGCATTTATGTCGGCAATGATGACTATTATCCTGTACTGGCAAGCGGTGAACAGGTATCCGTATCCGTACATGATGCAAAATACGGGATTTATGATATCAAGAACAACTCCCTTCCCACTCCTACCAGTGTCTGTATGAAACCGCTGCGGCTTTATACGGATCAATCGCCTTATTACAGGCAGCAATGGGTTTTATGCGGGGTAGTCGGTACGGATACGCTTTATGCGCCGTCCGATCATTTAAAGCTTGTGCTGGTTGGGGCTGTGTCCGTTGCGCTCCTTCTTGCAGTTGCGGGAACCTTTTTTATCACGCATCTCTTCATGCGCCCGATCCGCGTGCTGAGCCGCAGTATTCCGAAGCTGT
Source organism: uncultured Lachnospiraceae bacterium (assembly GCA_910577115.1). Taxonomy (GTDB): domain Bacteria; phylum Bacillota; class Clostridia; order Lachnospirales; family Lachnospiraceae; genus COE1. The sequence goes on from CAJTMC010000021.1 coordinate 54,584, forward strand.
CACCTGCAAACTCTGCGCTGCCAAAGACACGAATTACCGAATTTGATACGCTTGCAGATGCAATCAGCAATCAAAATGATTCTATTTACCGGCTTGGAAATAAAATGTCTGATATTATTGATGTTGCGGGTATTTCGCTTGCCGTCTGTGAATTTAACGAATCAGAGGAGCGCATTTACTGTACGCACCAGCTTTTTGAAATTCTTGAAATTTCCGATGAAGGCTGGGAGCACAATCATATTTTGAAGCCGATGCTTATGGGAAAGCTAAAGAAGCTGGAAGAATTTTTTGAGCCGAGTCATGAGACTGCCGACTTGTTCCGTTATCATCGCCCCGACTATGACGATAAGTGGCTGGATATCAAACAGCAGTCTACGGGTAAAAACACGCTTGTGATTATTTCCGACGTTACACAGAGTGTGCTTGAGAAGCAAAAGATTCTGCACGACCGCGATTACGATGCGCTCACAGGACTGTATAACCGCGGTGCGTTTGCACGTGAAATGAAATATATGATTGACGAGGGACACTGTACAAACGGTCTGCTTTCTATTTGGGATCTTGACAGTTTGAAGTATACAAACGACACGTACGGGCATGAGGTTGGTGACCGGTATATCTGCACGCTTGCAGACCTTCTGAAACGCAGAATGCCCAAGAAGAGTATTTCGGCACGTCTTGCCGGCGATGAGTTTACAATGTTTTTATATGACGAGCCAAAGGAAACGCTGATTGCCACGTTGAAAGCGATTCACAGTGAGCTGATGCAGGAAACGCTGCTGCTTCCTGACGGTTTGGAACTGAATATGAGTGCTTCTGCCGGAATGGCATTTTACTCCGAGGACGGCACAAACTATCCGGATCTCCTAAAGTATGCGGACTTTGCAATGTATCAGATTAAGAAATCCTCTAAGGGAAGCATTAAGGCTTACAATAAAGAGAGCTATCTTAAGGATTACATTCTTGTTCAGGGTGTTGGCGAGCTGAACAGGCTGATTAAGTATGAATCAATTAAATATGTATATCAGCCTATTATTTCTCTGAAAAACGGTACGGTTTTTGCTTATGAAGCATTGATGCGCCCTATTTCCGATCTGCTTCGGAAGCCGGAGGAGCTTTTACGCGTGGCTCAGGTTGAGGCAAAGCTTGATAAAATTGAGCGTATCACATGGTTTCATGCATTAAAGAACTTTTTTGGTCAAGTTCGTGAAGACGACAATGCACGTATTTTTATCAATTCCATACCGAATCAGCTTCTTGCCGATGACGAGTGGACGCTGATTGAAAAGATGTATGAAGAGAAGCTTGGCCGCGTTGTTATGGAGATTACGGAAAGTGTTAAGAGCGAGCTTGCTATTGACAAGAAAAAGCGCGCCTTCTGTGCAAAGTGGAATATTCCAATTGCACTTGATGATTACGGTTCGGGGTATAGCAACAGTGATATGCTTGTATCCTTTGATTTCCACTTTGTCAAGCTGGATATGTCCCTGATTCGTGATATCCACAAAAATCCGTCCACACAGTCACTTGTTCGCGGTATGATTGAATATTGTCATGAGAATTATATTATGGTGATTGCGGAAGGGATTGAGACGATGGAGGAGTATGAGACTGCGAAAGAGCTGGGGGCTGATTTTGGGCAAGGGTTTTATTTGGCGAAGCCTTCGGTTAGTCTTTACTCGCAGGATTTGTAATTTTGTTTGTAATTGTAAATTTATTTATAAATATTAAAAAAGTAAGGGGCGGATTGTCATCATCTGCCTCTTACATTAAGGGTTTCAATGTTCTATTTGTCCCATTATTTTAATGTAGTCTTCCTTTTTATTCCGCATGATTAGAAAGCCGCTTTCTGCCTCATGGAGTTTTAATTTATGTGAAATCAGTTGTTTTGGTGAAATCTTTTTCTGTGCCAGCCTGTCAAGTACATAGTGCCAGTCATCGTCGTTTTGATGTGTAAAGGACGAGTTCCATGTGCCCGTTATTGTGAGCTGGTTTCTTAGGATTTTCCAGTATACGGATTGCTCCAGTGTCATGTCCGAATACGGGTTTCCAACGAGGCATATGTGTCCCATTGGCGCTGTTAAATTGACCGCCTGTGAATACGTTTCACTTCTTCCAACGCATTCAAAGAACATATCTGCCCCTGCCTGATTGGTATGCTGCATGATCCACTCGGAAACATTCTGGGTTTTGCTGTCACAGTAACAGCTTTCGTCCAGTCCAAGCGCCAGAACAGTGTTCCTTTGGAATTCCTTGTTTCCTACTGCCAAAATATTTTCTATGCCTGCATCTTTTAAAAACATCAAGAGCAGCATGCCGATTGTTCCGAGTCCTAAAATGACAGTCGTGTCATATTTATGTGGCTGTATCCTGCGCATCGCATGCACTGCCACTGCCATTGGCTCCAGCATCGCAGCTTCCTCATATGTTACATTTTCAGGCAGCTCTATCAGGTTCCATTCGGGAACTGCCGCATATTCCGCAAATCCGCCGTTCCTGCGCGAACCTAAATAACTGTAGCTGCGGCACAGTTCATAATGCCGTTTCTGACATGCAGCACACTTTCCGCATGGAATAAGCGGAAAAATTCCGACCCGCTTTCCAAGCCATTTTGCATCGGCTCTTTCCCCTAATTTTACCACCTGACCGGAAAACTCATGTCCGGGTATCAGCGGATGCACATGGGCTCCTGTCTTATAAATTCTTGGAATATCCGATCCGCAGATGCCCGCAGCCTTTACGGTAACAAGCACCCCGTCTTCCGCAGCGGAAGGCTTGTCCACTTCCTCAAAACGTATATCGCTTACATCATGCAAAACCCATGCTTTCATCTGCTGCTCCTTTTAACATTTCCGTTTCTTAAATATTTTGTGCTTTCCCAGTGTAGTAAGATAATTGCGCCCGATTTGGCAATACATATTTCTTAAATATTTTGTGCCCTCCCAGCCCGCGTGCCGGACGGACAGCCCTGATTTTATTAACGTTTCCTTAACGTTTTGTTCTCTCCCTGTTCTTTATTTACGAAGTGTCCTGCGGTTTGTTTTTATAATGTCCCTGAAACGCTCCAAATCTTCCTTTGTTGTTATCTTAAAATTTCCCTCGTCCCCCGGTATCATGACCATATCCATTCCTGCCATTACCGCGGGCTCCGTCGAGCCGTTTATTGTTAATATTTTATCAGGACACAGCCGCCTGTTTGCCTCATGGTATGCCCCTATCCGGAATGCCTCCGGCGCCTGTCCCGCATAAATCTCGCTCCGTTTTACCAGCGCGCTGATTTTCTTCCCGTCCGCGCTCTGGTATACCGTATCTTTCATCGGGAGGACCGGCACTGCCCCGTCATGACCCTGTACCGCTTCCAAACAGTCCGTTATCATCTGCGCCGAGAGCAGAGGCCTTGCCGCGTCATGTACCAGCACAACATCCGAATCGTCCGCATAACCCCTGATATCTGCTAATCCGTTATAAATGGAAAACTGCCTGTTCTCTCCCGGAGTTGAAAATCCCCGAAATTTCTCATTCCTGTCATATTTTTTCAGGCTTTCCCATACTGTTTCCCGCCACTGCAATGCCGCCACAATCTGTATCCCGTCAATCATTCCATGACAGGACAGCTGCTCAATGCAGTAGGAAATGACAGGTCTGTCATATACTTCTATATACTGTTTCGGAATGTCCATCCCGAGGCGGGTTCCGGTTCCGCCCGATAAGATTAATGCAACCGCCATTTACCGTGCCCCCTGTCCTGTCCCAGATAATATCAGATATCATCACAGTAGTGATGGATTTCGTGGATAATATCCCCATATGGTCTGTTCTTGCCAAACAGGAGCGTTGTTCCAAGCACAAAGCCGTCTATCCCCTTTGGCGCAAACTTTAAAATCTTGTCCGCACTGCACGCCCCGTCCCAGTATGCCTTAAATCCCATTTCTTCCTTTAAAAGCAGCAGCTTGTCAATCTTCTTCCCGACATACGGCATGTACATCTGCCCCGCATTTCCGGGATTTACGGTCATGACAAGGACCTTTTTTACAATGCGGAGCATTTCGTATACCGTTTCAATGCTTGTCCCCGGATTAATTGCTATGCCCGGTATCATCCCCGCATTTATGATTTTCTGCAGCGTCGTTGACGGATGATATTCCGCTTCGGGGTGAATGTACACTGTATCGCCCTTCCTCAGATTTTTCAGAAAAATCTCCACGCGGTTGTTTGGGTGCTCTATCATCAGATGCACGTCAAGCGGCTTTTTTGTCGCGCCTGCTATGTACTTCATGTCGTTTAAGGACATGGCGAAATTCGGTACAAACCTGCCGTCCATGATGTCAATGTGGAACGAGTCAATGCCGCCCTCGTCCAGCTCCCTTATTTCCTTCTCCAGATTGCCGTAATTGGCACACATCAGTGATGCCGTAAGTTCAAAACCCATAACTGTTCTCCTGTTGTTTTTATCTATATCCGCAGGGCCTCTGAAATCCTCCTGCAGCTGTTGCCGTCCTGATATTTATGCATTTGGGACGTTAATTTTCGGCGCTTTTCTTTTGTAGTATCCGTATCCCTGCCGATTTCTTTTATAAAACGGCACATGTCCTCAAAAGAAAACAGCTCCATGCCCGGAAGCCATTCCCTGATATTTTCAAATACAAATCCCCGGCTATGCCCATACTCCTCCACATCATCCAGCGTAAATGCAATCGGCCTGTCCAAAATCATGTAGTCAACCGCCGCGGAGGAGTAATCGCTGATTAATGCATCCGCATGCCCCAGAAGCTGGTTAATCTGTATGTCCTTCTCGGCAAGCTGTCCGTTATCCAGCATGACAATGTTTTCCATGTCTATACTGCCTGTTTTTTCCCTGTCCTGAAAAGGATGCAGCTTCAATATCAGAACAATCCCCATGCCCTTAAGCAGCCCGTCCAGATGCACAAGCATCTCATGGGTGCAGACAACGGGCAGCCCTGTCTGACCGCCAAGTTCATATTCGTTCAGATTTTGAAGCTGCTGCTTTGCCATGCGGAAAGTGGGCAGCCAGAATATGTATTTTTGCGCTTCGGGAATTCCCAGCCTGTCCTTCCAGTCCATAACGGGATGAAACAGCCAGTCCTGTTTTGCATATCCGGTCACGAGAACCTGATCTTCCCTGAGTCCGTATATATCCTGATGTATTTTGGAATACAGGTCACTGATTACGGTTGTATATTCATACCGTCTTTCGCAGCGCACAAAGTTTACCCTTGTCTTAAAACCGCATCCGTGCCAGAGCTGTATGCGTGTCTGATCCTTACGGCAGTTTCTTGCAAAACCGTACGCATCCGTAAAAAAGATGTACTTTGCAAGGCAGAGCGCATGATAGTAACGGTCACGCTCCTTTTGGTTTTCAGAAACCGACCATTCGTATGATAAAAATTTCACATTTTTGGCATTATAATGTCCTTCCCATTCATCGGGATTTTTTACAAGCCATATCAGTTCATATTTTTCGTTATATCCGTTTTGAAGCATATATTCAAAAAGCGCCCTGGCGTTATCCGCAAAGTCCATGCCTTTCACGTAGGAAGACGCATGGGGACCGCTGCGGAAAAGAATAATGGATTTAAGCGGTGTTTCCTTATACAGTTTCCTGTATTCGAGTTCATACCCTGTTTCTTTATTGACAAAATAATAAACCGTATCCGCCGATGCTTTCAGCAGGGGCATGCTGCACAGCTTTTCATATGCTTCGATAAAATAATCGCTTGTTATCAGAATTGCCGTATTGGGTATATCCAAGCTTTCAAAATACCCAGTCCCGCATACCTCAATGTTTCTTCCGTTAAGACTGTGCATTCCCTGATTGCGCACATTTACGTCAACAATCTTATCAATCTTTTCTGCCACATCATAAGCCGCACACAGTTCTTCCATATATGATGCAGAGTATTCAAAACAGCATATTTTTTTGCCATACAGATTTTTAACATTATCCTCTGTAAGCCTGCAAAGCTTCATTCGTATTCTCCCTTATCTATCATTTTAACATGCTCATATTTCCCGTTGTTCATAATCTGGGCGCAAATACTTCCCGTACAGATACCCGCCAAAAGGCAGTCACACCTTGATAAAAGTTCTATTGTAATTAAATATTCAATCCCCCTTAAATATCTGTCATGCTCTCTTTCAAAGTTAATATTTGCCAACCATGTTTGTCCCGTATCCGCAAACCGTTTCTGGTCTGTGCAACTCAGTATTTCTCCAAATTCAGCCTTCAGCCGCCTAGCCGCCCCGGCATCCTCCGTGCTCAGAAATATCCGCTCACACTCCCATTCCTCCATATATTTATGTATTAAAGAAATCATCTCATCAATTGTCGGCTGGACAGGGTGATTTTTTAATTTTAATGCACTCATGTCAGAACCTCTGAAAAGCACGCCTAACGTTTTTTTTGTTTGGTCAATATTCCTTCTATACGCTTTCCGTGCTGCCTCCGCGGTTTCCTTATTATAACGGATATATTTTTGATAAAGCATACTCATCTGTTTTATATTATATTTCTGTTCATAATTTCCTTTATAACAGTTATCATCATATCCAAGTATCACATTTTTGCTTTGATATACTTCCGCAAGCGAATATTCCGAAAGAGGGGCATAATAGTATTCCCACGCATTTTCAACGCCAATTTTGTCATCATCTAAATACTGGTTTTGAAAATTCTGCATATCGACAACAGGTATGCAGTCGTTCTTCTCAACAAAATCCATCTGCTCTAAAAATGCAAACAAAAATGAAAACAATCCATCCCTAAGATGTATCGGATGTGAAAAAAGGTAAAATGTCTTATCCTTATTCATACTGCCGAAACTATATGTAAATAACATCCTGCACCACTGTATCCGTCTTAAGACCTTTTCCCGTGGCAGCCCCTTTGTTTCCACCAGCTGTCTGCTAATCTCGTCGTCGTACACGCTTGTAATCAAAATGTAATCATATTCCAAGCTGCATAGTTTTTCCGGATATACAAACGGGATTCCCAGCTTGTCCGCTGTATCTGCTTTTTCGGTATTGCTGTCGGAACAGCCCATAATATGAAAACGCATTCTGATATAGTCAATCATGTCCCAAACGGTATTTCCCAAACCATATATAATTACATCCCGCTTTCCTGCCTGCTCCATAAATTCCCCCCCTGTCCATCAATTCTCCAAAACGGACACAAAAAAATTCCGCTTCCCTGTATATATCCGTCATCTGTTAATACATCATGCGAGATTACACACAATCTCCTTTTCATACTCCTCCCGCAGATGTTCCGGCAAATCACCGACCTGGTTGCCGCGGTAAATTTCATTCACATATTTATACGGGATTTTATGTCTTTCCTTTGCTGCCGAACAATACCATTCATACTCAAGATCAAGATGTCCTATATCAACCGCCCATAGTCCGCTGCGTGCCAAATCATATGCCAGAACAGTGGCTGTAGCGCCTAAGGCAATTAACACCAGTTCATCTTTTGCTACTTTTTTCACATACTCTAATATTGCATCATACTTACTAAACGCATTTTCATTTGGCGCTATCACCCTCTTGACAGAACGCGCCCCGTCAAGCAGGTCATTGCCTACTCCCATTCTGGTCTGGTTCCCTTCTACAATAATGATATCCCGTCCTTTCCATATCTCCTTCAATGCATCAAAACGCTTTCTCGCTTTTTCTTTGTCCTTATCTTTATGCATAATATATGGACGTGATAAATAAGCATCATAATATGTCTTTTCCAAGTCTAATAAGTCCATGTGTTCATGCCTGACCTGCGGGCTCAAATATGCCCTGATGTCTTCTGCCGCCTCCTGTGTATACTTATCCAAAGAGCCGTAATTGTCTGCAATTGCTATAATAATATTCTCATCTTTACACCGGATAATTTCTTTTAATCGGTCTGCCAGTTCCCTGCTTACCTGTTGATATCTGGCTCTTTTCTTCATCTGCATTAGTTCAAACTCATAATCCCCAAACCGTGCAAGTGATTTATGCTCCTTGCAAATCAATTCCACTGCTTCTTTTGCCGGCAGAATTTTCGGATAAACTATATTTTCTGTATTTCTTGTATCCCCTAACTCATATATGAGGTTCTGGCTGTAAGGACGCACTTTTTTCTCAAACTCAAACAGCATTGCCTCAAACTTCCAGCCGTTTCTCTGCAGGACACTCCAATAATCTTCTATAACTGTTTCATTAAAAGAAAAAAAATGAATAATCTTATCCCGTCCTATTCCCAATCCCAACAACTGCTCATCAATATACTTGTATCTCATAACAGACACTATAATGTAATCAAAATCTTTCTCAATTTCTTGTGGCAGCAGCACTTTTTTCCCATCAATACCATCTTTATACAAATATGCTTCATTATCAACATATCCAAGCAGTTCTACGCCGCCCTCCACTAAATTTTCCTTTACAATTTCCTTGCCTTTACCTACACCAAATATGTATATTTTTTTCATACTTGCTCCTTCTCAAAAGATTTCCATATAGTACCGAAATCCTAATTGCAAAAGATTTTCTCTAATTTCAGAATAAAACTTGGGAGATGTTGCCATAATAATAAGACTGTCTTCCTTCTTGTCTATGTATTCCGTAACTGCACATACCCTATTGCCTAAAAGGCTTCTCTTGCTTTGTAGCCTATTTGACACTGCAATTCCATCTATTGCAATATCATACCGGTTCAACACTTCTAGCACTTCCCTTGCAATATCTCCTGCGCCATAAAGAATAATGTGTTTTGCTTCCCTTATTGTCTCTATCCGTTCCTCAATATTTTGCTGCAACAGCCCATGGTAATTTTCATATCCTGTAACTATTCCATATAATTTCGCAATGTCTTTTTTTAAATCATTTTTTAATGTATACCCATCATTATCCGATGCATATCTCCTGTAGCAGCTGATAAAGCTGTGAAATACTGTATGAATATACTTTTCCACAGCTCTTTCCGCTCCCACATCAACATAATGCCCCAAATAATAATGTGTCAGCCAGCATATTATATAAAAATAGTCCGTCACATTCTTCCCATCTATATTTGCTGTCATAATTGAGTCGCTTCGTATACGGTATGTATACAGTTTTTCTTTCAGACAATATATCGTATCTGCCTTCATCATACATAAGAAATTAAACACTACATCTTCATATTTGATTCCATTGATAAATTTAATATTATTCTTAATCAAAAATTTTCTACTATATAATTTCGACCACGCACTATACACAATGCTATTTTTTTCTACCGTTTCTGTAAAATAATCCATTGCACTATGTCTGCCAGATTCTATATCAAACAAATGTTCATCATGACTATTCCCTAATTCATCATTCTTCACGTAATCAAAACATACTATATCCGCATTTTCTGACACTTCTACTGTTAATGAAACAAGCTTTTTATCTATATAATCATCAGAATCCACAAATAAAACATAATCACCTGATGCATTTTCCAATCCAACATTTCTAGTAAATGACAAGCCTCTGTTTTCCCTATTCCGAAGAATGGTAAGTCTAAAATCTTTATGTGCATACTGCTGCAAAATATCTAGCGACCCATCTGTCGAAGCATCATCAATACATATGATTTCCATGTCCCAGAATGTTTGGTTAATTACACTGTCCAAGCATTCCGCAAGGTAATCCTCCGCATTAAATACGGGGATTATCACCGATACTTTTGGCAATTACTTATACCTCCATTAATCTTCTAGAGCGGTCTCGGAAACTCTTTAAGCCCGAATTTCCGCTCTTTTTTCATGTTCTGCTTTTTTGCTTTCCTCCATATCCCAGAAAACATTTTTGTTAAGTTTTCAAAAACTATTGACATATAAGTCAAAATGTGCGGC